>CAXTWQ010000034.1:34225-47998 GCA_964248065.1 uncultured Bryobacteraceae bacterium | reverse complement strand
GCATACACCTGCACCGAGTCGCAATTGACAATCTCGCCGGTCAATCGTTCCGCCAAATGCAATGCAAGATCGCTCTTGCCAGACCCCGTAGGACCCACAATAGCCAGGACCGGATGTTTCTGAGCCCTCTGAGTTGACACTGAATTTGGAGCTATACTAAGGCAAACAGACCGCGAGCGGCTGTTGACTCTCTACTTCCAAGCAGTTGAATGTCTTCTCAACATCCTTTTTACCGTTACATCCGCCTCGCACGGACATCTTTCTCTTTCGCAATTGTAGCTTTGATCGGCAGTGCTGCGGTTTCGGCCATCTCTGCTCAAACCGCAGACCAGCTTAAGCTGCCGCCAACCGCTAAACAAACCGGTTCGGTAAAGGCTTCCGCTTACTACCATTTCTCGCTCGGACATCTATATGAGGATCTGGCTGCTGCTAGCGGCAATCGAAGCGATTACGTTAATAAGGCAATCGAGAACTATCGGCTGACTATCAAGGAAGACCCGAATGCGTCCTTCTTAATTGAGGACATAGCAGAGCTTTATCGAGCTTCGGGCCGGATTCGGGACGCAGTCGAAGAGGCTCAGAATGCCATTCAAAAGAACCCGGATGATCTAAATGCCCGGCGTGTTCTGGCCCGCATCTACACCCAGCAGATTGGGGATTCGCAAGCAAATCATGTCGATGAAGGGATGACCCGCAAGGCCATCGAGCAGTTCAAGATCATCTCTGATAAAGATCCGAAAGACTTGGATAGTTTGGTGATGCTGGGACGCCTAGACCGGGTACTGGAAAACTCGGTTGACGCAGAAGCGGCTTTCAAGAAGGTGCTGGCAGTGGACCCGGATAACGAAGACGCGACCACAGGGCTAGCCAGCGTGTACGCCGATCGCAATGATCCCCGTAGCGCATCAGCGTTGCTGGAAAAGCTGACCAAGAAATCGCCATCGGCCAAAGCGTACGTCAATCTGGCCAACAGCTATGAAACGATGCACGAGTATGGACTGGCGGCTGACGCCTACAAGAACGCACTCGCGCAGGACCCGACACATGCCGAATTGAAAGCTCCCCTGGCGCAGGATGAGGCGCTGGCTAATCGGTTTGATGACGCCCTTGCAACTTATCGCGAGATTGCGGAGGCAAACCCCCATGAAGCTCAGCCGTATCTCGGTATGGCCCAAATTTATCGCGAGAGAAAGCAGTTCAGCGATGCGCGCCAGGCAATCAATAAAGCGAAGACACTGGAGCCTGACAACCTTGAATTACAGTTCACTGAAGTCGGTTTGCTCGAAGAAGAAGGCAAGACCGCCGAAGCAATTTCCACTCTCAAGAAGATTGTTGACTCTACAGCTAGGAAAACTTATGACCCGGCTCAGAAATCAGCCCGCGCCAGGATGCTGGAACAGCTTGGAGCTCTTTACCGCAGCAATGAGCAGTACGACCTGGCAGCAGACACTTTTCGCCACGTAGGAGCGCTCGATCCTGACCTGACGCCGCGCGCAGAAGCTCAGGTGGTGGATACCTATCGTATTGCCAAGCAGTATGGAAAGGCTCAATTGGTTGCGGATGCAGCGATCAAAAAGTATCCGAATGACAGAACCGTTCACGAGGTGCACGCGCAATTGCTGGCAGACCAGGGCAAGACCGACGCTGCGGTTACTGAGCTGAAAGCACTGCTGGATGGAAAGAACGATCGCGAATTGTACATCGCTATAGCTGATATTGACCAACGGGCCAAGAAGTACGATGATTCGGCGCAGGCTTTAGATCAAGCTGAGAAGCTTTCTCAAACTAAAGAGGATAAGTCGAACGTTCTGTTCATGCGCGGCGCCATGTACGAGCGCGAGAAGAAGTATGATTTGGCCGAGCAAACCTTCAGCAAGGTTCTCGAGTCAGACCCGACCAATGCTTCTGCGTTGAATTACCTGGGTTACATGTTAGCTGATCGCAATGTCCGGCTGCCCGAGGCGCAGGATTACATACAGCGCGCAGTGAAGCTTGATCCGAATAATTATGCTTTTCTCGACAGTCTCGGCTGGGTTTACTATCGGCTGAACAAGCTGCCGGACGCGGAACAGCAATTGACTCGGTCTCTGCAGATGTCGGCCAAAGACCCGACCATTCATGACCATCTCGGCGATGTTTACTTCAGAGAAGGCAAGACTCGGGAGGCTATTGCCCAGTGGCAGTCATCGCTGAAACAGTATGGCGCTAGTCCGGTATCTGAAGCAGATCCCGAGGATGTAGCCAAAGTTCAAAAGAAGCTGGATAGCGCGCGATTGTCTCTTGCAAAAGAGCAGCGTCCGAAGTCGGGCAGTAATCAATAAATCAGAAAAGTTAGATCTTAAGCAACGAGCGGAGCCGCTTTGTCTGAATGCGGCTCACCGGGATCTCAGTCTGCTTTTTATCATCCATCTTTAATTGAAAGCTGGATTTGAACCAGGGAATCACTTCGCGGATTTTGTTGATGTTCACCAGGAATGATCGATGCACTCGCCAGAACAAATTAGGGTCGAGATTTGACTGCAGTTCTTCGATGGTTCGGTAGTTTGAATGACCCTCAAAGTGCGATGTCACCACGGTAATCAGACCGTCATCAATGGTGGCGAAGATCATATCCTGGGCATCCACAATCAAGTTGCGATTATTTGATTTCACCAGCAGCTTGCTTCGCTGCAGCATGCTCTTGGGCTGCGTTGCCGGTTCGGACAATTGGCGATCCTGAGCCGCCTGCCGTTCCTCAACAATGCGACGCGCACGCCCAACTGTCTCGACTAAACGTTCACGCTCAACCGGTTTCAGAAGGTAGTCAAGCGCTTGCAGCCGGAATGCTTCGATCGCGTAATGATCGAAGGCAGTGGTCAAGACAAAGTGGGGCAATACGGCTGACCGCTCCCGCAACTGACGAATGACACCCAGGCCGTCCAGCCCGGGCATTTGAACATCCATGAAGACCAAGTCAGGCTCCAACTGCTCGATCAGCTGCACTGCTTCGAGCCCGTTGGAAGCAAACTCCAGAATGTCGATTTCCGGAAAGTCTTTGAGCAAGAAAGACAGTTCTTCCCGCGCAAGCTGTTCATCATCGACGATTAAAGTCGAAACGGTTAACGTCACACCGTGCGACATTCGATTGCTAGTATAACCTAGAAAATTGTGCGGCTTGCGGCCAAGGTTCGGCCTCCGTAGTGCCTCCACGAAGTAGTCTGCCTGAGGAGAACTCTTACATTGTCAACAGATCGTAATCAAGAGGTCGCGCCTGCCGAGGGGCGTTTGGGAATATTGATCCCCGGCCTAGGTGCCGTAGCCTCGACTTTTATTGCAGGTGTCGAACTTGTCAAACGCGGACTGGGTCAGCCCATTGGCTCACTGACTCAACTCGGCACTATTCGTCTTGGGAAGCGTACCGATAACCGCACGCCCAAAATCAAAGAATTCGTTCCGCTCGCCACGTTAGATGATCTGGTATTCGGCGGCTGGGACATTTTCGAAGACAACGTCTATGAAGCGGCCGTACGCGCCCGAGTGCTTGAAATTCCACTGCTGGAAAAAGTGAAAGAGCCGCTCTCGGCTATCAAGCCGATGAAGGCCGTTTTTGACAATGAATTTGTCCGGCGCATACATGGGCCGAACATGAAGACCGGTGCTAACAAGATGGAACTGGCCGAACAGTTGCGCCAGGATATTCGAGATTTTAAAGCAAAGAATAACTGCAGTCGGCTGGTGATGATCTGGTGTGGATCAACCGAGACTTTCCATAAACCTGCGGCTGTCCACCAAACAATTGAGACGTTCGAAGCAGGGTTGCGAAACAACGATCCGGACCTTGCTCCCAGCCAGATTTATGCTTATGCAGCTCTGCAGGAGAGGGTTCCATATGCAAACGGCGCGCCCAACCTGACCACCGATGTTCCCGCGCTGCTCGAGCTATCTAAGATGCAGGGCGTGCCCATCTGCGGCAAGGATTTCAAGACCGGTCAAACCTATATGAAAACGCTGCTGGCGCCGGGTTTCAAGGCTCGTATGCTGGGCGTCAAAGGCTGGTTTTCAACCAACATTCTGGGCAATCGCGATGGCGAAGTGCTGGAAGATCCGGGTTCATTCAAGACCAAAGAAGAGACCAAGCTTTCGGTGCTGGAACAAATACTACAGCCCGATCTGTATCCAGAACTCTATAAAGATCTCTATCATTTGGTTCGCATCAATTACTACCCTCCGCGCGGCGATGCGAAAGAGGGTTGGGACAACATCGATATCGAAGGCTGGCTCGGCTATCCGATGCAAATCAAGATCGATTTTCTGTGCCGCGACTCAATTCTGGCCGCTCCCTTAGTTCTGGATCTGGTACTGTTCATGGATTTGGCACAGCGCGCAGGCATGAAAGGCATCCAGGAGTGGCTCTCGTTTTATTTTAAGGGCCCGATGACAGCTGCAGGATTGTATCCAGAGCACGATATCTTCATCCAATTAATGAAGCTTAAAAACACCTTGCGTTGGATGCAGGGTGAAGACCTGATTACTCACTTGGGTCTTGAGTACTACGACTAGGGAGCCGGCCTAACGGGCCGCTCAAAGGCGGTCTTATATACATGGCGCGGTTGGCGTTCGCCCCTGATGGCGATACTCACAGACTCGATGAAAAAAGTAGGATCGAACTGCTGTCGGACAGTCGGCGGATCCTGATTATCGGAGGCACCCAGTTCATCGGGCGTCTACTGGTGGAAGAACTGGTGAAGGCGGGCCATGATGTTTACCTGCTTCACCGTAGGCCGCGCCACAACTTTGGTAAGCGGGTTATCAATCTGCAGGCGGACCGTAACGATGCGCACAGTGTACGAGCTGCAGTGGGTAAAACCCGCTTCGACATCGTGTTTGATTTTGCTTACGATTGGGAGCATGGCACCACGGGTGCGCAAGTAGAAGCGACAGCAAACATTTTCGATGGACGTGTGGGCCGCTATGTGTTCATGTCGAGCGTGGCTGCCTACGGCGACGGCTTAAATCATCATGAGGGCGATGCCTTAGCGCCTGATGATCACCCAGCAGTTTACGCACGCCATAAGGCCATGAGCGAGCGGGCGCTCTTCCGTCTTTATCAACGCACCGGTTTTCCTGTCGTGACGCTCCGGCCACCGTTTGTTTACGGCCCGGGTAATCCGTTCTACCGCGAAGCATTTTTCTGGGATCGTTTTCGTGCGAATCGTCCGGTGATTCTGCCTAGCGAGGGTCATCGCCTGATGCAGTTCATCTATGTGAACGATCTAGTCGAGTTATCGATGAAGGTGATGGAGCAGCGCAACGCAATTGGGAATGCGTTTAACACTGCCAATCCGCGACCGATCACACAACACGAACTCGTCGTGGATCTGGCGCGTGCTGCCTGCGTTCGCGATCCGCAAATTATTTCTGTGCCGCGAGACGTGATCTATCGGTCAGGTGGTCAGGCCATTGGTGAACGGCTCTATTTCGGTTACTACTACGATCTTCCGGCTATCACACAGATTGTTACTAAGGCACAGCGGATGTTAGCCTTCAAGCCGACCGACTTCTTGACCGGCTTGAAAGCCACCTATCAGGCCTACGAGAAGAAACGCGGATTCGGCCGTCCTGACTTCAGCTTCGAAAGTCAATTACTCGGAAACACGCCCGCCAGGTACTCGGAACCGCAGTCGGCCTGAGTTAATAGCGCTGCGAGTCGTCGGTAGGCACATTAGCTCCGAGCTTGCTCGGCACTCCATTTACAGTTGCGCCGGCATGTTGGAAGTTCGGAGAGTAATTCGCATTGAACTCTGCCGGAAAATTGAGAACCGGCTTAGAAACTGCATCGAGAGAGGCAATCTGCTCAGGGGTCAACTTCAGTTCCAGGGCTTTCAGATTTGCTTCTAACTGCTCGATATTTCTTGCGCCGATAATTGTAGCCGTTACGCCAGGTCGGCTTTGCACCCAGGCCAGCGCTACTGTCGCCGCGGTGGTATTGAGTTGCGAGGCGATCCTGCCAAGCTCTTCTATGATGTCGTAGCTTTTGTCCGACAGCTCGCCCACGAATGAGCCTCTCTGGCCTTCCATCTTTTGCCGGTTGGCGCGTGTGTACTTGCCTGACAAGGCACCCATTTTCAAGGGGCTCCAAGGCAGCACACCGAGTCCAAGCTCCATCGCCATAGGAGTGAGTTCACCCTCCACGGTGCGTTGCATCAGCGAGTACTCAATCTGCAACGCGATCAGGGGAGCCCAGCCTCTGAAATGCGCAATCATCTGCGCTTGCGCGACCTTCCATGCGGGTGCGTCAGAAAAGCCGATGTATCTCACCTTGCCCGCCCGAACGAGGTTGTCCAAAGCGCTCATGGTTTCCTCAACGGGCGTGAATCGATCCCAGTTGTGCAAATAGTAAAGATCGATGTAATCCGTCTGCAGGCGACGCAGCGATTCTTCACACTGAGCCACGATTGCTTTCCGGCTTCCACCTCCACCATTGGGATCTCCAGCAAAGAAGTTGCAGAAGAACTTCGTTGCGATGACAACCCGGTCCCGCTGGCCTTTCCTTTGCGTAAAAAAGTCGCCGATAATCTTTTCCGAATGTCCCCTGGTGTAAATATTGGCCGTGTCAACGAAGTTACCTCCGTCTGCGAGATAACGAGACAAAATTGATTCTGATTCGCTAACGCTGGAGCCCCAACCCAAATCCTCTCCGAAGGTCATAGCTCCTAGACAAAATGGGCTGACCCGCAGTCCAGAGTGACCGAGAGTCACATAAGAATTCAATGCCATGTTTCGCTCCTAAGCAAGGGTTTGCTTGTATCTGCTTAGTAGAGCGCATGAGGCGAACATCCGCGTCATGCGTTTTGGTCCTCTTTAGTCATGGGGAGGCAGCCTAGACAAGACGTGATTGATCGCCCTCACTTGATGGTCGGGACGGGCTGCATCATTCTATTCTCTATATGCTTGTCGCTCTTCGGCAATCCCCCTGATCTAACTTAGTGGACAAGAAGGGTCGTCATTGAGGCCGTTCTATGAACGCGCCTTCCGCTTGTCTACGCTGGAAAGTGAAGGACACTGTAGCGCTAGTTCGTGTTGCATTGCAAGGCCAGTGAAGACAGCACCTTCCGAAACGCTTTTTGTATGCTGGAATGCGAACAGCAAGAGGTTTTACGCAGCGCGAGTGGCTTTTTCTCTTGAAACACGCTTACTCTCAATTGGCTTGCCTGTGCAGAAGACTAACCCGTTTCCATCAGTGTGTGATGCAATAGAGTTATGAACTGTAAGGCTCTCTCACTTTCATTCCTTCTCGCAGGCTCAATGGCCTTGTCAGCCGCACAACCAGGGCAACAGACCGTTGGTGGCGATTTGAAAGACGCCGGCAAGAAAACAACCGGTGCTGTGAAGACAGGTGCTCGCAAGACCAAGCACGGTGTGGTTAAAGGCACTCATAAAACTGCTGCTGCTACCGCCAAAGGTGCTAATGCAGTGAAAAACAAGACGACTGGGACATCTAATTAACTGGTAATTAATCAAGTTGTACCGGCCGGGAAATCTCCCGGCACAGGATACATAGAGGCACCAACTTGACGGCTTACCAAACCGCGAACATTCTGGACAACAGTCTCTAATGGCTCAATACGATCTTATTGTGATTGGCTCCGGGCCGGCTGGCCAGCGTGCTGCAATTCAAGGCGCGAAGAGTGGAAAGCGCGTCGCACTGATTGAACGGCGCGAGGTAATCGGTGGAGTGTGTATCAACACCGGCACAATACCGAGCAAGACGATGCGAGAGGCCGTTCTCCACCTGTCTGGCTACAACTATCAGAACATCTATGGCGTTAGCTATCGAGTCAAAGAGAAGATTACGATGGCGGATCTTGCGTTCCGGGTTCAACACGTTATCAAGACGGAAATAGATGTGACAACCGCGCAACTGGCCCGCAACGGCATTGAAGTGATGACAGGCATTGCCAGTTTCAAGAACCCTACCACGATCTCGATAACTAATTCGCGCGGCTCTGTCGATATTACGGGCGATCGCATCGTCATCGGTACCGGGACCAAGCCGGCAGCATCTCCCAAGGTTCCAATTAACTCGCGCACCATCATCAATAGCGATCAAATTCTTGAAATGCCTTCTGTGCCTCGCACGCTGATTGTGGTCGGCGGCGGTGTCATCGGCGTTGAGTATACGTGTATGTTTGCGACCTTGGGGGTTCGCGTAACGCTTATTGAAAAGCGGCCACGCCTGCTCGAGTTTGCCGACCAGGAGATTGTCGAAGCGCTTTCTTATCATCTGCGTGATCATCGCGTCACCATGCGACTGAATGAGGAAGTGCATAGCGTTGAGGAGACCAATGGCGGTGCCGGCGTGGTCGCCGTGCTGGAAAGCAATAAGAAAATTTCGGGCGACGCGCTGTTGTACGCGGTGGGACGGCAGGGAAACGTAGATGAATTGAATCTGCAGGCGGCTGGACTTGAGGCCGATAGCCGGGGACGGATCGCCGTGAACGAACACTACGAGACGTCCCAGCCTCATATTTATGCCGTCGGCGATGTGATCGGATTCCCAAGCCTGGCTTCTGTCTCCATGGAGCAGGGCCGCATTGCGGTTGCGCATGCGTTCGATAGACCTATCTCCTCGAACCCAAGTTACTTTCCGTTTGGCATCTATACCATTCCGGAAATTTCCTTTATTGGTAAAACGGAAGAGCAACTGACCGACGAAGACGTTCCTTACGAGGTAGGCGTAGCATATTATCGTGAGATCGCGCGCGGACAGATTCGGGGCGACACAACGGGTCGGTTAAAGTTGATTTTTCATCGGGACACGCTCGAGTTGCTCGGCGTACATATCATCGGTGAGGGCGCGTCCGAACTGCTGCATATTGGACAGGCAGTTTTGATTCTGAAAGGCAAAGTGGATTACTTCGTCGATACAGTTTTTAACTATCCAACGCTCGCCGAGTGCTACAAGGCAGCAGCGTTTAACGGATTGAATAAGCTATCTCGTAATTAGTTCAGGTAATTACCATGGTGAGTGGAATCGGCGTTTCAATTACAGAGAAGATTTCGGCTGCGGTGGTTACCGACCACGCCGTAATAGGCGACGTAGTGCAGTATCCAGACGATAGCTCCGAGATGGATAGCTTACAAGGCATACCAGCGGAAGAACTGGTTGGAGAAATTGCACGGCTGATAGGCCAGTTAAAACCAGAGGAGCGGCCAACACACATTGGCATTGGAATTCCAGGTATTGTTCGCCATGGTGTTGTGGAAGACTCGCCGAATTTGGTCCAGTTCAAAGGGCTGAATGTAAAAAACCTTGTTACTGACGCGATCGCTCACATATATCCGGGCATCCCCGTTCGTGTGCTTAACGATGCCGATGCAATGGCGGCCGGTATGGCAGCCAGTCGTGGGCAGCTGGACCGTTTGATACGGCTCTGGTTTCTAGGAACCGGTATTGGGTTTGGCCGCTATCCTGTGTCTGACGGCATCTGGGAAGCAGGGCACTCGGTTGTCACGCTCGATCCAAAGGAGACCTTCTGCGGCTGCGGCGGCAAAGGACATGTAGAGGGCATCATGGGTCAGCGCTCCAT
This sequence comes from uncultured Bryobacteraceae bacterium, assembly GCA_964248065.1. Classification (GTDB taxonomy): domain Bacteria; phylum Acidobacteriota; class Terriglobia; order Bryobacterales; family Bryobacteraceae; genus Bog-105. The sequence continues at coordinate 38,429 of CAXTWQ010000034.1, read as the reverse complement.
GCGGTTACGCTTTATGGATCTTGAGCCCGACGAAGTTTTTGAGCACGCGAAGGCTGGCGAGACACGTTGCGTCGACTTTGTGAAGCTCTGGCATCGCGCTTTGGCAGCGGCAACTTCCACCAGCATCCACATGAGCGGGCCCGGCAAGTTCTTTATCACTGGCGTTAACTCGAAGTTTGTTAATTTGAGTCTGCTGAATGAGTACCTTTCTGAAATGGTGAAGCTGAGTCCAATTCAGAGCTACACGGTCGAAATTGTGCCGGGCGGTCAGTCATTTGGGTTGATCGGTGCGGCAGTGACAGCTGCGCAGGCTGCAGGCACGCTCTAATATTGAAGCGCTTACGCTTGCGGCACAACGCCTTCCATGAACTTCAAAAAGGCGTTCAATTTGGGAGTCATGCTGAGACGGGTTGGGTAAAGGACGTAGAGCTCAATGGGGCTTGGGGACCATTCAGGGAGTAGTCGCACCAGCTGTCGTTTCCTAATGCTGTCCTTCGCAAGCCAATGAGGAAGAATTGCCACTCCCACTCCGTCAAGACATAGGCGTTGATGTATGACCGGATCGCCGACTACAACCCTGCCACGTAGGCGAATCTCCTGACTTTTGCCGTCTTTTTGCAACAGCCATATCGTTCCTTCACGTGCTCCGGTGAGGGTTAAACAGGAGTGGTGCACCAGGTCACTAGGCAAGTGCAGTAGTGGCGCGAGTGACAGATATTGTGGGCTGGCATAGATGCCAAGTTGCACAACTATCATCCGCTTCTGAATGGTCTGTGAATCCACTTCAGGTCGCGCTGTTTGAAAGACAACATCAACACGTTGGGCGATTGGATCAATGTGACCACCCTTCAAAGTGATATCGATGCGGAGTTCCGGATACTGTTCGAGAAAGCGAGCCAGCCTTGGCGCAACTGAAGACTGCGCGAGCGTTACCGGCATTGCGACCCGCAAAATTCCTCGCGGCTTCTCAGTTAACTTAGTCACAGCGGCTTCGCCTTCGTCAGCTTCTTCCATTGCGCGCCGGGCGTACTCGAGGTAGACTTCTCCGGCTTCAGTGAGCCGCAAGCGGCGGGTAGTGCGCTCAAATAGGCGGGTTCCTAGACGCGCCTCCAGAGTGACAATCGCCTTACTGGCGGCTGCCTTTGATACTTCTAGAGCTTCGGCAGCCCGCGTGAAGCTCATCTTTTCAACGATCGTGGTGAAGATTGCAAGCTCGTTCAAATCCCTCATTGTTTCGATGTGGAAACAATCAGTTTCTCAAATAGTCTTGTTCAGGTGGCATTGAACCAACTACATTCGGAGCAGGATCGAATGCGTTGGTTACCGATCAACGCTGTGCAAGGAGAATTGTAAATTGAAGGTTCTGGCCATTGGCGGTACGGGCAAAGTTGGTTCGCAAGTAGTGAATGAGCTTAGGAAGCGTGGAGCTAAAGTGCGTGCGCTTGTGCGCAAGAAAGATGCTGCCGCGAAAATGCCGGAAGACGTTGAGCTGGTCGAAGGTGACTTACTTGACCCTGTCTCGATCGACCAGGCACTTGACGGAGTAGACAAACTATATCTTCTAAACGCAGTGGTTCCGGATGAGCTTACACAAGCATTGATTGCTTACGATCTAGCAAAGAAGAAAACAGTTCAACACATTGTCTATCACTCGGTGTTTCAAGTCGATCGATTCAAGGATGTTCCTCACTTTGCTTCGAAGCTCGCTGTGGAAAGTGCGTTGCGAGAGTTTGCGTTACCCTTCACAATCATCCGGCCCAATTACTTTTTCCAGAATGACGAAACTATGAAAGCGCCTCTAATGGATGCTGGAATCTATCCAGTGCCTCTTGGTTCGGTTGGCATCTCGGCCGTTGATATCCGCGACATTGCGGAAGCGTCGGCTATCGCGTTGACAAGCACCGGACATGAGGGAAAAACTTACAACCTGAACGGCCCGGACGTGCTGAGCGGTCCCCAGATAGCTGAGATCTGGAGCGGGCTGCTTGGGAAACAAGTACATTATCGTGGTGAAGATTTGGATGAGTTCGAGCAGCAGATGCGGCAACGAGCGCCTTCGTGGTCAGCCTTCGACATTCGCATGATGTTCCAGGGATATTTGGAACGTGGTTTCGTAGCAGAAGAAGGGGACATCGAGACTCTAACAAATTTGTTGGGTCACCCGCCTCGACGTTACCGGGATTTTGCGCGTGAAACTGCGCAGAGATGGAACGTACTGTCTGGGGCCAGTGCGTAACTCAATCAGGAAGAGATGAAGGTGACAGCTAATGAGTAGCATTCCAGCAGATGATCCGAAGCGAAGTCTAACGGTCTCTCAAGTAGACAGTCCGAAGTTGCCGCATATCGGCGTCGTCGGAGACACGTACACAATTTTGCTAACGGGGAAAGATACCGCTGGGCGCTATTGCCTGGTCGACATGCACGTTCCGCCAGGCGGTGGACCACCTCCGCACCGCCACGATTTTGAGGAGTCATTTACAGTTCTTGAAGGCGAGATCGAGGCGACATTCCGTGGCCGACATTCGACTGTGCAAGCAGGAGAAACCATCAACATTCCAGCCAACGCGCCTCACCAATTTCAGAACAGATCGAGTAGTCCGGCGAGGTTGCTGTGTATTTGCTCGCCAGCGGGACAGGAAGAGCTCTTTACCGCGATCGGCATTCCGGTCCCGACTCGGATGGCGCCTCCGCCAAAGCTAAACGAGGCCGAGCAGGAGGCCATTAAAGCCACGTCACGAACCCTAGCACCTAAATACAAGACCGAGTTTCTGGAGCAATCTTGATACAGCCCGCAACTGTTACTTGATCCCCGGGGAGCGCATCTTGGCCCTGTTGGCTAAGTCGAGGCCGAGCGTTAATGGTAATTATCTTTCGAACTCTGGCGCAGTTTCAGCTTGAGAATAGCCTCAGCTTTTTATCAGAATGCAGCGGTCGGCCATGCTCATGCACTGTCACTCGGCTTTACTTGTTTCCGTTAGAACAGTCGCAGAAGATAAATGACTGATCCCGTTGCTCACCGGGACTTATTATTAAGCGATTGTCCGGCAGCCATGTCGCTGATCCTGGCGCAAAGGGTGCCAGAACGCTCATAGCTAAGCCTCTTATAGTCGACAGCTTCTTGTGAGTGCTGACCTCAAAAACATCCCAATACCAGAACTCGTGATCAGGAAATTGAAATAAAATCCTAGTAGTGTAAAGGCCAAAGTAGCTCGGTACAGCTACTTGCTTTCTGTCGAGAGAAAGGGTTGGGTACTCTCCAGTACCCCGAGTGCCGGACTGGTCGAATCCAGTCACAAGTCCCCGCTCATCCTGCGCATAGAGATCCGTGGGTAAGGATTCCAGGTCTACCGGCTTAAGTTCTATCCCAGCCTGCCATTCTGCTTCAGAGATCGAATGTAGTCGCCCACCTCGGTAGAGGTCGAATTTAAACTTTTGCGCTGCATACGTAACGCTATCAGAATCAAGGTCCCTAGCAAGCTGAGCCGTAACAAGGATCTGGGCTGGCTCTGCGGCGCTCCGCCGAAACACTAAGGGATCCCTAGCGCCAGCCGCAGCTAGACCAAACGTCTTACTAGAGATCATAAGGCGCTCCGGAAAATGTAGGGTGGTGCAAGACCAAGGCGAGACGTAGAGGTTGCCTCGGTAGAACAGGCCCAACCAGATCAGTATGATTAAAACCGGCAGCCGCGCAAGTGTAGTGCTTGCTTTAACCCCCCGGTTCACTTGATCCATGTTGTAAAGCCAGACTTACTGCACCCCGCTTGCTTGCCGGACCCTCAGAAACTCATCTCCTGCATTCCAAGTGGGCATTTTCGGGGTATTGGCAAAGTCGAGCCCCAGAGTTAGCCCGAAATCAGCCATCTGCTCCATGCCGGCGAAGTCCCAGTTGTCGTTGTACTCATCGGAGGGCTGATGATAGCGATGGCTGTTGTAATCTTCGAACACTTGGGCCCCGTAACCAGCCGGTTTGCCGAGGTAATCAATGCCCGGTGAAATGGAGAAAGCCGGCACGCCAACACGCGCCAGTGAAAAGTGGTCTGAGCGGTAGTAGTGCCCCTGACCCGGTTGCGCATCGGGCTTAATCTCCAGGCCGAGACGCGCCGCATCGCGCTGAATCAATGGCCATAGCGTGGTGCGCTCCGCGCCAGTTTCCGAGAAATCTAGGATTTTTGCAAAACGTGGGAGCGCCAGAAAATTTATTTTT
>CAXTWQ010000034.1:7554-34215 GCA_964248065.1 uncultured Bryobacteraceae bacterium | reverse complement strand
CGGATTTTGCCAAACGGTGGCAGCGCATCATAGTTGATGTTCGCAGCGGTTTGCCCGGCCGGAACTTCGGGGTGTTCGCCATAATATTGCGAACCAAGTAGGCCCGACTCTTCTGCTGTGACGAACAGAAATAGCGCGCTCCGTTTAGGCTTTTGCGGCAACGCTGCCCAGAGACGCGCCAACTCCAACACCTCTGCGCAGCCGGTCGCGTTATCAACGGCACCGTTATAGATTCCATCGCCTTTCACTGGAACTCCCCGGCCCAAGTGATCCCAGTGCGCGCTGTAAACGATAACTTGGGATGCCAAGCTTCGATCCGCGCCGTCAACACGTCCAATCACGTTACGGCTCTCCACATCGCGCAGCTTAACCGGAATATTGCCTTTCACTCGCACGCCTAGCGGGATCGGTTGAAAGCCCTTGGTGTTTGCCATCGCGAGCAGTTGATCCAGTGACTTGCCGGTGCTCGCCGTTAACTTCGCGCCAGCATCTTCGGTGAGCCATGCCGCGAGCTTCAGTCCATAGCCGCCTTCCTTCAGGCGCAACTGCGGATGCTCCTGGGTGGCCGAACCACGGATCACACCGATTCCATAACCAGCTGTCGGCGTTGTATGAATGATCAGTGCTGCTGCTGCCCCGTGCCGTGTGGCCTCTTCAAACTTGTAGATCCAGCGACCGTAATAGGTAAGCGCCGGGCCGCCGAAAACTTTCGGATCGTCCGACGGCGGCTCATTGGTAAACAGCACCACCACTTTGCCTTTTACATCAACGTCGCGGTAATCGTCCCAACCGAACTCGGGCGCAGTAATGCCATGACCTTCGAAGATTGCCTCATCGTCGAAGTTATTTTGTGCCTTCTGAGAATTAGCCGTACCGATGAAGTCCTTAACAAAGCTTAAGGTGAAAGGCGCGCTTTTGCCTTGCACAACGAGGTTGGCGTCGGGCTGCGTCGTAACGCCCATCATGGGGACACGTTGAAAGTAAGTACCGTTGTCACCCGCCGGTTTCAGACCTTCCGCTTGCAGTTGTGCAGCGATGTAGTTGGTCGCCAATTTCTCACCGTTCGTGCCGACTCCGCGGCCTTCAAGTTCGTCGCTCGCCAGATATTTGACATGGGCCCGCAGGCGGTCAGAAGAGACGTGGATCTGCTGCGCACTGAGGGTACAAGTAACAAGCAGAAGCGAACGGAGTAGTCGGGCGAATCGTTTCAGACCGGGCATTTATTTCTTTCGAGTTTGCCATAGCTTGCAACCTGATACTTGCTCTTCTCCCGTCAGCAGTTATAATTCAATGGCCCCGATGATTGAGGCTTTCGGATTATCCGATCCCGGCTGTGTTCGAGCGAACAATGAAGACTACTTCATTAGCGATATGGACCTTGGGATCTTCATCCTGGCGGATGGAATGGGCGGCGCCAATGCGGGTGAGTACGCAAGCCATCTCAGCGCAGAACTGATCTACGAATTCCTTTGCACCCCGTCCAGCACCGGTCTGCCGAGCAGCATGGAAGAGGCATTTCTCGAAGCCAACTGGGCGGTAAGGAAAGCCGCGCAGACCAATCCGAATTTAGAAGGCATGGGCACCACGCTCTTAGTCGCTCGATCGCTGGCTGACGGGCAGATCGAGATTGGTACAGTCGGCGACAGTCGCGCTTATCTTGCCTCCGACCACTGCCTTCAGCAGATTACTGAAGACCAGACCTGGATTGCAGAGGTCGGCTCGCGTCTCGGACTTGATAGTGATGCGCTCAGACGCCACCCGATGCGGCATGTTCTGACCATGGCTGTCGGTTCGACCGATGCTTTGCAAATGCGCACATACTTGCTGCAATTGAATCCGGGCGACCAGATTCTGCTCTGCTCGGACGGCTTGCACGGAGTGATTGACGAAAAAATCTTGGCTGAGACACTTGATTCTGAGAAAAATCTGCCAGAGAAGTGCCACTACTTAGTGGAAGCCGCAAAGGAAGTCGGCGGGCCGGATAACGTGACGGTGGTTCTGATCCAAGTGGCCTGATCTTTCGCTGCGGTTCCGCTGGAGTGCCGCATGCCTTTTTCTCTCAACGCAAAAATCTCGCTGGTTCTGGTGCCATTGCTGGTTGTTATGCCGGTCTGGGCACAGTCGGACCCGGCTTCACCAGTTCAGACGGCTGCTGTTCTTCAACTCAAGGTAGCCGATAGCGATGGCGCCCAGCTCCCGGTCAACTCACAAAGCGGGAAGGGCTATCTGGTTCTGGTGACCGATGCTTATGGAGTGCCGTCGCCGGATGCGGCTGTTGTTCTCCGGTTACCCGATAGCGGAGCGACAGGCTTATTCCCGGACGGTTCGCATGCTGCTGTTGCCTATACCGATGCTGCAGGTCATGCGAACTTCACCGGTATCCGTTGGGGCAACACGCCCGGCTCCATGCCTGTGCGCTTAACGGCAACAAAGGGCAGTGCTCATGCGGGCTTGTTGGTTGAGCAATCGCTGGTGTCGGGCACGGTTACCGCTGACGTCCCCGCGCCGCGGATTGGAGCTGTCACAACTCAACCGAGTGCTATGCCTTCACCCACGACCGCGTCGGAAGAACCGGTCGAGCTCAATACGATTCCGGCTTCTGTCGAAGCAGCGCCTGTTGTTCGTCCGGCGATTCGGGCAGCGTCAGTCGCGCCCGGAGTGTCTGTAATCACCAACGGCAAGTCAGCCGCAATGCTGAGTGCTGCCAATCCCTCGATCGCTGTTTCAAGCGATGGCTTCGGCCCGGCGTACCATGGCAGCAAAAAGAAGTGGATCATTCTCGGGGTCGCTGTACTTGCGGCGGCGGGCGCAGCTTTTGCTGTTGCAAGTATGAGCAAAGCAGGCTCTAGTGCCGCGACTTCTTCGCCGATAAGTATTGGTGCACCCACGGTCAGCGTCGGTCATCCCTAACCGGCTAAACAGTCTCCAGCTGAGTAACAAAGTATGAGAGCTTGCTGCCTTATTTCGCTACTTGCTTTGGCTTGCCTCAACTCTGGACTGCGTGCGGCAACCCCTGTTTCGGCTCCTCGCATCGGTCTGGTGCGCTATGCCGATGGCGGGATTCACTCAGTATATGGAGTGGCCGGGAACTATGTAGTGGGTCCGCGATTACTGGATTCTGCCGACGGGCTCAGCTTTTCCGAAGCTGGCGGTTTATTGGTTCGGCAGGGCGCATTGCAACTGATCGATTCCAATCTTCAGACAATCAGCTCCTTCAACATAGGTACAGAAAAGCCGGTCATGGCTATTGATAGGACTCTTGATAGCGCAATTGCCTGGCTGCCCGCTCATCATCTACTCGTCAATTCGAACGGAACAGCTTTAGTGCCCATGACAATACCGGACGGCTCGTGGCAAGGGCAAGTTATCGGTCTGCAGAAGATCAGTTCTGACGTGGCGTCACTGCTGCTGCTGAACGCTGAAATCGGGTTGGTTGAGGAAGCTCGAGTTTCGCTCGGCACTGGCTCGGTTTTGTCTGTCAGCAGCTTTGCCGGGGTAAGCGGGCCAGTGTTTCGCCAGGCAGATACGCTCGTATCGCTGCATTCGGGAACTCTCATTGTTACCTCGGTCACTGCAGGAGCAATTCAATCGCTCCCCATACACGCGAAGGATCTAACATTTGAGAGACTCTCGCGGGACGCCATTCACCTTCATTCCCCTAGCTCAGGCCGTGACTGGATACTGCATGTCAGCGCGCGTCAACCTGCCGATCAATCCTCACTGTTCGAACTGCCTCCACCGTCCTCCGGAGCTGCGCAATGAAGCTCATTCTGCTTGCCTTAGCTATCGCTTCCGGAGTCGGCGCACAAACTCTGAGCTTCTATCTTGATACTTCCAACGGCGGATTGCCGCCAAGCCAACTGACGCCACTGCCTGCAAACTACGCCTTCCCTGACACTCCAGTGGGAGGTGTAGCCCCGACAATGGTTCGCGTAGTGAACAACGGAACTGCGCCAGCGTCATTAAGCTTCATCTACGTTGGTTCCGATGCGGGGTCGACGACGGCCACCTCCAACTTCAACGTGACCGGGTACGACCTTGGTACAGTGCTTGCACCCGGCTCAGCCAAATCGTTCCTGATTAATTTCACTCCGGCTGCCGTCGGCACTGCAACAGGCTATCTGCAAGGGAGCAATGCCGGTGTGCCGATCAGCATAGCGACACTGAGCGGCAACGGAACCCCGCCTCAGCTAACGCTTTCCTGCCAAAGCAGCGCTGCCGTCCAGTGCAGCGGCTCGACTCTACAACCTAGCAGCACCTCAGCTATCAGCTTTGGCAATGTTCTAACCACCGCAACTATTGCTATCCCGTTCACTCTTACGAATGCGGGCAGCAGTCCCGTCAATCCTCAGAGTTTGGTTTCGATTGCTACTGCAACCAACAATCCAAATACGCCATTCACGCTGAGTCAGTTGCCGGCTACACTTGCTGCTAATTCTTCGCTCACGTTCACTGTCACTTTCGCGCCTGGGAGCACGCAAACCTTTTTAACGAATCTTGTTGTGGGCGGCAGCACCTTCGCCATTCAAGGCACCGGAATTGCCAGCGTGCTCGGAGACGTTAGCTCACTTGCAATTACCTATACAGATTCGACCGGCGTACGACTGATCGCGCAGCCTGGAACGCCTTTGAGCTTTGGCCAGATTGTCACGGGCACCGCAACCGGCGCTAACGCTTTAAGCTTTCTGGTAAGCAATCCGGCAACAACCATCTCTGCGGTTACGGTTCCAGCCATTACCGTCACTGGAAGCGGATTTGGCATTACTGGTGCGCCCGCGTTTCCGGCCAGCATCGCCCCAGGAGCCAGCGTTGGCTTCAAGCTTACGTTCACGCCGGCCACAACGGGTACGTTTTCGGGAACGCTATCGATTGGAACGCGCCAGTTTGCCGTGACTGCGCAAGGGATCACCTCCCCGGTTCCGGATGCCAGCTTTACGCTTGATGTGCAGCCGCTAGTGAGCGGGAAGCAGGTTCATCTGGGTGTGAAACTCGCGGCACCGTCAACAATTTCTGCAATTGGCACCCTCACAATGGCTTTCACCCCGGCAATATCCGGAATCACCGATGACCCTGCCATTAACTTCATCGCCACCAGCGGACGGCAGTTACAAGTGAATATCGCCAGCGGTGAACAGACTGCTACCTATAACGGCGACCCTGCTTTTACATTTCAAAGCGGAACGACAGCCGGCACTCTTTCGTTTACGCTGGAACTGCCCAATAAGGCGCCTTACAAACAATCATTCACGATTATGCCTGGGACTGTCCTCATTACCAACAGCACAGCCGTGGGGCAAGCGCCCAATCTTGTCGTTACTCTGACCGGTTATGACAATACGTACAGCGCCGGGCAGCTTCAGTTCAACTTTCTTGATGCAAACGGAAAGGTAATGACGGCAGCGCCTGTTGCACTTGACGCCACTGCTCCGTTTCACACTTACTTCTTCGGTAGCGAAAGTGTGGGCGGGGCGTTCTCAATGCAAGCCACTTTCCCGGTAGTTGGCGATATTACAAAAGTTGCCAGTGTTGCTGTCGTCGTGAACAATTCGGCGGGTGCTACCAACACCAGTCAAACTTTTCCGTAGCTCAGCATTGCTGCGGTAATTTGGGAAAGTGCTTCCTCCGGTAGCCCTTACCATAGCCGGCTCTGACCCCAGCGGTGGGGCCGGCATTCAAGCTGACCTAAAGACATTTCATCAGTTCGGAGTGTACGGCGAAGCGGTTATCACGTTACTGACTGTCCAGAACACCCGCGGTGTGTCGCGTGTCGAGGTGATTTCACCGGACTTAATCCGCGAACAAATCGAAGCTGTGCTGGCCGATATTCCGCCTGGAGCTGCCAAGACCGGCGCACTCGGGAATGTCGCAGCCATCGAAGTTGTTGTTAAACTTGCCCGGACTTTTCAGTTCCCTCTTGTAGTTGATCCGGTCATGATCAGCAAGCACGGTATGCGCCTTCTTTCCGAAGATGCTGAGAGTGCTGTGGTTCGATCTCTGCTTCCGCACGCGACAATTGTTACTCCAAACATCCCCGAAGCCGAGCGGCTGACCGGCATGGCCATCACGACTGTAGAAGACATGCGGACTGCGGCCCGAAGCTTACGAGAAAAGGGCTGTCGCGCGGTATTGATTAAGGGCGGACATAAGGCAGGCGAACCGGTAGACGTGCTGAGCTTTGGGGACCAAAGTGTTTGCCTACCGGGAGTGCGAGTCGCTTCCCAGCATACGCATGGAACGGGTTGCACCTACGCCGCCGCGATTACGGCAAATCTGGCTTGCGGGCATTCACTGGTCGACTCTGTGCGAAGGGGAAAGCAGTTCATCCAAGCGGCAATCGAAACTGCGCCAGGACTGGGTGCCGGGCAGGGTCCGATAAATCACTTTGCCTCCGTCGGCGCTGAATGGTGAGGCAAAGGGAAACAGAAAAGCCCTGCCAGATTGCGCAGGGCTTTTTAGATTTCAACTGATCGAGGTTTTAGTTAGAACGCCGGGTCCAACGCTTGAATGCAGCAGCCGCAAGAAGGCCCGCACCAAACAAAGAGTAGGTGGCTGGCTCAGGAGTTGCGGAAGTGACGGGAGGCGCAGGAGCAACAGGCACAACCTGAGCATTGCTACCGATGCTGAAATCATCGAAGCCAAACACGTCCTGAGTAGACGTATCCTGGAACGCGATGTTTGTATAACTATTGGTCTTGTCGTAAAAGCCGAAATACAGAGCAGAACCAGTAGTAGAACCGTTATCGCCACTGGTGTTCGGGACAGTGATAGTGGACGTAGCGCCATTGATGTCAGTCAAGGTTAAGATTGCCTGACCGCCGAAGTCTCCAATATCGGTTCCGAAAAATCCGAAGGCGGCAATTGGACTTGAAAACGCAAGATTGAATCCAGCACCGGCTGAAGTTTCAAGGAACTGGGTGCCAGAGATGGGGAAGCGGCCACCGCCATCATTGCCGCTGACGATGGTGCCATCTCCCGAGAGGGTCGCCGTCCCTGCACCTGGAAAGTTAACCGACAAAGGTACCGTGGTGCCGGTCGCAAAACCTTCGAAGCTCTCGGTTCCTACCCCATTCAAGTTGCTGAAGAATTGGTCGCGAGCTGCACTGGATTGCGTTGGAGTAGCCGTTGTGGGGTCACCAGCGAAGTTAAGATCTTCGCCGAAGAAATTAGTTGTCGCAGCTGGCAGTTGAGTAGATACTGCTGCAAATACTGCGAGTGGAAGTAGACTTTTTACCTTGATCAACATGAGTCCTTATGTGGAATTAACTTAACTGCGAATGTCGCGACGAGCGTCAGCAACATGCACCTAAGTCTCTGTGATGGTACAGCCGTTTTAACAACAAAGAAACGAATGACGAGTACTTAAAGAACCGGTACGTGTGCCACGAGAAAAGAATAATAGCTTACCCGATAGCTGCTAATTGGAGTTTTACTTACTTCTCAACGTTAGTTAGCACTTACACTTAACAAGGAGACAGCTTATTCCATTAATAGAGGTTAGTTACCGTACGGACTGAGTTTAAATAGAGGAAACTTGCAGCAGGTACGCAAAGGTCAAGAATAACTCCAACCTAGTATTTAGGAACTGTTGCGTCGACCTTATCGCTCCAAGCAGTTATCCCACCAGTCATGTTGCGTACCTTTCTGAAGCCATTTTGCTTCAGAAAATCAACTGCCTGCTGGCTGCGGCCACCGGCCTTGCAGTGCATCACGATCTCTGAACCGCGGTCAAGTTCATTCATGCGCTTGGGCAGTTCGCCTAGCGGAATTAGCCGGGCTCCAGGAATGCGGGCAATCTGGTATTCGTGCGGCTCGCGCACATCGATCAAGTCAAAGTCGTCGCCACGATCCAGCTTCGCCTTCAATTCTGTCGCGTCAATTACATCGCTTGTTGACATCGAAATCTCTGGTTGGGGGGTCATTCCGCAAAACTCCTGGTAATCAATTAACCTTGTTACTGTCGGGTGGTCGCCGCAAACCGGACAGTTCCGATCTTTGCGCAGCTTCAACTCACGGAACTTCATCCCAAGCGCATCGTAAAGCAGCAGCCGATTCTTCAAGGTTTCGCCAATGCCAAGAATCAGCTTTACTGCCTCGGTCGCCTGCACCATTCCTATAAGACCGGGCAGAATGCCGAGCACTCCACCTTCAGCACAGCTTGGCACTAACCCTGGCGGAGGCGGTTCCGGGTACAAACACCGGTAGCAGGGTCCGTCTTGGTAAGCAAAGACAGTGGCCTGGCCTTCAAAACGAAAGATAGAGCCGTATACATTCGGCTTGCGCGACAGAACACATGCATCGTTGACTAAGTACCTGGTTGGAAAGTTGTCCGTTCCATCCACCACTAAGTCGTAATCTTTGATGATATTCAGGGCGTTGTCACTGGTGAGCGCCACCCCAAATTTATCGACCTTAAGGTTTGGGTTGATTTCCAACATGCGGTCGGCTGCTGAATCGAGTTTCTTCCGACCCAAGTCACTCGTGCCATGAATGACCTGCCTCTGCAAATTTGAGACATCGACAATATCGAAATCCACAATGCCAATTCGTCCAATGCCCGCCGCCGCAAGATATAACCCTAACGGCGCTCCAAGTCCGCCGGCTCCCACCATTAGGACTCTGGCGGCCTTCAACTTACGCTGCCCCTCCATGCCCACTTCGGGCAGGATCAAATGACGGCTGTAGCGCGCAATCTCGTGGTTGGATAGCACTGTTTCCGGCTGTGCTAATCCAACTCCTGCGCCACCCGCAATGCTGGGAATAAGGGAAATTGTCTCATCGCCCTGCAACTGAGTCTCTTCTCTATCCAAGTAGCGTATGTCCTCGTCATTTACGTAGACGTTGACGAAACTGCGCAGCTTACCAGCATCATTAAACAGGTTTTTCTTCAAGTTTGGATAGCGTTGCGTAAGGTGGATCAGCACCTCGCCTACAGTTACACCTGTCACCTCTACAGCATCGCTGCTCTCGGTAAATTGCCGCAGGGCCGTCGGAATTAAAATCTTGGACATATCAGTTCTTCTTTCTCCGCCTTCGTTTGATCGAGGTCGGGAACAAAGCTGTTGGCATGATGTACGGTGCCCTTATACACAGAGAGCACAACAAAGGAGTACCAGGGACACGAGTTCTGAAGATCGGTTTCAGAGAAGTAAGCATCGCAATCGGGATGAGAGTGGAAGATGCCTATCAGTTCGCGATTTCGCGTACGCGCTGATGTATCAGCTGCCAGTAAGTCTTCGGGCCGCACCTGATAACGATCGCCCTGCGCTCCGTTCCAGGCATTGGGGAGCGGCAAGGCTTCGGTTACCAGACGGCGGTCCTCGATTGTTCGACCGAGCATCGCGCCACAGCACTCATTCGGGTACGTGCGCTCGGCATGAAGCACCATCGTCTCCCAGGCTTCGCCTTCAATCTCAATCATTCGAGCCGCTCACGTAGTCAGGCTTATTATCTCTAGTCCAGAGACATAAAAGTGGGTCTGTCAGTTTGCCCGGCGTTTCTGCGGCCGCAGGCAGAGTACTCTGGTCAACATCGAACGTAGAGTTGCTGACAGTGGCAGCAAGCGCTTTCCGGCTATTGACGTGCCTTTCAGTACCGCCGAAGGGTCGCGCTTGTTCACAACGAGCTATGGCCGCAACGGCACGACTTCGATCTTTTCCAACATTCGAACTGATCGCGCTGGCTTCTTATCATGTGGGACGAGTATCCGCAAAGGCCCTTGCTGAGCGGAGAGCATACCGCCGTTCACTCGATCGGCAATCAGCACCTCATCATCGGTGAACGATGGATCCATTTCGGTCAGCGTGAACACAGCCTGATAGCCATCGTGCGCCGAAGCGAGAACATAGCCAGCCAGTGTGCGGCCATGCAGCTGATTGCCGGTCGGTGCACCGGCTCGAACCAACAGATCATGCAGCGAGATGCCCGTGTAGGCCGCCTCGGTCCCATGCTCTTTCAGCTTGACGCTGTGCTGGGGCATCTTCCCGAGTTCGTCGTCCGTCAGCACGAGCGGTGGTCGTCCTGGCACTATCACCGTCAGGCTCGGTACGGTTGCCGGGCTTGCTGCCGCTCCGGGTGTGTCAGATTGTCCACTGGTTGCGCTGACACACGCTAGTCCCAGGCAGAAAAGAACCGCTTGGCTGAAATTCCGCATGCCTCATTATGCGCGGACATGACTCCAGAACCTTGCATCGTCAGGAGAGGTTCAGCAGTTCAGTGAATGATGGCGCCACAAAATCCTGGCCGAGGTGAATGGCAGGAGCTCAAAATTGTGAAGCGTCAGGGTGTGTTCCCATGGGATTCGCACGACACGATAGATGAGCTGTTTCTGCTTTGGCGTGGAAACTTCTGGATCGAGTTTCGCGACCGGGTTGTAGAACTAACGGGTAGGCAAGCACTGGTTGTGCCACGCGGGAGTTGAACATCGGACAGCGTCCGACGAAGAAGCGGAGATAGTGATTTTGAGGCGGTTGAAGTCCGCAATATCGGCGCGGTAGACAGCGAGGGGTTCACGGCCGACGGGTGTTCAGCTCTAGGCCGCAAGCCATTCCAGTTGGGGCACCGAGCAGCCCTCTTTATAATTGGATTCGCAGGTGATGGCGTGATTCAGTTTACTTACGAATCGGATACTCCGCTGTTTCGGGACGCAATGGCATTCGCGCAGAAGCAGGTGAAGCGGTTGATAGAAACTCATCCTGACTTTTACCCGATGTACAGCGAGGCCGGCAAGTGGAAGCATGAGGGTCCGGCATGGACTCACTGGTGTGATGGTTTCTTGCCCGGTATGATGTGGATCTTTACGAGGCAATTAGGGCCGGAGACAGCTGCTGGCAAGGCTTGGATGGAGAGGGCGATCCAATACAGCAAGCCGTTGGAAAATCGCAAGGATGATAGTGACGTACACGATCTGGGCTTTATCTTCCTGTCTGCGTATCACCGCTGGTATCACATCACGCGCGATCCCGAAGTGCGTGACGTAGTGCTGCAGGCCGGGCGAACTCTGGCCAAACGCTTCAATGAAGACGGGCAGTACCTGCGCTCTTTTGTTGCGGAAGACTCGATATTCATCGACATCATGATGAACGTCGGAATTATCTTCTATACAGCGAGAGAGACGGCGGATAAGCGCCTGCGCGAAATTGCCGTGCGCCACAGCATCACCACAAGACGTTGTTTGGTGCGCGCAGACGGATCGACTGCGCACGAAGGATTGTTCGACTTAGAAACTGGCGAGTTCATCAGGCAGACGACGCAGCAGGGATATCGCGGCGACTCATGTTGGTCACGCGGTCTGAGCTGGGCGTTGTACGGCTTTTCGAATGCATACGAATACAGCCGCGATCCGCGCTTCTTGCAGACTGCCGAGTCCTGCGCCGATTATTACATCACTCATACGCCTGCGGACGGTATTCCTCCGTGGGATTACAATGCGCCGCCTGAGAACCGCTCTGTAATCGATACTTCTGCAGGCGCAATTGCCGCGGCTGGCTTGCTGCGTTTGTGCCGTCAAACGTCAGACCCAATGAAAGGGCATTTTTACTGGTCAACGGCGATACACATCCTTCGCAATCTCTGTACGCTGTATCTGGCCGACGGCGATCCGCTCTGGGAAGGCGTTTTAAAGGGTGGCGTTTATCACATCCACAAAGAACTAGGAGTCGACGAGTCAGTCATGTGGGGCGACTACTTCTTTGTCGAAGCACTGGACGAAGCACTTCGGGTCATAAACAAGCCGAACGCAGCATTAGTTGGCTTATCCAGCAGAGGGCTGCTCACTTAAGAAATGATCGGTTCGCGCCGAAGAGCCTTACCAGTAGTTTTACCATGGTACGCGAGCCGAAACCCATGCCGGTCTCTTTCGGTCAAATCGGCAAAGTAAGATTCTTATCTTCAAGGGAAAACACATGGGCTTATTTACATCGAACGACATAAAAAGTCTGACGGCGCTGTATGCGCAGCAGATAGAGTATCTACTCTCAACTGAAAAGCAGATCGTGAAAGGCTTGGAAAGTATGATCAGCCATGCCAGCGATATACAGCTGAAACAAGCTTTTCAATCTCACTTACAGGAGACCAAAGTTCAAGCTACTCGTCTGGAACAGATTATTCCCGATGTCAACAAGGGCAAAGTGGACGACAAGAAAGATCCCGTTATTACGGCGCTGATCGGCTCCGGCGAAAACATCGTTCGCGAATCCGATGAGGGTCCGGTACGAGATGCTGGACTGCTTGCTACAGCTCAAAAGATTGAGCACTATGAGATAGCCTCCTACGGTTCAGCACGTGATTGGGCAAGAATCCTTGGCTTTAACAACCATGCAGAGCTACTGCAGAAGACGCTCGATGAAGAAAAGCATGCGGATGAACTTCTTACTGGCATTTCGCAACGGTTGAACACAGTAGGAGCAACCGCCTAACTATTCTCATTTTCAGCTTTGTCGCGGCACATGCTTCATTGCACTGATGCTCTTTGAAGAGTTTATTTGATCTTCGCGGGAGTTTCTTCGCGATGAAGCATCGCCATTGGCGACAGAGTCCGTCCCCAGTGTTAGCCAATCACTGCAACGGCTGTGGAGATTAAAATCGATCCCAAGCCAACCAGATTTATTGCCAGGCCAATCACGAGCAGGGATCGTTCAACTTTAGGAATACGAACGCCGGCCAGTTCGGACCACGCTACTAGGCTAAGACAGTAGAACAGAAACAAGTAACGGCCGCCAAGAAACGGAATTACTCCGGTATATTTGACGCCGCTCACAATCCAGAGCGCAAGGGACATAATAAACAGCATCCCTGCTGCATGAGTAAGCGTGATAGCCGCCCACCAGCGATCGCGCGACTTTCCCTGAATTGGCATTAAGAGCAGAACGGCCAAAAACCAGTAACATAGCTGTCCAAGTAGATGGAGAGCCCAATCGGGAGCCCAACGTCCTAAGTCGCTATAAAAGTTTTTCCATTGGTGCGGGAAACTTTCGATGAGAAATAGCCTGAACGAGTCAAGGAAATCAGTTGGATGCTGAAGCAGCCAAGCCTTCTGGTAGCGGACTGGCGGATGGCTAGGATCAAACCAACCATTGACATTCACATCTAAGTAGGGTTTGTTCCAAACATTCCAGAAAACAGCCGCTACCGCCAGCGTAGCTGCAAGCCAAACAGCTTTGCGAAACCGACCGTCAAAGTGAGCAGCCGGTACAAAGAGTAAAAAGCCCAGACACACAATGTTCGGTGGTTTTAGAAGAGCTAGCCAAAGAGCTAAGCACGTGAGTGCAATCAACTGCTTGTGATTGCCGGTTGGCAAATCAGTGCGCATCTTCCAGACAAGAGCGAACAGGCAAACAGGTACGGCTAAGTTGATGCCGTCGATGTTGACGGTTGCCGCTTGTATAAGTACGAAAGGCGATAAAGCGAGCAGAAGCAAAATGGTCCGGCCCCGAGGCATAGTTTCCAAGGCCCAAGTTATAAGCGTTAAAAAGACCAGCAAATTTAGAGCGCAAGCAGCGCGGTGAGCCCATAGCGGGGAGCGGCTAATGATGTTACTGACAGCTATGCCAACGCTCTGCGGAAGGTAGTTAGCTGGGCTGTACACTGCTGTGTTGGTCCAACCTTCGATCTTAGGATTGCTATCACCGTACTTGACCCGCGTGATAGCAGCCCATTCCGAGAGGGTAAGAAAGCGGTGCCCGGACCAATAGCTGGACCAAAGCGTTTGGACAAACCGATCGTACCTTCCTGGAATAGGGCCGCCTAGATGCCGTTCGGAGTAACGAATGGAACGGAAGTGGCCGCGAGAGATGTCGACTGCACGGAAAAAGTGGCCTGGGCCGTCGAAGGTGCTCACAGGTGGTATGAATACAACTGCCATGAAGCCGAAGAGTAATCCAACAGCGAGAAGACAGCGTGATTCGAACCTTAGTCGTGCTATTGCCTTGCGAGTAGCTAAGAGCCACTGCAACTTATACCCAAGTCTTAAATCGGAAACGCTGTGACCGCTCACGGAACTCGGGCCGCTTGCGCCCTTCGTAAAGGAGAGAGTAGGACGCTTACCAAAGCGAGTAAGTAGAGCCCGGCACCAATTAACAAAGTCGCGCTTAATCCTAAGTAAATTGCCAGAAACATCGCTGCCGCAGAGCCGAGCACACTTGCTGCGGCATTGACTGCCCAAGCCCATCGAACAGCAGAAGGCATTGAATGTTCCAGTAGTGTCAGTCCTGTTGGAAACGGCATACCCATAATGAACCCGACAGGGCTGATAAGAGCAACGGAGACCAGGACTTTGACGACAAATGGAAGCATGATCCCGCCTTCTGCAATCGGCGTGACAACGATCGACAGGATCGCGACTCCCCCAACGACGAACCCGAGCGCAATAGCCAGACTGCGTATGTGCCCTCGCAAGAGTCGCTTACTGCTGTAACTTCCGATGCCGCTTGATAAGAGCATGGAGAAGATGATCACTGTGAGGGCAGAAGTAGGATGTCCCAGGAAAAGTACAAACTTCTGGATTAACGCAACCTGAATGAGGATGTATCCGGCACCGATAAACAAAAAATACAGGAGTGCCTGGGAACTGCCGGGTGTGCGAGGCAAACGATGTCCCAGCAGCACCGGTGGTAACGCAATGATGATTGCTGTCGCGACCATACTAATGGCCACTAAGCCGAACAAAACGGGAAGCGCAGAGTTTACTTTGTAGTCGGCCGTTGCACGTGAGGCATGAAATACGAAAGCCCAAAGGTCCCGCGGCTGCACGGTATAGAAGAAGAAAGGTTTATCATCTGAAACGGGCCGGACATCAAAGGGATAGCCGCTGTAGAAAGCCTTCAGATTGCTGGACCGGAGCAGCTGTTCAAACGGGGAAGGCTCGTTCGTGCCGGGAGAATAGACAAGCTGGGCATGCGCGATTGCAGCCCACTGTTCTAGCTTATTCAAATCGTCTGGGGAGAACGGATTTCGCGAAATCAGGATCGTATCCTGTGCGCCCCACTTATTCAGCTTTTCAACGTCGCCGCGGACAACAGCGACATTGCCGCGCGCATCAGGAGTTCCAAGCTTTGACAATGCCTGCTGCGCTAGCGCCACAACACGAAGTGATTCCCGTGGGGGATCAAACCCCCATCTCGTAAATGCCAGAACACCACTGGGCTCCAGGTGCGAAAGGTAGTCTACGAAAGCCTCAGTGGTGTAAAGGTTGTTTTCGGAAAGAGCAAATGCGCCTGCTGCCGTTGATGCCCAGGTATCCACGAGAGTTGCCTGAATCACTTGGTAGCGCTGTTGAGATCGCCTGACGAACGCCCGCCCGTCCTCAATGTGCAGATCAACTTCAGGCCGAAAATAGAGTCGATTGCTGTACTGCGGAAACTTCTCGCGCATGATCACGCGCGCAATAATCGGATTGATCTCAACGCCTGTGATGCTCTTGCTGCCTGCAGCTAAAGCGCGCGATACATCCCAGCCGCCGCCAGGACCGATGATCAACGTCTTTGCCCCGGGCCGCAGGAAATAAGGCAACCCCGGGCCATGAAACTCCAGGTCAAAACGTTGCTCTTTGGTAAGGTGCTCAAAGTCAAAGTGAGCGATACCGGTTGCTGCGTCTGCATCAATAACGATGCTCTTCAGATTTGTGCCTGGCTCCGGCTTAACGGCAATCCGCGAGAAGCTGTTCCATTGCCGAAATTCCTCGCCCACCAAGCGCTGTCCCTTGGCGTACTTAACATCGAGAAGAAAATATTTCGAGTTGTAAGTGATCAGCGCGACAAGCAGAAGCCCGAGCGTAACGGCAGCGACTCGCCCGCGCGGGGCACGGTCCAGGTGAAACCATATAGCCGCCGATGTCGCAAATAATACTGCCGCTACCAGGATTGTGTTAGGCCCGCCAATCCAATTGAGCAGCGGAACTAATACTGCACAGCCTGCAGCCGCACCTACTAAGTCAAAGAAGTAAGTGCGATTTACTCTTTCTACTGTGTCTGCAATCACCAGCGAAAGAATCGTTCCGGATAAAAAGAACGGAGCAGCAGCAACGAAATACGCAAGGCTGATTTCTACCGTGTTCAGGTTGCCCGTGCGCGATAGAAGAAACCAGAGCGAGAGCACACAAACAACGGCGTTCCAAACCGCCATCGTGCCAAGCTTGCCCCATAACGTTCCGCGCCAGGCAGCGACAACATACGAGAAAACACCACCGGCACCCAGGCCAAAAAGTGCGATCGAAATGGCAAGAAAAGCGAAATGATAAAAATATATGACGGAGAAGACCCGGGTCAGCGACAGCTCAAGCAGCAACGTTGCCAGAGAGGTCGCCATAATTCCGAAGTAGATCTGTGGCCAATGTTTTCCCTGGAGCTGGGGTTGCACAATCGTCGGCTGAGGCGTTTGGAGAGACGACAAGTACTTATGGTAATTGGTCGGGCTCTGACCCGGTTCTGATGGGTGTTCTAGGAACTGACAACACGACTCTCGAATAAAATTGACGGGCTGAAAAAACTATTTGTGCCGGTAGGTGATTCGTCCCTTAGTAAGGTCGTAAGGAGACATTTCTAAGGTTACCCGGTCACCGGCGAGCACCCTGATTCTGTTTCGCCGTAGTTTGCCTGCCAGATGCGCCAGGACTGTTCTGTCCTGATCTAATTGAACACTAAATAAACCACTCGGGAACTTCTCAACTACCGTCCCCGTAACTTCAATACTGTCTTCTTTACTCATCAGCCTCTTGTTTCTTTAGATTTGCCGGAACGCGTATCCGTAACTCTCACATGTGGCAGTATAGCGCAAAGTAGTGTGTTTGCAGGCTGACTAGGCCGTACATAGGCTGCCTTGCCTTCACCAAGAGTGCAGCCGCTAAGTTCGGACTCTCGGGCATACTGGAGTGAACAGATGTCCGTTGATGAACAAGCAGCTAGTTCCGCAAATTCCTCAACCCTGAATGCCGTTATGGCCGGCTCCATAGGATCTGTTGTCGCTACGGGAATACTGTACTTCGTGGGAGGGGCGTATTACACCGGCTACTCAAGGGCGCTTGGACTCGATTTCCTAGCAGGGCTTCAGCCAGCTGGGTACATCTTCTATGGGGCTCAATTCCTAATTAACCTCTCAATCCTAGTAGCAATAGTCTTGCTGGTAGGAGTTTTAGTGGCCCTGTGGGTTGCTCAGGTAGGTATACCAGCAATCCCCAATAGCCGCTTCGCGCGAGAACCGAAGTACCGTCTCGGTGTTGGCTTATTCACTGCAGGGGCATCGTTTTTGCTGCGGTTGCCTTTGCTCGCCTCGATTGCTGTGACTAAGACTCTGATCACATCTAACCCTTGTTCTTGGCCGATCCACACTACTGCTACAAGCTGGACTTCTGTCTGGTTCGTAGCATTTGCAGTTCTCGGTGGAGTCTCATTTCGATATGTCCGCCCGAGCTCCTTAAAATGGACATTCCTGGTTTTGTGCTCGGCAATGTCTCTACTTGCCCTATATGTATTGGGACACGAATTAGGTGCAGCAAGTTTGTACGGTAACGAGTTTCAGATAGCAGAAATCAGTATCTCGTCACCGCAATCCCTTCCCGCTTTGCGGTTTCTAATTCTTGGATCCGACGACAAGAACATGGTGGTGCTACTGCCTTCCAAACAGAGTGGCGAGAAGCCGCAGCCAACCTATCTCCAACGCGCTGATTTGAAGAGCGTCCGAATTGTGAGCTCTTCGGGAATCCGTGATTTTTTCTGCAAACTTAAATCAACTGCCAATCAGTAAGCACTTGAGCGGAGCTCATATTGCCTCTGCCAGGGTTCTCACTGCCACTGGACGACAATGTGAAGGGCAGCCTTTGCCGACGACAACTGAGTTTCGAAATAAGAACGTTCTCGTCACCGGGGCGGGGCGCGGTTTAGGAAAGAGGCTGGCTCTCGGCTTTGCGCGACTTGGAGCTAAGATCGCCATGGTCAGCCGCACCAAAGCCGAGCTCGATCTGGCGCATATCGAGATAGAGCAGGCAGGCGGTAACGCGCTTCGTATCCGCGCTGATGTCACTGATCCGGAGCAGTTGACCCTTGCCGTTGATCGTGCCCGGGTCGTGTTTGGCAGCCCGATCGATATCCTGATTTGCGCCGCCGCTATTCACGGGCCTATTGATACGTTCCTTCATGCGTCTCAGAAGGCCTGGACCGATGCCGTGACGGTCAATCTTCTCGGGGTTGTTCATTCGTGCCGCGCTGTACTGCCTAACATGATTGAGAAGCGGTCTGGCAAAATCATTGTTCTCACGTGCGACAGTCACGGCACGGCCGGCCTGAACTTCTCAGCGTATGCAACATCAAAGATGGCGCTGGTGAGGTTTGTAGAGTCCCTGGCAGGCGAGGTGCTGGACCACAATGTCCAGGTAAACTGCTTCGATCCCGGGCCCGCCTACACCAACTTGACAGACGAAATCATTCGCGCTGAGGATCGTCTGGACGCCCATGTGATCAGCACTGCCAAGGAGGTCCGGCGCACTGGCGGAGCGTCGCCTGAACTGCAACTTGAGCACGCCGCTTTTCTGGCATCCGAGAGGTCGAACCATATCACGGGCAAGTTGATCCATGTGACAGATGATCCGAAGAAGCTGATCAACACGTCGTTGCGCCCGGACGCTTATACGCTCCGGCGCACAATTAAATAAGCTGCTACTTGGCCGAGAAGCGATAGATCGTCGTGTGGTGAAATTTCTCGCCCGGCTTCAGCAGCGTGGTCGGAAATTTTGGCTGATTGGGCGAGTCCGGGAAGTGCTGGGTTTCCATACAGAAAGCAGAACGATACTCATAGACTCCGCCGACACCCTTGTTGGTTCCGTTAAGAAAATTGCCGGAGTAGAACTGCAGGCCGGGCTGATCGGTGAACACTTCCAGAATGCGGCCGCTGGTAGGTTCTTCCACACGTGCTGCCAGTTGCTTCAAATTGCCCGGAGCATTCAGAACGTAATTGTGGTCGTAGCCCTTTCCCAGTTTCAGTTGCTCATCTGAAGTGTCGATGCGGGCCCCGATTGCGGTCGACTTGCGGAAATCGAACGGCGTCCCAGACACTGGCTGCAGTACGCCTGTAGGGATCAGGGTCGAGTCAACCGGCGTGAAGCGATCGGCGGCAAGCATGACTCTGTGCTCCAGGACCGACTTAGTTCCGGCACCCGCCAGATTAAAGTACGAATGGTTCGTCAGATTCAGAACCGTATCCTTGTCCGTTGTTGCCGAGTAGTAGATGCTCAACGCCTGCCCATCGAGCGTGTACTTTACGGTGACATCCAGGTTGCCAGGGAAGCCCATCTCGCCATCCGGACTTAGATAGTGCAATTGCAGCGCTGGATGTCCCGGTGTGGAAACGTCTTTCCCATCCCAGACACGAGCGTTGTAGCCAGTTGTTCCACCATGGAGCGAGTTCGGGCCATCATTGGTCGGAACTTGATACTTATGCCCATTGATGGTGAACTGGCCGTGAGCCAGCCGGTTGCCGTACCGGCCGATGAGCGCCCCAAAATAGGACTTGTTCGTGGGTGAGGTGTAGCCGGCGAGGCTATCGAAGCCGAGCACTACGTCTGCGGTCTTACCGTTGCGATCTTTCACCTCGATGGAGGTAACCGTTCCGCCATAGTTTGTGATGCTCACCTTCATGCCAGAAGGGCTCTGTAATGTATACAGAAGAACTTGCTTTCCGTCTTTGGTTCCCCATTGTTTCTGTTGAAGACCCCCCGTTGCTTGAGAAAACATAGCTCCTGCTGCGAGGAACAGAATGGAAGAAAGGCGAAGGCTACGTGGCAATGTAGGCATAGATTCAAGTAAACGGATGCATCCAGTGTATGTCGATGCTGTTGCAGAACTGTTCAGCTGCTTATTGGGTATGGTTTGGCAGCCCCTGATCATGCCGCCGAGATGCTAAGGCTTATCTGATTGCGCCTCATAAGCTCCGGCCGCTATTCGAATCCTAAGGAGTTTAGCCATTTTATCTTCGGAGGATAAATTCGCTAAACTCCTTATAAATGGCTGGAGCCTAACCGATGGATCCTGTAACCAACCCATACTCTCCTGGTGCCGGGAGTCCACCGCCCGAACTGGCCGGTCGAGACAAGCTTCGCGAGCAGGTTCGAATTGCAATTATGCGAATTCGCCGCGGCAACTCTGCCAAGAGTGTGTTGATGGTTGGACTGCGCGGAGTTGGGAAGACCGTACTGCTGGAACGCATGCGGAGCGATGCTGAAGAATCGGGAGCCTATACTCTTCGAATCGAAGCACCTGAAAGTCGCTCGCTACCGGCTCTCTTGGCACCCCAGCTTCGACTCGTGTTGCTGCGCCTGAGTCGTGTGGAAGCAGCCAAGGACTTAGCTCAGCGTGGGCTGCGGGCTCTGGCGGGTTTCGCCAAGGCTTTGAAGCTAAAATACAGTGACTTGGAGGTCGGTCTTGACTTTGAACCGGAACCAGGGCTGGCCGACAATGGCAATCTCGAAGATGATCTGACGGCTCTGTTGGAAGAGGTCGGGCTGGCGGCTCGAAATGCAAATACAGCTGTAGTTCTCTTCATCGACGAGATTCAGTACCTTGAAAATGACCAATTTGCCGCGCTCATCTCCGCACTGCACCGGTGCGCCCAGAGCCAACTTCCGTTAACAGTGGTTGGGGCTGGCTTACCCCAATTAAGAGGGTTGGCAGGCAATGCAAAGTCATACGCCGAAAGGCTATTCAACTTTCCAATGATCGGGCCCCTTGCACCCGCTGAAGCAGAACTTGCGATTGTCAAACCTGCACACGATGAGGGCGTCGATTACACCCCTGAAGCGGTTGCCCAGATTCTTTCAGCAACCCGGGGATACCCGTATTTTCTTCAAGAATGGGGAAAGCACGCGTGGGATGTTGCCCCACAAAGTCCCATCACGCTGACCGATACCTTAGCCGCTTCTGTTGAGGCGGTAGCGGCGCTCGATGAGAGTTTTTTTCGAGTGCGCTTTGATCGGCTAACTCCCACCGAAAAGAAGTATTTACGCGCTATGGCAGAACTTGGGCCGGGGCCGCACAGATCCGGCGAGATTGCGCAAACGCTGAGCAAGGGTGCTAACTCTCTGGGGCCGGTTCGCCAAACGCTAATCACGAAAGGCATGATCTGGAGCCCAAGCCATGGAGACACCGCGTTTACCGTGCCGCTGTTTGACGAGTTCATGAAGCGGATCATACCCGGACCGGACTGGACAATTGAGTAACTCTGCGTCGTTAGTTCGCGGCTCCTGCTCATTTCCGGTAAACTGAATTCGGCTGGAAACCCATGGACCGTTTGGAAGAACGTCCGACAGAACTTGCCGGAGGCGACGCAAAAGCAGAGCCGCTCATCCCCGATAAACTCTACTTTCGTATCGGCGAAGTCGCGCGGCTCGCTGCTGTAAAGCCTTATGTCCTCCGCTTCTGGGAGTCCGAATTTCCTGGCTTGGGGCCGCAGAAGTCAGGCACTGGACATCGGCTTTATCGACGCAAGGACGTGCAGATGGTGTTCGAAATCAAACGGCTTTTATACGAGAAACGCTTCACCATCGCAGGCGCCCGCAAAATGCTTGCCACCAAGCCGCAACGTTCAGAGCGCCCTAAATTGTCAGATCGGCAAGGCGAATTGTTTGCTGGATCGCCGTCCTACGTCATCGTTGAGCTGCGTCGGGAGTTGCGCGAGATACTGCGCCTACTCGATCACTCGCCGGCAGACACGTAGGCTGATTCTTCAGTCGGCAGCTTCCAACCGCTGCTGTCTAATTCTGCCAGTAGATTCTGGGCCGCTTCCCGGCTGGCCACCTTCTTGGAACTACCCTGTCCGCGGCTCGCAAACTGAGCACCGATCCGAGCTTCCACAATAAACAGCTTGGCGTGTTCCGGACCGGCTGTGGAGATTACCACATAACGCGGAGTCGGTAGTGCGCGAGCTTGTGCACGCTCCTGCAGCGCGCCTTTGTAATCTATCAAGCTGAAGTCATTTTCTCCAGCTGAGGCTTGCAGGCCGGCTAACACATGGCGCTCAATGAACGCCTTTGAGGGCGCAAGACCACCGTCCAGAAAAATAGCTGCAATGATCGCCTCCATTGTGTTTGCCAGCAGGGTTCGGCGATTCCGGCCTCCATTTCGCTCTTCACCTCGACCAAGGTGCAGAAACTCACCTAAACCAAGTCTCAGAGCACAGCCATAGAGATGGACAGAACAAACCAGCTGCGCCTTCATTAGCGAAAGCTGGCCTTCGCGCGCACTAGGGTGAGCCTGAAAGAGCGCCTCACTCACGACGAATCCGAGTACCGAATCGCCCAGGAACTCCAGTTGCTCATTGTCACCGAGAGCAGCGCTCGTTTGCTCCGCCTTCCAAGATCGATGAGTCAGCGCACGCTTCACCAGGCGCCGGTCGTTGAAGCGATAGCCAATTACTTCCTCCAGCGCTTTGCCGGATACTGGAATGTCCCGCATCTCCGCTGCCGTACTCGTCCGTGGCCTTACTTTGCCGCTGGAGCCGGAGCAGCTTTTAGCTTTGTAGCATTGTCTTTCGACTGCTGAGCGAACTGCTTCACAGAAGCCGGTGCGTCGGGAACTGCCAAAACCTTATCCGCCGTTGTAATTGCATCGTCATACTGCTTGCCATCCACATAAGCTTTCGAGAGCCGGGCCATGGCTACCGTGTTGGTCGTTTGCGCTTCGGTTGCCGATTTAAAATCTTTGATCGCATCCGGATAGTTTTTCCGCAACGATGCCGCTTGGCCTAGCGCGTCATAAGACTGCGAAGTAAGTTCCTTTTTGTAGTCTGGCCACTGCGCAGGCGGCATGCCGACGGGAGGCGTATCGGCGGTCTTCAGAAGATCGAGCGCCTTATTGGCATAATCATCCACCTTTTTCAGACTCTGTTCCTTATCCAGATCGTTCTCACGCACATGCTGCACGGTTGATTCAGCCAGCGTCACACGTGCCGGAATGTTGTTCGGCTCTGCTTCCAATACTCGATCGGCAAACACGGAAGTCTGGGCGGCGTCGCCTTTACGCTGCGCCGCATCCATGGCCATATTGAGAAGCATCGGTTTGTACTCGGTGTCGGCAAAGTTCTCAAGCACACCGTTAACGGAGGTGATTACCCCGTCCCAGTTCTGTGCTTGTTCGGCGGCCTGCACTTTTTGCAGAGCGTCGACTTCTTTCTGCGATTTAGGCTTGGGCGGTGCAGTCTGGGCACTGGCGAGCAAACCCGTCAGCAGCCCCGTTGCAATGGCGTACGAAAGAAATTGAGTTTTCATGGTTTCTGTTCTCCTGATATGCTCTGCAGCGCTTTTTCTGCCGCGTCACGAGCGCGAGCAGTAGCGCCCTCAGTTGCTAGAGCTGCCTTCAGCTCCGTTGTGGCCTTTCCCGTGTCGCCGGCTTTTAATGCCAGCTGCCCGAGGTAGAAATGCGACCAGGCCATAGTTGCGGGCGTGGGACTGGTTTCAACAGTACGTTGAAAGAGATTCAATGCCTCGTCCCAACGTTTCTCCTGAAGATTGATGAGCGCCAGCCCATACAGTGATTGACCCTGAATTGCTTTGTCGGCTGTCTGTTCCAGGCTTTGCTTATAGAGCTTTTTAGCGCCCTCATACTCCTTTTGTTCAAAGAGTCCGTCCGCAGAGAGTAGTGCTGCTTCGGCGGGGTTAACCTGCATGGGCGCAGGAGGCGCAATGACACGCGGCGGAACCGATTGCACAAATTCCACGTTCTTCAGCCGCTTCTCTTCCTTATGGACATCGATAGCAGAGATTAGCTCCGGATAGTACAACCGGAAGGATTCCTGCTGCTTCTCGTAACCGATTAGCAGGTCCGCAAAGCCCGCCGTCAGTACGTAACCTTCGCGCATAGCCTCATTCACATACTGAGTGCGCTTGTCCACGCCGCTATGCAACAGCCGGCTCTCGACGGCTTTGATCAGGCTCTTGGTCAACAGCAGCGAAAAATTGTCCTTGTAAGCAAGGTCGAGGGCCGGAGCTTGCTGAGCGTACTTAGCCAGCGCCTTTTTTTGATTGATTGTTTCTTTGTACTTGAAGCTGAGCGGGTCTAACAGGTACTCCAGATAGGCGTCGCGAATTTCATTCACCACCGGCGCTGTTGTCGGCGAGATCACAATGAAGTAATCACTCTGATAGCTCCGTACCTGAATCTGGTCCGGCGCAGCTAACAGGTCTAGAAAGATCTGGAATCGGCGTCCGGTAGTGCCTGAAGGATTGCGCAAATATCCGTTGGCTTCAAAGAGCGTTCCGATGACTGCATCCTGATACTCGCCTACAGCAGCTGCATAAGCAGGTTGTGAGCGGGTCCACAGATCATCGAGTTTGGCTTCTTTGTAGTAGCGCGCCAGAATCGCGCTAAAGCCATCCAGCGCCTGCACATCGGGCGGCACTTGCCCACCGGGAACTACGAAGTCCGGCGGTCCCTTGGCAATCATCGCGAACGAAATATACTGGCTCAGGTCGGCAGTGTCTGAAGCCTTCTTATGATCTTTGTAGAAGGCACGCAACTCTGAAAGAGAGTTGGCAGGGCGTGAGGCCAGCTCTTTTCGAATCTGAGTGCGAACTTTATAATGCTGATTCAGCGGCGAATCGATCCCGGCATCGTAGCCGGCCGCATTGATAGCCGCCAGAGTGGCAAAGAGCGTGGGGCTGACACTAAAGCCGTTATCAGCCTGAGCTAGCGAGGCGTCCTGCTTTGCCCGACTCGGTTGCGTTTGTGATGCGGAAGCTTGTCCCGGTTCCAGGGCACTTCCTGCCTGGATATCGGGAAGGGCCGACAGAAGTATGGCTGCCGAAATGACGGAACGAACGGCTAAGCTGGGGAGACGCGGAAGAACTTTCAACAGTGCTGCTTTCCTCCCTTAGTTTACCCAGAGCAAACGTGCCCATCAAACTCTACCTGAATCAATTTAATCGGCAATTCATCCAACTGAACGGAGATTAACAATGGCTGGCAGCAATACTTTGACATTCAATGATGCGTCTTTTGAGAAGGAAGTTCTCAGCTCGGAGGTTCCAGTGCTTGTGGATTTCTGGGCCGAATGGTGTGGACCATGCCGCATGATGGGACCGACTGTCGATCAGGTTGCGACCGAGTACAACGGAAAAGTAAAAGTAGGCAAGCTGGATGTCGATTCGAATCAGCAGACTGCTTCCCGCTATGGCATCCGGGGAATCCCGACCGTGCTGCTCTTCAAAGGTGGCCAGATTATTGAGCAGAAAGTCGGCGCAATTGGCAAGCCTGAGTTTGTAAAGATGCTCGACAAGCATCTCGCCTAACTGTTCTTTCCTCAGATTTTTAGAGCGCTCCTTCATCGGGGCGCTCTTTTCATTTCAGCCCGAGCGCTATCGGCGACGGCCGCTCTTGTAACCTAATGGCATGCTTCGGTCAGCGGCCATGCTGGCTTGTGTGATTCTGGCCGCATCCACGCTTTTCAAAGCTGACCTTCTTGGTCAAGTGACTCCTTCGGGTGTGGAGCGCGAGGGGTCCGAGATCCTCCACCGTGCTGTTCGCACCGGCAATGTCGAGCTAACGGCAAAGCTGCTCGATTCTGGTGCTGACCCTAACAGTCTTGATCCGCTTGGCGGCACGTGTCTTCTGGATGCGGCTTGGCTCGGCAACGAGCCAATTGCAGCTCTTCTCATTGCCCATGGCGCCAATGTGAATGCCGTCCACCGTGAAGCAGGCTCTACTCCTTTGCAATATGCGGTGCTCACCTCCAGGCCAGCCGTCGTGCGATTGCTGCTGAGCAAAGGAGCAGACGTGAACCGCCGCTATCGCAACGGCCAGACTGTCCTGCACATTGCCGCAGGCCGTAACAATTCCGATGTCCTTGAACTGCTCCTCGCCGCTCGCATTCCGCTAGAAGCTACCGACATTAACGGCAACACTGCGCTTGACGAGGCGATTCTGCATAATCAGGTTCCATCGGTTCGCTGTCTGCTGGCACATGGTGCCGATGTTCATCACGTTCACCCCAGTGATGGACGCGGTCCTTTGCACGAGGCCAGCATCAAGGGCTTTGCCGATATGGTCAAGCTGCTTATTGCCGCCGGTTGTGATCCGGTAGAACGCGATCGATTTGGCCAATCGCCCCTGGATCTCGCGCTTGCTTATAAGAATGGCAACGTTGTAACAGAACTGCTGAAAAGCGGTGCGCATCTGGCTGAATCACAGACCGAAGCCGAAAGCGCCATGGAAACTGCAACGGTGAAAGGCCAAACCGAGATCGTCCGCATTCTGCTGCAGAGCGGGCTCGACATCAATCGACATACGTCCGCAGGCTCTACCTACTTGCATGATGCGGCATTGAAAAATCAGTCTCACATTGTGGAGCTTCTGCTGAAAGCAGGGGCCAAGCTGGACGCACGCAACCGCTCGGGCGGAACACCGCTTCACGACGCAGCACTTGGCGGTAGCGTTGAGAGTTTAACTCTTCTGCTAAATGCCGGGTCAGCCATTGACCCGCAAGATACCGAGTCTGGCGCGACCCCCTTGATGCTCGCGGCATCGCTTGATCGACAAGCTGCTGTCGTGCTGCTGCTCAAAAGAGGAGCCAATAAGAACTTGAAGGATCAGCGGGGTCACACCGCTCTTGACCGTGCTCGGGAAAACGATGATGCAAGCCTGATCCGAATCTTGCGGGGCGCTCAGCCATCAGATTCGGGCAAATAGTTTG
>CAXTWQ010000034.1:0-7544 GCA_964248065.1 uncultured Bryobacteraceae bacterium | reverse complement strand
AGTTTTCACCTGGAGTCTGCCGATAGATCACGCAGCAGGAGCAGATGGGACAAATTACACGGATCACCCGGATTTTGATTGCCGATGGGAACTTTCTCTTCAGACGTGGTCTCCAGACTCTCATAGGACAGAGCGCCGCCCTGTGCATGGTGGGCGAGGCTGGTACAGGTGAAGAACTCCTAGACAACGTACAAGCGGTAAAGCCGGATGTGCTCATCATCGATGGCGGCCTGCTTGTTTCACAGGACACCACGCAGTTACGTATGGCGATGCGACAGGCTCAGCCCTCTACCCAGATTCTCGTGATGGCTGTCGAGGAGAGCCCGCGCACCTTAGAAGCTGCTCTGGCCGTAGGCGCTCGCGGGTACATGCTGAAGAACAGCAAGCCGGCGCACATTACCGCTGCTCTGCTCAGCATCGCTACGCACCAGGACGGTACGCAATCATCCGGGATGGTTCCTGACTTGAAAGCCCTTGCCCGTCACACGCCGGATGCTGGCGCGAGCCAATTGCTGACAAATCGCGAGAGAGAAGTAGTCAGGCTATTAGCTGAGGGCAAGACCGTCCGGACCGTAGCCTCCGATTTATCCCTGAGCGCGAAAACGGTTGAGGCGCACAAGTTGAATCTCATGCGGAAGTTGGACATCCATGATCGCGTCAGTTTGATCGCTTACGCTGCACAAAGCGGTATGGTTGCTGCGGCCTAACAACCGACAGCAGTCTCCATTTCTAGGAGGTCAGACACAGAGCAAATCTAGGGGCGTCAATCCCATTAAACCTATTTCCTTGCCCACGTCTGCTTTTAAGTGAAAGGCGGCTGAGAACGGCGATCCGCGGCTCAATAATCGAAACTTGCTACGCTTCGAGAGAAGAAATGCACCTGAGTCCTCATGTCTAAATTTCTACTGGGAATCATTGTCGGTGTGATTGTTGCCGTTCTGGGAATTGTCATTATCACGCTTGCGATTGGCCGCGCTTTCAGCAGTAAGCAGCCCGTGGTGGCCGCCAATGGAGTTCTCGTTGTCTCGCTGGAAGGCACTCTGCCTGAAAGCTCGCCGGTGGAACTGCCCATACCGCTCGTGCAATCGCAAAACCAGCCCACGGTCCGTGATGTCTGGACTTCCTTGCGTGCGGCAGCTAACGATAACCGGATCAAGGCAATTCTGCTGCAGCCTCGAAATGTGCAGGCAGGTTGGGCAAAGCTGGAGGAAGTACGCCGTGACCTGGTCGACTTCAAGCGATCGGGCAAGCCTGTGTATGCGCTTCTGCAAGGTGCCGGGTCTCACGAATATTATCTTGCTTCGGTGGCGGATCGTGTTTTCATCTCGCCAGATGACAACCTGGACGTGAAAGGCTTTCGGATCGAAGAGAGCTACTTCAAGAACACTCTCGACAAAATCGGAGTCGGTGTCCAGGTAGATCACATCGGGCGTTATAAAGATGCTGGCGATGTTTTCTCAAAGACGGCCATGAGCCCGGAAACTCGGGAGGTTCTTGGTACGGTCCTTGACCAGATCTTCGGCGACTTCTGCTCTTCGGTCGGACAAGGCCGTCACAAGAGCGCTGACGATATACGAACGTTGGTAGATCTTGGACCCTTCACCGCTGACCAGGCGAAAGCCACCGGACTGGTGGACGAACTAGGATACGAAGACAATGTTTTTACGGCACTGAAGCAGAAGGTCGGCAACAAAAGTCTGAATCGCGTTCCGCTGCGAACTTACTTTCAAGCTGCTCAAGCTAAGGGTGACCGCGTCGCCATGCTTGTGGGTGAAGGCGACATCTTGCGCGGCAGCACTTCCGATGATGCATATAGCAATCAGAGCGTTATCTCATCGGGTTCGTTCAGCAAAATCGTACGGCAAGTTCGGAACGATAGCAGCATCAAAGGTGTAATCCTGCGCGTCGACTCTCCGGGCGGCGACGCTGTGGCCTCCGACGAGATTCTCCACGAGTTGAAGCTGCTTAGCGCAGCCAAGCCGCTGGTCATCTCCATGTCGGATCTGGCTGCTTCGGGCGGATACTTCATCAGCATGACTGGTGATCCAATCTTGTCTTATCCGAATACCATCACTGGTTCGATTGGAGTGCTTTACGTACGGCCCAACTTTCATGGCCTCTATGACAAGTTGGGTATCCAGCAGGAAGGCATCTCGCGCGGTAAGTTTGCTGACCTCGATTCGCTGTACACGCCGCTCTCAGACGCTGCTCACCAGAAGCTGCATGATGAGATTGCTAACACTTATCATTCTTTCGTGACAAAGGTTGCAACGGCGCGCAAAAAGAACTATGACCAGATTGATTCGTTAGCGCAAGGCCGGGTCTGGATGGGCACGCAGGCGCAGAACAACGGACTGGTGGACGAATTGGGCGGGCTGAACGAGGCAGTAGCGCGGATCCGCAAGAAAGCTCATCTATCCCCGAATGGCGAAACCAATTTGGTGATGTTTCCGCCCCGGCGAACTCTATTTGAGTTCCTGACTAATACTCCTCCTGAGCAAGCGATGGAAGAATACGCTCTAGACAAAGTGCAATCGCGTATCGGAGGACTCCCCGGGCCAGCAGCGTTGAAAGGCGGATTGCTGAATATTCTCCCATTCTCAATCTCGGTGCATTAAAGGCGCACGTGGTACTCGCACGCGTGTCTTCGGGGTGCAATATCACCAAATCGTCGTAGGTGATCAGCGAAGGCAATGAATGTCGGTAAAATCTAATTACATGCCAGTCACAGTTGAGGATCTGATTGCTAAGGCGGTAGAGGCTGGAGAGGTGGTCACCGGAGTCAATGATCCAGAGACGCTTCAAAAAATAGCAGCGGGGGAAAGAGACATCCTCGAGGGTAGAGTTCACTCAGAAGCCGAGGTGGATTCGATGATTACCCGATGGGCTACCGAAAAATAGTTTACTCGGAAGCATCCATTCGAGACTTAGCTGCGATTCGAGATTACTACTGGAATCGAAGTGGACGGGACGTTGCAATCAAGGTCATTCGGGATATCAGGGATTATATCCGGCGACTCAAGACATCTCCCTTCATAGGCTCACCTCTTCCTAACAGCAAGGCCCGTGCATTGCACCACTCGCCTTTTCTGATCTTCTACAAGGTGGATGAAAGCAACAATGTAATTTACCTGATCAGCATTCCCCATGGAAGTCAGTTAGAAGGGAGAATGGTGGGTGCGATGCCGTTCTTTGAGCTGCAATATCTACACCTATGGTCTCTGTTTCTTATCATTACGTCAGGGTTAGGCTTCATGGTTCACCTGAATTGAATGCGCAGATTTCTCTTTACTCACGTCGGAGTTTCTCATCCGGGCACTTGCTCGCAATCTGACTTACTGCGATGGATGAGCGTTCCTTTAGAGTTGCTCATACTCGCGAAGATACTTTGCAGGCTTCGCAACAGGGCCGGCGGAGAAGACCCGTTGACCCGGATACGCGCCTCCTGCCGAGCGATAATTCCCTACCAGAAACTCTCCAACCTTCTAGCAGTAGAGGTGGCCGTCCTCTATTACGCGCTGTTCTCATGGCGCTCGAAGCCTGAAAGAAAGAACAACTCGGTCGCTTTCTCCTATGCAGAAGCAAGCGGCTATTCGACGCTCGGTCTCCTCTTGCTGCTTGGCATCGTGTGCGAGGGTGTTCCGCTTCACTTGGTTATAGCCCGGTTCAGCCACTCAGCCGCATGGATCTGGACTGCGCTCGATGCGTACGGGATACTTTGGGCCTTGGCAATCTTGCGCGTTACTAAACTTCGAACCATTCTGGTGAATGATTAGTACCTAAAACTCCGTGTTGGTTTTTGGAGTGAAGCAATTATCCCGGGTAAGAACATAATCAGCTGCCACCGGATTTCTACCGCCACATCTCTGCCGCCCAAATCCTCCGGGTATTGGAAAACGACGGTACTTGCTGATCCGCAGTACCTGATCGAGCTCGTACAACCAGCAACCGTGTTTAAGCTTTGGGGCAATCAAAAACAGATAACCAGGATCGGCGTTGCAGTTGACGATGGGAGAGACTTTGCTGCACTCCTCACCAGAAACGCCGAGCTGGCGCGTTTATCGCCCGAGGATTCATCAGGTCTTTAATCCACCGGGCTTTACTGCTTGCGGCGGATATGCAGCAGAGCTATAACGGTTCGGTCGCCCTCTTTCTTAATTGCCACATCGTGCTGGTTATCATTGCTGCCAGCCTTCAGCAAAGTCTCTCCCGGCTCCTGCTTGTCGTTGTCACAGGTGAGGTCCTTCCCGCCATCGCGTTTTCCGGACTTCGCACCAGCATCCTTACAGTCCAATACAGATCCGTACTTGCTAAGCGCACTCCGGTAAAATTCTTTGATCTTGTCAGGCGAAGCGCTTGATTGCAGTTTCATCACGGCGAGCTTAAACCCGCTTCCGCCACCCCAGGCACCTAGCTGGACGGATGAACTATCATCCGACTCTTCCTTATACGGACGCGCCCCGGGATAGAGCGGTAATCCAACGTCTTCAGCAGTAACCGTCTTGCTGATAGAAACTCCAGCCCCATCCGGGTCCTGAACCCTACACTGGGCAACTGGAACAACGGATGACGCAAATGCTGCAATCACGCAAACCGAGCGATAGTTCATGGGAAACTCCTCCGTGTGATTACGAACAACGGTCGCGGGAAGTTCCCTGCCTTACCCAAACCGCGCATCCAGCAAATCGAGTTCCCGTTCCAGATCCCTTAGAACCTCATCGTGAATTTTTCGCCTGTCCCGAAGCTGCAGCACCGCCGTTCGCTCAACAGACCGCAGGCGATGTGCGATCTTGTCATATTGCTGCACCTCCTCCCGGCTTAGACCCGATTCGGACCCGTCTTCCTCGCCACCCAGCAGTGCCAATCGCCGCTGGTAGTAGTGCTCCAGCTGATTCAGCGTGTGCGGGTTCTCCCTTCCTTCCAGTTTGAGCTCCTGAAGTGACGCCATAGCCGAACTGATCATCTCGCGCCGCGCAGCTTCTTCCTCCTCCATCTCACTCGCCGCTGCTGTCCCGCTCAGCCCTAAACGCCGGATAAGTGTCGGCAATGTAAGCCCTTGCACAACCAATGTCACAAAAATCAACGCAAATGTAAGAAAGATGATCAGGTTCCTCTCCGGGAACACTCCGCCCGCCGCCACGTGCTCCGGCAGCGAGACTGCAGCCGCCAGTGCCAATACACCGCGCATCCCCGCCCAACCGACCAGAAATGCCGCTCGGGATGAGAACGGGTCAGTATGGCGCGCGATAGCACGATGCCGCAGCTTGGCAATCAACCAGGAACTCGGGAACACCCACAGCAGCCTTAGCGCAATTACCAGCAGGCAAAACAGCGTTGCCTCCAAAAGCAAGCTCCGGTGCCCTCTGCCTTGTATGTCAGCAATAATGGTCGGCAATTGTAGCCCAAGCAGCAGGAACACAACGCCGTTCAAAATAAAATTTAGCGTGCTCCAGACTGCTGAGGCCTCAATGCGCGCATGCAGTGAATAGAAACCGGAACTGCGCCTGCCCAGATAAATCCCGCATGCAAGGGTGGCCATAATGCCGGAACAGCCCGCGCTCTCAGCCGCTAAGTACGCAATGTAAGGCGTGATGATACTGATGGTGATCTCAATTGCCGATTCGGAAATGGTGCGTTGGATGTGGCTTACCACCCACGCCACCGCAATGCCGATGGCAAGGCCTGCTGCAATCAGATAGAACAATGTCCCAACGCCCTGCAGGAAAGTGGGCGTTACGCCTGTCACCACTAACGCCGATGTGAAGCGCAGTGCCACCAGCCCGCTGCCATCGTTCAACAGACTTTCGGCTTCCAGTAAGTCCGAAATGCGGCGCGGGATGCCCAGCTTGCGCGCCGTTGCCACCGCTGAAATAGGATCGGTGGTGGCCACCACTGCACCCAGAACCAGCCCGAGCTGCCAGTCAAAACCGGGCAGCAGCCATCGGACGGCCAGCGCAACGCCGAAAACAGTAAAGCCCACCAACCCGAAGGCAAGCAGCAAAATACTGAGCAGATTACGCTGAAACTCTCTCCATGAAGTATGAAAGGCTGCCGAGAACAACAGGGGCGGGAGAATGACCAGGAAAACAATGTTGGGGTCGAGCGCGACTGGAGGCGCTCCTGGGACCAGACTCAGGCACAACCCACCGATCACCAGAATAATCGGGTAGGGGACCGCTATCTTCTTAGCAATGACAGCTAATGCGGCTACGAGAAACAGCAGTGCAAGAACCAGGAGCTCGACATGATGGATGCCGGCAGCAGGCATAGTAATCACGATCAAGATAGCGCAGCATCATCTCTGGATCGGCGTGCCCTTCGCTCCTTCGAAATTAAACGGGTGACAAGCGCCGGCTCCCAACGCGTCCTGGACACCGTTGCCGCCGAGGAGCCGCTAGATATTCGCATTGCTTACCGCTTTAAAGAGACTCGCCGCACTGAGAACCTAGCACTCACTATGCGCACCCCTGGGCATGATCGCGAACTGGTGGCTGGGTTGCTGTTATCGGAAGGCATCATTGTAAACGGCGCAGATCTGCTTGAGATCCGCTTGCTAGGCACCGAACCCCACAACGAGGTCGTCGCCGAACTGGCGCCCACTGTCGATTTCGAATCGTGGCGCACCAGCCGTAACAGCATTGTCAACTCTAGTTGTGGAGTCTGCGGCAAACGAAGCCGCGATGCGCTCATGCTGCCCAATAGGAATGTTGAGCCGAAACCGTCCGTCGTTTCCCGAAGCTTCATTGAGCTTCTTCCCAACTTGCTCAACCAGCACCAGCAGGGCTTCACTCAAACCGGAGGCTTACACGCGGCTGCTCTAGTCAACAGCGCTGGCCAGGTGGAGAAGTTGTTCGAAGATATCGGTCGCCACAATGCACTCGATAAGCTCATCGGCTATTGCGTGCTGAACGATCGAATCCCGTTGAAAGACGAGATCCTGCTCCTTAGCAGCCGCAGCAGCTTTGAGTTGGTTCAGAAAACAGGGGCGGCTCGCGGCAGCTTCCTGGTAACTGTTGGCGGTCCGTCCAGTCTTGCGATTGAGACAGCACGGCAGCTTGGTATTACCCTCATCGGATTTTTGCGAGACCACCGATTTAATGTTTACTCAGGTGATTGGCGGATAAACTTAGAGCTGTGAAACTGCGCACTCGCCAAAATAGCCTTCGCCTTCGTCTCAATCGAAAGGAAGTAGACGAGTTGGCGGCCGGCACTGCTTTGCAGGAGGAGGTTCGGTTTCCAGGCAGCACCAAGCTTGTTTACGTACTGGAAGCATTTAGCCAGGGGGCGGCAAGCGCCTCATTTGTTGACGGCATCATCTCCATCGCGGCTCCTGGAGCTGACATTAAAGAATGGGCACACAGCGAGGCGATCGGTATCTACTTCAACCTGTCCGCCGAGGGATCGCACCTGAAGATCGCCATTGAAAAAGATTTGGAATGCCTCGACAGTCCGGAAAGCGAACGCGACCCAAACGCCTTTTCTCGCGAGACGAAGGTCAGCTGTTAGGAGTGCCCAACAGTTCGACCAGCCGCCGATTAATGTAC
>CAXTWQ010000033.1:47775-48377 GCA_964248065.1 uncultured Bryobacteraceae bacterium | reverse complement strand
AGATAAGGCAGACGAGGCAGAAAAGAACTATCAGCTTGCCCTAAATAAAAAGAACTCGGCGATTGCCAATCTAGCCAGTGCGCAGGCAGCCATTATTAAAGCTCAGGCTCAGTATGACGAGCAGAACGCAGTCGTGGCCCGGGCTGAGGAAGATTTGCGCAATGCCACGATTACCTCTCCTATCGATGGCGTCGTCCTTTCGCGCGATAGTGAGGTGGGCGGCGCAGTGAGTTCCATCCTCACCATGGGTTCAGGCGCGACGCTGATCATGACTCTTGGTGACCTGAGCAGTGTCTACGTTAAAGGCAAGGTGGATGAAAGCGATATTGGCAAAGTCTATTTGGGCCAGGTAGCCCGGATTACAGTTGAGTCGTTCAAGGATCAAAAGTTCCCGGGCGTGGTCACTAAAATCTCGCCCATGGGCGCCGAAAAGGACAACGTCACTACGTTCGAAGTGCGTGTTTCCATCTCTAACGAGACGCGCAAACTACGAGCTCTGATGACGGCCAATGCCGAGATCATTCTGGACGAAAAGAAGCAGGTGCTGACGATTCCGGAAGGCGCTGTTCCTACCGGTGAGGTGTGAGCGCAGCCTCCAAGAG
>CAXTWQ010000033.1:25995-47765 GCA_964248065.1 uncultured Bryobacteraceae bacterium | reverse complement strand
CGGGCTACAGAGGTGGAAGTGCCAGACGCTAGCAACGAGAAAGGTCGCCGCCGCATTCCGGTGAAGACTGGTATCAGCAACGGCGCACGCACGGAAGTTCTCAGCGGGCTCACCACCGGCCAACAGGTCATTCTGCCTTAAATGACGTACCTGAGAGAGCTGTTTTCGCAGGTGTTCTCCAGTCTTCTGCGTAATAAGCTGCGGACCTTTTTGACCATGGCCGGCATCGCCTGGGGCATTGCGTCTATCGTGCTCATCGTAGCCATGGGCGACGGTTTCAAAGAAGGTCAGCGTAACAGCATGAAGAGTCTGGGCGAGAACATCGTCATTCTTTTCGGAGGCAGAACAGCGAAGCAGGCCGGTGGTCAGCGTGCTGGGCATCGCATCCGGCTGACGCACAACGACGTTGTAGGAATTCGTGATGAATGCTACTTGGTCGAAGCAGTAGTGGGCGAGATTGAGAGCACTAATCGCGCAACCAGCTCATTCAACAGTGGTGCTTTCGACACTGATGGGGTAGAGCCGCAATTCAATAAGATGCGCAGTGTTCCGATTAGCACAGGCCGGTTCATCAGCATCGAAGACAATCAAGCGGGCCGGCGCGTAGCCATTATTGGCGCCAAAGTTCGGAAGCAGCTCTTCGGCGAGCGCCCAGACGTTTTGGGCCAGCAGATTGCCATCAACTCCCTGCCATTTCAGGTGATCGGCCTGTTAGCTGACAAAAATCAGAACTCCAGCTATGGCAGTCCTGACGAGCAGAAAATCTTCATACCTTACGAAACTGCCGTGCGCGATATTCCACCAAAGGATTCGTATTACTTCCCCGGCATGTTAGACGACATCATCTA
The DNA here is from genome assembly GCA_964248065.1 of uncultured Bryobacteraceae bacterium. Classification (GTDB taxonomy): domain Bacteria; phylum Acidobacteriota; class Terriglobia; order Bryobacterales; family Bryobacteraceae; genus Bog-105. Next base: position 46,917 of record CAXTWQ010000033.1, on the reverse strand, counting down.
TAAGCCGCGGTCCTTAGAGGACTTTGAAAGCGCCCGGCGCCAGGTGGTGCAGTTGCTTGCCCGCAATCACGGATTCGATAAGGCTGATACGGGTGCGCTGGGCATTTGGGACACGGTTGAGAATGCACAACAGGTTGACGGAATTTTCGAATCGATGACAGTGTTTCTCTCTATGGTTGCGCTGGTAACGCTGAGCCTGGGCGGAGTCGGGGTGATGAACATCATGCTGGTCACCGTCAGCGAGCGAACGCGTGAAGTGGGATTGCGCAAGGCTTTGGGCGCAACTCGCCAGCGAATCTTGATGGACTTCTTTGTTGAAGGCTGTGTGCTTGCTCTGGTCAGCGGAGCGATCGGGTGGGGTATTGCGTTCGGTCTCTCTTCTGCATTAAAGTTTGTTCCCATGCCCGATGCGTTTCCTGGCTTGCCAGTTACTCTCTCTACCACAATTCTGTCCTTCGTAGCGCTTGCCATCATCGCTATGGTCTCTTCGCTTATTCCAGCTTGGCGGGCAGCATCACTAACGCCAGTCGAAGCATTGCGGGAAGAAAGATAACTCGTGCGCATTCTTGCCATCGTCCGCGAAGCGTTCGCTGCACTGGCCTTCAACCGGCAGCGCAGTTTACTGACTATGCTCAGCTTGGCGTGGGGGGTCACCTGCTTCGTCATCCTTTATTCCTATGGTGAAGGGTTTGGCTTTGCGCTTACTAGTTCATTCAAAGCGGTTGGCCAGGATTTGATTCTGATGTTTGGAGGCCAGACCTCGGCCCAGGCGGGCGGCGAAAGGTCAGGCCGCCACATTCGATTGGAAGAAGACGATGTCGCTGCCATTCGGGACAGTGTGCCGCTGGTTGCGGCGATTTCGCCGGAAGTGCTGATGCGTCGCACGCCGGTTACTCAGGGATATCGCACCGAGAACATGACCATTCGCGGCGTGCTGCCGGTGGATTATCAAAAAGTTCGTAATATGACCGTCATCACCGGTCGCTGGCTTTCACCGGAAGACAATATTCAGAAAGACCGTTTTGCCGTGCTTGGCGCTAAAGCCGCGGAGAAGCTATTCGGCGAGATCCCTCCGGAGAACGAGAAGATCACCATTCAGGGCATGCAGTTCACCATTGCCGGCGTTCTAAAAACGAAAATCCAAATCTCGAACTACAACACTCCCGACAACGAATGTATTTTCATCCCGTACGGAACCATGTCGCTGCTGCACGACGTAAAGTATCCCGAAGACATTGTTTGGTCGCCAGCTAATCCAATTTTTCGGGCAGATGCCGTCAAACAGGTTCGTGCAACACTTGCCCGCATTCACCACTTCTCCAGCACCGACGATCGCGCCATCGAGATTATTGTCTTCAATGAGTTCATGAAGGAGATCGACGCCATGTCGGCCGCGCTCCAGGTGCTGCTCGGATTGATCGGAACACTTACACTTGCCATCGGCGGCGTTGGGCTTACTAACGTTATGTTGGTCTCGGTTACTCAGCGCACGCGCGAGATCGGCGTCATTAAGTCACTGGGCGCAACGCAGCGGTCTATCCTATTTCAGTTCTTACTGGAAGCACTCATCATTGTGACGACTGGCGGAGTTCTTGGGATCGGGCTAGGCTTTCTGGTCACGATTATGGTTGGTTCGCTCCCGCTGCTGGGACCGCTGTTCAAAGATGAAAGTGGCGCCGGCGACATTCACCTGAAAATCTCAATGTTCGCGGTAGTGACGTCCACGTTGATGCTTGAGGTTGTCGGATTGGTTGCCGGATTCCTGCCTGCTGTGAGAGCTTCGCGGCTGAACCCGATAGAAGCGTTACGCTACGAGTGACCCCTTACTCTCGGGGCCACCTTCGCGACGCATATCTCGATCCATTAGAGAGTTAATCTTTTCGTCCATCTCGACCTTTTTGATCTCACAGTCCTTCAGCCATTTCTCGTGCCGATGAACCGCGTCAATCGGCTCCGAATGTAACTTGGAGTGAGATCCGAGCAACTGAGCCTGCTGACTCAATAAAGAAAGCCATGCGACTTTCAATCTCCGCTTGAACATGAAGAGTGTCTTCAAAGACTGGAATCTTTCATCTGTGCGCGCCGACAGACGCTGCAATGCCCGATCCACCAACGGGTTCCCGGTGGGAGGCAGATCAAAAGACTGAGTGCTCACCTCGGATTTCTTCTACTCCTAACTATACCGATGTCGGCGTTGTAACCGAAAGGTTTGTAGTCTCTTCGCATCTACAGAGAAACATGGCTGAAAAAACCAGAGTTAGAGAAGGAGTGCCGTTTCCACGTGGTGCGACCTGGGACGGGAAAGGAACGAACTTCGCACTTTTTTCGGCTAACGCTACCAAAGTCGAGGTGTGCCTGTTCGCTCCAGATGGCGAGACTGAAGTGGAGCGGATTCAGCTTCCTGAGTACACGAATCAGATTTGGCATGGATACCTGCACGACGTAACGCCGGGAACCATTTACGGATATCGAGTACACGGACCTTACGCGCCCGAGGCTGGCCATCGCTTCAACCCGAACAAGCTCCTGCTTGATCCCTACGCCTGCGCGCACCTTGGACAGTTGAAGTGGAACCCGGCCGTCTTCGGTTACAAGATGGAAACTGGAGATGACCTGACATTTGACGAGCGGGACAGCGCGCCTTTCATGCCGAAATGCACCGTAGCTGATCCGCATTTCGAGTGGAAGAGCGACTCTCCTATGGACTACAAGGTGAAGTGGGACGACACGATCATCTATGAAACGCACGTTCGTGGCTTCACGATGCGAAACCCTGGTGTTCCCGAACATTTGCGCGGAACTTACGCCGGATTAGGGAGTAAGAACGTAGTCAAATACATCAAGTCGCTCGGTGTTACATCGGTTGAGTTACTTCCGATTCACACCTTCATCAATGATAGTTTGTTGCTCGACAAGGGGCTCACCAACTACTGGGGCTATAACACGATTGGCTTCTTCGCTCCAGATCCCCGTTATGCGGCCAAGCGCGATGACAGCCTGCGCGAGTTCAAACAGATGGTTGCCTCGTTCCACGATGCCGGCCTGGAAGTGATACTGGACGTGGTCTATAACCACACCGCAGAAGGAAATGAGAAAGGCCCGACGCTCTCCTTCAAGGGCATTGACAACGCAAGCTACTACCGGTTGATGCCGGAAGCACCCCGCTATTACATAAATGATACGGGTACGGGAAATACATTGAATCTGAGCCATCCTCGTGTGTTGCAAATGGTCACAGACAGCCTTCGCTACTGGGTTGAGCAAACAGGGGTGGATGGATTTCGATTCGATCTTGGAACCATTCTGGCCCGTGAACCGAATGGCTTCGATAATAAGAGCGGTTTCCTGAAAGCCTGCAGTCAAGACCCGGTGCTAATTCGCGTGAAGCTGATTGCCGAACCCTGGGATTGCGGGCCGGGTGGTTATCAGGTAGGCGGATTTCCTCCTGGTTGGGCTGAATGGAATGATAAGTTCCGAGATACTGTCCGGGATTGGTGGCGTGGTCAGGCGTCGCCGGCGGCGCTTGTGCAACGCATGTGTGCGTCGGGGGATCTGTTCAACTGCCAAGGACGGCGTCCCTGGGCGTCGGTGAACTTCATTACCGCCCATGACGGCTTCACACTGAACGACATTGTGACTTACAACGAGAAGCATAATGAGGCTAATGCCGAGAACAATCAGGACGGCAGTTCAGATAATCGTTCCTGGAACTATGGAGTAGAGGGTCCGACTGACGACCCGGAGATCAACAAGGTGCGGGAGCGGCAGATCCGCAATATGCTCGCTACGCTGCTGCTTTCCCAGGGAACTCCGATGTTGCTGGCGGGCGATGAATTCGGTCGAACCCAGGGCGGAAATAATAACGCCTACTGTCAGGACAACCAGATTGGTTGGGTGGATTGGAACGTTACTGAAAAGGGCCGTGGTCTCATTGACTTCGTTAAGAGACTAACGGGGCTGCGCCATCGATATCCTATCCTGCGCCGCAATCTCTTCCTGAATGGAAAATTCGTTGAGGAGCTCGGCGTCAAAGATGTTACCTGGATCAACGCCAACGGCTCCGAAATGCAGGATGAGCATTGGGGCGATGGTGACATGAAGTGCTTCGGCATGTTGCTGGACGGGCGGGCACAAACATCCGGTATCCGCCAGCGGGGTAAGGAAGCGACACTGCTTCTTGTCATCAATGGCCACTCAGACCTGGTGGTCTTCACCCTGCCGGAGTGTGCAGGCGGAACGAAGTGGAAGGTTCTGATCGACACCAACGTAGCTGATGAAAAAATCACTGAGGAATTCGAGTTTGGCAGCACGTATCAGGTAACTGCGCGTTCATTTCTCGTATTCGCCCTGGATGCGGTAGCCCCCGTGTAATTTCCTGGTCAGCTAAGCTACACTGAGGCGTCTATGTCCTCTTCCGCAAGCTTGGGATCCGGCGGTCCCGGATTCCAGGCCTTCGACTACCGTGCGCTCTGCGAGAGTTTGGCTGCGTTGCTGGGGAGTGAAACCGACTTCTTCGCGAACGCAGCCAACACGGCAGCTCTTCTGTTCCATTCCATTCCCGATATCAATTGGGTCGGGTTCTACCGTGTTAGTGGCGAGGAGCTTGTATTAGGCCCGTTCCAGGGCAAGCCGGCTTGCTCTCGCATTGCAATTGGAAAAGGCGTATGCGGGACAGCTGCTCTCACGGGCGAAACGGTTGCCGTGCCGGATGTGCACCAATTTCCTGGACACATCGCTTGTGACACCGCCTCGCAATCGGAGATCGTCATTCCTCTCCTGAACTGGGGCAAGCTGTTGGGCGTTCTGGATGTTGACAGCCCTTCTCTGCACCGTTTCACAGAAGATGACCGCGAGGGGTTGGAGTGTATCGCTTCTGTGTTCGTGTCTTCAGTTATCACAGACGATCTACCGGATTTTAGCAACGAACCGTCACCAGGCTGACTGGTTTTTTCTACACTGGAAGTTGGCAGCTTCTTCTACATACTCATCAGCTCTTTATTGTGCAAACTGTGGCAGCTCGCTTGAGCCAAAGGCTCTGGTTTGCTCCAAGTGCCGTCGCTTCACCCACGCCCGCGAGCTGGACGAACTGGCTCAGCAGGCTCGTCAGGCAAGTGCAGTCGGGCAGCTAACCAGCGCTCGAAGTTTCTGGGCCGCAGCTCTCCCTCTGTTGCCGCCTGAGTCGAATGAATACCGGTCGGTACAGCGGGAAATTGAAAAGCTCGACGTCCGGTTACGGCCCAAAACTCAGGGGCAATGGACCAAGCGCCTGGGACCTTTCGGGGTCGGCCTTGCGGCGCTTGCCAAGTACAAGACCGTTGCGTTTATCCTGCTGACTAAGTCCAAGTTTCTCCTCAGCATCTTGGCCTTTTTGGGCGTTTACTGGGCTCTCTATGGCTGGTGGTTTGCTCTCGGGCTCACCGGGTCTATCTTTCTTCACGAGATGGGCCACTACGTCGTTGTTCGGCGCTTTGGGTTTGCTGCCGAGTTGCCAATGTTTCTGCCCGGCTTTGGGGCTTTCGTAAAGTGGAATGGCGGAAGTGCTGATCCCGGAGTTCGGGCGCAGATCTCGCTGGCTGGTCCGCTTTTCGGCTTTATTTCGGGCCTGCTTGCTTATGGTCTATACCTGACAACAGGGCAGGGCGTCTGGCTGGCTGTCGCGCATGTTGCCGGTTGGCTGAACCTGCTTAATCTGATCCCTTTTGCCATCTTCGATGGTGCATCGGCAATGAACGCATTAGGGGCGCAAGGCCGTTGGGCGGTTCTGATTGTGAGCTTGGCTTTGTTCGCCATCCTGCACGACTTTCTGTTTGTCTTCGTAGCTTTGGCGACCGGGTTTCGTATCTATCGCCGCGATTATCCTGCCTCGCCTCACCAAAACATTGCCTACTATTTCTGTAGCCTTGTGCTTGCTAACGGATTTTTGAGCTGGTTCGCTTTGAACCAGGCCAGAACAGTTTTTGGGAGATAAGATCGTACAGTGGCGTTTGGAAGGGCGTTGGTGCGGGACTGCCAGGCGGCTTGGCCGGTGCCTACGCAATGAACCATAAAGACGATAAGAGTAAAAGAGCAGAACGCATAAAGGCATCCTCCTTGAAAGGCAGGTTTACTCGAACACTCGCGATGCTATCGCCCTCTATAGCGATGCCGAGCGGCTACGGAGCAACAAACTGGCCGGTGTTACAACGGCAGGCAAACGGAAATGCTGAACCAGCAACAGAATCGGAGTTTGTCGATAACTCGGGTGCGCCCCTTCCACCACCTGCCGAGGTATTGCCATATGTTTGTGCAAGCAGGCGAGATCTATCGAACTGCGTGAGCGATCTATAAACCATGTGTGGAGACCCTGGACATAGAGCCGCAAGAGCCGCATGCTAGTGGTGCGGTTCACGGAGCGCTCACGATTAAGCTTGCGATTCAACAGGGAGAAAGCGACAGCAACTTAAGGGCATGGAAGCGTGAAGCAAAAGCTCGAACCCTTGCCGAGCTCCGAGGTGAGCCACATCCGCCCACCGTGGCGTTCCACGATCTTTCGACAAAGCGACAACCCAATACCGGTGCCAGGTATCTCCTGCCCGTGAAGGCGCCGAAGAGGCGTAAAGATCAGCTGGAAGAACTTCGGATCGATTCCGAGTCCATTGTCTCGAACTTCAAATCGAAGCTGCCCGTGATCGGCTTTTTCGGCCGATATGCACACTCGTGGCGGAATCCCCGGCCTGGCGTACTTGAGTGCATTCGAAACTAAGTTTTGGAATAGCTGAAGCAGTTGTATCGGATCTCCGGCGACTGTCGGCAGAGATGAGTAGATTAACTTGGCTGCTCGCTCCTTTAGCAAAGGCTGTAGATTCGAGCGGACCGCCTCCAGGATCGTCTCAGGACGGACAGGACTGATGGCCAAAGTGTCGTGCCCAGCCTGCGCATACCGAAGCACGGCTGCTATGAGATCCTCCATGCGCTGTGCCCCATCCAGAATGATCGATATAAACTCTCCTGCGGTTTGGTCAACACTTCCCTCCATTCGCCTTTCGAGCAGTTGAGCATAGCTGTGAATCATGCGAAGAGGCGCTTGCAGATCATGAGAAACCACGTGCGCAAATTCGGCGAGGTCGTCGTTTGAGCGGCTCAGCTCCTGAACCAGGCGCTCGCGCTCTTCTTCAGCAAGCTTTCGTCCAGAGATATCTTGTGCAATGCTGACTACCCCGACGACCTTGCCCTCTGTGTCGCTCCAAGGGGCCTTGCCAGTCAGGAAGGTACGATCTCCGTGCTCCTTTGTGAGCAGCCGCTCCTCCACGACTTCTGGTTGGTTTTTCTCCATCACGCTCGTTGCAGCGAGCCGAAGCGATTCAGCTATCGGCGATGGTAAGAACTCGTCGGGAACATGCCCTACTACTTCCTCAATGGTTCGACCGAAAAGCCGCGCCGCTTCGGAATTCACGAAGGTGTAACGACCTTTCTGATCTTGCAAGTAGATAGAGTCAGGCGTGCAGTCGAGGATCGCTTTCAACATGCTGCCTTCCACGCGATTCGGAGTGATATCCCGCAAGATCTTGCCATAGCCGACGTGGGAACCCATGTCGTTGAAAAGGCTGTTCAGCGTTCCGTCGATGAAGATGCGGCTGCCATCCTTTTTCATGTGCCAGCGCACGTCGGATGCGCGGCCGGTCAGCCGAGCTTTTTCGAACTCAGCATCATCGAGTTTTGCGTCGCAGTCTTCCGGCGTGAACAGAATTGAGGCATCCCTGCCAATAAACTCTGTCTCGCTATATCCCAAAATTTCCCCAACACCTACACTCCAGCTGGTGATAGAACGGTTCTCATCCATAAGGAACACGCCCACATCTTTCAGTTCCTTCGACACGAACGCAGGAAAACAGTCGTAAGCTGATGGACGCTCGGCCGGTCCCATCACAAGCCTGGCTGCTGGGGGAAAGCAGTCCTTAGCAGGATTCGCAGCTGTCGAGACGGGTGCTATCTTGCCTGCAATGTCTTGGAGCGGAAAGCGAACAAAGAATCGCGTCCCTTCCGTCTGGTCCAGGGTGACGGTGCCGTGCAGTTGCTTTGTCAACAGCTGAATGATCCGCAACCCCATGGCTCCCCGCTCCCAAAATCCAGAAACATCGGTAATTCCAACACCGGTATCTCGTACGGAAAGCTCACACGAATTAGTGTCCAAAACCTTCTCGCCAGATTCCAAAACATTGGTTCCATAGCGGAAGTGAACGGCAACGGTTCCCTGTCGCTCGCCCGCGAAGGCATGCTTGAGGGTATTTGAGACAAGCTCGTTGGCAATAAGACCGAGCGGGAGAGCTTGCTCATTTGAAAGCACAATATCATCGGCTTCCAGCACGATCTGAATGCGGTTTTTATCGACCCCGCTAAACCCAACCAGCTCATTCACGAGTTGTCGTAAATAGGGTCCGAAATCGATATTGGCCAGATCTTGTGAACTATACAGCGTCTCATGCAGGGCTGCGATAGCTCGTACCCGGTTTTGCAGCTCATCCAGAACACTTTGCATCTTAGGATCGTTCTGCAATTGGCTGGCCTGTAGGGAGAGGAGACTGGTGATGACATGCAGGTTGTTTTTGATCCGGTGATGAATTTCGCGGAGGAGCAACTCTGTTTCGTGTACCGAACGATTGAGGAGATCTTCTGCCTGCTTTCGCTCGGTTTCATCGCGAAGAATCTTGGCAAAGCCGTGGAGGTTTCCTGCTCCGTCACGCATCGGCGTTGTCACCCATCGCGACCAGAAGCGACTTCCGTCCCGACGCACCATCCAACGATTGTCCTCGGCTCGACCAACGGTCAGCGCCCGCTCAAGATCCTTTTCTGACTCGCCCTGCTCTCTGTCTTCAGGCGTGAAGAACAGCCCGACAGACCGCCCGATAATTTCCTTTTCCGTGTAGCCAAAGGTTCGCTCCGCCCCCGAGTTCCATCCCGACACGTTGCCAGCCGTGTCTACCTGAACCAAGGCGTAGTCTGTGACATTGTCCGCGAAGAATTGGAATCGTTCTTCGGCATTTCGCAGCTCCTGTTCAGCCAAGACTCGGGCAGTTAGGTCCCGCATGACTTTGCTATAACCCTCGATGTTGCCCTCGATATCACGATGTGCACTTAGCAGACCGCTGCCCCAAAAGCGAGTACCGTCGCGCCGAAGGTGCCAGCGCTCATCCTCGGCAGAACCTTGGCTTCGAGCCACGGCCAATTCCATTTCGGCCTCACCGCTCCGTCGATCTTCGGGTGTGAATATGACACTTCCGAGCTGACCGAGAATTTCGGGCTCTGTGTAACCGAGTATCTGTTCCGCTCCCCGGCTCCAGCTCACAATGCGGTTCTCCGCGTCAAAGGTGATAAAGGCATAATCTTTGACTCGTTCCGAAAAGGTACGGAATTGCCTCTCCGCCTTCTGCGCTGCCTCGCACTCCTGGCGGCATTGGCGGAGTTCTCCCTCAAGGTCGAGTATGCGCTGATTTGATTGCATGATTCGGGTATTGCAACTTACGGGCGGACGCTTTGAGAGCACATCTGTTCCCCCGACTGGCACGAAGAACTCAGTGACGAGAAACCGCTAATGTTATGTACGGCCATGTACATAGCCGGAAGATATCACAATATACGCTTTCGTGGATAGCTGTTCTAATACACAGGAAGGCTGTGTCGTCCTCCATCTCACCGATTCCGGTCATTGCAAACGGACTGCTCTCGCAATTACTGGCTCAGGATCGCCGGCGCATTTTGCGGCAGTCCGAGCTCGTCTCGTTGAAGAGCAGGCAGAACCTTTGTCAGCAAAACCTAGGCGTGGAGTATGTTTACTTTCCTCTGGACACAGTGGTGTCGCATGTCGCAAGAACCAAGGACGGAGCTCTCACCCATGTGGGTGCAGTAGGACCGGAAGGCATGATCGGGCTTCCTGCTTTTTTGGGCTCTGAGTGCGCCAGGTTTACTGCATTTGCGCTGGTAGCGGGACGAGCTTTACGCATTGGGGTAACTAAATTTCGATTTGAGATTGCGCGCAGCCCGGCTCTGATTGGTGTCCTTCAACGCTACACAGAAGTGTTTCTGATGCAGTTGGCGTTAGAGCAAGCTTGCGCCCGGTTGCATTCCATTGAGCAACGATTTCTTTGTTGGCTCCTGAGAATACGAAGCAGCTTGGGCAGCGGAGACTTTGAAATCACGCAGGACTTCCTGAGCGAATTGTTAGGGGTTCGTAGGGCGGGGGTCAGCCAAGTGGCTTCGGCTCTCCAACGCGCAGGTCTGATCCGCTACAGCCGAGGAAAGCTCACGGTGGTTGATGGATGCGGTTTAGAAGAGCATGCGTGCGAATGCTTTGGAGTGATGCAAGCCGAATATCGTCGCTGCACTGCCAAGAAGAGCCTCCATCGCTTGCGGCTTCCCGAACATTGGCCGCGCCAACGAGAATCGAACAGCCTAAGAAATTAGAACATGGCAGCAAGAAAAAAGGCGAACTCTAGCGGCGGTCCAGAGCATGTCGCCCCCCAGAACCGGCTCCTCTCTGCCCTGTCTCCTGCGGACTACAAACGCCTGGCCCCTCATATGGAAACTGTTCATTTGGAGTTGAAGCATGTGGCTTTTAAACCGAATGAGCCGATTGAGTACGCGTATTTCCCGCTCACGGGAATCGCTTCCATGTTGACGATCATGAAAGGGGGTAAAGCGGTGGAAGTGGCTACCGTTGGCAACGAGGGCATGGTTGGCTTACCGCTCTTTCTCGGCGTCAACACCACTCCGAGTCAAGTGTTTACTCAAGTACCGGGGGACAGCATTAGAATCAAAGCCGGCATGTTTCAGAAGGAGGTGGGGCGGCAAAGCGGGTTTGCCAAGATGATGCAGCTCTATACTCAAGCACTAATGGTTCAGATCTCGCAAGGCATGGCCTGCAATGGCATACATTCAATTGAGCAGCGCACGGCGCGTTGGCTGCTTATGACGCATGACCGTGTTGCAGCCCAGAAGTTTCCCTTATCACAAGAGTTTCTGGGTCAGATGCTCGGCGTACGCAGGGCGGGGGTGAGCGAGGTCGCATCGAAATTACAAAAGGCTGGCCTCATTCGGTATAACCGCGGCGTAATCGAAATCATGAACCGATCTGGTCTCGAAAAGGCTTCGTGCGAGTGCTACGGCGTGATCCAGCAGGAGTTCGATCGCCTCTTAGGATCTCCGCAGAAGCAAGGTCCTCAGTAGGAACTTAGTTTCCGTCGCCAGATTGCCGGTTGCCTTAATGGCTCGTATCTGATGCTTGCTGGAACCTGCTTTCAAGACAAGAAGACAGTTTTGCTATTGAGAAAGGCTTCGAGATGGCGAGCATCGAATGATTCTTGCAAGTGTTGGAGACATAAACCACTTTCGAACCTACTCGTTCCTTGATCAAGCGCCCAGCCTCCAACCCACTCATCGGTCCTCTGAGTTGGATGTCCATCAAGACCAGGTCGGGCCGAAGAGCGTCAGCTATGGCAAGGGCGGCCTCGCCGCTATCGGCCATCCCAGTGACTTGAAAGTTCCTTCTATTTAACTGCCAGCGCATATCTTCCGCGATCAAAGCCTCATCTTCGACTATTAGGACCCGGACTTTTGTCATTCTCTAACAGAACCTTTATTTGTCAGACGTACGTGTTTTACATCATGCAGCGTTTAAAGTGCATCAAGTGAATTCCTGAATTTTACTTGCTAGTAGAGAACGCGGGGCCGAGCGCCCTTAGCGGCCCGGGTTCGTTAGCTGAAAAGCCGGTTTAATGCCGGTGTCCTGTGAAGTAAATCTGACAACTTGCTGGAGCCCGACGGACGCAAACTACCTGCAACAGCAACGCCCAGCCTTAGGTAGATCGGCGTTGGACCGTTTACTTGGGACTCTACCAAGCCAAGGTCGCCGGCAGGAACTCGGCGAAGAGGTCATCATAGTATGGCTTGAGTTCCTTGCTGTTCGGCTTGGTGTGCCCCTTAGAGTAGAGATCATACTGATTAAACTTCAGCACCCATTCGAGCATGGAGCGATCTTTCTCATTGCAAAAATAATCGTATGCGCCATGGCGATGCCACGGATAGAACGAGTGGAAACGAAGCATGTACAGAGCCTCGTCCCGCAGATAAGGCTTCATGACCTTGCCGATGTATCCATCGTGACCAAATGACATATGCAGATTCTCCAATCCACAGTTCGGCTCGTAGATGCCGTACTTAGTTTGGAGTTCGGGCTTGTTTCGATCCGGGTTATGGGCGAAGTACTCGGGAAACACAATGTCGGATGACCACGCGCAGCCGACCGGAAACGTATCGCCTACCACGCCCCACTGCGGCTCGCCATAGAGGCAAAGACATTTGCCGAGGTCATGGATAAATCCAGTGAGAACCATCCAACGAGGGTGGCCATCGGCGCGGATGGCTTCCGACGTCTGGAGAAGATGCTCAATCTGGGTGAGGTCGGTGTCGGGGTCACTGTCGTCGATCAACGTGTTGAGAAACTCGGCCGCTTCCCAAATTGTTTTTTGCCCCTTCTGCAGGTTGAAGTAAGTCTTTTCCTTTTCGAGAACGTAGTCGAGGGTCTGACCCTCATGGTTCAAGCGGTAAAACTCGGCAACGGCCGGCGTGGCGGTTGCGTCATAGACGCGGAATTCTTCCTTCGATTTGCCCTCTTTGTATCGGCCTTCAAGAAAGTCATCCCACTCGTCCAGGTCAAGGAGAGGTCCTTCGCTGGGAATGCTGGCTTCAGTTGTGCTCATGATCGTCTCCTTATTTGCCCTGCGGCGGAATCTCGCTACAGCCCTGCAACACTACGGCTAACGTATAGCAGAGAAAGGCAACGGCGCGCAACCGGATGGTCCGGGAGCATCGGCACAGTTGCAAGATGCCTCGTCGCCCAAGCGTCACGTTGGGATGCGGACGAATATCTCATCGTCATACCGACGCAGCTCATAATAAGGGAGCGCTGGGTCTCCGGCATGGAGCGTTCTCCCGTGTTCAAGTTCCACTTCCAAGCGTGAAGACGACACACCATATTCTCGCCATCCAGTTTGCCCGCCGCAACATGCAAGCTGATGTAATTTTGGGCAGAAAGAAGACGGTTAAACCCAAAGAGCTTATACCGTGCCATGAGTGGCCAGCCCGTTAGAGGATTAGCCCCAAGCTTCCTGTAATCTCCCGCATCCGTGTAAGCCAAAACTCACCCCTATGAGACGCGACAAATCGGAGCGGTTAGATGCCACGCCAGTGCTGCACTATGTGGGGTTCCAGTTTGACACCAAAGACGCAGGTAATTGGAGGCGAAAGAGTCGACTATCAATGAGCGCATGCAGATTTCGTATGACAAGCAATGTTCTGAGGACGTCCTGTTGCGGCTTACGCAGGTTACCGAGTAATGATGCAGATCAAGGGGGAGAGCGGGCCTTGGATGCATCCAGAATCCAATCCAGGAGATCCGCCTTACTTGCAGAAAATTTACGCAAAGCCAAGCATCTTTCCCCCACAAATGGGCCCGCAACCTTATGTGACGAGCACGATCTGCTACTAATGCCCCGACTTTTCGCCGTGCTTCATTTTGGCGGAGCCGTATTCCTTGCTGTGTTAACTGGGATCTTTTTTCGGGTTTTGGGGTGCGCAACGTCGCACCCTGGACTTGTCTTTTGGCGAGTCTTACCTTTGCCTGGTCGGCTATGGAACGCTTTAGGGAATACTCAAAGCGGTTCACGCAACTGTTCACAGTTGTGCTAGTAAGTTGGCTTTCTTTCTTAATGATCGAGGTGTGGCAAGCAAAGGGAACTGGCGGAAGTGATGACCCCGGTGATCTTCTTCCGTTGATCCTATTCGCTTTCTTCGCGATGCTGATCGGTATGCTGATGATCCAGATAGGACTGAAGCTTCGTCGCCGAAATTAGACAGGAGGCCGGACAAGTTCCGGCCTCTTTTACACAACTTCCATACCGATGTTGTTTGATCCCAATTACTTCCTTTGAAGCCGCTTGCTCCGCTACTCGAATCAACGAGTTGTTAAAAAACGCTGTCTCACAATAGTGTCCTTTGCGATCCAGACGCGAACTTCGCAAACGCTAGCTTCCGGGGAACTTTGCCGTACCATTGCATAAGGCACTGGCGCACTATGGAGGGCGCACGCATGGCAGCCACACAAGCATTGATAGCTCAGGCCTACTCGGCCTTCAACCGGCGGGATATCGATGGCGCGCTCGCGGTGATGAGTGAGAACGTTGATTGGCCTAAGGCTTCGGAGGGCGGTCGAGTTGTCGGAAAAGAAGAGGTCCGTGCTTACTGGACACGTCAATGGGCAGAGTTCTATCCCCATGTTGAACCTATCGAAGTGACCGACAATGGGGCGGGCAAAACGGATGTCAAGGTTCATCAGGTAGTCAAGAACCTCAATGGCGAAATTCTTTCAGATCAAACGCTGTTTCATGTCTTCACCATTGCAAACGGCTTGATCGAACGCATGGACGTCGGCGAGAGCAAACCTGCTTTTGGCCAACACTACGCACATTGAGCTCAAGGAGACACAATGCCCGCAAAGATGAGTCGATCCCAAACAATCAGGGCAGTTCTGACTGACGTACAGTTTTGGATCCCAACAATCGTCCTCACGGTCGGAATCGTCGTGCTTGTAATGTTGCATTAGAACCGGCCGTCGAAAGGCAGAGGAGGAACCCCACGTGGGAACAAGCAGTTCAGTTGGAGTACCCAAAGCCAAGGCTAAGGGCGGTCGTTCGCTTCACCAGGTTGGTGTGATTTGCGGCTTGGCAGCAGGAGTTTGGTTGGGGGCAGCGGAAGCGCCGACCAAATTAGTAACTGCTGGGTTTTCTCCGTTCGCAATCTCTCTTTGCATGGTGGCCGGCGTCTTTACGGCGCGCTGGACGTTTCCCACGTTGCTCAAAGGCACGGCGTATGTCTTTTCTGATCTGACAGCCAAGAAGCATCTCATTGTGTGGGCAATCCTTGCCGGAAGCTTATGGGCCGTTGCGAACACGCTCACAGTCTTCGCGATCCGCGATGTAGGCTTGGCTACCGCCTTTCCACTCTGGAACACAAACTCATTGATTGGTCTGATCTGGGGCAGAGTGTTGTTCGGCGAATTAAAAGGAGCGAGTCGTAACAATATTCTGAAAGTTGTTTCAGGTGCCGTACTGATTGTGATCGCAGCCATCATGTTGGGCTTCAGCACCATTCATGGCTCAGGGGGAACATCGCCACATGCGGTGCACGGACTCATTGCTGCCATAGGCGCAAGCGTTATGTGGGGCACGATGTACGTCCCTTACAGGAAGGCATACATCAGTGGCATGAACCCGCTCTCTTTCGTCACTGCTTTCACAGTCGGCGAGTTGGTTACTATGTTCGCTCTAACGCTGTCGTTGGATGGGGGACGCAACTCCTCAATATTCCAGCTGATCCACAGTCCGCAGTTGCTGTTTTGGCTATTCCTGGGAGGATTTGTATGGGTGATAGGAGACCTTTTCCAGCAATTCGCTGCGAAATACCTGGGAATCGGTCGAGGCATCCCCCTGTCGAATACAAATCAGCTTTGGGGCTTGGCATGGGGCGCGCTTGTGTTCGGTGAGCTTGCATCGGCGGATCGAGGGCAGAAGACACTGGTCGTTTTCGGATCTTTGCTAATGATTTTGGGTGCGCTCGCAATCAGTACGGCGGTGGCGTCCTCCCGCGAGCATCTGTCGAGCAACGCCACCTGTAAGAGGGAATGTGATCGGTACGGCCTTGACCTTCAGGAGGTACTCGCAGCCCAGAGTGGAGAGGAGTTCGGTCACCGTAACGAACGGCGCCGCTGGTGGGATGTTGTGATCGTTGCGACAGCTACCGCAGTCTTCCTGTCCCTTGGACTTCATGCAGTAGTGCCGCCGATATACATGAATGTGCGATGGCTTGGCGCTCTTGGTGTCGTCCTGCTTTTCACTTTGGGCGGTGCGGGTTACACCCTTTGGCGGAACACTCGATTCAGCTAGGAACTGCGTTTGGATCATGTGACGCAGACGGTCCCGAAGCGAGCAATGAGAACGCCAGAACGCTAACGCGCTGGCCCGGGTGCTAGGGTCTGACAAACCAAATTTGCGAGTCGCTAGTCCCCCATTGCTGGGCCGGTACACGGCAGCTACATCGGCCCATTCGCCAATACTCACGCCGGCACGGGGCGTCATAAGAAGGGCGTTTGCGGTATTCACTGAAGTCACGTCGACCCGCTTTACCCTGATCACTGAGGCAACACGAAGATGTGGCGGAGCCGGACAAGTGAGATGACCAAGTGAACCAATCACTCGCGTGTAGTGCCAAGGATAGAGCAATCTGCGGACATCCCAGAACAGCTCTGCAATTGCCTCGCTTAGAAATGTAAGTTGTCGGTGCACACCGATCCTCAGCGTCTTTCGTGCATAAACATTGGGGCTGTTGAAAAAGCCTTACCTATACTTCGACTTTGGTGTGGTGCCTCTTGCATGGTCGGGCACCCGGGCGGACGGTTATGCCCATCGCATTTTGCAGCTGCTGTCAACATCCTTAATGCTGGAGTATCCGCCTGCGCAGGACCGGGGTCACCGAAGCGGCTGGTTCTCCTTGCATAAACTTTCGGATATGCGCATTATTGGCTTCGAGGTCTCCAAAGGTCAGGTCCTCGGTGCTTCGAAACTGTGTTTGACTTTTGCTGCTGTTCTTCTGCTCGCCTTTGCCCAATCACCTCGCGCCTCTAGTCCTGCTGTCAACCAGCTTAAGAGTTGGATAGCAGCGTATGACGACAGCAATTGGGATGTTTACCGTTCATTCTTGAAGACAAATGTTGCTCCTCAAGCTGAAAACATGTTCCAAGACCGCTCTGTCCGCAACCAGACAGGTGCTTTCGATCTGATCAAGATCGAAGAGGAAACTTCTACCAGAGCAACAGCTCTGCTCAATGGACGCAGTTCCGATAAAGTTGGTCGAATTGTGGTTGAAGTCGAACCAGCCGGAGCTCATCGCATCATCAAGCTGCAGGCTAGCGCCATCTCCAGGCCATCCAGTCCGGCTTTGCCGCATCTGAATGAAGGTGAACTTATCACTGCCCTTCGCCACCGGCTAGATGAAGCAGTATCTGCCGAGACGTTCTCCGGTGCGGTCTTGCTCGCTAAGAACGGCAAGCCGATCTTCGAGCAGGCATATGGCCTGGCCGACCGAGAACATCACGTTCCCAATTCATCCAGTACGCGCTTCCGTATGGGATCCATGAACAAAATGTTTACCGCCGTAGCGATTCTGCAGCTGGTTAGCGCGGGAAAACTAGGACTCGATGATCCCCTGATCAGATTCCTGCCCGACTACTCTAACCGCGACCTGGCATCGAAGGTGACAATCAGTGAATTGCTAAGCCATACAGGCGGAACCGGAGATTTTTTCGGCCCCGAGTTTCACAGCCATCGCTTGGAGCTTCGGACACACGAAGATTACATCAAGCTCTTTGAAAATCGCCCGGTCCGATTTGAGCCGGGCACCAGGTTTGAGTACAGCAACTACGGTTTTTTAATTCTTGGCGCGGTCATTGAAAAGGTGAGTGGTCAAAGCTACTACGACTATGTCCGCGAACACATTTACGATCCAGCGGGCATGACCTCGACGGGATCTGTCCCCGAAGAGCAATCGGTACCGGCGCTTAGCGTCGGGTACACGAAGCAAGAAGGCGACATTTGGCAACGGAATACATTTCTACTTCCGTATCGCGGAACTTCGGCAGGGGGTGGCTACAGCACCGTCGGAGACCTGCTCCGGTTTGCCAATGCCCTTCGAGGAAACACACTGCTCGATGCAGATCACACGAAGTTGCTCACGACCGGAAAGGTAGAGATGCAATTGGGGCGCTACGCGTACGGATTTGAAGATCGCATAACAAATGGCTCTCATTGCTTCGGACACAGAGGCGGTTCTCCAGGAATGAATGGCGAGCTCGAGATCTGTCAAGATTCCGCTTACGTGATGGCTGTGCTCGCGAATATGGATCCAGAAGCCGCGAGTCACATAGCGGACTTCGTTGTAAATCGCTTACCAGAACCAGCAGCGAAGCCGTAGAAAGGTAAATAAGCACGTTTTGCAAATGGATCTTCTGAGCAAATTGCGCAAACGAAGGACGCTGTCGAAAAACTCCCCGCGCAGTTCGGGCTCGTCTGCGGTGGGCCATTTGCGTGTAAACCCTGATCGCCACAAATTGGGTACAAAGTAGCCAAGCGTTTGCGATAGATGTACACTGCCAAGACAAACCGAATGAGGTGACGCAACCATGACCGCAGCACCGGCTACGGATGCAAACATCACGCAAGCAGTTCCTTTCTTGTGGGTGACCAACATGGAAGCTTCGCTGCGTTTTTATGTGGACGGACTCGGGTTTGAAATGAAGCATTGGTGGATTCCGAATGCTTCGGAAGACAAGCCCGACGGGAGAACTCGCTGGTGCTGGCTCCAACGTGGGGGTGCTGCCGTGATGCTTCAGGAGTTCTCGGTCGATCGGCGGCCCTCGGAAACGTTGGGGACCGGAACGTCCATCTCTTTCATGTGCGAAGACGCGCTGGCCCTCTATCACGAGTTCAAATCACGCGGACTACAGACGCAGAGGCGTCCATTTGTTGGAAACCACCTGTGGGTAGTACCGCTCACCGATCCCAATGGTTATTGCATGGAATTTGCGAGCCCGACCGATGCGCCAGAAGAAAGCGAACTGGATGAATAGCCTGAAGAGTTTGGGAACCGATGGTCGTACGGTTTTGACGTTTGGTAGAGATGAAGGCTTGAAGTAGGATTACCGGTCGTGCCAATAGCTTTGCACGTCGGAACGCCGGACGTAGTTAGCGTCCAGGGCAACTGGGTCCGTGCTCTGGCCCCGACTCAATGCAAGTTCGGAGCAGCGGCCCACCGCCTCCGCAAGGTATCGTGGTGCTGTCACCCTCAAGGCATCCTGGAATCGAGTTCCATGGAGCAGGTTATTGAGCCAGTCCTCGTCCTGCGCAATGAACTGACAATGCGATTCGCCAATCGAAGCCAACCAGGTGCCCGGGTCTCCGACTGTTTCGGCCGACACTAGGTTGAGGTCAGCGTCATAGAGTGCCGCGTAGCAATCGCCACGGCGGGCGTTGATCATAACGGCTCTCAGCGGCTCGGTTCCAAACGAAGCCATTGCCTGCAAATTGGAAGTGCCAAGCGCGCCTGCTCCGGTTGCCTCGGCAAGCGCTTTCACCGTTGCGAGAGCGACACGCACCCCGGTAAATGATCCCGGCCCGGACGCGGCTGCAAAAAGTTCGATTTCTGCGAAACGAAGCCGTTGCTCTTTCAGAACCTGCTGCAGGTTGCTGAATAAGAGTTCTGAATAGCCGTCTACCGAATCCATCTCCCGACTTACAAGCAGTCGACCGTGACTGTGGATTGCGAAGCTGCCGTGGTCAGTTGCCGTGTCGATGGAAAGGGTCGTCACTGAACTTTATAGATCTGATCGAGCTCGTAGGCCTTGCCATTGGCATTGATTGCCTGAACTCGCACGTTCATGGTTGATGGGTTATCAACCAGTAGAGACGGAGGAAACTGGAGCGTGCCTGTCGATCCAATACCGAGCAGTCGCGGGCCTTCAGTGCCTCCGACCGCTTCGCCCCACCAAAGATACTGCATAGTGCGCGTAGCACGATTCGACCGGGTTAGCTTCAGCTGATAAGGAGCCGGAATGCGAGGATTGAGTTCATCGCCCCGAGGGTCGACCAGACTAAAAGGCAGCCGCGCCGGATCGTTCTCTACCTCCTGGATTGGCGGGTCGACTGATTCGAAGCGGTAGGATTTCATTGACTCCTTATGGCCGTTCCTGGGCACCTGCAAAATCCAATCATGTAGACTGTCCGGCGTTTGACGGCTTAGAACCTCGCCCTTGTAGTCTTTCAGTTCAAGCTCCTCGCCAGTTGCTGGGTTAATCCAGATCGGGTTGTACTTATGCCTCGGCAAACTGATCTCGACAATTCCAGGCACTGCAGCATAAGCAAGGTATTCGACCTCTTGAAGACCGACGGCGCGCGCTCCGGAAATGTCAAAGTAGGGTTCAAATTCCCAGTGCCGGGTTCCAGCCAGGATTTTCTGCCAGATTTGAACGGCTTGAACGTTGACTGTATTTTGCAAACTGGCATAGGAGATTGTCGGGTACTCACCGTTTGCGGTAGAGCTCCACAGTTCACGACGAAACGCTGCCGGTTCGGTCGCCGTAACGACATGAATCTGCGGCACGTGAGTGAACTGGTGCTCGACGGCCCCGACTTCAGAGTGCGGCGACGCTTCAACGATAAAGTTCATCCAGCCATCGGCAAGCAGAGGCGATGAGGAGACAACAGCGTCGGTGGAACGCGGGTGATTATAGGAATCGTACTTGCGGAGGCTGTCGTTAATTGTTCGAAGCAGTTCGCGCGCCCCAGGCTGGTCTTCAAAGTGGCTAATGCCTTGCCAGGAAGCGTTCAAAGCTCCGTAGCGCGCAATCAGAGACCGTAACAGCGTGCCCCCATCCTGCTGCAGAGCTCCTGTTTTCAGGAACGCTTGATCGGCGAGAACCAGATCGAGGGTGAACCCGTGGTAAGCAATCTCCGCGATCTGCCCGTCGAGGCGATCGAAATAGGCGGAGTCAGGCAGCTTCTTGCCTATTGCTGCGGCACTTAGCAGGGTCACTCGAATGTGAGTAAACCCGTCGCGCTTGCGCCCATCCAGCCAGCTCGTGAGGGCTTGGTCATCTAAAGTCAGCAATGGCAATTCGGCTGAAAGCCAGAGGTGTGGCTGTTTGTCGGTAGTCTTCCAATGACGGAGATTGGCCACGCTTACCAGGCCGCCGCTGTTTCCAGGCATGACGGACAAAGACGATTCCTGGCCGTCAAACCGCTTGACTGCACTTGAGATTCGAGTGGTCCAGGTGCCGGGCTCTGT
>CAXTWQ010000033.1:0-25985 GCA_964248065.1 uncultured Bryobacteraceae bacterium | reverse complement strand
GGGCGTGAATCTTACGTGAACCGTATTGGGAGCAGTGGCGAACGCCCGGAGGAGATAGGTAATCGCGCTGGGGGACCGGAACTCGATTGAAAGTACGTCATCGCTGCTGCTGGTCAAACTATTCGATGGCAATTCCGAGCTCTGCCAGGAGAAGGTGAGATCACAAGGAAGAAAGGCTTTCGCGCTCTCAGTACAGGATCCAAAATCTCTGGAATGAGCAGCTTGCGCGATTGCCAAGACCAGAGTGAGCATCCGCCAACTCAGCCTGCACATACCAATCCAGAATAGCCGATCAACTATTTCGAAGCCTTTCTTCAGGGTTGAGTAAGGGAGGCGCAGGAAATCGCAGCTTAACGCACTTCAGCTGCATCTGAACTGTAGAGAAAGCATTCATGGCAAAACAAGACTTTCAGATTCTTCCGGTTTTACCGTTGAAGAACACGATCCTGTTTCCTGGGTTGATGCTGCCGCTATCGGTTGGGCGAGAGAGTTCGCTCAAAGCAGTTGAAGCAGCGCTGAAGACTGAGGAGAAGGAAATCCTTCTGGTTGCGCAAAGGGATCCGCAGTTAGAATCTCCGCAACAGGACGACCTGTACACAGTAGGAACCAAAGCAGTTATTCGCAAATCGTCCCGTCCTGCCGATAGCACGGTCGAGATCCTGGTGCTTGGCGTAGAGCGTGTGGTGCTGGTCAAGCTCGAAAACCAAGAGCCTTTCATGTCGGCTAAGTACCGGGCATTCCCTCTGCCGCAGGACGGTGGATCGGAGCTCGAAGCTTTGTCCGGTGCGCTGCTTGAACTGGCGGCAAAGGCGATTGGATTGGCCCAACCGCAGTCGGCTGCTGATTTGACACGCATGCTCGCCGGCAACAACGATCCGCTTCAGATTGCCTATCTGCTTGCGAGTATCTTCAGCCTAGATGTGGCACGCGAACAGCGGCTGCTGGAAGCCGACACTCGCGTCGATGCATTGCGGCTGATTCACTCCTTCCTGTCGCACGAGCTGCAGGTGTTGGAGTTGCGACAGAAGATCTCCTCTACCGCGCATAACGAGATGTCGAAGGAGCAGCGTGAGTATCTTCTGCGACAGCAGCTTCGGGCGATTCAGCAGGAATTGGGCGACAAAGATGCCGACAAAGCTGAAGTGGAGATGATCCGCGAACGCTATGCCAAGACCTCGTTGCCGGAAGAAGCCAAGAAGGAGTTTGAGCGCGAGCTGGGGCGCTTGGAGCGTTTGCCCGCGGGGGCTCCCGATTATCAGGTAACGCGCACCTATCTCGAGTTTGTGCTGGATCTGCCTTGGAATACGACCACGGAAGACAATCTGGACATTGCCACAGCTCGAGCGGTTCTGGACGAAGATCATTTCGGACTGAAAGAGATTAAGGAACGAATACTGGAGCATTTAAGTGTTCTCCAGCGCAATCCGGACGCAAAGGCTCCCATTCTGTGCCTGGTTGGCGCGCCCGGCGTAGGTAAGACATCGCTGGGTCAGTCGGTTGCGCGAGCACTGGGACGCAAGTTTGAGCGGTTTAGCCTTGGAGGTTTGCACGATGAGGCCGAGCTGCGCGGACACCGCCGGACTTATATCGGCGCGATGGCTGGCCGTTTGCTGCAGGCGATGCGGCGAGCCGGTGCTCTGAATCCAGTGTTGTTGCTGGACGAAGTAGACAAATTAGGGCGTGATTTCCGGGGCGATCCGGCGGCTGCACTCCTTGAGGTTCTGGATCCGGAGCAGAATAAGACGTTCCGGGATAACTACCTTGACATGGCCTTTGATCTATCGAAGGTTCTGTTCATCACAACCGCGAACTCGCTGGATACGATCCCGCAACCGCTACTCGACCGCATGGAAATTCTGCGGCTTTCGGGCTACAGCGAAGAGGAGAAGACCCAGATTGCGCGGCGGTATCTGATCCCCAAGCTCTTGAAAGGAACGGGTCTGACAGACGAGCAGATTGAGATCACCGATGATGGCCTGAAAGCGATCATCGGCGGTTATACCAGGGAGGCAGGCCTGCGCCGGTTGGAGCGTGCCATCTCGCGAGTCACTCGCAGGGTTACGCTGCAGTTAGCCGAGGGCAAAGCCGAACGGGTAATTGTTACGGCGGAGTCGCTTGGCGATCTGCTGGGGCCGGAGATCTTCCTTCCCGAGCAGATGCGCAAGAGCGTACCCCCGGGTGTGGTCACCGGCTTGGCCTGGACCGAGACGGGCGGTGATGTTCTCTATATCGAGAGCGCGCTGCTACCGGAAGGCAAGGGCTTGACCATGACCGGTCAGCTTGGCGAAGTGATGCAGGAGTCGGCTAAGATTGCGCAAAGCTACATTTGGGCGCATGCGGCTGATCTGGGCATCGATCCGGAGAAGATCAAGGCAAACGGCGTTCACGTGCACGTTCCCGCTGGTGCCATTCCGAAAGACGGACCATCGGCAGGTGTCACGATGACATCAGCTATGGCTTCGCTCTACACGGGGCTCCCGGCCAGAAGCGACATTGCGATGACCGGCGAGGTGACTCTGGCAGGTTTAGTGTTACCGATCGGTGGACTGAAGGAGAAGGTATTGGCGGCACGCCGCGCCGGTATTCATCGGGTAATTGCGCCTTTCGGCAACAAGAAGGATCTTCGCGACCTGCCTGATCATGTGCGGCAGGAAATGCAGTTCCACTTTGTGGAGCGGGTAGAGGACGTATTGGGCTTGGTTATTCCGGGCCTGAACGTCCGTCCGATGGCAATAGCTAGTTAGTCGAAATAGCGAGTTGTTCAATAAGCCCCGGGTTGCCTGTCTGGTAGCTCGGGGTTTTGCTTTATCGTTATTGCCTGAAATCTGCTGGTACTTACGTGCGCATTTCGAAGTAGTAGTGCAGATGATGGCGGCAGCCCGGATTAAAGTCTGCTTTGCAGGTAGGGCATTTGCTCTCACAATCCAGGTATTGCCGAATGCTCAGCTCCGTTTGGCAATTGCCGCAGAGCACGGCGTTTTGTTCCCATTCGCTGGCGGGCCAGACTAGCAAAGCGTGTTCAGCGAGCGCATTGTGGCAATCCTTGCACGCGTAAAACAGGCCGCAGCACTTTGTTTTTATCGCTACGATGTCTCGCGCTGAATGGTAATGGATGCAGCGAGTCTGAGCATCTAAGCCGATTCCTCGTACTTGAGAACGCTGCTCGCGGTCAGTCACTGCGTGCCTCAATTCTACCCTCTGATCGACAATTTTGTTCGCACCCGAAATCTTGCTGCGAGAGCGGTCGAGAGCGACAGCCTGAATGGAGCAATCAAATAGATCGTCGAACTTATACGAGCAAAACTGCTGCGTTCGCCAAGTTGGCTCGTCAACGAAACTTCCGACAATACTCACTCGGATGATTCTTGTAAGTTACTGACCGAGAATGGTTGGTTATCTCTGACCAGAAAGCAGCAAAGTTGAGGGTATAGAGTTGATGCTTCGTGGTAACAGCTTTTAAACTTAGTACTGCAACCGTCTTATGCGTACTCGTTGAATCGGCTTGATAAAGACTAAGGTCGCAGCGCTTTGGGGTGCAACAAACGTATCTTCCGGGTCTATTCATCCATCTAACCTCCAGAAGACGTAAACAAGGTATGAACCGACGAGCTTTCCTACAAACCGGATTCGGAGTTTCTCTTTCCCTTGGTGGTGCGTTGCGCCTCTCGGCCAAGCCTGGCAGTCCTGGGACGGTAAAGCTGGTTGAATATACCGACGGCGGTCAGAAGAAGGGAACTATGACAGAACAAAAGGTCGTGAAAACGGATGAAGAGTGGAGGAAGCAGCTAACTCCCGAGCAGTTCCATGTTACTCGCCACGCTGGTACAGAGCGCCCTTTCACTGGCAAGTACGCCAGCAATCATGACCACGGTTTGTATCGTTGTGTTTGCTGCGGAAATGCGCTGTTCGCTTCCGATACCAAGTTTGAGTCCGGCACGGGCTGGCCCAGCTTTTATCAGCCGCTGGCTAAGGAGAACGTCACCGAGCACACGGACAACACTCTGGGCATGGCCCGTACGGAAGTGCTTTGCTCGAAGTGTGACGCCCATTTAGGTCACGTATTCGATGATGGCCCGCGCCCGACCGGCCTGCGCTACTGCATGAACTCCGCTTCGCTTGACTTCGTGAAGTCTTGATCCCAGCGATCCACGGTCAGTGCCGGGTTCACGCTTCAGTTTCCTCCCGCTTTGTCGATGCGGGGAGGGATGTCATTGTTTACACGCCTCCCTCTTACGATCATAATTCGTCTCAGTTCTTCCCGGTTCTCTACTTAATGGACGGGCAGAATCTGTTTGATTCTGCCACGGCATTTTGCAATCAGGATTGGGGATTAATGAGCATTGTGGAAGAGCTAATCGCAGCCGACTCTATTCAACCGCTGATCGTGGTGGGTGTTTACAACGCCGGCGACAAGCGATTAGAGGAATATAGCCCCAATCGGAATCGTCAGGGCGTTGGAGGCGGTGCGAAGCGGTTTGGCAGATTCATGGTCGAAAGTCTTAAGCCTTTGATCGACGCTGAATACCGAACTCTGTCCGGCCCGGAGACGACCGGCTTGGGAGGCTCTTCCATGGGCGGCTTGGTCAGCCTCTACTTGGGCATGCACTATCCATCCGTTTTCGGCAGCCTCATCGTGATGTCGCCCTCCCTTTGGTGGGCCAATCACGCGATATTACGTCAAGCCCGGCGAATGGAGAACAACTTCAATCAGCGTATCTGGCTGGACATCGGCACAGCCGAGGGCGACACGCCGGACTTGTTCGTCAGGGATGCTCGCGAGCTCCGCAGCATTTTGCTTCAGTGTGGCTGGACCCTTGGTGAGAACTTACGGTTTGTGGAAGACGAAGGTGCCGGCCACGACGAAAAAGCCTGGGGCCGCCGCATGCGCGATGCGCTTGCATTTCTATTTCCTCCCACTTCCGCCAGGCAGCAGGTCCGCAGGGATGCAGCGCCGGAACTGCACGGATAGCCGTTTCCACTCAGCGACAGCCTGTCGTATAGGATGGTGAAAACACCATGGCCTTCTGTACCAATTGTGGCAACCCAGCAGCTGATGGCGCCCGTTTCTGTACGAATTGCGGAGTACCGTTTTCCGGCGCAGCAAGTAGTGTGACCGTGCCTACGGGCAGCGTCACAACGATGGTTGCGCCTCCGCCCCCAGCGTACGTGCAGGAACCACTTCGTTATGAAATTGAAGGGCACAATCTCCAGATCGCTAAGTTGCGGCTGAAGCCCGGCCAGGAAATCTATGCCGAAGCGGGCAAGATGATTTACAAGTCGGCCAACGTCGAATGGACGACCCGCATGACCGGCCAAAACTTCAGCCAGAAAATATTCGGAGCAATCAAGCGCAAGCTGATGGGTGAGTCGCTCTTCTTCACCTACTTTCACGCTCTAGGGACGGAAGGGCATCTCGGCTTTGCGGGCCATTACCCCGGCAAAATTCAAGTTTTCGATCTGCAAGCCGGCCAGACCATGATGGTGCAACGTGATGGATTTCTCTTTGCACAAGGGAGCGTTACGCTCGATATCGCTATGGTTCGCCGGTTGGGTGCCGGTCTTCTGGGCGGCGAGGGTTTTATTCTGCAGAAGCTGACTGGCCCCGGGCTGGTTTTCGTTCATGCGGGCGGTGATCATGTCGATTTCAACCTTGCTCCGGGCGAAGTCTTGCAAGTGCAAACAGGCCATCTGGTCGCGTTTGAGCCCACCGTCAATTACGACATTCAGTTTGTGGGCAGCATTCGCACCGCGATTTTCGGCGGTGAAGGTCTGTTTCTGACTACGCTCACCGGCCCTGGCCGCGTTATTTTGCAGAGCATGACCCTGGAGCGATTGCGCCACGAACTCGCACCGAGCGAACATTCACACGGGGAGGAAGAACGCAACCCGCTCAGTGCTATCGCCAGAGGCGACTTGGGCAGCTTCTTCCGCAGCGACGACTGAGCCTCCCTTGGGTATGCGCGTAACCCTTGAGTCAGCCGGCGCCAGTGCTGATGCAACGCCGCGCGCTCTTTCGCGTGGACGGCTAAGCTCTCTCGACGCTTTTCGTGGTGCCACCATTGCAGCGATGATCCTGGTGAACAACCCAGGCGATTGGGACGCCGTCTTCGAACAGCTGGAACATGCGCCCTGGAATGGCTGGACGTTTACTGACGTAATCTTTCCGTCCTTTTTGTACATCGGCGGCGTTTCCTTGGTCTTCTCGTTTGCCGGTCAACACGCAAAGGGATTTGCCCGCCGCACGATGGCATCCAAAGCTATGCGCCGGGCGCTGCTGATTTACCTGGTCGGGCTCTTCATGGCTGGGTTTCCTTACTTTCATCTTGATCACATTCGCGTTCTGGGAGTTTTGCCGCGTATTGCCATCTGTTACTTCGCGTCCTCGCTGCTTGTGCTGTACGGCCCGCGCAAGGCAGTCTGGATTGCACTGCTCTCACTTCTGGCCGCCTATTGGTTGCTAATGACTCTCGTGCCCGTGCCGGGGTTTGGGCCGGGCAATCTAACGGTAGAGGGCAATCTTTCGCACTACGTCGACAGCCTGCTTTTGAAAGGCCATATGTGGTCGCAAACAAGAACTTGGGACCCTGAGGGTATTGTTTCCACATTGCCCGCTATCGCTTCCATGTTGTTTGGTGTGCTTGCCGGGCAGGTGCTAATCTCCCCGCAAAGCCCTGAAGCAAAGACGGCCCGGTTGTTCACTGCTGCCTCGCTGCTCATCTTGGCCGGTGCGGTTATGAGCATCTCCCTACCGATCAACAAGAGCATTTGGACCAGTTCGTTTGCGGTATTGATGGCTGGCGTTGCAACTCAGGTACTGGCTGCGTTCTATTGGATCATCGATGTGCAAGGTTGGCGTTGGTGCGCCCGGCCATTCGCTATCCTTGGCCGCAACGCACTGGCGATGTTTGTGCTGAGCGGCTTATTCGCGAGAACGCTTGGGTTGCTGCACGCCGCCGGTCCGCTCTATCAAAGGGTTTTCGCTCCACTGGCCCCACCCAAAATTGCCTCGGTCCTATATGCACTCGCTAACGTCTTATTGTTTGGATCGATTGCCTGGTTGATGAATAAACGTCGCTGGTATGTCCGACTCTAGTCATGTCTTCTGACGATCTCTCAGTCTTGGCCGAGTTAATCGCGTTGGAGCCGATCTTTCACCGTTTGCCAAGCAGCGCGACCAGCGCGGACTTCCAAAACCTGATGGCACCTGACTTTTGGGAAATCGGGGCATCTGGCTACCGGTACACTCGCGATGATGCGCTACGTGCTCTCGAATCAAGATATGCTGATTCCCAAGCTCAAGCTGATCAGTGGCAAGCCAGCGAGTTCCGCTGTCAGCAGTTAGCACCCAATCTATACCTGCTTACTTACACGCTCCTGCAGGACAACGATCGCCTGACCAGGCGCACCACGATTTGGCAGCGTTCACCAGGTGGGTGGCAGATCGTGTTCCATCAAGGGACCATCGTAAAGGAACTCCGACAGCATGTCTCATGAAATGCTGGAGATCCTCGCTGAGTGGCGCAGTCGTAATAGAAAGCAAATGCGCGTAGCCTTCTTCGTCGCAGCCCTGCTCGCTTTGCTGCTGTGGCAAACGGTGTGGCTGCGTTTGCGACCGCCTTTAGCAATATTGCTGCTTGGACAGTTCGGAACCGGCATGGCCTTGCTGATGCGAAACAGGTCTCTCATCAGGAGTGCAGACCCGACGTTTGCAGAAGAGCTAACATTTACGGTGCGACTGGCAAGTTTCGAGTATGGATGCCAGATGATCGGCTTCGCCTGGCTTGGATATGAGTTCTGGGCGGCAACAAACAGCTTACTCGTCGCCATCTTGATTGGTGTCGTGTACCCAGTGAGCGCTTATTGGGGTCTTGCACGTCCACGTCTGGCGCGGGTAAGAAAGCTTCAGCCGCCGATCAACGCGGATGGACGCCGATAACTAGCTAGCGAGTTTCAACCGATCCAAAATAGCGAAGAGCGGCACGGAAACCAGCGCATTCAAAGCGCCGTGAACGAAGGTTTCTTGAGGGTCGAACGGAATGGTCTGGCCCAGCAATGCGCGCCTCATCATCCAGTACAGAAATGCATGGAAGAAGTAGAAGAAGAAGCTGAGCACCAGGCGAATGACTGAGTTCTCAACGTTGAATCTCATGCTGACCGAAGCAGCGAAGTAGCCAACCAGCGTCTTGGTGATGCCGTACATACCAACTGGAAGATTGGCCGGCGACAAAGAGTCTTCAGCAAGCCCAACAAAGGCTCCGAAGAACAGAGATGAGATTTGGCTGCGGCGCATCAGGCCGAAGTAAATTGTGAGCAGGAGCGGCAGTTCCAGCCACTCTGTGTTGGGAATTAAGCGCGGCAAATAGAATTTGCCGATGATGGCTACCAGCGTAAGGGTGACAAGTGCTACAACCTGGAAGCGGCTGAGCCAATTCTCCCTGAGTGGCCGCCCAATAATCTGGTCGCTTGTTTCGTTCATTGCGGAGGCGGGCCTGTTTGCGGGTCGAGGGATGCCGCGGCGGCGGCAGGCTTCTTGCGCGGCGCTCCCAGTGGCAACACGGGGCCGCTAGATCTGGGAGCTTCTTTGGGCTTGATCTCCGGAACGGCTGGCTTAAGCTTGGGGACCAGCAGAGACTCGGGCTTGACCCCGGACCTTGCACCTAATAACGGTGGAGTAACGGGAGCTTTGGCCACAGTCGGGGCGGGCGTATCTGGCGCTATGGCGTTGCCTGTGGACGGAGTCTCCGAGCTGACGGGTGCATTAGCCGGTGCAGCTTCGCCAGGCTTTTTCACGTTGAAGTTGGGAATTCCGGAGCCAACAGCGCCATACACATGCTCCTGCTGTTTGCCGATCTCCGTGTAATGCTCCAGCACCTTGTCAGCTTCTGTTTGCGGCTTTACCGCTGCCTCACTTGCTTCAGAAGTGGCGGGTGGGGGAAGCATTCGAGCGGATTCGGCAAGCACAGGCGGCGTGTTCGGAATGCTTTGATGGATGCCTTCCAGCACCACCAGCACTTCTTCGGCACCTCCCGGCGCGCCACTCAGATCCATCTTAATGTCCTTCATACCCTGGCCAGGTGAGACTGACACCGCTGTCCCGACAGGGAAGCCTTTTGGAAAAATGCGATCCTCGCCAGATGTGAAGAACCATTCGCCGGTCTCCACCTTTTCTTCGTTCTGCACCTGCTCCACAACACACTGGCCAGTGCCGCAGTTCAGCACTCCGTGCACGTGCCCTTTCTGGGATTCGATACCGACCTTGAAGGTGGGGTCAGTCACCAGCAGTACCTGCGCCACTAGCGGGTATACCGCTACTACTTTTCCCACAATGCCTTCCGGGGTGACGACAGCCATTCCTTTCTCAACTCCACTGGTTGATCCACGGTCGATAAACACTGCCTTGGCGGTTACGACGGTGCTGTTCCCGAATACGCGCGCCGGTACTGTCCTAGAAGGGATTTGTGCTTGAAATTTAGTCAGCGCAGTCGCATGTTCAGCAGTAGAAAGCTGATTGCGGAAATACACGTTCTCCAGCCGCAGATGATCGTTGTCGGCCTTCAGCTTGCGGTTCTGCTCCCGCACATCGAGCAGGATAAAGTAGTCCTGAAGAAAGCCAATCGTATTGCGGCGGAGACCTTCAACGATGCCGGCCATCGGGGTAACCGCTGTTACAGCCCAAACGCGGATCAGGCGTTCGTCTTTTGCCCTTCGAACCTGATAAGCCAGGTACATCAGTTGCGCAAAAACGACGATGAGCAACACGGTCAGATTTCGATAGCGGCTAAGAAGCGCTTCCATGGACTACTTCTCTACTGTAAGTGGCGACGAAACGTCTGCCAAGGATTTTGGCTTATTCGATGGCGATGCGGCGTAGCAGCCTGAAATCGGTGAGCATCTTACCCGTGCCCAGAACGACCGAGGCAAGGGGGTTATCGGCGATGGAGACGGGCAGCCCAGTCTCTTCGCGGATGCGCCGATCGAGATTCTTGATCATGGCTCCACCGCCGGTTAGCACGATTCCGCGGTCGCTGATATCGGCACTCAACTCTGGCGGAGTTCGTTCCAGGGCAACGCGGATAGCATTCAGGATGGTGGCGATGCACTCCGATAGTGCCTCGCGAATTTCAGTGTCCTCAATGGTCACCGTTTTGGGGACGCCTTCGATCAGATTGCGCCCTTTAATTTCCATTGTGATGGGCTTATCTAGCGGGTAAGCCGAGCCCAACTGAATTTTGATCTGTTCGGCAGTCCGCTCACCGATAAGCAGGTTATATTTGCGCTTCAGGTAACTCATGATGGCGTCGTCCATCTCATTACCTGCCACGCGAACTGAGCGCGAATAGACAATGCCGGAGAGTGAAATAACGGCTACATCCGTAGTACCGCCGCCGATATCCACGATCATGTTGCCGGCCGGTTCCGTAATAGGGAGACCAGCGCCGATGGCCGCGACCATGGCCTGTTCCACCAGGTGAACTTCGCTTGCTTTAGCGCGGTAAGCCGATTCGCTCACGGCGCGCTTTTCTACTTGTGTGATCTCGCTCGGCACTCCGATGACGATGCGCGGATGAACGAGCATCTTGCGGCCATGCGCCTTCTGAATGAAGTAATTGAGCATGCGCTCTGTGACTTTGAAGTCAGCAATCACGCCATCCTTCATGGGACGAATGGCAACGATGTTGCCGGGTGTGCGGCCCACCATCTCCTTAGCCTCTTTGCCGACCGCCTCAATGCCGCCCGTTGTCTTATTAATGGCAACAATAGACGGCTCGTTTACAACAATTCCCTTTCCTTTTGCAAAAACCAGAGTATTGGCCGTTCCGAGATCTATAGCAAGATCAGACGAGATAAGGCTGAAGACGGACCGAAAATTCATTGAAAAAGCTACTTCTACGTGCGAAGAATCCTCAGAGTAACATAGGGGTACAGTGTCGGCTAGACGGGCCAAAGGTCGTATTTTCAGGTGATTGCGCCATGTTTCCGGTGACGCGGCGGACCGCTTTGGCAGCGGCGCTTGGAGTTGTGGCCACGGGCTGCGGCCGCCACCGGGCCGTTGGGTACGCAGGTTATGCAATCATTGCCGCTTCG
The DNA here is from genome assembly GCA_964248065.1 of uncultured Bryobacteraceae bacterium. Taxonomy (GTDB): domain Bacteria; phylum Acidobacteriota; class Terriglobia; order Bryobacterales; family Bryobacteraceae; genus Bog-105. The sequence goes on along the minus strand of CAXTWQ010000033.1, from coordinate 14,900 downwards.
GGCGATAAGGCCCTCTCGGTAGTGGATCTGCTCTCATTCAACCTGGAAAAGCAGATCGCCTTGAATGCCGAACCCACGAAGATACTGGCGACACCCAATGGCCACATGTACGCGCTGACTCCGAAAACGGGCAGCGTGCATGTACTCAGTCCCGATCTGCAGCTGGCGGGAACGTATGGGCTGGCCGCATCTGTATCTGACATTGGATTATCGCCGAATGCCCGCCGCCTTCTTGCGATTGCCCCCTCTTCTAACGAGCTCATCGTGGCGGACGCCGGGTCGCTGAAAGTGCTGCATCGCCAGAAGGTTGGCGCTGATCCGAAGCACCTAGCAATCAGCGCTCCGGGATTCGCGGCTGTCGCAACGGGCAGCGGCTCTGTTCACCTGCTCGATCTGCGGTCAGGTGCGGTTCAGGCACGGCAGATGAACGGCGCTGTCGGCAAGGTCTGTTTTCGGCAGGATGGTCAACTGCTCCTGGTGGCGAATCTGAGTGACCGTGTGCTGTCCGGTTTGTCGGTGCCAGGACTGGAGCTGGTTGCAGAGCTCCCATTAGCCATGCGGCCCCAAAATCTCTGCTTCAGCGGCGACGGCGGCCAGCTTTTTGTGTCCGGTGAAGGCATGGACGGCGTTGCAATCATCTTCCCTTACAAGATGCTGCAAGTAGATCAGACCGTTTTAGCTGGACGCGACCCTGGCGTGATGGCCGCTTCCGATAATCCTTCTTACCTGTTTGTGGGCAGTGCCAGCGGCACCGATATTTGTATTTTGCGAATTGAGAATCGCCGGATGATTGGGCTTGTGGATGTAGCACAGCGGCCTGGATTTATCGCCGTCACACCCGACAATCAATATGCGCTGGTATTGAATGAGGCCTCGGGTGACATGGCTGTCATCCACATCTCCGCCATTCGGCAAAATGGCGTGGCGAACCGGTATAAGTCAGGCGCTTCTCTCTTCACCATACTGTCCGTCGGGCAACGTCCCGTGCATGCCGTCATCGTGCCCCGCCAGGTTTGATGCCGTGTGGGCCCAAGCGGCTGTCACGATTGATAGTCCAGCAATCCCAGCCGTCTCTGCCCGAAGCACACCAGGAGCCAGCGAACACGATTGCCAGCGGGCAGTCTGCGCTGCACTGCGTTCCTCCTCCGTCCATCCGCCTTCAGGACCAAGCAGCAGAGCCACATGTTGACTGACCGTGCGCCTTGCCGGAAGGCTCCCAAGAAGAGGAGGCGCAGCCCGATCCTCGTCTAGTAGTAGCCGAACATCTGCCGCCAGGTCCAGGGCTGAACGGAAGCGAGCAGTCGGTTCCACCCGGGGAACGTGATCGCGTCGTGACTGCTGGCTCGCTTCCAAGACAATCCGCTCCCACCGCGCCAATCGCTTTGCGGATGCCTGGGCCAGTCCGCGCTCGCTCCGCGTGGCTTCAAACGGACGGATCGTGGTTACTCCAAGCTCGGTTGCTTTCTCAATCAACCATTCCAGGTGATCGAACTTGAAGAGAGCGGCCAACAGCGTAATCTCAACCGTCCCAGGCTGTCGAGGAACTGGCTCAATGGTCTGGAAGACAACTAGAGATTTGCGGGCGGTCTGCACTTCAGCCAGGAATACCGATTCGTTGTCCGATATCTCATAGCGCTCGCCGGCTTCAACGCGCAACACCCGTACCAAATGTTCGGCATCGGTACCTACTAATTCAGCAGCACCACGGCGGATTGCCGGAACGAAAAAACGTCGTCGGGCCATGTGTCCGAATGATAGTGGAAGCAGTGTCGAGCCAGACGCTACTTGCTGGGCGCTGCTGCGGGCTTGCTGGCCTGGCTGCGCTTCTTCAAGTCGTCCATGAAATCAGTCATCATCTTCTGGATTTCCGGTCCTGCGCCGGCCATTTGCTGCTGACCAATCTGGCTGCATTTCTGGATCAGTGACGGCATCTTGTTAATTGATGCTTGTCCAGCCGGAGACTTGTAAAAGCCGGCAATCCCCGACAGTTCGTCTGTTGAGAACGTGTCTGAGTACACCTGCGCAAACTGCGGCTTCAGCTTTTGCCACTGCAAACGGGATGAGAGAAGTCCAAAGACCTTGTCCTGCATTTTCGTGAAGTCGGGCCGATACTTAGCCGGGTCATCAAACTTTCTCACTTCCTGTTCGAAGCCCTGCGATGCTGCCTGGCTGAAGGCCATCTTGTACCGCGCCAGCATCTGCTGCATCATCGCTTCGGGTTTCGTCAGCCGAAAGATCTCGTCAATCAAAGGTGCCTTTTTCGGATCGACGGTTGGCGCTACTTTGCCTGGGGTTGTAGTCTGCGCGGGCAGGGACGTCGCCAGCCCGGCTAACTGGAGCAGCAGGATCGCTGCGAATGAGTGAATCTTCATGTGAACCTTCAGTGTACGAAGTACTTTCCCTGATAATGGTCGGGCAACCATGATTGGTCACCTGCGCGGAACCATCCTCGAAAAGAGTCCGAACGAAGTCATCGTGGAAGCAGGCGGCGTGGGCTATGAGGTCACTATTCCAATCTCGACGTTCACAGCTCTGGGGGACTCAGGCACTGCCGTCGCGCTTCGAATCTACACTCATGTCCGCGAAGACGCACTCGTGCTTTTTGGTTTCATGACGCTTGAAGAGAAGGCGGTCTTCGAACGTTTAATTTCGGTCAGCGGCATCGGGCCGAAGCTGGCCGTTACGATTCTTTCCGGGCTGCCCACTGCCGATCTAGTCAATGCAATCCGCACCGGTGACTTGGCTAATCTCGTTCGCATTCCTGGCATTGGAAAAAAGACCGCTGAGCGAATTGTGCTCGAGTTGCGCGACAAACTAGTGGCTCTCGAACAGCCCGCCACCGGCCCGGTTACCGCGGCAACCACTTCCCTATCTACCCTGGAACGCGACGTGCTTTCCGCTTTGGTCAACCTTGGTTGCGCACGTCCGGCGGCAGAAGAAGCGATTCGAAAGACAAAGCTTCAGGGTGCTCCAGATACTTTCGAGCCATTCTTCCGGGCGGCTCTCGCGCAAGTGCGCTAGCCATTCGCTCGGAGAGTTTAGGCTAGCGAGTCAGAAAGTATGCGGAAAGATAACTGCATTTGATCTTCGGTTCCTACCGCGCCTAAAGCCGCGGTCGGTGGCTTTAGGCCAAAGTCGGTCAGCCGTAAGGAGCTGTCTCCTGTCCACGTGGTCCGGTGCTCAACTGTTCTCGCATTAACGTTGACCGTCACAGGCCGGGTCTGGTCCCTGATCGTCAGCTTGCCGGCCAGTGTATAACCGTCTCTGGTCGGCTGCACGTTGGTGGATTCAAATCGCAAAGATTGATACTGACTTGCTTGAAGTAAATCATCGATGGCATAGCGTGTCACTTTCTCCCGGTCTTTTGCTTTCAGCCACGCATCCTGACATTCCAAACTTCCTACCTGAACCGCCAACGTTATGCGCAGCGAAGGCTCTTTGACAATGGCGCCTTCAAATTGTCTGAAAACAAGCAGGTGCTTCTTGCCCGCCATCAAGCCAGTCTTCCTCACTTCCAACCTTAAGCTGGACTCCGCATTTGGCGACAGCCGAATTGTCTGGGCATGCATTGATCGCTGACCGAATGCAAATGCGCCCAAGGCGAGAACAGTTCGACGGGTCATACAAACGCCCCTGGCCCTATAGAGCCGCGTAGTAGTCGTAGCCTTCTTCCGCCCAGTAGTCTGAAGGACGAGCGTTCGTGTAAGTGATAGAGCCAATCCGTTTCAGGTTCTTGATTCCGTACTTGACCGGAATGATCAGCCGAAGCGGGGCTCCATGCTCGCTGGTCAGTGGCTTGCCGTCTTTCTCATAAGCAAGCAGCGTCTGAGGGTGGAGTGCACTGGCCATATCGAGACCCACAAAGTACTCCTCATCCGGAGTCATCAGCCCCACGTAGCCGGCTTTCTCTGAGCCAGGCGCAAACTTAGCCGTAAAATCACGGAGGCGAACTCCGCCCCAATTCGTGATGACGCTCCAACCTTCAACACACTTGAACTCGAATGTCTGCTCGACTTTTGGCAGCGACCGTATGGCTGCCATGGTAAGAGATTGATTTGCCTCTTGCGCCCCCAGTGGAGTCATGGCCAACCGCCACGAAACTGGATCCAGCTCATCAGAAAGGCCAATGTCACCATTTGCCCGAATCTCCCTTACCTTCGATTTCGGAAATGACGGTGCCTGGTGCTTATCACTGAAGAGAGCGTTGCCGGTCACCTTGCGGTTCAGGTCGAAGGCGCGCCGGTATGGTCCGACCACTCCGTCCTCATCGCCTCGCGAGTTCAGCCATTTCCAGCCGCCGATGCTTGCTACTGCGCCGCCAATGAACAGCAGAAAGTTGCGGCGGGAACGGTTTCGCAACTCGCGTTCATCAATCGGAATCACCTTCTCTGTTTCCTTAATCACCATGTGCCTCCGTAATCTTAGGTGCGGGAACGATCTCATACCCGGTTACAATCGACCTGAAGTTGTTCCAGCCAGTTCGCGCTACCTGTGCAACATGGATCAGGAAAAACAGCACAAAGCCGATTGTCAGGGCAAAGTGCTCCATGCGTGCCCATCCATAACCGCCCAGCAGTCCGACCAGCCAGCTCAGTTGTACCGGGCGATAGATGGCCAGACCGGTTACCAGGCTGCATGCGCCCATCACAATGATGGCTGAGTAAGCAATCTGTTGAGCGGCGTTGTACTTGCCCTGTGGTGGAAACTCCTTGCGCAATCCCAGGTCGTGCAGAGTCACTAACAAGGCATCCACAAACCCGCGCTTGCTTGGGATCATTTCGCGCCAGTGCCCGGTAGCCAGGGTGCAGGCCATGTAGATCAATCCATTGATGGCGAAGAGCCACATGAAGTAGAAGTGCCAAGCCATTCCTTCTGCTAGCTTGTGATCCAGATGAAGCGCATCGTAGACAGTTTTGGGAAAGAAATGAAAGAGCGTGGTGTTTCCGAACCCGACGCGATAGACGCCATTAGCCCAATAGATCATCAGGCCGCTCCAGATCATGACGAAAAGGATCGGGAAATTGATCCAGTGAGTCCAGCGTGTGAAGAACTGATGTTTGTTTTTGATGTAAACCATAGGGCAGCGCGTCGGGAAGAGCACGTAATTCTCCCGGCATGTAGATCTTCGCCCGGATCGACCCGGAAGTCACGGTGTTTTAGAAAAAAGAGCAATCTGCCGTCGGGTGTGTTGACTCTTAGATGTACGGGTCTCAGAGTGCGGTGCACAGCTGCGTTCTAGCAATACAGGTGCAGGAGGGCTGAACGGGCGTCCCCTTACGTTCTAGATGCTCGACGGTGGCAGATGCCGATGTTCCGGATCGTCTTTGTGGGGACACTCGGGCGATTGTGAGTAGAACTGAAGCCCCGGATAGTTCAGCTCTCCCAAACCGATGCGGCTCGTGTAATAGCCCATTACCGTATAGCGGCGGATCAGTTGAAAGAAGGCTTGACCTTGCGGATCAGCCCACGCCGTGTGGTTCTTGTATGCAACGGATTTCAATATTCGGACTTGCTGTTCTGCTTGTAGATCTGCGAAGGCTTTCCCGCCGGTTTGCGTTGCTGCACGGCCCAGCCACTGCAGGCCTGTGCGCATGGGACCTTGCAGGTTCGCGTCGCCGTGCGCGGCCATAAAATCGATAAACTCGGCGACGCCGGCTTCGGTTGCCCCAGGACTATCGTCCGCAGGAATGATCATCTCGGCAAGCACTTCGATTGTTCGATACTCGCTTGGATTGAAGAACTGCGGCTGATAGTTCGCAGGCTTCGGTTGGATCGGTGTAGATTCGTTGTGCTGATGCTGGCCGGCGAAGACCCACTTGCTAAAGCCTGGGAATTGACTGGCGGCGGCTGCGATTCCCAGCAACTCCAGCACACGCCGCCGATCAGGAGATTGATTGGCCACTTCGCTTAGGGTATCTTGTCGCTCCAAAACGGGCAGGCAGCTCCAATCAATGTTGCCGAGGAGCCGAGGGTGGCGCGGGTAAAACTGGCGGTGGATCTTGCGAGTATGGACGCCGTCTCTCGAAAGACTCGCTCTGCTGGTTTGAGCAGAACATCTTCTGCTGCCGACAAGCCACCGGCAATGGCAATGTGGTCGGGGAAGAAGGTGTTGGCCATAGAGGCAATGGCGATACCGAGCCACTCGCCGGCGGTTGTCAGGACCGAGATGGCGGCGGAATCACCGAGCTGGGAGGCGGCAATAACATCGCGCAGCGTGGTTTGTTCTGCCGCGCCGGTCAACGTCTGATAAGTGCGAGCGAGGTTCGGTGCTGAGAGAAGGGCTTCAGCGCAGCCGCGTCCTCCACATGTGCAGGACGGGCCATCGCGTAGAACGACAGTATGTCCAATGTCGCCCATGCAGCCGTATGCGAAACGGAGCGGGACGCCATCGATTGTCATGCCGACGCCAAGACCAGTGCCGCAAGTCAAGCAGAGGAAACGGCGGCTACCCTGGCCAGAACCAAATTGATATTCGGCGAGGGTTGCGGCGTTGGAATCGACTTCCAGAGCAATAGCGAGCCCGGGAAGGCGTTCCTGCAAACGATCTTTAAGTGGATACAATTCGAGCCACGGGAGGTTGGAGTTGTAGATAAGCTGGGTGCGCTCGTCGTCGAGGAAACCGGCGATGGCGACACCGAGCTGACGCGGTGCCCCTGTGTGCTTCGCCGCAGCCGCTTGTGTTTCGGTTAAGAGTGACGTGAGGTTGTCGAGAAACGAATCAACTGGCGGTTGTGTTGGAATGAAGCGGACATGGTGGAGAGTGCCGTTTGTTTGAAGCACGCCGACCTTGGTAGACGTGCCGCCGATGTCGACGCAGAGAATTGGATCGGTCACGGCTGAAGCTGAGGAAAGCCAGATTCGGAACTGGTAATAGTGGGTGCCCAACGGAAATCACCGGGACGGATGCCGCGGATTTCTGCCTTCAGGTAGGCAAGAACTTGAAGCGGAATAGTTTCGAAGATGGAGGCAAAACATTCGGGTACACTGTCCGGCCAAAGGCACAGAGGCTGGGCGATGCTGTCTTGGATGACGGGTCCGAGCCAGCGGGCTTGCCCGCCCATCCTAGTGATGTCGTTGGCCAGCGCTGAATCCAGATCTGCGGTTGCGGGCTGGGTGCCGATGATGATTGCTTTAAAGTCCTGGTCGACTACTTCTACCGGGCCGTGACGGAATTGTGGAACGGACATGCCGATGGCCGGTGCCTTGGCCGTTTCGTGCATCAGCAGTACGCCTTCTGAAACGGCTCCTAAGGCTGGACCGCGCCCAAGCAGATATATCGGCGCAGAGCCTTCGAGAAAAGGACGCCACCGGTCGCCAGCCGCCACCCATTCAGGGATGCTCGCATCGAGTAACCGAACCGTTTTATCGAGATCGTTCTGGGCCTGTTCGAGTTGTCCAACGATAGCGGCTTGCAGCAGGGCGAAGAGGGCCAGGGTTGCCGTATATGTCTGGATAGCGACAAGCTGATCGGCAGAACTATTGAGAAGCAGCGAATGATCGGCTTGCGCGAGGAGCGTGCTGTCGGGAACGTTGGCGATGCCCAGCACTGGAGTACCAGACTGGTGCAGCGCGTTGAGAAGCTTGATCACTTCGATACTCTCTCCAGAACGGGAAACGAGTACGACGGCTTTCTCTTGGCTGAACTTGACTGGCTGAAAGTGGAGAAGCTCGGCTGTCTCGGTGCATGTGACTTCGAAGCCATGCTGGGCAAGCATGTATTGAAATGGAGTGCAGGCGAAACACGAGGCACCCATTCCGCTAAGGACGATCCGCTTTTTCTCGCGCAGGAAATTAGCGGCTCCCTCGAGTGCCTTGCGGCCATCGCCCAGATGATAGGCTGCGACCGAACGAAGCGCGTCTGACTGGTGAAGTATGTTCTCCAGGAGTGGAGTGCTCACTTCACCTCGTCTCCCAACCACTCTTTAATGGGCATATCGGTTTTGGGAGTGTACGGCATGTGGATCTTCTGCCCGGCACCGGCGGAGGCATATGCAGCATAGAGCGCCTGCATCACAACGCGCCCATCTTCGCCCGAAGCTTGCAGCGTTTCTTTGCCGCGCACAACTCGGGCAAAATGACGCATCTCCTGCGGGATGCCATAATTCCAGTGCTCTTCGAAAACCGGATAGCTCCAGCCGTTGGTTGTAGGAGCTTTCTCGACCGCGTACCCGAAGCCGTACTCACTGTAAGTAGGCAGGGCGTTGCCCATGTGAAGATCGGCATAAGTGACGCCGCCTTCGCCATAGATTTCGGTGCGGTCGCTCATACCGCCGCGCTTGGCCCAACTGCATTCGATCATGCCGACAGCACCTCCGTCGAATTCAACAATGCAAATGGCGTCGTCGTCGCCTTTGGTTTTGTCGCGGTGAACATAGGTGCCAAGTTGGGCGTAGACGCTCTTAATGGCCTGACGCCCAAGGAACCAGTAACAGAATGCGATGCCATGGCAGCCCAGATCCATCATGGCCCCACCGCCGGCTTGCGCCATGTCCCAGAACCAGGGGCTGTGCGGACCGAAGTGCTTTTCGCTTTGCTTGACCATGTGGATTTTGCCAAAGCCACCCTGGTCGGCCATTTCTTTCGCTTTAACGTACTTCGGCGTAAAGAAGAGCTCTTCGGCATAGCCGAGCATTACGCCCTGGCGTTTGCAGGTGTCGATCATCTCATCGGCTTCAGCAAGAGTCATGCAAAGGGGCTTTTCGCAGACCACATGCTTGCCGGCACTTGCGATATCGATCGTCATTTGAGCATGGAGGCGATTGGGCGCTGTGATCGTCACCATCTCAATGTCGGGCTCTTTGAGCATCTCGCGGTAATCGGTAAAGACGCGAGGGATGCCGTGTTTCTGAGCGAGCCTTTCGGCATTGCCGGGCGTGGGTGATGAAACCGCGACCACCTCCGCCTCTTCCGGCATGAGCTTGAAGGAAGCCGCATGGATGTCAGCCTCAAATTGAGAACCGATAATTCCTACTTTTACTTTTCCGTGGATGGGCATGATTAAGACTGGCTTAAGGAGAGTAACGCGGCGGCGAATTCGGCACCGCACCAGGATAGAGGTGAGGCAGGGCTGCAGTCGCTGCCGTCCGGAAAGATATGCTCGGGCATCAATCCGTAAGTGTTGGCGTTGCGGAGCATCCAATCGATATAGCCTTTCGCAGTTGCAGGCTTTCCGTACATGGCTTCGTACTCGGCTGCGGCGGCGGTAGTGAAGAAGAAGACGCCGTGACCGTAATTTGCCAAGCCAGGGTCGGGCGAATCGAAGTACTGCATGCCGCCTCCGAGCTTTACAGTGTTGGCGCGGTAGAAAGCGTTCGACAGCTCAAGATCATGGTGGTTCGGATAGCCCCAGATGACTCCGACGTTGGCAGTGGTGTCCCACAAGTAAGTTGGCTGGCCGGATTGATTTGTGAGGCTTACGCCACCCTCGCCTTTTACAGCGGTGAAGCGAAGGTCGGCATACGTTTGTTTTGTTTTATCGAATAGCTGGGGCATCGACGCGGCGATTCTTGCAGAGGCTCCGTCGTAACTGCCGGCTTTCTGTTTGTCTCCAAGATCTCGGGCGATTTGAGCGGCAGTCTTCAAAGCAGCAGAGCAGATCATGTTGGTGGCCGGCAAGTAACCGGTCCATTCGACGATGCCGCCTTCCCACAACAAACCGTTGGGACTGAGGTGGTTCACCAGGAAATCAGCCAATTGATAAGTGAATTGCGGAGTTGCCAGCCAGACATTCTTCTTCTGGTGGTACGCGTTCAACAAATAAACATAGTAGCCGTTTGCGTCCCACTCCGGTTCATCAAAGCGCGCGCCGCTGCCGCCATTGACTGCTTTGGCGTGCGCATCGTAGCGTGCGTACCACTCACCGGGAGACTTCATTGGAATTTCCGGCTTTGCCCAGAACTCGATGATCCGTTTAGCCTCCTCTGTGTGACCGGTGAGCAGCAGCACGCGAGCGCACATCATGGCATCGCGTGGATAGAGTTGCGGCATGTTGTCCGTAACGAACTGGCCGGTGATGTCGGCAGGAATCTGTCCATTCAGATTGGCTGACTTGACGCAGTAGAGGTTGCGCTTGTAGGCTTCCAGATACTGCGAGGCCTGGGTGTCGCTGCTCTTGAAAGTTGGGACCCGACCGGAGTCCATCCAAGCATTCCAGTGTTTGTTGGCGGTAGCTTCTAAACTTTGCTGGCGAAGTGACTGAACTTTGGCGAGAGCTTCCGATTGCGAGGAAGCGGGAATCAATATTACTTCGGCGGGCGAAGTCTCGTTACGGAGAGCGCCTGTGACCGAAACAGTCGAGCCGCTGACTGTGATCTTGTCAGTTAGTAATTGAGATGCCACGGCCAGCACCGTGCCATCAGACCAGGTAGCAACGGCTGCATTGCTATTTATGGCGAGCGAAGTCAGGGTGATTTGGCGGTCCGTCTTGATGTTCCGCCTTAAGATAGCTTGAAACTGATAACGGGAAGTGCGACTCGGCCCGTCCGCGCTAAGCGAAAGTACAGCCGCATCGTTCGGATGTATGTAACAGAGGGAGGTCGCAGAAGAACCGTTCGCGAAACGAGACTTCGTTTGAGTCGTGAAGAAATTTTTCATGCCGACTGATTCGGTGGCAGTGGGCTCGATCAGTTTATTGTTGGCGTCAAGCAAATGGAAGCTCGTTGAGGAAATGTAATCGGCTGTGTAGTTCCCGAAGTAAAAATGCTGTATTCCTTTGCCGTGCGTCTCCGTCGAGATGCGCTCGTCATCCGAGTAAACGGCTGTGAGATGGCCGTTGCCCAAAATCGCGTAACCTTTCCAAGGACGTTGGGGGTCAGTCTGCTGCCCATACGACAGACCGCATATGGAAAGGGCCAGCAGCACCAGCAGGCTGCACTTACTTACTTCCGTCAGCATGACGACGATTTTAACTGCTTCTGAGATTAGGAGGCCGTCAGGGAGCTGTCTTTTGTTTCGCGGATCATGAGCAGGCCGACCAACGTGAGGATGGCAGAAGCTGTCAGGTAATAACCGACGTATTGCAGCCCATAGTTCTTGGCGAGCCATGTAGCAATGTAAGGAGCCAGCGAAGCGCCTAAGATACCGGCAACGCTGAAGGCAATCGAGCTGCCGGTGTAGCGGACTTGGGTGGGAAAGAGTTCCGACACGACGGTGCCGAGCGGACCGTAGGTGCAGCCCATGAGTGCCAAGCCAAGAATCATCATGGTGACTACGCCTGCTGTACCAGCGGTGAACAGGGGCGCCAGGACAAGGCCAAACAGCCCGATCAACAACGTAATTCCGAGCATGACTGGCTTGCGTCCGCGTTCGGCGAGCAGCGCAGAGATAGGAATGGTTAGCGCAAAGAAAAGAATGCCCACGAGCTGAATGATGAGGAAGCTGCTGCGGCTGTAATGAAGAGCGGTTGTCCCCCAGGACAGTGCGAAGACGGTCATCAAATAGAAGAGAACGAAGGTCGACAGGCAGATCAGGATACCGGCAGCAAGTGTGCCGGCGTGATGGCGCAAAACGGTATAAACAGGAACGTCTACGCGTCCGAGGCGCTGTATTGATGCTTGAAAGACAGGTGTTTCAGTGATCTTAAGCCGAACGTATAGCCCGAGCAGCACCAGGACGGCGCTGGCAAGGAAAGGCAGCCGCCAGCCGAAAGAGAAGAATTGCTGGTCAGTGAGGGTTCGTGAGAGCAGCAGGAATACTCCACCCGAGAGCAGGAATCCAATGGGCGCTCCGAGCTGCGGGAACATGCCATACAGGGCGCGTTTGTTGGCCGGGGCATTCTCGACGGCAAGCAGGATGGCTCCGCCCCACTCACCGCCAAGCCCGATCCCTTGGCCAAACCGGCAGAGAGCCAACAGCAGCGGCGCAGAGATTCCGATGGCTCGATAGGTGGGCAGGGCGCCAATGACAAATGTGGAGAGCCCCATCGTCAATAGAGCAAGAACTAACGTCGTCTTGCGGCCAATGCGGTCGCCGAAGTGGCCGAAGAGCGCGGAACCAATAGGCCGCGCGAGGAATGCGATGCCGAAGGTTGCAAGCGAAGCCAGTGTCGACGAAGCAGGATCGGAGGCAGGGAAGAACAGGCGTGGGAAGACAAGCACCGCTGCGGTGGCGTAGATGTAGAAGTCAAAGAACTCTATGGTGGTACCAATCATGCTGGCCAGGAGAACCTGGCGCGGCGTGTTGATGTTTGTCCCTAGAGGTTCGGTGGTCGTCATCTCTGGATGGTCTGCTATGACGTGGACGCGTTCAGGTCGCGCTGACCATTACTTCAATCAGGTTGGGCTTACCCGAGGCGATGCCGGCCTTCACTGCCCCTGCAATGTCGCTGGCGCGTTCGACCCGACGTCCGGCGACGCCCATCGAAGCTGCTAAGGCAAGGTAATCGATAGCCGGGTCGACCAGATCCATTGCAATAAAACGATGGCTCGCCGCGGACAAATAGTGTGCCTGTCCCTTCATAAAATTTTTGAGCACGTTGTATTCGCGATTATTCATCACGACGACTGTGACCGGCAAGCGCTCGTGCGCCAGAGTCCAGAGCGCTTGTGGTGAATAGAGGGCAGCACCATCGCCAACCAGGCAAACAACCGGTTCACGTCCAACGCCCAGGCAATAGCCTACTGCGGCGGGCATGCCCCATCCGAGCGCGCCACCACGGAGGAAGGCATAAGGCCGGGCGATCTCGTCGCGAAGGAGTGAACGTAGGAATGCTGAAGTAGCGATTGATTCGTCGACGATGGGCGTTCCGGGGCCGACAGCGCGTAACACCTCGCGCGCTGCCACGAGCGGCGTGATGCCTGGACCTGCTGCCTCGCGGGAAGCTCTTTCCTCCATGGCAAGATGCTGCGCTCGCATGCGGGCTCCATGTGTAGTTGAAGAGGCGATCACTTGCTGCTCTCGCCCTTTCATCTGTTCCCCCAGCAGGGGCAACAGCTTATCCAATGATGTTTTGATATCGCCTTGCACAGAGAGTTCGGTTTCGTACGATCGCCCAAGGTCGCGCACGTCGGAAGAGAGTTGGAAAACCCGGCACCCGTTGGGCACTGCTGAGCCTTCCGTGTACAGAATTGTGATCAGCGATTTGCCGCCTAGAGCGAATACTCCGTCAAACGATGAGAGCTCACGAGCGATTTCGCTCGCCTTGGTTGGCAGATTGCCACTCCAAAGAGGATGGGCGGTCGGAAAGGACAAATGTGCCGGCCAGGAGGAGCCATACACCGGCGCTCCCAATGTGTCAGCCAGTGAGACAGCTTGTTTGGTGGCGGAGCTTGACCATACCTCATCGCCCGCGATGAGCGCGAGCCGGCCGGGCTCAAAGGAGCTTAACAGCTCGGCAAGACGACCCAGCGACCCCGCAACTGTGCAAGTGTCGATCGTGGAGCGTTGGGCAATACTCACAATCGTCATCTGTTCCATCATGTCCATGGGCAGCGACAGAAAAACCGGGCCAGACGGAGCCGCTTTGCAATCGTGGAAAGCACGACGGACCAGGACGGGCAACTGGTCGGCTTTCGTTACCTCTTGCGCCCACTTAACGCTAGGGGTGGCAATGCCGACCAGATCGCCGAATAACAGTGGGTCCATCAAAGCGTGGCGGGAGTCCTGTTGGCCTGCGGTGATGACAAGCGGTGTGCCAGAAACTTGAGCATTCAGCAGATTGCCCATACCGTGCCCGAGGCCGCCAGCAGTATGTAGATTGACGAAGCCCGGTCGTCTCGCAGCTTGAGCGTACCCATCGGCCATTGCCACTACGCTTGCCTCCTGCAGTGCCAGCACGTAGCGGATGGGTGTTGGCCCTAACAAGGCATCGATGAGCGGTAGCTCAGTGGTGCCGGGATTCCCGAAGATGTACTCAACGCCCTCGCTTTCCAGAACCTCCAGTAGCACTTGGGCACCTCGTCGGGCGGGAACCTCAGCGACTCGTCTCAACGGGGAGGATGAGGTGGTAGGGGTTGCAGTAATTGAGGCCAAAACCCATGCTACTAGTGACCAGCCTGGCGGTCTGCTTGGCTTACTTTGAACTATCTGCGCAACTCTGCAGAACAAAGCCGCTGCAGAGGCTTTCGGCAACGCCGTCCGGGTTGCCGAATCTGCATTCGGCCTGCAAGCAGACCGCCGGGGAACGTACCGTAAGCCATTAGACACAACCTCAAGCTCCGAACGACCAACAAACGTTGGGGTGACTGGTCCCGAGACGTGACTTTAATCAACTCATTGATACCTGTCACATAAGGAAGCAAAGGTAGGGTAAACGGTGTGTATACCCCATTCTGCTCAGTGAATCCGAATTGCTCGTCAACACGGGTATCGACTTCTTGGAAAACTCCCGCTAAGACGCCATTGTTGTTGATCGCCATCGCTTCCACGTACTGGACATACCCTTCGGTCGGGATTATGCCCGACGAGGACGGAATCGGTGTTGAGACGTAGTAGGCAGTCGAGAAAACAGGAATCTGAGAGCTGTCGGCCTGTAAAGTCTTTGAATAAAGAAGGACGGATAAGAAGAGTAAACTTCGATTCACGGTTACCTCCGATGAAGTACGTGAGAAGACTACAGTTTTGGCTCCTGAGGAACTAATTAGGCGGCGAACCTGGGCGAACGTACTTTGGCCTACTCTGATATGATCTCTGCGCCTGGGTCGAGTTCTCCGGGCAGTTTGCTCGGGGTTCTATGTCGAAATCCATAATTGGTGCGTTGAAGTTTTTGGTGTGTTCCACAGCGGTTTTTATGCTGGCCGGGATCGCGGTCCCAGTAAAGGCTCAGATTCCGTCTAATCACATCCGTATTCATTACAATCGGCCCGACGGTAGTTACAGCGGCTGGACCGTGTACGCGTACGATGACACCACAGAGAATACAGGCAATTATTCGGGTGGTCCGGTTGCAGTCACCGGGACTGATT
>CAXTWQ010000032.1:42961-48968 GCA_964248065.1 uncultured Bryobacteraceae bacterium | reverse complement strand
AGCAATAACACGGTAGCAATGCGCTCCGTAGATGTGTTGCGGAACGTGCAGGGGACCGGCAGCGGCGGGGAGCAGGCGGTGCTGGGAAAAGGCTTGAGCGCGGGCGAACAGGTGGTGTCGGAAGGACAGCTGCGGCTGGCCCCAGGCATGAAGGTGCAGCGCCAGGCGGATGCTGTGCAGACCGGCACAAGTGGAGCGAAGGGAACCCCGAGCGGGGCTTAAGTACACAATGAACTTTACTGAGCTATTCATCCGCCGCGCCATCACCACAACGCTGGTCATGGCGGCCATTCTCGGGTTCGGCATTCTCAGTTACTCGACGCTGCCGGTAAGCAATCTGCCCGCCGTAGAGTATCCGACGATCCAGGTTTCTGCCGGGCTACCGGGAGCCAATCCGGACATCATGGCGTCCTCCGTTGCGACACCGCTGGAGTCGGAGTTTTCCACCATCGCAGGCGTCAACAGCATGACCTCGTCGAGCTCTTTGGGGTCGACTGATATTACGCTGCAATTCGACTTGAGCAGAAACATCGACGCCGCTAGTCAGGATGTGCAGGCCGCTATTTCCCGAGCGCAAGGCAATCTGCCGGCGAGCATGCCGAGCCCTCCCTCATATTCAAAAGTAAATCCGGCCGAGCAGCCGATCTTATACGTTGCAATGACATCGAAAACTATGGCGCTGGCAGACCTGGACGACTATGCCGAGACACGTTTAGCCCGCCGAATTTCAATGGTGAGCGGCGTCGCGCGAGTACGGGTGTTTGGTGCGCAGAAATTTGCCGTGCGCGTGCAGGCAGATCCGGAGAAGCTGGCCGCGCGAACCATCGATTTGGAAGAGGTTCGGAATGCCTTGGCCGCGGGCAGTTCGAATCTGCCGGCCGGATCGCTATATGGCTTCAGCAAGGCTTATACCGTTCAATCGAACAGTCAGCTAACGACAGCACCTCAATTTGGACAATTGATTGTTACGTATCGAAATGGCAGCCCCGTTCACCTGGAGGAGTTGGGAACAGTGCTGGCGAGCGTGAGTGATATCCGCTCGCGCTTTTGGCTGAACAATCGGCAGAGTATCATTCTGGCCGTGCAAAAGCAGCCGGGCTCGAACACAGTAGCTGTGGCGGACGCTGTCAAAACACTCGTCCCAACGCTGCGCCAATCCATGCCGGCCGGTATCGAGATCGAGAACGCGTTCGATGCTTCACAAGACATCCGCGAATCCATTGCCGATGTGAAGTTCACGCTGCTGCTGACCATTGCGCTGGTTATCATCGTCATCTTTGTTTTCCTGCGCAACGTTTCGGCAACCATCATTCCGAGCCTTGCGGTTCCGCTGTCGTTGCTGGGCACGTTTGCTGCCATGAAGCTGCTTGGTTTTACCATCGACATCTTTTCCATGATGGCGATGACGCTATCGGTCGGCTTCGTTGTGGACGACGCAATCGTCATGCTGGAGAACATTGTGCGTCACATGGAAATGGGGAAGCCGCGTTTTCAGGCTGCTCTGGACGGTGCGCGCGAAGTAGGCTTCACCATCGTCTCCATGACGGTTTCCCTGGTGGCAGTATTCATTCCGGTGCTGTTTCTCGGCGGCGTAATCGGGCGGCTGCTACGCGAGTTTTCCATCACCATTGCGATTGCCGTCCTTATCTCTGGGTTCATCTCACTGAGCCTGACGCCCATGCTCTGCAGCCGCTTCCTTCAGCACAAGCTGCACCACTCGCCGGGCGGTTTTTATCAACGCTCCGAGCGCTTTTTCGTCTGGCTCAATGACCTATACCGAAGGACGCTGGAAGTGGTGATGCGGCACCGGCTCTGGGTTTTAGTTACCAGCCTGGTGCTGACTGTTGCGACCCTCTACCTGTTTGTAGTCATCCCGAAAAGCTTCATGCCGACTGTTGATCAAGGGTTCGCCTTTGGAGGCACTGAAGCGGCCCCGGATACTTCTTTCGACGAGATGCTGAGGCTGCAGGAGAAAGTGAATGACGTACTGGCAAGTACTCCGTTTATTCAACGATTCGGCTCCGGCGCAGGCGAGGGAGGGCAGAATTCGGGCTTTCTGTTTATGCGTTTCACGAGTGATCCGCATCGGCCTACCGTAAGCCAACTGATCGGGCAAATGCAGCAGAGGTTTGCGAGCATTCCAGGACTAATGGTGTTCCTGCAGGCGCCACCACTAGTGACGCTGGGCCAGAATGAAGGCCGCAGCCAGTATTCAGTTGCATTGCAGGATGCCGATACTGGCGAGCTGTATAAATGGGCGCCTGTGCTGGAGGCAAAGCTCCGGTCTATTCCGGAATTAACGGACGTTTTCACTGACCTACGGTTGAGTAATCCGCGATTGGATGTACAGATTGATCGCAATCGCGCGCTGGCTTTAGGCGTTACGCCAGATGTGATTGCCAACACGCTGTTCGATGCATATGGCAACCGGCGTGTGACGACGATCACCACAGGCGATAACCAGTACGATGTGCTGCTCGAAGTGCTGCCGGCCTATCAGCGCGATCCATCGGCGCTGACTCGTCTGTACCTGAAGTCGAATAGCGGAAAGATGGTTCCGCTGTCCGCAGTCGCAACATTGCGGCAAACTGTCGCGCCGCTGAGCGTCAACCATATCGGGCAACTGTCGGCAGTGAACTTTCAGTTCAACTTGAAACCAGGCGTGTCGCTAAGCGAGGCAACAAAGGTAGTGGAGCGGGCAGCCGAGCAGGTAGGCAAGCCGGACACGATGTCGTTCAGCTTCCAGGGTACGGCGGCAGCATTCCAAAGCTCCATCAGCGGCCTTGGCATTCTGCTGGTGATTGCGGTCCTGGTGATCTACCTGGTGCTGGGCATTTTATATGAGAGCTTCATTCACCCAATTACGATTTTGTCCGGCTTACCGGCCGCGGGTCTCGGCGCATTACTGACCTTGCGTCTGTTCGGTGAGGATCTGAATCTGTATTCCTTTGTTGGAATCATCCTGTTGCTCGGGATCGTGAAGAAGAACGCCATCATGATGATTGACTTCGCGTTAGAAGTACAGCGGAAGGAAGGCAAATCACCCGAGGAAGCAATTGTCGCAGGATGCTTGCAGCGGTTTCGGCCGATCATGATGACCACAATGGCAGCACTGCTTGGATCGCTTCCGATTGCCTTTGGAACTGGCGCCGGCGGTGAAGCAAGACGGCCGCTAGGTATTGCGGTGGTGGGCGGTCTTGTTGTTTCGCAGTTACTGACGCTATACATAACGCCGGTTGTGTATACCTATTTGGATCGCCTGCAGGGCCGCAGGACGAAGAACCTGGAGAGTAAGGCGCAGAGAGCTTGGCAACCGGAAGAAGCTTTGGCGAAGTAATCCGCTCGATAGGAGAGTCTTGGATCTTCGAAGTCGAGGCCCACGGCCCAATTTTCGGTTGAGCAGAAGCAACGTTTGCAACCACCAACTTAGAGAGTTGCAAACTAGATGCCGATTGCAAGAGTAGAGCAGCAAGAGCTAGATCAGTTTCACGCCGAGTACGGGCGTCGTTACAAAGGATTGAAGGAAGACATCCTTTTGACATTGCAAGCAATCGACTGCTCGCTGGTGTTTACGATCAGCTACGCTCGTACAATCCTCTTTATGGATCCCAAGTAAAGCCGTACACAATGTTCTCGTCAGGTCCCAAGGGCGAACAGCAATTAATGGATTACATTAATAAGGCTTACGCCGATATAGCGGATCAGTCACTGTTCCCACCATCGGTATTTCAGCAATGAGAGTCGTGCCTTCAACCGCGCTTATACTCGCGTCCCGCTTAGTTTCACTCGGGTGGAATTTTTTCCCGCCAATGAGTGCGAACGCTGTTCCGCTATGTGATGTTCTCTCCAGTGCCGACCAATATGACGGTAAGAACGTCACTGTGCGCGGACTCTACCGATGGGTCCTTCACAGTTCCGTTTTGATATCGCCTTACTGCCGGAAGAGCTACGTGAACGTGAGGCAGGCTCCGAAATATAGTGTTGAAAAGCACGCGTCAAAGGTGCTTCGGTCTGCGACAAAACATGACGAGTTCCAGCCCGTTGAAGTGGTCATCCGCGGTACTTTTAGATCGGCAAAGCAAGGTGAATGTTTTGGCCAAAACTGTCTGCATTACGAAATCGAAGCTCGTGAGTTGCTTTCTGCAGAAATACCGAAAAATGTACATATTAGCAATCAACGAAATCCAGAACATTGACAAGAGACAAATAGTGCTTTCGCACCGCTTCAATTTATAGATACGTCAGCCTAGAAAATCGTTTTGTTCTCGGGGCTGCCGAAGCCGCATAACAAATCGCTTTAATCCTTTGCTGCGCGAATCTCCGCGAACCCTGTAAATCATGCTCAACCGACTCGCACCAGCATGGTACTTTAAACACCCACTCAGTCAAACTACCGCTCTTCAGCAGCCTGCTAGTTGGGTAATGCTCAACCATAGCCCCTTTCACGAATTTCAGATCAAAGGATATTAATAGCTCGGGCAGCAAGAATAGCTAATGTCCCGAGCGAAACACTCGACTGCACCATCATGACCAGCTTGGCCCACCTGGAAAGTACCGGAACATCGGTCGGTGAAAAGGCCGTGCTGGTGTTGAAAGCTAGAAAAAGATAATCCATGAAATTCGGCTTCCAGTTGGTGTACGCTCCTTTCAACTCCGGCGGCAGCGTCATTTGAGGAAAAAGAAAAGCGCCGTCGCTGTGAGTTTCGCGCGAGTTGCGTAGATACGGACCACCAGCATCGAGACGCCAATACCAGCAGGCACATACCAGCACATTGCTGACCCAGAGCGAAACGGCAGAACGCAGCAGCATACTCGGCGTTTGACGCTTGGTGGGTAGGCCGGAGATGAGCAGAACTAGAGCCCAGATTTCTGCAATTGTGATGACCGCAAGCATAATCGTTCCCAGTAAGTTGTTGAGTCCTGCTTTACCTGCGTAATGTGAGAGCAGAGACAGCGTCATCAGAGAGAGCACCACGGCTGTGAAAGCCCAGTTCGGGCCGAACGTCAAGTGCTCAGGAAGCGCCTGATACAACGCAAGAACAGCGAGGGTAGCAATAACAACAGGCCAGCGTGTCTCCTGTTTCGATATCTCGTCAGCAAGCTTCAAAGAACAGACTCCAACACGGTTGAGTTTACGATGGGCGAAAGGGAGCTTTGAGATTCGGATGCCGATGAAGATCGTGCAGGTTGGCGAATTAGTCTTGCGGCAGCGGGCCAGCGCCGTCGCTGCAGCGGATATAAAAGGCCGCGAGATACAGAACCTGATTGCTGCTATGCGTGAAACTATGTTGAAGGCACCGGGCGTAGGATTGGCTGCCCCACAAGTTGGGGTTTGTCTTCAGATTGCGGTGGTCGAAGACAAGGCTGAGTACACCAAAGACGTCCCTGCTGATGTGCTGGCCGAACGCGAGCGCAAGCCGATTCCCTTTCACGTCATTATGAATCCGGTGTTGGCCATTGAGGAAGACGACACGCGTGAGTTCTATGAGGGCTGTTTGAGTCTGCCGGGGTTTACGGCTGTGGTGCCGCGAGCTCGACGTGTTCGCGTGGATTGTCTCGATCATCAAGGTGAATCTAAAACCATCCACGCTTCCGGTTGGTATGCGCGAATCTTGCAGCATGAGATTGACCATCTGCATGGGCGACTCTACATCGACCGGATGCATTCCCGCACATTCTCAAACATCGATAGTTTCAACGCAGTTTCGAAAGATCGCACAACCGCGCAACTGAAAAGCTTATTCGAGGAAAAATGATAGCTGGTCGCCGGGCTTCGAGAGACTCTCGCTAGCCATGTAGTCTTGCAACTGTGGATAAGTGGCCAAGAGTTGCGAAGGCGTTTCGATGGCGCAACCTTCCAGAATGGAAGTTAGCTCCAAGGCATTCGCGACCGCTTTGCCCAGGTAATGATTGTTTGTGATGACGTAAGTCTCTTGCGCGGCTTGCTGAACGGCCCGGATGCGATCAGCCCAGGGGTCGAGTTCTTCCGGCGAGTACAGGTACTCGT
>CAXTWQ010000032.1:0-42951 GCA_964248065.1 uncultured Bryobacteraceae bacterium | reverse complement strand
CGCCATGGTACTTGCTCTCGGTGAACCAACTTTTGTAATTACGGCCATGGAGCCGAACGTAGCCGATTGTAGATGTAACGGCGGCGTCAGGCTTTATTGACCGGCTGTAAAGCGGTTGATCGATATTGCAGAGAGCTACTTCTAACTCTTCAAGAAGAGCAAGCACAGCGGGGTCGCTCCAACTGGCGTGCCGCACTTCCAGCACGAGTGGGAAATCGCGAAGCGGTCGCGCAGACTAAGCAGATACGTCCGATTCTCTTCGTCGTTGCGAAACGACCAGGGGAACTGCAGTAGCAATGCGCCAAGACGGTTGGCATGCAGCAGGGGCAGCAAACCGTCTTTCACCACATGTTCATCGGCGGGGGAGGCATCGCGGCTATGCGTGAAGCCGCGCCAGAGCTTGGCAGTAAAACGAAAGCTCGTATGTGACTCTACCTGATGGCACCAGGTGGCCGCCATCTTCGGCGTGATAGGACGATAGAAAGAAGTATTAATTTCAACCGTATCGAAGTAGTGCGCAAGGAAACCCAACTCGCTGAAGCCGCGCGGCCGAGGTTGCGGGTAGACGACACCGTTCCAATCTTTGTAATTCCAGCCTGCTGGACCGATACGGAGCATGAGAGTAGCTAATTAATCGACTACCGATTCAAGCTGCGCAACACGATTGGCAAACCGGCCTCGGCCACACGAATCAGCTCTTCTATCTTGGCAGGCAAAGCTACGGTCCGCTGTCACTGCAAAATAAGAGCTCGCGGACCCCCAATCTGAAGAATCCGGACCACGCCTGCACCAAGTAGGGACGGCACGCTCAATGGTGTGGAAGCGCCGCAATCTCAAGGTGCTTCCGTGACGTCTCCGGGTTGTGTGCGGCGACCAACAAAGATAAGAGCCGCAGCGAACTTGGCACCTTACACCAGTTTGAGAGGGCGCCGGAAGACTGCCGCAATCATTCCTATCAACATCCCGGCCATCAGCCCTACTACTGAAATCTTCCACCAGTTCGGACTCACAGGAGTTCCGGGCAGACTTGGCGCGTCCGTAATCTCTAATGTCATTGATTCCTTTCCCGATAAGCTCTCGCGCAGACTCTCGTCCATAATGCGTGCAGCAAGTTGTTGGGTCACGCGCTGTGCGATTACTGGATCAGTGTGGACAAACTGAATGCTGAAAGCCATTCTTCCGTCGGACTTTGAGCTTTTCGGCCGGACAGTTATTCTCCTTCTCATGTTGTCGATTACGCCTTCTGGTGCCGTCTTAGCTGGCTCACTTCTGTACAGGTCAGAACCCTCGATGATGCTCATCAGCGAAGCTTGGCTCATAACACCGTAAATCAGGTGATTCACGTAGTTGCCAACTGATTTACTTGTGCCAGGCTCACCACTCACGAAGTTTGAAGGCGCAATCTTGATCACGGCTGTCGAGGCGTACTGCCGCGGAACTTCGAGCGATATGCCCAGCGCAATCAGCAGGCCGAGGATACCAGCTACGGCTACAATCACTCCCCTGCTCCAGCCGCTGATCTGCATTTGCAGTGCTCCTTTTAAGGTGTCCAAGAATGTTCGCCAGTTTGGATCCAGATCCTCCAGCAACGATTCAAATTCGACGGCATAGCGGGCACGCCAGGAAGCTGGATAGAGGCACGCTATAAAACGGATCAAGCGTTTCATGCCTGTTTGAGCCGTCTCAATCCGGTCTTAACCACCCGGTTCAGTTGGTTCAGCCGCGTGATGAGGTACTCTCTGCCCGCTGTTGTAATTGCATATGGCTGCCTTCGGTCGTCAGATGCAATAGAACGAATCTGCTTGCGCTCCTCAAGTCGCGTGATTGCTCCGTAGAGCGTTCCAGGTCCCAGCCGAACACCTGCGAACCGCTCAATGTCTTCTATCATGGCGTAGCCGTGCTTATCACCGTCAGCCAAACTTGCTAGTACAAGGAGAGTTGGATCAGACATCTTTATTACGCCTTACGTAGTATCGTATTGCGTACTAATCAGCTTGTCAAGACAAGACAAGCAAACCGTCCACTGGAGTTTGCTTTGTTAATGCAACAATGGCGTAAACTCCGGGAAAGGTCTCATGAACGAAAACGCTGTTGAAGCTTTAATTGCTCAGCTTGCCAACGGCCGGACTGAACTCGTATTCGACCTTCTACGTGCAGGCTGTCCTGCAGAACAGAAGGACAACGACGGTGTATCGTTACTCCAGCACTGCGCCTACTACGGAGATGTCAGTGCCATGAAACTCCTGCTCTCAAACGGTGCTTCCCTTCATTCGCTTGGAATTGACATGGGTCTCTCAGCGGCTGCTTTCCACGGTCACTGGCGTCTATGTCTGTTGCTTCTGGAGCAAGGCGCGAACGTTAATTATCAAGCGGAGGACACTGGCGAAACAGCTTTGCACTCCGCCCTGTGTAAAACCGATCACCTGCTTTCTAACCGCATTTTGCAGGTGTTGCTTTCTCGCGGCGCAAATCCCAATCTGGCGACAACTCCCAATGCCGAAACTGGAGCCTTCATGCGCGACTGCCGAACCAAAGGAGAATATCCTCTGCACCGGGCGGCCGCTTTTGGCAACGAGGAGAGCATTCAGCTTCTCCTTAGTTCTGGAGCAGTGATCGATGCTCGAGATAGCACGGGTGACACTCCGCTATCATGGGCCAGTTGGTATCTTCGGCCAACTCCGATTCTTCGCCTGCTGTGCTACGGCAGCTTTCGAATCCATCCTGAGAACCAGTCGATGCGAGCGAATCTGCTAGGCTGGCCTCCGACTTCCAGCTAGAAGAGTAGCCGCAGCCCGAGTTGTTCCTGCCTCGGATCGCCAAGCCCGCTCTGCACCGTACCGTCAAAATTGAACAGCAAGTTTCCGTTTGCGGGAAACTTGAGGTTCTTACGGTTGGTGACGTTGAATGCATCAACGCTCGCCTGCAATGTGAACCGTTCCGACAACTTGAAGTTCTTGTCCACCCGGAAATCCCACGAGAAGAACGTATCGTCCTTCCACAATGTGTTCCTCCGAATGATGTAGCCATTGGAGAGAATCCGATCCTGCGGCGTCGCCCCAACTGAAATCGGCTCAGGCGTATGGAAGCTGATCACCGGTGCGAACTCAATTCCCCACGGCCCTTGATACAGGCCGAAGAAGTTGAATCGATGGCGCTGGTTCTGGTCTGAAAAGCCGTAGTCAGGCTGGAAATTAAGAACTGAAGCATACCGATATGTGAATGGATCCCGCTCATCATCATCGTCGGAAAGCGTCTCAGACAATTGATAGTTCATCTGAAATTGAAAATGCTTTGAGAACTGTTTGATCAAAGCAATAGTCAACCCCCGATAGAGAGACTTACCAGAGCTCTCCAATGTTGTTAGCCCTCCACTCGCGCTCCCATCGATTCCGTTTGTACTGTCAGCACCTAAGCCAGTGAGCCACGGCGAACCCAGCGCAGGGTCATTACGATTGACAAAGCGGCTGTTATGCACTCCTTTTACCCAAGTGAACGTAGTTGAAATTTTAAAGTTCGTGTTAAGTGCCTGTTCAGCAGAAAACGACCATTGATAGTTGCGAGGGTTGGTAAAGTCCTTAGACGCCGCATACACCTGAGGGTGATCAGGCGGCCCAACATGGCTGACGTCGATTAGTTGCGTATAGGCCGGCATTCCGTTTACATCCTGTCCAATGGAGCCGTTGGTGGTACGGATACTAGCGAAATCCAAACCGGGCGTGCGTGCGTTGAAGATGCCTCCACTCAGGCGAAACACAGTCTTGCCCTTGCCGGCCGGATCCCAGGTTAAACCGATTCGAGGTTGAAACTCACGGAGGGACGACGGGATATTTCCTGTTGATGGAAAGCCCTGCCTGCCGATGAATGGCGCAAAGAATACTTTATTGGCAGGGGTCAATGGACCGGGCTCAATCTGGGCTTCCCAACGCAGACCGTAACTAAGCGTCAGGTTGGGACGGATCTGCCACCTGTCCTGGGCGAAGAGCGCCGGCTCCCACTGCGGCAAGGTTTGAGCGCCAGCTTGGTTCACGGACAGACCATTTACACCGGCAAACTGCGTGAAAAAAACCAGTGGACTCGATCCGTTTGGCTCCAGGTAGCCCGGACCTTGCGTCACATAGTTGATAAAACCATTGACACTGTCAAAGATAAATCGCCCATTCGCAAACCCGAGAAAGACTTGACTGGTCGAAGTGCGATTTAACTCTGCGCCGGTCTTGAAGCTGTGAGCTCCCCGAACCAGCGAAAGGTTGTTGTTGATCTGTTCCCGTGTGTCGTAGTCCAAGGTCGGAATGAAAAACGGTTCTCCGAACCGGTACTGGCCAACGAAATCGACACCAGTATCAGGAAATGGCCGGTTCTGTCCCGGCAAATTGGGACCGTTGTAGTAGCGAGGCCGATCTTCACGAGCCCACTGGAAACGCAGCTCATTGATTGTTGCCGGTGTCAGAATCGTGTTCAACTGCAAACTTACCGAATTCGATTGGTCAATCTCATCGGCGTTGGCGCTCCTGCCCCAGCTCTCAACGTCAAACGTCCCATTCTGCTGATCAGAGTGCGAGTAGTTGTAGCGGGCAGTAAAAGTATTATTGCTGTTGATGTTCCAGTCCAACTTGCCCAGAGAAGCAATGGCATTGTTGGTCCGCCGGATCGGGCCGTTCTCGTTCGGGTCACCTAAAGCAGTCGCGAAAAAATTGACCAGGGTTGGATCAATCCGCAACGGGTTGTGCTGCTTCGTTTGGGTGAACTGCTGCTGGTCGTACGCGACGAAGTAAAACAACTTATCTTTCTTCAAAGCGCCCCCAAGGGTACCGCCAAACTGCTCCTGGGAAAAGCCGCTCAAGCGCGTGCCATCAGATAACCGTGACGTTAAGCCAGTCCACTTCTGATATTCATGCAGAGTGCCGTGAGTCGCGTTGGTACCGGACCTGGTAATGACGTTGATGAAGCCGCCACTGCTACGGCCGAACTCGGCGGGTGCATCAGCCGAAACAACCTGCACTTCCTTAATCGCATCCAGGCTTACGGTGAAAGCCGGCCGCTGACCACCTCGCTGTTCACCGAAAAACGGGTTATTGTCGTCAGCGCCATCAGTAGAAACGTTGTTGTTGATGCCCTTATTCCCGTTGATGGTGATTTCAGCGCCATCAGGTCCTTGTACAACCGAGACGCCCGGCGTGAGCGGAACCAGGGTGAGAAAATTCCGTCCGTTGTTTGGAAGATCCCGTACATACTTTGAGTCCAGCTTGGTGGATTCTTCCACGCGGCTGGTCTCCACAATCGGGGCTTCCTCATTCACTTCAACCGTCTGCTGCACACGGGACAGGCTCACTTGCAGAGGAAGCGTAATAGTCTGCCCGACAGAAAGGTCCAGGCCATCCCGTATGAGCGATCCGAATCCGATTGCATCCACCGTCACGCTATAGGAGCCTAGCGGCAGCAGCAATCCATGGAAGCGGCCCTCGGCGTCCGTGCTGAGAACTCGGGTTGCGTTTGTGCCCGTGTTCGTCAGAGTCACTTTCGCTTCTTTGATATATTGCCCGGAAGGATCGGTCACCGTACCCTCGATATTTCCTGTGTTGGCCTGTGATTGAGCAAAGGCAACGGGGCGTACTGCAGCGGACAAAAACAATAGGCACAATACTCCCGCCAAACGCTGAATGGTCACCAAAGCGGTGTAGCCCTCCTGAGACATGTTCCCGAACAAAGCAAAGCGACCACGAACGAACGTTGGCGGGATCGACTGGGCAACCTACTGGGAAACTGCTAGTGTAGGCAGACGGTCGCAAAAGTTGCAACTGTATTTCGAAGGGATGGTGCTGTTCGAACCCCGCCCGTGCGCTTCGCCTTGGAAGTCGGAGATCAGTTTCTGAATGATCAACCTTTCAACGAAACGGACTTCTACAAACTAGCGGGAATGGAGGTAAGTTTTGCCCCGATTTGCAAGCCAAGCTCAACGAACTTGCTACCCAAAGTGAAAAGCCGGCTGATGAACTGGTGCAGGACGCGATAGCCGGTTACATAGACGAACTGGCCAAACTTCCGAGGGTGGTTAATAGCCGTTGTAATGACATCAAGCGGCAGGGGGCAGCACATTGACGGCGAAGAGGCTTTTCGCAAACTCGGCGAGATGAGCGCAGAGCGCTGCCGTCACGTCTAAGTGTTCATACTAGCCACAGTGCATGGACTACCTTTTGCACCCCTGAGTCTTTTTGCGCAAATTCTGTTGCTATGAAATGCTCTGTTCGCCCACTCATTTACTGACCATCGAATGGCAGCCGAATCTCGTTCCTCGCGTTCTTTCCTTCTTCAAGGCCAGCCACCCCTGGAAGAACAATGAGCGAGTTCGTGTCCGAAGCGAGCACCCTGACCGGCTTTCAGAAGGCAGCCATTGTTCTGATCGCGCTAGGGCCCGCCGATAGTGCGGCCATTCTCAAACACGTCAGCGAGGAAGATGCCGATAAGCTTGCACGTTCCATTGCTCAGCTGGAATACGTAACGCCCGACGACGTCACCTGCGCCCTGGAAGAGTTCAATCAATTTTCTCTTTCTGATCGGTTGCTCATCAAAGGCGGTTTTGAATATGCCAGCCGCATGCTCACCGAAGCCTACGGACCGGCGGTTGCTCAAACTCTGCTGGAACGCCTGACCAAGAGTCTTGGCGCTGACGGCGTAGACTTTGCCAACTTTCGCAAGACCGACCCGCAACAGCTTGCCAAGTTCATCCAGGACGAGCATCCACAAACCATCGCGCTGATCCTTTCGCACTTGGATCCGTCGCAAGCCGCTACGCTCATCAGCTCTCTTCCGGTCGATACCCGAACCGACGTTGCTCTTCGGATGGCAGACCTCGATCAAATTTCTCCCGAGATCGTCCGCAACATTGCGGCTGTGATCGATCAGAAGCTTCGAAACTTAGGCGAACTCAGTCGGGAGGCATATGGAGGCGTGCGCGCTGTAGCCGACATATTCAATCGCCTCGATGCAAGCACCTGTTCTCAATTGATGGATACGGTCGAGAAAGACAACTTCCCGCTGTTTGAGAATATCCGGCGATTCATGTTTGTCTTCCGCGACCTGGAAAACCTCGACAATACGGCCATCGGCCAGCTGATCTCGCGCGCTAATCGAAGCGTCGTGATCATGGCCTTGAAGGGCGCCAACGACTCTCTTCGGCAGAAATTTCTGGCAACTCAATCTCAGCGAGGCGCCGCCATGATGACCGAAGATTTGGAGGCGATGGGGCCAGTGAAGCTGAAGGACGTCGACGCCGCACAACAGGAGATCATCACGCTTGCCCGGGAAATGGAAAAAGAAGGCGTGCTCAGCCTTAGCGCCACTTCCGAGGAAGAGTATGTATAGAGGAGAAGCATGAAAGAAGAGCGGACGCCGCAACCGGTCAGCCTCGCCGAGTTTGAATTCCTGGCGGACGTGAAGATCGGAGTTCTAGCTCAATTGGACGGTCGTACTATCAGCTTTCGTGATCTTTTAAAGCTGGAAGTAGGCAACACTCTCCCGCTATCCCGGGCTGTGCGTGAAAACATCGAAGTCTATGTCGACCGCGTTCTGCTGGGCACTGGTGAAGTGCTGGTAGTGGATGACTCGCTGGCGGTACGGATCGCCGACCTGCGTGATAAGTCCTCGGCGCCGAAGGCATTGGCACCTGTCGAGAACGAAACCGTCAGTTAGCTACCGGCGCCCCTCGGCTGCCACTGGCGAGTGAGCTCCCTCAGCATCCACTGCTTCCACCGGGTAACCAAGACGCAGCCACTCCTCGTAGCCACCTTCCAGTGGCCGTACTCGTTTTACTCCGGCACGTTTCAGTTGCAGCGCCACACGGGCGCTCGTGGCTTCGTTCGGTCAAGTGCAGTAAAGCACCACGTCGCGATCAGCGGGAAGATCCTCGAAGTGAGTCCGCAGTTCCGCCGGGCGTAGAACCTTCGCCCCCTGGAGCTTAAACCCGGTCTTCTCAATCTCGGAAGGCGCCCGCAAGTCCACCAACATTAGCGGCTCGCCGGCATCCATTTTGGCCACGACCTCGGACGGCGTAATCCGATTGATGCGCAACTGCCTGCGAAAACGCCAACGTTGAAAGTAACGATACGCTACGAAAGCTCCAAAAAGCATCGCCAACACAGCGCCTGCCTGCCTGCCAAACAAACCCATTGCCAGCAGAACCCTATCGATTTCGTGCCTGAACAGAACTCCGCCCAATAAGTAGGTGGTACACCAGATTGCCGAACCTGCCGCATCGGCTAGCAGAAACTGCCATCGGGGCATCTTCATTGCTCCGGCCAGCGGCGTTGAAATCAGACTCATTCCCGGCACGAACTTCATAAACAGGAGCGACCATGCTCCGCGTCTCATAAACCCGACCTCGGTCTTTCGTACGCAGGTGTCAGGCTCAAGAGCAAATCGGCATAACAATGCCAGGATCGAACGTCCTCGCCAACGCCCCAACTCGTACCAGATAGAGTCCCCCAAAACCGCGGCCAACACTGAGACCAGCAGCGCAATGCTGAATCGGTAGTGCCCGTCCCCAACAGTCGCTCCCATAATCAGCAGCACTGGGTCTGCAGGGATCGGCATACCTGCCTGCACTGCCAGAACGTAGCAGAACAGAAACACGTAGCCGTGGTGCAGAATCAAAGTGCGGAAAGAAGGCACCATTGTCAGATTCCAGCCAATCGTTTTACGATTCCAAGCTCAAAAGGCGTATCGGGCGCAGGGTCGGTATCTGCCATACAATTACAATGCTAGCGAGGATTTGACTCCATGAATGTACGTCGTCACATCGCCTCTCATTGCCTAACCCTGGTCTCACTGGCCGGAGGTATCGCCGCTCAAACAGCCGCGCCCAACCCGGTGATTCCAAATGCTGCAGGGACCGCATCTGCCACGTCCTCAATGTTCTTTTCCACCGGACAAATGGGAGCAGGTATTGGCGTTCCCAGTTTCACTGCGTTTAAGGCCATTGCCGGACTTCCCTACTCGGCTGAGCAAGTCCTAGAACGGGTCCAAACTCTGCCTGACGGAACGCACATTACCCATCTTGCCCAGAAAACACTCTTATTTCGTGACTCGGCTGGCCGGACCCGAGCGGAGCACACCTTCACCGGACCGGCAGGATCGTCCATGCCTCTGCCTTCCAGTATTGTCGAAATCACTGACCCTGTTGCTGGCTATCGCTACTCCTTGAATCAGCGGAACCAGACGGCTCTTCGAATACCCTGGCCGCCTACCGTGAACCGAACCACAACAAATCCACGGCAAGCCAATGGGCAAGTAGCACCGCCGAGTCCGGTCTCAACAGCCACGCCCAGCTCTCCCCAACCGCAAAGTTCACGTGAATCTCTTGGAACGCAAATGATTGAAGGTCTGACCGCAGAGGGTATTCGCACCACCGTGGTCTATCCTGAGAACTCGATCGGCAATGACCGGCCAATCACAACGACTTCGGAAATTTGGACATCACCCGACCTAAAGCTGGTTCTCCTGAGGAAATCTTCCGACCCCCGGACTGGGGAATCGACCACTCGAACCACCAACATTTCTCGGAGCGAGCCTGATCCGGCACTGTTTCAGCCACCCGCTGGGTACGCGATTAACGATCAGACAACTCAAGTGCGCTAGGGAATAATCGCTAGACGCGCTCCGGGATACGGGCAGTCAGCGTCTCTGTCGCAAGTCTCACCAGCTTCTCAGGGGGAGAAAGCTGCAATCCGACGCAAGTAATTTGCAGGCTGACGATTCCATGCAGCGTCATCCCGATCAGTTCGGCAAACTCCACGGTTGCTGCGTCCTTCATCACCCCGGCTTTCTGTAGTCTCATCGCCATATCTACAAAAAGCCCGTAGGCCTTGACGCCGGCACTTTCTTCCGTCTGTCTTCCGAAAGCAGCTTTCATGTACTCGGAATCGCCCATGAAAATCAGCCGGTACATTTCAGGATTTTTAATGCCGTACGTAACGTAGGCCAGACCAAGCTCATGAAGTGCTTCAACGGGATCCTGAAGGGCAATCGCAGCTGAGAGTAACTGCAACAGTTCGCCAAATCCGGCTTCGCCGAGTTCCGTCGCAATCTGTTCCCGGCTTCCAAAATAGAGATAGATGGAAGCAGGAGAGTATTCAATCTGTTCGGCGAGCTTCCTCATCGACAGTGCTGGGTAACCCTCTTTAGTGATGATTCGAAGAGCTGTGTCGAGTATCTTCTGCCGCTGCTCCCGCTTCTCGCGCTCCCGTCGTTCTTGAATCCCCAACAGCTCCTCCCCAAACCGACTGAAAGTCTTTGATGAATACCCTTATCATACACATGTTCTTTTTAGGAACAATGATAATCATGTGAACACTGTTGACTGAACAGTGTTTATAGATTAAGGTTGTGTTCAGGAGATGTAACTTGAACAAGATTGCCCTTTTTGGAGCCGCCGGTGCAACCGGCAAAAGTATCGCCAACGCCCTCAGATCGCGAGGTATGGCCTATCGTGTTGTCGGGCGCGACCGGGAACGCCTCTCTTCCGCCTTTGGCAACGATACTCTGGCCGAGATCGTGATGTGGAACCCTGAGAACCCCACCTCGGTGCGGGCGGCAGCGGAAGGTATCGATACGCTGATTTACCTAGTCGGGATCCCGTATCACAAAAACGAGCAGCATCCCATCCTGATGCAGCAGACTCTCAATGGTGCAATCGCTGCCGGCGTCAAGCGGATCGTTTTGCTCGGCACGGTTTACCCCTACGGTCCACCTGAGACGGCTACGGTAGCCGAAAGTCACCCGCGCAATCCGCCGACCTTCAAGGGCAGGATGCGCAAGCGGCAAGAGGACATCCTCTTTCGAGCCCACGCCGAGGGGAAAATTGAGGCAGCTGTTTTGCGGCTTCCCGACTTCTATGGACCCGAAGTTGGCGAACTTAGCTTCTTGCACCTGGCATTCAAAGCAGCGACCCAAGGTGGCACCGCTTATATGATCGGCCCGATTGACACGCCACACGAGTTCGTTTTTATTCCTGATTTAGGACCTGTGATGGTTGATCTGGCGCTGAAGCCAGAAGCCTACGGACGTGGGTGGAACTTCGCGGGGGCAGGAACCATCACACAGCGCGAAGCCGCAAACAAAATCTTCGCGATGGCCGGACGCAAGCCGAAGGTGCTCGCCTTAGGCAAAACCGCACTACGCCTGATTGGTCTTTTCGACCCTTTTATGCGCGAGTTGGTGGAGATGAACTATCTCCAGAAAACACCCGTGCTCCTGGACGACAGCGCCCTGGCGCAACTCATCGGGCCCTTAAAGAAGACTTCCTATTCGGAGGGTCTCCGGCTTACTTATGAGGCCTATGTGAACAAGCAGAAGGCAAAGTGATTGAACCCACATGCTGACCCGGCTTGATCCTCCCCAATGCTTGTTGATCCGCGGGAGCAGTGCGATCAGGGTTTCTATATCAGTCTCTTCTGCAATCAGCAGGATGAAAGCTAGTCGGGAGTACTTCTTAAGATTCTGTTGCGATTGAAGACTTGAATCAACCGTGTGGGTCCTCACAACGCAGCAGCAGGTTGGCATTGTGGGTAAGATATGTTACGCTTCTCCACTCTCTCTTGTTGCTGGCCGTCAGATTCGCTACTGTCAGAAGGAACGGCATGCACCAGCAACCGATCTTATCGATAGCGTGACGGAAACCGAAGAAAAATCAAAGCCATTCTCCTCGGCCTGGGGCGAGCGTCTGCAGGCGCTCACAAATATCCCGCCGGTGCTTCGCATCGTCTGGAACTCGGGTCCCTTTGTGGTTGGGATGGGTTTGTTTTTTCGAGTGCTGGCCTCCATCATTCCCACCGCAGCAGGATTTGTTACCAAGCTCATCATAGACACCATCACAACTATCTTGAATGGCCATCCGGAGTTGGAGCGGAAGCTTTGGTGGCTTGTGGGCTTGGAATTCAGTCTGGTAATTGCTGGAAACGTTTTCGGTCGCATCATCGATTACTACGACCGTGTTCTGGCCGATCGCTACACGCGCCACGTCAGCATCCAAGTGATGGACCACGCGTCCAGTCTCGATCTGCAATCGTATGAAGATCCGGTTTACTATGACCGGCTGGAACGGGCGCGCGTTCAAGCAACCGACCGGCTAGGGATGATTCAGTCCATTGGGCGCCTGTTTCAGCAGGTTCTCACCACGGCCATTCTTTCGGCGGCTATTCTCTTCTACTCGCCGTGGCTGCTGCTCATTTTAGTCGTATGCCTGCTTCCGGCTTTTCTGGGTGAGAGTCACTTTGCTTTTCTCAATTACGCGCTCAACTTCCGTCAAACTCCGGCCAAGCGACAGCTCGACTACCTGCGCCAGGTTGGGGGCAGCAAAGAAGCTGCTAAGGAACTCAAGCTCTTCGGGCTCAGCCGATTCTTCACAGACCGGTTCACGGCCATCTCGGACGAAATTCTTGGCCAGAATCTTGCATTGGCCAGGAAGCGCTTATTCGCCGCATCCTTTCTATCGGTTCTAAGCACCGCCGGTTACTACGGAAGCTATGCCTGGGTCATCTATCAAACTGTTCACAGGCGGTTGACTTACGGCGACTTGGTCTTTCTGACCGGGACCATTCTGAATGCCTCTGGGCAGATCTCTCAGATCTTTTCGACCCTGTCCAGTATCGCTGACCAGGCTCTCTTTCTAACCGACCTGCTCGCCTTTTTCCAAATGAAGCCGAAGGTTACCTCCAGATCTAATGCGCTACCCGCGCCCCGACCTATCCGCGAGGGCTTCGAATTTCGAAACGTCACGTTTCAGTACCCGGGCAGCGAACGAAAGATTCTCAATAAGCTGAACTTCCGACTTGCTCCAGGCGAGCGGATTGCCTTGATCGGCAAGAATGGCGAAGGTAAAACCACCATCGTCAAATTGATGGCGCGCCTCTACGATCCAACCGAGGGCGAGATTTTTCTCGACGGCATAGATTTGCGCGACTACAATATTGAAGATCTATGCCGCGAGATCGGGGTCATCTTCCAAGACTTCATGCGCTACGAGATGACCGCGCGTGAGAACATCGCAGTAGGGCGGATTGGATTTTTAGATGACACCGAACGCATCGTAGCTGCCGCCTCCAAGAGCCTCGCAGACGGGTTGATTGCGCGCTTGCCATTGCGATACGAACAGATGCTGGGACGTCGTTTTGAGGGTGGCGTCGATCTATCCGGGGGCGAGTGGCAAAAACTGGCTTTAGGGCGCGCTTACTTGCGTGAGTCACAGGTGCTGATTCTGGATGAGCCGACCGCGGCTCTGGATGCCAGGGCGGAGTTTGAGGTGTTCGAGCGTTTCAACGAACTTACGGTAGGTAAGATGGCGCTATTCATTTCACATCGCTTTTCAACCGTTCGCATGGCCGAGCGCATCATTGTGCTTGAGAACGGGTCTATAGCGGAAGAAGGCAATCACGACGCCCTGATTCGATTGAATGGCCGTTATGCTGAGATGTTCGAGTTGCAAGCTGCAAGTTATCGTTAAGGAGCATTTCCGGATACATGCCTGAATCCGTAATGCCCATCAAGGTTGCCCCGCTCGATCTGGACCTCAGTGACCTGAGTGCTGGCGAGCAAGCATCTTTGCGCGAAGCCGGAGAAGCAACCGCACGTGGTTCGGATGCTGCTCCGCCCGCTGGTTCTGGGCGTCCCCAAGATGCTCTCGAGACTCATTCACGTCTCTTTTCGCAGTTGGAACGAGAGCTTCTCAAGGTCAACCCGGACGAAGCTTCCGTGGATGTGCGAACTCTCTACGAGAACATTCGCCAGATTCGCAGTGCGGTGGCTGATCTGCAGGATTCGGTTCGCCTTCTTGAGGAGCTTCCCAAGTCGCGATTCAGCAAGGAGCAATCCGCCCCGCGCCCTTTGCTGTACGCGCGTTCCCTCCTTCGGGCCTGCCAAAACAAGCTGTCGGTCGCTGCCTTCTGCCTCTTTCTAGATTCCGCCCAGCACGTTGATCCACTCAGCGATAAAGAGCTGGAAGGAATGTTGCCTGCTCTAAAGCTGGCGCTGCTCGAATGCACCACCGAGCTTGGCTTCCGGGCGCTGGATGCCTTCCGTAAGGACGGAAAGGATGCGGTCTCTTATCACGCCGGGTATCTGATCCGGTCATTTCGCCTGATAGGGGATCTTGACTGGAGAAAGACACTCGAACAGCTTTCTTTTGTTCACCGTATTCTCTCGCTTGACCCGGCCGGAGTGTATCCGGTTATGGATCTGGAAAGCCGTCAGATCTATCGCCGAAGAGTTGCGAAGATTGCCGCGCGTTCTGACACTGGCGAAGTCGAATTGTGCGAACGACTGGTCCGCACCGCTTCTGAAGCGAAGGTCTTTCGCAACACGCCCGAGGCACTACGGAACCGCCTGCGCCACGTTGGCTACTACCTGATGGATGAGGCTGGCGGCCGTGAATTCCGGCAGTCGGTCGGATATCGCCCGTCCATGGGCAGCTATTTCGAGAGCTTATTTCATCGCTTCCCCGATGAGGTTTACATTATCGGCATCGAACTCATCACGCTGGTAACGGTAGTTACTCTCATCATGAGCCTGGTGCTGAATCATCAGCCTTGGGGGCTTATTGCCGGCGCGCTGCTGCTGATTATTCCTGCTACCCAAGCCGCAGTCGAACTGATGAATTATTTTGTGACGGCCGTGCTTACGCCGCGCCCGCTTGCCAAAATCGACTACAGCAAAGCGGTCGCCGCCGGGAGCGCAACGATGGTAGCAATCCCCACGCTACTGATCAACGACAAGCAGATTCATCAACTGATTGAGGATTTGGAAGTACGCTATCTGGTCAATCGTGACCCCAACGTATTTTATGCATTGCTAACTGACCTGCCCGACAGCGCAGAGCCTCCGGGCGAGAGCGATACCCGAATTGATCTGGCAATTCGGTTGATTGACGAGCTCAATACGAAGTACCAGGATGAGCCCTACGGCGGGTTTTATCTGTTCCATCGTCATAGGATTTACAACCCTCGCGAGGGCGCCTGGATGGGCTGGGAACGCAAGCGTGGCAAGTTGCTTGACCTGAACCAGATGCTGCGTCAGGCTTTTGATCCGTTCCCGGTAAAAGCAGGCAACATGTCGCGCTTGCCCCGAATTCAGTATGTGCTCACGCTCGATTCCGATACGCAGCTGCCGCGTGGGTCTGCTCAGCGGCTGATCGGAACCATCGCGCATCCGCTCAACCGCGCGCTCATTGATCCCGACCTGAACATTGTCACGATGGGCTACGGCATCATGCAGCCGCGTGTCGGTATCAGCGTCCACTCAGCCACGCGCTCGCGGCTTGCCAGCATCTACTCCGGCCAGACCGGTTTCGATATCTACTCGCGCGCTGTCTCCGATGTCTATCAAGATCTCTATGGAGAGGGTATCTTCACCGGTAAAGGCATTTATGATGTTGACGCGCTCCGGGAAGTTCTTGAGCGGCGCTTCCCTCGGAATGCCCTGCTCAGCCACGACTTGATTGAGGGTGCGTATGCCCGGGCCGGTCTGGTCTCAGATGTTGAAGTGATTGACGATTACCCGTCTCACTACAGCGCCTATAACCGCCGCAAGCATCGTTGGCTGCGCGGCGATTGGCAAATTGCTCGCTGGGTCTTGAGCAAGGTTCCTGATGAATCTGGACGGCTGGTTCCCAATCCCATTTCCACCATCTCCAAATGGAAGATCATCGACAACCTACGCCGAAGCTTAGTGGAGCCAGCAACTTTCCTGCTGCTGGTAGCCGGTTGGTTTGCCCTGCCTGGTGGTCCCCGCTTCTGGACCCTGGTCACGTTGGCATTGCTTGTTCTACCTATCTACTTCCGTCTTGTTTTCTCGCTCTTGCGTGCTGCCTTCGGTAGCAATCTCATGGCGGCTCGCGATTCAATCGTTGATTTTTTCACTGCGCACTTCAGCATCTTTCTGAACATCGCCTTTCTTGCGCATCAATCTTTGGTTGCTCTGGACGCAATCATTCGCACCGTCATCCGAAGCTATATCACGCACTCGCGGCTGCTCGAGTGGGAAACGGCCACCGAGGCTGAACTGGGTATTCGCAAAAGTACGCCGGTGGATACTTACCTGAACTGGGTTCCACTCATCGCCATCGCTCTTGGTGTCGCGGTCTATTTTCACCCGGAAGCAATTCCCTACGCGGCACCGTTCATACTCGTTTGGTTCTTCTCGAAGCTGATCTCCAACTGGCTGAACAGTTCGCCCCACCCCATCACGTCTGAGTTAACCGATAATCAACGGCGCTTCTTGCGTGAGGTTGCGCTTCGCACTTGGCGTTATTTTGCTGAGTTGAGCAATGAAGGTAACCACTGGCTCATACCCGATAACTTGCAACTGGAGCCGTACCGCATTGCCGAACGCCTCTCGCCCACCAATCTTGGCTTGCTGCTGAATTCGCGCCAAGCAGCACTCGAATTTGGCTTCATCACGCTTGAAGAATTCACGACGTTGACCGAGAACACTTTCGAAACGATGACCAAGCTTCCGGCGCAGTTTGGTCATTTCTACAACTGGTATGACAATTTGTCTCTGCGACCGCTTGAGCCAGCGTTTATCTCAAGCGTGGATAGCGGCAACCTTGCAGCTTCCTTGTGGAGCCTGAAACAGGGCGCTCTCGACCTGCTTCGTAAACCGCTTTTTCGCGAGAATGTGGTAAACGGCATCAATGATTATCAAACCATCGCAGGTCTTAGCCAGCCTGTGCTGGATCGCAGGTCGGGTCCTTCCACTCCGCTGATTCGCGCTCTCTACAGGGTTGAACCACCAGCGCCTGCAGGTGAAATCAGCGATTGGTTTCGGTTAGAGTACAGCCGTCGACTTCGTGCCTTGCGGAACCAGGCCCGGGACTTCGCGCCCTGGCTGCTGCCCGAGTTTGCCGAGCTTCGAAATGCAAATGAAAAGAGAAACGCGCAGTGGCTGTCCCCAACCGTGAAGCCGGCCGAGGCCGATAGTTACTACACTCAGTTCGAAAACGATCTAAACTCTTTGCTATCCGGTGTGAGCCTTGATAGTCGAACGCGTCCACTAGCTGTGCAATTGCAGGAACTCATTCCTGCATGCCGTGCGCGCCTGCATAACCTGGCCTCTCGTATCCAAAATATCGCCAGCCACTCCGACCGCTTGGTCCGGCACATGGACTTTAAGATGTTCGTGGATCCGCGGCGCGGTCTGCTCTCCATCGGCTACGATGTTGCAAAGCAGGAGTTCAATAAATCCTGTTATGACCTTCTGGCCTCGGAGTCTCGCACTGCCACGTTTATCGCAGTCGCAAAAGGCGAAACCGAACAGGACAGCTGGTTCCGTCTGGGCCGAACCCACACACTGTGTGAGGAGGAAAGCGTTCTTATTTCCTGGACAGGCACTATGTTCGAATACCTAATGCCTGTTATCTGGGAGCGGTCGCATCCCAACACGCTGCTTGATCGTGCAACGCGCTCGGCAGTGCGGGCCCAACAGGCCTATGGCAAGCATCGCCGAGTACCGTGGGGCATTTCTGAAGCGGCATATTCTCAACGCGATGCTGATGGTAATTATCAGTACTCGGCCTTTGGCGTTCCGGGCCTCGCCTTGAACGTCTCGCGCGAGAAGTCACTGGTTGTCTCACCGTACTCGAGCTGCCTTGCGCTTCTGGTTGATACTCCCGGAAGCTTGCAGAACATGCTCGGCATGGCTAAGCAGAAGTGGCTGAGCGACTACGGATTCTTTGAGTCCATCGATTACTTCTCCGGGCCAATATCGCGCTGGGGCAAACCGAAACATGAGGTGGTTCGCAGCTGGATGGCTCATCACCAGGGCATGAGCCTCGCTGCGCTCTGTAATGTTTTATATGACTCGCCTTTTCAACGCTGGTTCCATGCCGAGCCGGTAGTACAGGCGAGCGACTTGATATTGCAGGAACGTCCGTTGCGCGTTCGTCCCATCGCTGATTCGCAGCCTCGCCGCCGGCTCAAGCTTGGCCGCGACACACTCAAAGAACGCGAAGGGGACGCTGCCTCCGTTTAGGTTTTCATGCCCACTCACCCAGCTCGCACTCTTGCTCTTGCACTTGCTCTCAGCACGTTAACGGCTAACGCTCAGGACCGTACAGCCGGCTTGCTTCAGCGCCTTTCCGATGCAGCCGGTCCGTCTGGTTTCGAAGAACCCATCCGCAAGATCATGGTCAGCGAAATGAAGCCGCTCTCAAGCTCGCTCCGCTTCGACGGCATGGGTTCGATTGTCGCTACGCAGGGCACCACTGGCCCGCGCATCATGGTGGATGCTCACATGGATGAGCTCGGAGCAATGGTTCGCCGCATCACGCCCACCGGCTATCTGACTATGCAAATGCTGGGTGGATGGCTGGATGCGGCTCTGCCCGACCAGCGTTGGACCATTCTTGGCTCGAAAGGACCGGTCAGCGCGGTGACCGGCATTCGCGATGTGCATCTTGTTCCGCCGGATGAACGTACGCGCGCCGTCAACAGAGATTCGATCTTTCTGGACATTGGCGCCAAGTCTCCTGAAGAGGTGCAAGCGCTCGGCGTTGGGACCGGTGATCCCATTGTTCCAGACGCGCCTTTCCGCATTATGAATGGCACGGCAAATTATCTGGGCAAAGCCTGGGACGATCGCGTTGGTTGCGCGGCCGTGGTGGAAGCCATGCGTCAACTGCAAAATACGCCGCATCCCAACCAGATTTTCTTTGCCATTACGACCCAGGAAGAAGTCGGCTTGCGTGGAGCTCACTCGGCCTCCGATCTTATAAAGCCTGAACTGGGAATTTCATTGGAGGGCGGCGTCGTTGGCGATACGCTGCCATCTCACCCGGAGGAATCGCAGGCAAAGCTTGGGGCCGGCCCAGGATTGTTTCTGTTCGATACTTCAGAGATGCCGAACCGCAAACTGGCAGCCTTTGTTCGAACGTCTGCGAAGAACCTGAGCGTGCCGCTCCAGTTAGATTTGGTCAGTGGATACGGTGATGACTCGGCAGAGATACAAAAGAGCAACGCTGGAGTTCCGACTGTCAACTTGGTTGTGCCCGTGCGCTATACACACGCCCACAACGGCATCATGAACCGTAACGACTTTGACGGTTTGGTGAAGATTCTTGTGGACGTGCTGCAGCATTTGGACGCTGCAACTGTTGCCCGTTTGCGTGACTTTACACCGGAGTAAGGCTCAATTCGCGAGTCACAATCCTTAAGATTGCGGCTGCGCTTTGATCGATGTCTTCGTTTGTTGTAGCCCAGCAGGACACGCTGATTCGCATAGCAGGTTGGCCTTGCCATTCGGTTCCACCGCACCAGCAGGTTCCTTCTCTTTGAACCTCCGAAATGATGCGTTTTGTAACCGCAGCATCTCCGAATGAGATCAACACTTGATTCAAAACGACTTCATTCAGAACTTGACATCCACCCTGCTTCAATAACTCTGCGAATCGAAAGGCTAAACGGCAATTGTGTTCAATCAACTCGGCTAGTCCTCGCCGTCCGAGCGACCGCAGTGCCGCCCAGACTTCAACAGCTCGCGCCTGTCGCGACGACTCCGGGGTGTAGTGTGACGGTATGCGCTGGTCTGATGTTTGTAAGTAGGCAGCACTAATCGCCATCGCAGAACGAAGATACTGTGGCTCACGGACGAACGCCAGACCCGACTCATAAGGGACGTTAAGCCACTTATGACAATCTGTTGCCCAGGAATCAGCTTGGCTGAACCCTTTTATCAGGTGTGCTCGCTCGGGTGCCACTGCAGCCCACAAGCCGAATGCGCCGTCTACGTGTACCCAGGCATTTGACAAGCGAGCAACCGAACAGATCTCCTCGGCTGGATCGAAAGCACCAGTGTTAACGTTGCCGGCTTGAATGCAAATAATCGTTTGGTCATCAATAACTGGGAGCGCATCAGCTCGGATACGACCCTGGCTATCAGTCGGCACCCTGATCACGCGCGACCGGCCAAGGCCTAGAAGCGCGAGTGCCTTGAGTAGAGAGACATGTACCTCATCACCAACAATGACTGTCAATGGTGGTGCGCCAAAGAGTCCGTCCTCCTCCACATTCCACCCCTTTCGTTTGAGAAGCGCGTGGCGCGCTGCCGCGAGGCAGGTGAAGTTCGCCATGGTGGCTCCGGTAACAAAGCCGACACCGCAAGAGTAAGGCAAGCTTAACAAGTTGCGCAGCCATTCAAGAACTACTTCCTCCAGAGTCGCTGCGATGGGCGACATCACAGGGAAGGCTGCATTTTGATCCCATGCTCCAGCCAACCAGTGGGCTGCAAGGGCGGCCGGCAGTGTGCCGCCTGTTACGAATCCAAAGTAGCGGCCCCCGGTGGAAGCAACGGTTGCCGGCGAACCCAGGTCATCCAGAAGTGCAAGCACTCCAGCGGGATCACATGAACCTTCCGGGCAGGGTTCGCAGAAGGCCTCCAATCGAGCCGTATCTTCTGAAGTTGGGGCAACCCGCCGGGTTCCGACGCCCATGACATAGCGCGTAGCGCGCTCACTCGCATCTACTAAGAGATTTCTTATCTGATCACTTACTATTGTTTGTTCCAGCAGGTCACCAGTCATTGTTGTAGCTCAGCGACATGGCTCTTGCGCAGCTCTATAGCTTACGCGGACTTACGGGGTCGCAGATCGTCGGTGATCGGCGGCGTTATCACCTGGACCGGCTCGCGGGAAAAGCTGGTGATGCCTGAGCCGAATTCCCCCACAGCCATCCGTTCAAAGCCTTCTTGAAGAATGTGCAAGCGTATCATGTCGTTGGCGTAGTCGGCCTTTACGTCCACGTCCTCAGTACTGTCAATCATGGCCTGCCACTTCTCATTAAGCGTCTGCAATGCTTCCAAGACCATATTGGCTCGCCAGTTGTCAAAATCGTAAATCATAATCTTTGTACCCTTTCCAACTGCAGAGCCAGTTTGGAAAGCAGGGAGACATACTCACTTAAAGGCATATCAGATTGGGGGCATAAAAGATAGTGGTCCGGGGATGGCCGGCACCGTTTCACGCGTATCGGCAAACAAGGCCAGTCCTTCAGGTATGGCGAAGTAGGCCGGAATCTTCCAGAGATACGTACCGGTATAGCGAGCTCGTTCGCGTTCCAAACGTTCTTCGGTTATCAACGAAATTCCCTTGCCGTTGGAACGTACCATGACGATACCGTTACGCTCGAAAGTGTCGATGTCCCTCGAAGCCCTGACATTGGAAAGCTTGGAGGATGTCGCGTTGCCAATGCGGTATAAGTCCTCATCGAGCATGTAAAGGTAGGACGGGATCGCGGTCATCGTCTGAGTGTAGAGAAGGGCGATGAAGTTTTAGATCATCTTGCTTGGGCTGCGGCCAGTTACGCACGGTTGACAGTTCCTTGGAGCTTGTATACTGTATTAGCTGACTAGTACACATTGCTGCTTCGCTTGAATCACAACTCCGGTGTCCCGATTTATCTACAGCTAATGGAGCAGTTGAAGCACGCCATAGAGACTGGAGAGTTGGCAGGTGGCGACCAGCTACCGACAATCCGAAAACTCGCTGAGGACATGGTTATGAATCCGAATACTGTCGCGCGTGCCTATCGGGAGCTGGAGCATGAAGGCGTAATTGAGTTGCGGCACGGCTCAGGCGCTTTCGTTTCTGAATTGGTGGTTTCGCGGATTAAGGTGATGCGGAAAGCGCAAGGTATCGTTCAGTCGGCAATGGAACGTTTAGCATCTCTCAAACTTAGTGAGGACGAGATAAGAAGGCTGGTTGAAAACGAACTGGCTCTTCTGCAAAACGACGAATCGAAGAGAACCCATGACTGATTTAGTAATCGAGACCACCGCGCTTAGCAAAGCCTTCGGAAGAAAACAGGCCCTATGCGGGCTGAATCTGCAGGTGCCGAAGGCAAGCATTTTCGGTTTCCTAGGCCGGAATGGAGCGGGCAAAACAACAACGATCAAGGTGCTAATGGGAATGTTGAAACCCGATGTCGGAGAGGCTACGATCTTTGGGCTGCCCGTGCTCAACGGGCGAACAGCAGTGGAGATCAGACGGCGTATTGGGTTTGTGACCGAGGAGAAAGGCTTATATCCATACATGACGGTTGAACAGATCATTCGCTTTACCCGGCCATTCTTTCCCAATTGGCGCGATGATCTTGCACAGCGTTATTTGGAGGTGTTCCGGTTACCACTGAATGAGAAAATTCCTCGTCTTTCAAAAGGCATGCGATCGAAGCTGATGTTGCTGCTTGCGATTTCACGAGGCGCCGAACTTTTGGTTCTCGATGAGCCT
Organism: uncultured Bryobacteraceae bacterium; assembly: GCA_964248065.1. Taxonomy (GTDB): domain Bacteria; phylum Acidobacteriota; class Terriglobia; order Bryobacterales; family Bryobacteraceae; genus Bog-105. The sequence continues at coordinate 20,687 of CAXTWQ010000032.1, read as the reverse complement.
ACGGATGGTCTCGATCCTGCTGCTGTAGAGCAGGTGCTCCGTGAACTGGTGAGTCTCGCGGCGGTGAATGGCACCACGATTTTCTTCTCATCTCATCACTTGGAAGAGGTCGATCAAATTGCAGACTATGTGTCGATCATTGACGCTGGCGCAGCCATTGTAAGTAGTTCACTTGACAACTTGAAGGCACAGTATCGGCGGTTGCACCTTGTCTATCAGGAGCAAGCGAACGTTCCGCCTTATTGGCCGAACGGCGTAGAACATGTGCATCAGGACGGACGGTCGGTTTCTATTTTGGCCAGTCGGAATTTAGATCAGATCCTGGAACAAGCGCGGTCAATCCCGACGACGTTCGTCGAACAGTTTCCAGTAACTCTGAAAGAGATCTTTCTCCAACACGCGAGGAGTCATTAATGCTCCTGTTGAAAGCTTGGCTTGAGACAAGGTGGCGCCTGGCGTACCTCGTTTTAGCAGCACTGTCGATATTGGTGACGGCCGAATCAGGCGGCGGCTTAGGTTCCGCAGAACATGCCCGAAATCTGATGCTGGCGCAATTAGGCATTTCGATCATTGCTGCGATCAATCTGGCTGGCTCCGGCATTAGAACGCAATCTTCGTTTCGGGCAGGTCGAGGTCTTCATGAATCCACGTATTTCACACTGTCCTTACCAGTCAGCCGCGTTCGGCTGCTTGCGGTACGTGCGGGATTGGGGTTGCTGGAAACGGCAGGCATAAATGCGTTGATGATTGTCTCTGCTTGGTGCCTGTTCTCTCTGATACGTGGAAGCTCGACGCCCATCGATCTTCTTAGATTGCTCTTGGCCTCAGCTGTCTGTACTGCCTGCTTCTATTTCCTTTCTGTGTCGATATCAACTGTCCTGGACGAAACTTGGCAGATGTATGGAAGCTTGTTTGTTGTGGGCGTGATGTGGTGGGGAGTGTCTCGACTAGCGCTACCGCCATCAGCCAATGTTTTCGCTTTCACCACCGATGCCTCTCCGCTCATTACGCATCAGTTGCCATGGCCGGCAATGCTCCTTTCGCTCCTAGCTTCGATGCTACTGTTCTCCATAACTCTCAAGGTCGTACAGACACGCGAGTATTAGGTTGGCTTCTCTTATAGTTAGGCCGGCATCAATCCTTTAATGTAATCCAGATTCCGGCGCAGACCTGCATCCAGTGAACCCGAGGGAATATCGGTTTCCAGGTTCGCCCAGCCTTGCCAGCCGATGTCTTTGATGGCTTGCAGTATCGGTGCAAACTGAATTGATCCTTCGCCCAGCCAGTGTGGATTGTCTTTGAGATGGATCTGGCAAATGCGATCTTTGCCCAGCCAGCGAATTTCTTTAACTGGATCAAAGCCGGCCTTCGTCGAGTTGCCGACGTCGTAGTAAACCAACACGTTCGGCGACCGGACCCGGTCCATAATGCGGACGTTGTCTTCGGCTGAGATCGTGTCTTCTAAGCCCAGAATGACTGCGGCCCGCTCCGCCTCTGGCGCAAGTTCGCGCAGCGCGTCAGCGACGTGATCCTTGTCGCCTTGTGTCTCAATCGCCCAACGTCCAAAAAAAGGAACTAATAAAACTCGGACATTCAGCGCGTGAGTAAGTCGGATTGCGTCCAGAACCCACCGTGGTGCAAGCGGGTCGCTCTTGAGTCCGTTATCATGCAGGCGATCGACGCAGGTACCGTCGATGGGCAAGTTAAACTGCTTCGCCGCGGCGCGATAGGCTGCGATTGTTTCCGCATTATCGAGCGGCAATTTATCGTTGACCAGCTTGCGCCCAAAGGAAATCTGCACCCCCGCAAAGCCGAGCGCAGCTGCTTTTTCGACCGCTCTGGGATCGGCATCTAAGTGCAAGTTCCAATCGGGCACGCCAAGCTGGAAAGAGGCTTCCGAAGAGGCCGGCAGCCCTCGCGCGTTTGATAGCAGCAGAGCTCCAGAGGTACCGTAGAGCCAAGACCGCCGTGTCATCTGAGAGATCAGCATTTATGAAAGGCTCCTCAAAATCTGTTTGGCAGCGCGCCGACCAGTTGCGATTGCGCCGTGCACGGTAGCTCCGTGGCCCTCGGTTTCGGTCGCCTCACCGGCAAAGAACAGGGTTTCGTCTATCGGTTCAGCCAAAATTTTGCGCGCGCCCATTGCACCAGCAGGCACATAGCTGTAGGCACCTCGTGCAAATGGATCGGCCTGCCAATCGTGAAAGTAAACGGCCTGTAGCTGCTCCACAAGGCGTTCGCGAGGAACATGCGTCACCCGCGACAAGTCATTGAGCGCAGCGTCCACAATGTCCGCTTGAGACTTGCCGATCAATGCGGTCGCACGCGGGCCGGCACTCCAGCCTGTCAACAGAGTCGATCGCATCGGTAGCGTCGTCCACCATGTCGGGAAATAGCGTTCGCGCGATAACCAGAACCCCGCATCACACAAGTCCTCCCGCTCTTGCCACCAGGGGTCACGAAAACGCATCACCACTCGCATTACTTGCCCGAACGCCAGTGCCGCAACTGCTTCCGATATCCGCTCCGGCATCGGAGAAAACGAGATGTCATTCGCTTGCAGCACGCCTAAAGGCACGGTGATCAGCAAGCGGTTCGCAGTTATGATGGACCGCTGTCCACTCAGAGCCGAGCGCATCTGCACCTCCCCTTTGCCCCGTTCCCAGCGCACTGCCTCTACGACATTGCTGAGGCGAACATGCTCAATAGCCTCACCTGCGTCGGCCATCAGTGCACTAACAAAATTCGTGTAACCCTGGGACAACCGGAAGTTCCTGTCGCCATCGATCGTCTCAGCGGCTTGCGCGTCCAAAGCTAGGGATGCTACCCCAATGACGTTTCTATCTGCAGCATTGAAGCCTTCCACGTACCCCGTTGCCAACTGCTTTGCTTCATCGCTGAACGCGGTTCCTCCAAGAAATTGGCTGAACACCGGATCTGCGCCCGTCGCTGCTACCTGCTTCATCTCTTCGGTAATGGCATCCACTTGGTCCCATGCGTCCGACGATTGCTGCACGCGCCCGTCGACAATGTGAACTGCGTTCTCTTCGCAATCGTAAACAGGAATGCGGTGCCGCCGGATCACATCCCAAGTCTCGGGCGATCGTCCATGAATGAACTCCGGGCCCAGCTCAATCGGCAAGGGAGACAGCGGATCGGCCACTGTCAGAATGCGTCCACCAATGCGATCGCGCGCCTCCAGACAGACTGCGCCTACTCCAGCCCGATGCAGTTCGCGAAGAGCACTTAAGCCGGCTGCCCCAGCGCCGATGATGAGAACCTCACACTGTTGCGGCACGCTAACGGTTCTCCGCGTCCGTCGTCTCAAAGAAGCCAGTCTGCCGGTTTTTTCGAACATTCCCAGCGTGGAAGCAGCGTCCATTCATCACTACATAGACGCCGACTGGCAGAGTCTGCACGAATGCGAGAGCACTACCCAGATTGAACAGGCCATCAGAGCTGCCGAACTTGTAAGGAACCAAGGCACCGGTCAGCACTATTGTTTTACTTGTCACCTGAGTGGCCAGCAACTGCGCAGTGTCCTCCATCGTGTCCGTGCCGTGTGTAATGACGATACGCGTTTCCGGTGCCGCACAACACTCTTCCGCGATTAACGCCCGGTCAGCCGCGGTCATCTCCAGACTGTCTACCATCATCAGCGTCCGAACATTGACGTCTACGCTGGAGCGAGCCCGCGTCAGCATCTCGGGAACATGCGAATCCTGAAAGTAAAGCCGCCCGCCAATCTCGTCGTACTCTTTGTCGAACGTGCCTCCAGTAACGAAGAGGCAGATCCGTTCATTATGGGAAAGGTCCACGCAGCTATTTTCGATTACGCGGCTGGGCCGCAGGCGACTAGCCTTTCAGATTGCGAAACGCGACCAGGCACCGGTCTGCTGTTTCGAACTCGGGATAAGCACTGCCTTCCTGTTCGATCAAATAGAACTCAACGCCGCCCTTCTTTTCAGCTGCGTCGAGAATCGGCTTCCAAGGGCATTGGCCCTCGCCGAACAACACTTTATAGCCTTTGTCCGGCGACCACTCTTTTAAATGTAGCGATCTGATCCGGCCTTCGTGCGAGTTGATCCAAGCCACCGGATCGGCGCCCACTTCCACGCACGTTCCTACATCCAGTTGCAGCATCACGCTCTTGTCTGTGTTATCCGCAATGACCTGAAGGGGGATCTGACCATCCACCTGTTTGAACTCCAATTGATGATTGTGATAACCAGCATGCAGCCCGGCGCCTTTCATCTTGTCGTTACCCTTATTGAGAGTCTCGGCAACACCTTTCCATCCATCGACGGTGGTCACGTCACCTGCACTGGCAAACACAATGTACTTTGACCCGATGGTCTTGTTGAGGTCGATTGCTTTCTCAATGCCGTCACTCGAAAACGAGGCCTTGCCGTTGTGGGTCGAATAGCAGCGAAGGCCCAGGTCGTCCAGCTGCTTGCGAATCTCTTTGGCATGTTCCGGGGTCCAGTCGTAATAGGGCGAGTAAAACTCAACGCATTCGTACCCCATCTTGGCGACTTGCTGTAGTGTTGCCGTATCGCTCTTCTTGAGTTCATCGCGAACTGAGTAGAGCTCCAGGCCGACGGGGATGTGTTTACCGCCCTGTGCCGCCAGCGAGCTCAAGGGAAGCGCGGCTGCGACGCTTGCAACAAAACCCCGGCGCGAAATTTGCTGATTATTTGTCATCGCAACCGCACCATATCACACGGCCACTCGTGTCAACATGTGTAGGTAAAGTTCGCATGCCTACACCGCAGCCCCCACGATCATCCTACCGTGAACGCCGCATCAATGTGATGCTCCAGGACCATGGCTCAACGGCCAGCCCGACACCTGAAGTACCGCCGCTTGTGAAACAGGAGCCGAGGATAAACCGAACTGTCCTTGCGATCTCCATTGCCGTAGCACTTCTGTGTGCCGCAATCGTTTTCTTTCTGCTGTTTCGACACGACGCTACGCAATCGGCTCCTGTCGCGCGCGCTGTAAGGCCCGTTACGCCTCAGGTCTCTGCGCCTACGCCCGCCCCCGAAACCGCTGCCGCTGAGCCCAAGGAGGAATCGGTTGCTGCCGAGCCTGCACCAGCACCAGCCGTTAAGGCACCCGAGCCCCAGCGTATACGCGTTCAACTAAGGCGGTCCGGTGGCTTCCAATCGTTCGGGCCGCTTAAGCTTCGGCTGATCTCGACGAACCCGCGCCGAGGCATGTGCCAGATTGCTATTGCGACCGGCGGCGACCATGCCCGTACCCGCTCGCTTTCCATGAACCGTAGTGTGCAAGTGCAAGGGGAGGATGGCACAACCGTGGATCTATTGGTCAACGGAATGACCAAAGATTCTGTCAGAGGCTCAGTCGTGAGGCATGAGGAACAATCCACCCAGTAGTCGGGTACAAGAGTACAATGCCGCTGGCATGCGAAGCTAAACCGCCGTGCCTTGAGCGAGTGCCTTCTGCCTGTATTCCTCGCGTGCGGCCCGAATGCGTGCGTGGTTCTCTTCAGCCCAGAACACAACGTGCTTCATCGCTTCCAACATGGAGCATCCCAACTCCGACAACGCATAGTCTACTCGCGGTGGGATAACTGCGAAAGATGTCCTCGTAATTATGCCGTCTTGCTCCAAACGTCGCAACGTTTGAGTAAGCACCCGCGGTGAGATGTCCCCAATCGCTCTAGTGAGCTCTCCAAATCGCAGAGTTCGATCAGCCAACGTAGAAACGATAAGTAAGCTCCATTGATCGCCAACGCGATCTAACACGTCCCGCACTGGACACATATCCGCTAAGTTGTCCGCCCGGAATGGCGATACTTCTCCCTCTATTTTGACGGCTGTCAACATTTGAACTAGGCGACCTTACTTACTCAGAGAATAGCAACTTACTTTCAAATCCGTACTTGTATATGAATTGGCTTGCGGCTACGCTTTGCATAGTAATAACCAATCGTAAAGTGGAAGGCAATACGGAATGAATTTTGCTAATAGCGCGCTGCTTGTAACGGGCGCTGGCGGGCACCTTGGCCGGGCTGTGGTTGAGAGTTTGTTAGAGCGTGGAGCAACGAATATCATCGCTGGTAGCCGAACTCCAGACAAGCTCAAAGACTTGGCAGGAAGAGGCGTTCACCTTCGCCAAGTAGATTTTGATCGTCCTGAAACTGTTGGCTCTGCATTTGCCGGAGTAAACCGGCTGTTATTGATCAGCACGGACAGCTTGGAACAGCCCGGTAAGCGAATCGCTCAACATCGGGCTGCCCTGAGTGCAGCATCGGAACAAGGAGTGCAGCACGTTGTGTATACTTCTGCTCCGTCGCCCTATCCCTCTAAGAACAGCCCGGTGAACGATGATCATTTCTGGACCGAAGCAGACATTTTCAGCTCCCGTTTTAACTGGACAATACTGCGCAACCACCTCTACAGTGACCTGATCCCGATGTCGCTGCCTCACGCAGTTGAAAGCGGGAAGCTTTTTCATGCTACACGCGGCGCGGGTCGATCATATGTCACCCGTGAGGACTGTGCACGGACCGCCGCTGCTGCGTTGCTTTCATGCGAGGGCAGAAGTATCTACGACGTCACAGGCCCGAACGCAGTCACTCAGGACGAGGTCGCACAAATGTTGACGCAACTGACCGGCAAAGCTATTAGTGCGGTGGAAGTACAGTCCGAAGCTCTGCTCGAAGGCCTATCTGCCAGCGGCCTTCCTTCGTTCCTGGCTAAGGTATTGGTCGACTTCGATGTTGCAGCGGCGGAGGGCTATCACGCTTTAGTTACGAGCGCGGTAGAACGACTGACAGGGAAAAACCCGGTTTCCGTGCAGCACTTTCTCAATGCTCATCTGAAATAACTGCTAAAACACTAACCCACTTACCCGGGCACAGGGGACCCGAGTCGGAGCATTGCTCCCTTACCTGGCGCTGACCGCTACTCTGACTAATTGATCCTCAGTCTGTTCGGAATGCCTATTTAGTTTGCGGTAAACATAGCGGCCCACATAGAACGAGCAGCCAATTGCAACAGCAAGAATGGCATTCACCATCAAGACGGCCACTGCTGTCGAAAGGAAAGCGGCCGCGTCGGTGCGACTCATGCGATGCAGCCGTCGCCAGGTACTCCACTCCAAGAGGCAAACGCCAATGTAGGCGGTGACGCCGGCTAGTGCAGGAATCGGTATGTGTGAAATGTAATCAGACCCTAGCGCAATGAACGCCAGGATGAACAGCGCGTGAAAGATATTAGACAGCCGAGTGGAGCCGCCGCAGCGCACGCTGGCGAGGCTGCGAGCAGGAATACCAACGCTCATAGGCGCAGCAAAAACTCCAGCCACCATGTTCGCAATCCCGTAAGCGCCAAGCTCAGCATCGGCATCGGCGCGCTTCAAGTGCTTATGCCGACCCCGAAAATGTTCCACGACACGAGAGGTAATCAGCAGATTCACTGACGACACAAACGCAAGCCCAAATGCGGCCGGAACAACCTGCAATACGTCAGTAGGCGTCCAGGAGAAGCCGGCAAATTTGGGGATTTCCAATGGAAGCCTTCCGACTTCTTTCTGGTGCAAACCAAAGACTGCTGTCACAGCTATTGCCGCTATCACGCCAATTAGAGGTGCTGGTGCGCGAGGAATGAAATAGGCCGAAGCGAAAGCAGCAGCGATCACGACGCCGCTAATAATCACCGCGCTCCATTGAGTCTGCCCCACATGCGAGAGAATCTGCCAACTCTGCAGGAGCATGTTGTTTGAGGTGCGGTCTATCACGGCTTTTACGCCTAGCATGACGCCCAACTGGGAGAGAAACATCATAGCCCCGATGCCGCAGGAAAATCCGGTGACTACTGGCTGTGGAACGTTCTGGATATATCTGCCCAGGCGCATCACGCAAAATACCAGCATGAACACGGAAGCGGCCATGCAGACCTTCGCTGCGCCTCCGATGCCCTGCTTTTGTACTGCCTGAGCAATGAAGGGAACGGTGGCGCTTGCTGTGCCACCAATCAGAACCGGGTTGCGACCAAGCAGCGCCGTAATGGGCGCCGTGGTGATAGAAGTAACAAGGCCCAGCACTGGCGGCAGCCCCATTAAGCTCGCCATCGCCAAGCCATACGGAAGAGCAATTAATGCGGCAATAGCTCCCCCAGATACATCACCGAGGAAAGCGCGCCAGCTATAACGAACGCGGGGAATTCTCAGACGGATACCTCGTAAGCGCCAAAAGCGCAAAGCCGGCACAATCGCACGGCAATCACGACAGCAGTCAGCAACGAGGCTTGGGCACCAAGAAACAGACCCGGTTTCCAGATGCCAAAAGGCAAAGAGGCAGTACGTGGATTTTGCACTGCCTCCGGATTAAGAAGAAGGACCTATACGTTATAGGCTTTGTTGAAGGCTGTTTTGAACTTTGCCATCTCTTCTCGCGTGCCGATGGAAACGCGAACATGCTCGGGCCAAATGGGCCAGACGCGGCCAATGTATACGCCCTGTTTGGCCATGTCAGCATAGAACTCCTTGCCGGGCCGCTTCACATTGATCATGAAGCAGTTGCTTTCGGAAGGAATGAAATCGACATTCTTGGCAGCCAGGAAACTAAACGTGTCAGCGCGAACGTCGCCCATGTATTTGCGCCGGTCTGCCACCAGGTTCTTCACCTTCAGGCTTGCATTAGCGCCTACCATGCCCGTGATAGGCATTGCTCCTGCGCTGTAAGGGCGAATCTTCGCCAGGATATCTGGACGTGCGATCGCCGCGCCTGCCCGAAGACCCGCCATGCCGTACAGCTTAGAGAAGGTCCGTAAAACAAGAACGTCCTTGTCTGCCGCCACCATGTCCGTGCACTTCACGGCGTTTGGCGAAATGTGAATATAAGCTTCATCCACAAGCACGATGGCATCTTTGGGCTTGTTGGCAACCAGCCACTCAATATCTTCCCGCTTGGTCAGCGTGCCCGTCGGGTTGTTCGGGTTGCAAATGTAGTATAAACCGCCATTAGGAGCCGCTGCCAGCATTGCCTTAACATCGTGGTCCCATGTGCCTTTGCGCAGTGGAACGTTGACTGTCTTGGCCCCAATAAACTTAGCTGCCCGTTCACCAGCCTCATAACCTGGATCTGCCTTCACGAATGGCCGATCCTTAGAGGTATAAGCAAGCACAGCCTGATGAAGTGGCGCGCTCGAGCCTGCATAGGCCTCGACGTAGCTCTCCTCCGGCTTGTAGCTGAACTTTACGCCCTCTACGTTGGCCAGCGTTTCGGATAGGTCGTAGGTAGTCTCGTACATGTAACGGCCGCCGTTCTTAACAACGCTATGAATGGCGTCGGCGGCCTCTGGACACGGCCCGAGTGGATTCTCGTTTGCGTTAATTTTCACCGCATCAGCCGGCATGTTGCGCACCATCGAAAGCTGCGCCAGTGCATGCTCATTATAGAAAGGCAGTGCAACTCCAGCCGTCACTACTGATGCAACCCGGCCAAAGTTTCTCCGCGTAAAGCCCCGCCGCAACAGATCTGTTTTCTGTTCGGTATTCAGAAATTCTGACATTCTGATCTCCTGTATTTGTGGTTAGAAAGCCTAAAACAAAACGGAAACGGACTGGGTCCCGCCAAAAAGTACCTTAGAAAGCAAAGCGTACGCCCAGCTGCAGCAGCCGGGAGAAGTTCACCTGATTCGAGATGACGCCGAAAGAATTGTTACCGACTTTCGTAACGGGGTTGGCGAATTGTGGAGAGTTGAACGTGTTAAGCGCTTCAGCTCGAAATTCGGCGTGCAGTCGTTCGGTCACTGTGAAGTTCTTAAAAAGTGAACTATCCCAGTTTTTCACACCAGGGCCCCGGTAGGGAATAGTTCGCGCAACATTTCCGAAACTATATGCGGGCGCAGAGATGAAAGCAGCCGGATTGATATACTGCCCGAGCCGCGCTTCGACACTGCCTGGTTCGGAAGGCGATATTCCGGTAGCATTAGGCCTCTGAACACCCGTTCCGAGAATGCTGTTTAGATTGGTGTTCTGATAGATCGCGAGAGGAAACCCAGTCTGGTATATGTTTGTAAAGTTCACCTGCCAGCCTCCGATGGCAAGATCAAGCCATTTGCTCGTGTTACCGAGCAGCATTTTACCCTTACCGACGGGAAGCTCGTAAGTCAAAGTGTTAGTCCAACGCAGCGGCGTGTCAGCAATGGCCAGGCTGTATTCCGCATTCAGATTGTAAGCATCCTGCGGTGAGCTTGAGCTGCCACTGAAGAAGTTACCGCTGGCAAACTCATTATCCATGTTCTTCGACCACGTAAAGCTTGACAGAAATGTTAATCCAGCCGACATTCGCTTCTGGGCTTTCACAATCATTGAGTTGTACTGAGCACGGGCCGGATTTGTCAGGATCCCGATATTGCCGTACTCAGAGAAAGGCCGCAGCAACTGCGCCTGGGAGACTGTCTTACTCCCAATAAGACCTTTGCCCGCCGTCGCCGGGTAGTACGGGTTCGGGACCGAGTTGCCAAGGGCTGAACCAAGGGGAAGGTAGGAGTCGGGAACCTGGTTGATATCATAAGCACCGGTCGCCGTCGAACTTGTCTGTAAGTGCCGCGAGGTCGATCCGATATAGCCAACCTCTATCATCATGCCCTTCGGCAGCTGACGCTGAATATCGAATGAGTATTGGTAGACGAGCCCGGATGTACGATTCTGATCCAGGTAATTGAAGCCAGAACCGATTCCTGTGAGTGCGCCGAGGCTGTTGCCCACCGGCTGTCCAATTCCATTTGGAAACGGGTTGCTAAGCGAACCTGCTGGTGTAGCATTTCCGTTATTGCTGGGATTATAAGTGGTTGTCTGCGTATAGCCGACCGCCAGACTGGGATCGTCACGGAACTGAATGGGAGCATAGAACATTCCAAACCCACCGCGCAGAACCGTCTTATCGCCTAATGCGTATGCTGCGCCGATACGTGGCCCCAGCTTGGTTTTCGAAGGATTGCAACACGAGTTGCCGTTGCCATTCACCCCTGCGAATTGGATCACGCCTTTTGGCGTCACACCCGAAACACTGCCCGCAAGAGGGTTTATTGCCCCGGTATTGAAGCCAACAACATAGTTGTTGTTTTGCTCTCCAATACCCGTCTCAAACTCATATCGCAACCCTAGATTCAGGGTTAATTTCGTGCTAAGCCGATAATCATCCTGAATGTAGCCGGCGAAGTAATTTATGTGCGTGTACAACTTGGTAGTCGTATTAACGCTGCCCGCGGAAGGATAGCCAAGCAGGGCGTCAGCAAAGTCGCTGCCCGTTTTATTTCCATGAGTTGGAAATTGTTGGGTAAATACGCCATTGAAGGCGAAGTCGCCAGCCGTATTACTCAGGTTCAGAAAATCAGTGTGAATCGATCGGTAATCCACTCCGAACGTCAAGCTATGTTTGCCAACGAACTTAGAGACGCTTCCGAGCCAGTTACGGGAATAAAATACGGTGTTACTCGGGGACACATTACTGAAGTTGTTACTGTTGCTACTAAAGTCGAACTCCGGCAAATAAGTTGATTGCAAGCTGTTGACGTAACTAGCCGGAAAGCCCAGAGTAGCCGGGCTTACACCCTGGTTTACGGGCGCCGTAACATTCGGAAACCGATTGAAACCGAACCGCAAGCTGATTACGGTGGTTGCATTCGGGGTCATCACGCTGTTGACTTGTGTTGCATCTACTTTGCGATAGAGCAGATATGGCGTGCCACTGCTGGCCGAAAGAATGTTCCCGAGCGTGTTGCCGCCTGGCTCAGTACTCTTGTAGTGAAGATAGGAGCCGTTCATCTTCCACCAGGGCAGGATTTCCTGGTCGAGTTTGGCCATGTACTCATCGGCGCGATCGGTTAACGTGTCACTTCCGTTGAAATTGATCGCATCACTTACGCCTGTTTGCGGGACTGGAAACGCATTGAGGACATTCCGCCCGATTGGATTGATGGATTGTACAGGAATCCGATTACCGGCAAAAGGAGTTCGGGCCACAGTCACACCCGCCGGGCAGTTATCCACGGCGGTACAAGGATGGGAACTAAGCGGATCGTAGATGACGCGAGAGCTTTGCGAGAAATCGCCGTTGCGCTCGGCCACGGTCGGCAACGTATATTGATCGGATAAAGGCGACTTCTGCCGGTAACTCTCAGTTACTAAGTAGAAGAAAGTCTTATTACGTCCGTCATGAACCTTCGGGATAAAGATGGGCCCGCCGACGGAACCGGCCCAGTTGTAAAAGGGCGTGTCCGCACGAGGTTGGCCTGCCGCGTTGCGAAAAAAAGTGTTTGCTGCCCAGTCAGTTTGGCGGGTATAGCCGAGCAATGAACCGTGAATCGCGTTCGTTCCGGATTTGAGAAACGTGTTGAATACGCCGCCACCGGTTCGCCCCATCGTTGCGTCATAAGTATTTTCCTGAAGCTTCATCTCCTGCGTTCCTTCAATGGAAGGAATCACAACAGCGCGGTTCTCTGAATCGGTAATCGGCACGCCATCAATCAGATAGTTATTGCCGCGAATGGGCCCGCCTGCAACAGAGATCTGCGAAGAGCCGCTTTGATCCTGAAACCGATTGAATCGCGGGTCGCCGACCGGCACGACGTTGGTTGAAAGCTTTGCCAACAGAAACGGATTGCGACCTAGGTTTGGTAAATCCGTCATCTCCTGCGAGTTGATTACCTGTCCGTTTGAAGCATTCGAACTCTCAACAAGCGGCACTTCTTCGGTCACTTCTACGCTTTGCGAGACAGCTCCCAACTCCATCTGGATGTCCGAGGTAAGCACCTCCTGCGTGGCAACCACAATGTCCCGCCGAACAAACTTCTTGAAGCTTGGCATCTCGGCCGTGATTGAATAGGTCGCCGGATCCACCGCATTGAAGACATACTCGCCGGCACTGCTGGTAATGGTATTGCGAGACTCGTTTGTAGCTTGGTCGGTCACCGTGATTTTTACACCACTAACCGCCGCTCCTTGGGTGTCGCTTACGGTACCTCGGATGCCGCCCTGATAGGACTGCGACCAAAGTGCTATGGCGAGCAGAGAAAGAATTACAGCAGAACGAAATGAATTCGATAACAACCCTGATCTCCTTGTGCAACACATTCCGCAGAACCACTGCGGACGCAGCATCATCAAGCTGCAATGCCTCAACAAGGAGCAATCGTCAACAAAAGACGTACCTCAACAGGCTACAGGTTTGCTTTCGAGCAAACGCCTAGAGGTTATCGATTAGGGTTAGTCTAACACCGTTGTCTACCTGTTTTGCAAGTGCATGAACGGAATCACACAGGACGGTCTGGTAAGAAACCGACAATACAAATCAGTGAGTAAGGCTGGAGCGTGCCTGTCGCGAGAAGAGCAATTGTCCCTCGCTTAGCTCCCGTGAAGTGAGCGCCCGCTTGGTGACGCCGCTTGCGTCATGAGCCGTAGACTTAGACAACATGTGATAAAGCTCATGAGCCATCACACGAGCAAGGGCCGTCCCATACTGGCGCTCGTGTTGGTGCAAAGAACTTCGTCCAAGCGTTCGCTCCAGTGAGGTACGGACCCGATTGCAATCGACACTGGCAAAAGGGAGCATCTCACCATTAGCCATATAGGTCATAGCAAGCGGACCGCGCTCGTCAGACATTGCGCCCACAGGCATGGCAGACTGCATGGTGCAATTACCCTTCATCTTAAAGATGAACAGGGAGCCCGGGACATCACCCCGTAAAGGACTCGTAAGCACCTGCAACCGAATGGGTACTTGAGCGAGCGATAAAATGGAATGCAGCTCGGAGTCTAGCGCAGCTTCCGATACAGGGGAGTGCTCGCCTTCGAAATCAAGCAATAACGTAAAGTTCTTGGGCATTTCTGACCCAATGCCGCGAGCAAAGGCTCCGGCCAATAACATCCAAAACGCGACATAGCGCATGCTGCCCTCTCAACGCGGAGAACGTGTTCCAGCAATCAACTGCCAAACGGATTATATCGCCTTTCAGCGAGGCGCCTTCACCCGGGAACTGATTCGAGCGCCACGGTGTCTGCCCCAGTAACATGTTTCAACAGTCGCTTCTTCTCAGCTCAGATCTAAATCGAAAGCCATTCTCATTAGGCTTCTCGCTTTTTGTGCAAGCAGCGGCAGTCGGGCTGCTTTCGTTGTTGCCACTCTTGTATAGCCCGGGGTTGCCGGCCCTGCACATACGAACTCTGCTGCTGATGCACCCACCGGTTTCGACACCGGTAGTAACTCAGCCATCGGTGCCGGTCGATCGTGTTCCCTCAGTTCATCGATTTGTCTTCAACTCGGCACCTGTCAACCGAGCAGTGGCTGTTACGCGCGCAACGGCAACGGATGCTGTTGCGGCTCCGGCTTTCGCTTTTCCCGACGCAGGCAGCAATGACAGTGGAACAACTGGTTCGATCCTCAGTTTGTTTGATACACCTCCGCGGCCTGCACCAACCATACAAAGTAAACCTTCAGTGAAAGCTCCTACGGCGATCCGCGTCGGAAACGGGGTAGCCGAAGCCAATCTCATTGTCAAAGTGCAACCGTCCTACCCTCCGCTGGCTCGCAGCGCAAGGGTTTCGGGCGTAGTTGAGTTCTCGGCGACAATCAGCAAGGAAGGCACGATCGAGAACCTACAACTCTTACGCGGACATCCTCTCCTGGTAAACGCGGCGAAACAAGCAATCTTACAGTGGCGGTACCGGCCTACGTTGTTGAACGGTCAACCGATGGAAGTACTCACATCGATTGTTGTCACCTTCACTCTAAATCAGTGATAATCGTGCACAGTATGTGTAAGCCGTTCTTTCGTGGTGTGTTCCTAACTCCGCTCTTTCTATTAACAGCGGTAGCTGCGCCTATCGATCAGCTGGTCGTCTTTGGCGATAGCCTTTCCGATACCGGCAATGCAGCGATTGCCGCGGGTCCGGCATTTCCGGCGAATTATTGGAATGGGCGGCTGACTGATGGGCCTACCACCACCCCGGCTACCAATGGGCCTGTTGGAATCTGGGCCGATCAACTCTCCGGGAAACTGGGCGTTGCCGACCCGCAACCGTTCCTCGCCGGCACGGGTGGGACTGATTACGCTGTCGCTACTGCGAAAACCGGTTCTAACGGGCTTGATGGAATCACTGACCAGGTCGCGCTATACACATCTACACATCTATCTGGCTTAAGCAGCAGTGCTCTATATACAGTCTGGGGCGGAGCTAACGACTTGTTTTCCGGGGGAAACTCCCCAGTGCAAGCTGCCGATTCTCTTTACTCCAACATCAAAACTTTGGCTGCCGCTGGCGGAAAGAATTTTCTCTGGATGGACCTGCCTCCGCTCGGCTTAACCCCTCTCGGTTTAGGCAGCGGCCAGTCTACCGCATTAAATGGTGCGGTCATGCTCTTCAACAACGAATGGGCTACTGACATCGGCAGATTGCAGAGCCAAGGCATTAACGTAATCGGCGTTGATGTTTTCAGCGCATTCCTGCAGATTGGGACCAACCCCAGCGCCTACGGATTTGCCAATATTACTACTCCGGCGCAAGGCCTGGCGAACATCGATCCGAATACCTACCTGTTCTGGGATGCAGAGCACCCGACTACAGCGGGGCACGCAGTTGTAGCCAACCTGGCTTATCAGGACTTGACAGCGGCACCGGCACCAGAACCTGCGAGCTTGCTGATCACCGCAGTCGGTTTAGGTGGTCTGGCCGTTGCAGCTCGACGACGCGCCGATTTTCGCCTTCGTAAGTAAGCCGAACCTGAATATGATCGGAAGGCAGGATCTGCCGAAAGCGATCTGCCCACTCGATCAGAATGAGGGCGGGTTTTTCGTATAGTTCCTCCAGCCCTAGTCCGCCCACCTCCCCTAGCGTTTCAAGGCGATACAGGTCCACATGGTAGACGCGAACCGGGCTGCCATATTCGTGGATTAGAGTATAGGTCGGGCTGCTGACATCTTCCGGCGCTGCAGCCCCAAGACCCGCGACGATTCCCTTAGTTAAGGTGGTCTTGCCTGCTCCTAGGTTTCCAATCAACGAGACAACAGCCGAGCGCGGCAAGATTGTTGCAAGGTGACGGCCCAGTGCGAGAGTTTCTTCTTCCGATGCCGTCTCAAACCGGTCGGAGCTCATTCATTGCCTCCGGCAGAGAGTCGAGGAGGTCAGTGGCGAGCATGCATTGCTCTCCGAGACGCTTTCCGGCAAGTTCGCCGCAGCGCCCGTGAAGCCAAACAGCCGCCACCACCGCCCGTTTCCAATCGTGTGGATGTTGTGCGACGCATCCGGCAATCATACCCGTCAGGATATCTCCCGTTCCGCCCGTCGCCATGGCCGGTGAGCCAGTCGGGTTGACCCAGGTTTCGCTGTCGGGAAAAGCGATAATTGTCCGGTCGCCTTTCAGCACGAGCACTGTGCCAGTTCTTGCTGAAAACCTCTGCGCAAGCTCGAGCCGATTGGCTTGCACGTCTTTGGTGGATCGACCGGTGAGTCTACTCATCTCGCCGGGATGAGGAGTGAGGATGCGAATCTTGCCATCAATGGGCGGGATGTCACCGGCAATTGCGTTCAAACCGTCAGCGTCGATCACGGCTGGAATATTCAAATCTGTGTAGAGGCGCTTGACCAAATGGACAGTCTCGTCTTCCGTTCCCAAACCAGGGCCAATGGCAGCCACCGACATTTTGGCAGCGAGGCCCAAAATAGAATCTTTGTTCAGGGGCTCGGTCATTAGTTCGGGCCGGTACGAAGCGACCAGAGGTAGGGCAGCGGCAGGAACAGCTACGGTCACCAAGCCCGCGCCGCTGCGATACGCCGCCGTTGATGCCATGGCAGGAGCGCCACTTTTGCCATAGGAGCCGGCAATTACCAACACGTGGCCGTACATTCCTTTGTTGGAATTTTCGGGCCGCGGCGCAAAGAGAGAACGAAAATCATCCGGGGTTGACAGGTTCAGCTGGCATGAGGCGAGAAGATCGTCAGGACTGCCGATTGGGTAAGTTCGGAGCTCCCCTACGTGCTGGTAGATGGGTGAGAGAACCTGGCTACGCTTAGGCGCGGTGAACGTGACTGTGTACTCAGTACGAAAGAACTCACCTGTGGGCTCGGTCGCATCGGACGGCAGACCAGACGGAATATCAACAGCTACTCGCCTAGCCTGAGGGAAGCGGTCATTTAGCATTCGGATTGCTTGCAAGCTCACGCCTTCAGCTGCGCCGCGCAGGCCAGTTCCGAGGATAGCGTCAACAATCAAGGTGGCCGGTGTGTTGGGGTCGATTTGATTTGTTACTGAACAGCCTGTTGCCTCTAATATTCGGCGATGGTCTTCAGCCCCGGCGAGATCGACGACGGTTAGTTGGCGACATAACTTGCGTGAATATAGCTGACGGGCGATCACGAAACCGTCTCCGCCATTGTTCCCTTTGCCGCAAACAATCAGAACGTGGTGGTTGCTGAGTGGAGCAAACGTTCCTAAAAGAAAGTCAACCACCCGACACCCTGCGTTTTCCATCAGCAATGGGCCAGGCAAGCCGCGCTCGATAGTTTGCCGGTCTACCATGCGCATCTGCTCAGCTGTTAGAACTTTCACGCTGGCGCTCCCACTTGACGTGCCAGCAGGATAGTCATGTCGTCATGGAGCTCGGGCAAGCCGGTCCAGGCTCGAACAGCATCCAGCACTGAATCCAAGATCAGGCTGTCTTCTAAGTGCTGGTTCTTTTGAATGAGTGCAATCATTCTTTCTTCGCCGAACATTTCTCCATACGCATTCTCCGGTTCTGTAATGCCGTCGGTGTAGCAGACGAGCAAGTCGCCCGGTTGCATACTGAGGCAGCTCTCGTCGTACTTGGCAAACGGGAAGGCACCCACTACCGTGCCATTCGAATCAAGCGGAGTTACCGAGTCTTTTCGAAATAGCAAGGGAGACAGGTGGCCGGCGTTGGTATAGGTGAGACTGCAGTCAACTTCATTGAAGATGGCGAAGAAGAAAGTCGCATACTTTTCAGGCGAGGTATGAGCGTAGATTTGCTTGTTCAATTTGCTGACCAGAGCAGATGCATGAACCTCAGGCTCATCCGCACAATCGATTTCCCGCAAAGGAGTATAGCTGGTAACTTGTGCCCGCAAAGCGGCTTGGAGAGTTGCCATCAGCAAGGCGGCCGAGATGCCTTTTCCTGCCACATCGCCAATAGCGAAGACGAGCTTACCACTGGCAACTTGCACATAGTCGTAATAGTCGCCCGAGACCATACGAGCAGGGTCGCAGCGAACAGTCAGCTTTAGTCCACAGGTGGGCGGCGCCGCTTTCGGATAGAGCTGGCCTTGCACTTCGCGAGCAATCTCGACTTCGGTTTGTAGCCGCTCTTTCTCTTTCTCGACCACGAGCAGGCGCTCCAGATTGCCGGTCATCTGGTTGAATGACTGGGCGAGTTCGCCAAGCTGATCGTTGTCACGAACTAGAATGCGATGGCTGAAGTCACCTTTGATTACGCGCCGGGTACCTTCGTATAGCTGGTGCACGGCGTTGGTGATTCGTCGGGAAAGCGAGACGCCAATAGATATGGCGACCAATTCGACCAAGAGGAAGAGCACGGCGATGCCGAGGATGGAATAAATCAAGACTTCCCGCACATCTTCCGAGCCAGAAAAGAATGTGCGGAGGACGGCGGAGGGTCTTGAATACACCCAGAGAATACCCTTAAAAGATGCGTTCGGTGAATTTAGGTGGGAGTGGACTTGAGTGGACGGAATGAAAACTGGAATATCGAAGCGACTAATGCTTGGCGGGAGCGTGAAAGCATTTTCGGACTTGCCGGTGGAAAGGAAGTCGAGGTCTGCGCCGGTTCGTGAAGAGTTTAGGGCTCCGGCCGTAGCACCTGAGTTTTTGTCCTCGACTTCGACGATGGAGATGTTGCCCAGATGCGGCACCAGGTTCTGGATTAAGTGATCACTGAGTGGAGCAATGGCTGTAATCTCGCCGTCATGATCGACGGAGTGATGCCATCCATAGAAGCGTCCATCAATAACTAGCAGTCCGTGAGCAGCTTTCCAACCACGAGGAATTATGATCGCGCTGGCATTCGACGGGAAATGGTGGGTTCCTGCCGAGTCGGTTGCCAAAAGGAGAATGCCTGGAAATATCCGGCCGAATGCCTTAGCAAGGTCCGGACCTGCTATCTCACGTTGATTTGCAGGCTGACGATGTAAAGCATCGACCGCAAATCCCAAGACTTCCAGCTGGCGATCTAGTGCTGAGCTTGCCAGGTAAATAGCCAGCTCATTCATCAATGCCCAAGCACCTAAACCGACCAAGGTGACGACGAGCAGAAGCGGTAACACTCCAAATAGACCATAGACAAATACCAGGCGATTGCGGAGGCTCCATAGCAGTCTGCTATGAGCAGAGCGGAAGCTGCGCAGTGCGAGGGTCAACCAGAACGGGGAAGCGACCAAGCAGATCAGCACAGCAAGCCCAATCTCTTGAAAAAGAAAAGCCAGCAGCGCAAGGCAGCCAAGAACCAGGGCTAAGGTGCCGACCACACCGCGGCTCGCGAAAAACCGTCGTAATCGCTGCAGCACTCCTTGAGAGTATCGCGAACCTTAGGGTTCTATGACAACTGCCGCAGTGATTGCACCCGGACTTTAATGACGAGGAACAATGCCGAGAGAACTTCTATGCTTTTTTGGACCGCGGGGACGGTATAGCGTCGATGACTTTTTCTGGCGGAGCCGACTGTTCCGTGTCAGAATCTTCGGGCTTGGACCGCGGTGAACGTCCGCGACGCTGATTATGGGCGCCCGTCGAAAGGCGCTCGAGAGCCTCGATCGCTTCATCCAGGCGTTGACGCTCGTCCTGGAGTTCCGTAATCATTCTCAAAAGATCCATAGATTGGAGCGGTGGCTTGCTGAGGTGCCTGTGTATCAGGGTAAACCACTGGGAAGATTTTGGCGAGGCGAAAAGCTTAAGTAGGGCGATTTGAGGAGAAAGCGACCTTATTCCCCTCCCCACGCAGTACAGGCGCATCGGTCTTCCGGGCTCTGTGGGGTTGCAGACGCCTCGGATGCCGACGTAGCCGATTGCTGAAGCAGCAGAGGAATGAGACAGCACCAGAAAACAAACCGGTCGTGGGAGGAAGCTTTAGACTCATTCCAAGGCCTGACACAGCCAAGACTAAACGCAAAAACCGCCTCGAGCACTGGGCTGAGGCGGTTTCTGTGAGATAAATTAATCGGGCGACGTCCTACTCTCCCACACACTTGCGCGTGCAGTACCATCGGGGCTGCGAGGCTTAACTTCCGTGTTCGGGATGGGAACGGGTGGAACCCTCGCGCTGGAATCACCCGAAACTGTTTTGTCGTTTCGGAGAGTTTCTCTGAGTTGAATAGTTATTGACGGGCGACGTAGAAAGTATACAAACCGCAGAATTCATTTTATGGTCAAGCCGAACGAGCTATTAGTAACGGTAAGCTCAACACATTACTGTGCTTACACATCCGTCCTATCAACGTGATCATCTTTCACGGCTCTTCAGGGAGATCTCATCTTGGGGAAGGTTTCGTACTTATATGCATTCAGCACTTATCCTGACCAGACTTCGCTACGCAGCTGTGCCCTTGCGGACAACTGCATCACAAGAGGTCTGTTCACCCCGGTCCTCTCGTACTAAGGGCAAGCCCCCTCAAATCTCCTCCGCCCA
>CAXTWQ010000031.1:0-49627 GCA_964248065.1 uncultured Bryobacteraceae bacterium | reverse complement strand
CGCGCGCCGGCCAACCCATCCCGGAACCGCTCACCCCCGCCCAAGCCAAAAACATCCTGGGAGGCGAAGCCGCCATGTGGGAAGAACTCGCGACTGACGAGAACCTGGACGCCAAACTCTGGCCCCGCGCCGCCGCCATCGCCGAGCGCTTCTGGTCCCCCCAATCAGTCACCGACCCGCGCTCCATGTACGACCGCCTGGAGAAGACCAACCACTGGCTCGAATACTTAGGATTAACCCAGCAATCGAATCTCGTCCTGATGCGGCGTCGCCTCCTCAAAGACGACCGCGACCTGCCCACCCTAGACCGCTTCGCCGCCGTCCTGGAGCCCGTTAAGGGCTACTCGCGCCATGCCGAGAAATACGGAACCTACACGCCCTTTAACCGCCTGGTCGACGTCATCCCACCCGAAAGCAACACCGCCCGCCACTTCCGGGAAGCCGTCGACACCTACCTCACCGACCACAACCCCGACCCGATCCGCACCCAATTAGCAAGTTTTCGGGAGGCTGCCCGAGCCGTCCAACCCGTCCTGCAGGCAAGCCCGATCCTGACCGAAAACATCGCCGCCGCCGAAGCCCTGGACACGCTCAGCCGAATCGGCGAAGAAGCCTTAACTTACGGCTCCACACCACTCCCGGCAACTTGGAAAACCGATACCGAAGCCGCATTAAAATCTGCCTCCGAGCGCAAAGGCGACTTACTAATCCAGATCGCCCCAGGAGTGCAGAAGCTCGTGGGCGCGGTTCCAGACAGGTAAAGTCAGCGCCGCACTGGACGTCTGAGTAGCTGCTAGGTCAAATCTGAATACCGATTTGTTTTCCGTTCTTTTAACGTAGAGAGACTTCAACTACAGTGCCTGATCAACAAACTCCTAATCCATCAACTCTCAGCCAGGATGGCTTAGCGAAGCTTACCGCCCGTGAAGGATTGAGGCGCTTTTACTATACCGATAGTGCGCACAATTGCACCTATGGAGTCGGTACCCTCGTCCATCACTGACCATGTACGGAGCGAAAAGACAAGAGGCCGGTTCCACAGGAGAAGATCACGCGAGCTTGAGTGAAGGTACTCGAAAGGCTGAAGAGTATGTAAAGGCCCACTCGGGTAAGACACAACTGACACAGGAACAGTTTGATGCGCTCGTAAGCTTTGCATACAATCTTGGTTCCGGAGGTTCGAAAAATGTTCTCGATCTTATTGCACAAGGACAACTAGATCGAGTCGCTTCAACAATGAAGGACTACGACAAGATCAGGAAAAAAGATAAACACGGTAGAGAACACCTGATTCCCTCATCCGGCTTGATGGAGCGGCGGAAGGGCTAAGTTGCTCCCTTTGAAGCGGGAGGGAAGAAATGAAGAGATTCTTACTGCTTACCTTATGTGTTGGCTCGCTCCAGGCCGCTGATCCGGCCTACTATGGCACCTGGAAGCTGACGGGGGAAGTAGACACTGCACCTATCACTGCTCTTGACGACAAGGGTGTCGCGCGTTTGATAGGCAAGCGAGCTTTGATACAAGCTGACCGGTTCACAATTAACGGCGAAGGCTGCGGCTATCCCGTCAAGTACACACCCGCTACCCAACCTCGCCAGGACTTCTATGAGGGTTTCAAGATGGATAGCAAGACTAACCCGCTCAAATTACCGCCGACCGTCAAATCGATCAATGCTGGCTGTGCGCTTCTCATCCCACAAAGCGGAAACCGCATGATCATCGAATGGAAAAGTGTCTTCTTCCAAGCAGCAAAAGCGAAGTAACAAAGTCAGTCACAAACTGCCGAAATATCCCTAACCCAAACTCCCCAAACCACATCCCAGCCCTTTCCACCTGTACAAAGTTCGTTCCCGCCCCTGCCAATGCTACCGTCAAACCGCCCAGCAGCAACGACCCATGCAAACCACCATCTCCACCGCACAACTGGCTGCCAATCGCGCCAATGCTCAATTCTCCACCGGTCCACGCACCGCCGAAGGCAAGGCAAAATCATCGCTGAACGCCGTCCGAACCGGCCTGACCGGCCGCACTATCCTTCTCTCCGCCTCCGAAGCCGATGGCTACGAACTCCACATCGCCCGCTTCGCCCGTGATTGGAATCCCGCAGGTGATCGCGAAGCCGAACTCGTGCAAAGCCTGGCCGACACCCAGTGGCGTCTCAACCGCATTCCGATCCTGGAAGCCGGTCTCTCCGCCTCGCGCCGCCTCGAATGTGCCGACTTCTTCCTCGACGAACCTGACGAGAATGTCCGCACTCTGCTCATCGAAAATCACATATGGGAAGCCAATCGCCGCCTGTTCAACAACCTGAGCTTGCAGGAGTCACGGCTTCGCCGTCACTACACCAAAGACGTTGCAGAACTCCAAGCCTTACAGGCCAAGCGGCGCGAGACCGAAGCGGAAAAGCCGACTGTTTCCAAACCAGCTTTCCCGAATGGCTTCGAATTTTCAAATAACTTAGTTGCCATGCACGGAACCCTGCAGCCACCCTCGCCAGCGGCAACATCCTCAGCTCCGGCATCGCCTGATCGCCGGATCACAAGCTACTGACGAATATCGGAGTGAAACTCGGACGGAATCCAAGGCATGCGGATGCGGCCTTGTTGCTCGATACAGACCTGTGCCGCTTCGATTCGTTCTTCCACAAACGCCGGTGAAAGCCCGAGCGTTGCTGCCAACTTCGCAATAGAGACGCCATTCCGGTAATCCGAGTGAAGACGAAACGGCAAATACTCGTCGTACAGCAGTCCCCACAGATCCTCAGTTGGCATATGGGAGAAGTGTCTCCCTCCCTAATCCTCTCTCCTCAGATATGCCGGAGAGTGCTTTCCCTTGGGGAATGTCCCATCACTCAGACAATCTTAGGATCAACGTATTTGCCATGTTCGGGAACGGCGATACGGTTAAAATCGGCGGCCAATTGTCGTATCTGTTGCGGAACATCGGCACCGCGCATAGGCATGCCATGACCGGGTGCAACGGTGGTCGGAGCCAGTTGCGCCAATAGTTCGACCGAAGCATGGGCGGCATCCCAATTAGGCGTGTAATAGGCCGGCGGTCCGGTCAACTCAGGCTTCTGTTGGGCGACAGACATGAACGATTCCTGCTTGGTCGTACAGAAAGCATCGCCCACCACCAGCACGCGATCGGCCTCGCGAAGAAGCGATATATGTCCAGGCGCATGACCCGGCGTATGGAACCACTTCCAGCCGGGAAGCGTTGGAACAGAATGGTCCGGCGGCAAGGCGTGAACGTGGCCGCTGATATCGGCCGAACCACGAGGATACAGCGGCGACATCAAAGCCATTAAACCCCCGCCAACGCCCGGGTCAGGCGGCGGATACTTGTCTGCACCGGTTAAGAATCGCAACTCATCGCGGTGCGCGTAAACCGGCACGTCCCAGTCCTCAAGCAGAGACTGTATGGACCCAATATGATCGAAGTGCCCGTGAGTCAAGACAATCGCAGCCGGTCTGGCGCCTTCTCCAAACTGCGACTCGATCCACTTCTTAATTTTGCCGTGCGACATCGGAATGCCCGAGTCGATCAGCGTCCAACTGCTATGGGGAGTCCCGGGCGCGGACTGAATCGCATACACGTTAACGAACAAGGTGCGTATGCCCGTCACGCCCGGCGCAATCTCATTCAGTTGAACAATGTCATAAGCGGGAATCGGTAAGGCGTCCATGCTGGCTCACCCTGTAGTGTCTCCCGGCGAACGCATCCTCAACATTGAGAAAGACTACGGGAATCGAAAAGGATCAGCCGCTTAATGGACCGGACCGCTCCAGCGCAATCCAAGGCGCCACAGTCTGGGAGAACCGGTATTTGGGGTTGGCGTCAGTGCCACCAGATACGACCGGTCAAGCAGATTGTCGACTTGTGCGATTGCCGACAGATTCGACACGATATGCTGCGTTGCCGCCAGCTGCAATGCAGTAAAGCCGGGCAGCTTGAACTGGTTCTGGTCATCATCGAACTGCAAACCATAGGAGCGCAGGCCGCCTGTGATCGAGGTCCCCTTCGCAGCAAAGGTGAGCGCAGCCGTTCCTTGCTGCTTCGGCACTTGCGCCAAACGTGCGCCATTTGAGTAGCGCGAATCGGCAAACAGATATCCGAGTTCGCCCGTCCAGTAGTGCCAGCGGTGGAGTACGTTGGCCTCCACGCCGCGAGACAGTGCGCTCGGAAAGTTAGCGCGCTGCCGAAGGATCAGCGTAGGCGACGAGGACAGCGTTGCGTTGCCGATTAGATTCGATAAGTCGTTGCGGAACAAACTGAATGAGACTCGATCTTTTTCGCCAACCCAGTCCCCGCCTACTTCGACACCGACCAGACCTTCCGGAACTAATCCGGCATTGGCCAGCGTAAGAGCATTGCCAACCCGGAACGCGCGGTATAACTCATTCAACGTGGGGGCGCGAAACGTGCGATAGCCGGATGCCCGAAATCGAAACTGCCGCAGCCCATAAGCAATGCCGCCATTCGGACTGACGAACGTCTCGCCATGCTGCCCAGTGAATTGGTGGCGAATACCCCCAAAGAACTGAACCGGCCCAAGCGAAATGTCACCCTGACCGAACAGGCCATGCTCAAGCAGTGTGCCGCCGCTCTTTGCCAGAACGCGTGTAGTATACGAATAATCGAAGCTGGTGCCGTGGGTGTCATCTACATCGGCCCCTACGACAGTGTTCCAGGTTCCTTTGGGAAAGCGGCCATGATGCTGCCAATAACCGGCGCCGCCAATGTCCTCGGCCGGAACAGTCTGGCGCGAGGTCAGCGTCTCGCGATTGCGATTCAAAGCCACGCTGGAAAAGGTGCTATGGAACTGTTCACGAGTATGAAAGACCAGAAAAGAAACTTGATCGTTCGACCAGCTGTGGTTGTAATTGGCCGCCAGAGTTCCCAGGCCGGTTGAGTTGTGCGTAAGCGTTGTCCCATTGGCTCGCTCTTCGGCGAGCAGATCGAAATGGATAGACAGCCGGTCGGATACGCCGAGATAGTCCAAATGCAGGTCGCCGGTGGCGAAGCGGACATTTGCCTTATCGTCAACTCTGCCGCGCAGGTTTGCTGGAACGATGTAGTATCCATCGGTGGTGAGTGCGCGCGAGTGAGCCGTTAGAGCCCAGCGGCCCCAAACGTTTGAGTAGGCAGCGGCTGTGTCGACGGTGCCCTCATTGCCGGCAGTAACCTCGGCGTACAGGTGATCTTTCTGCGGCTGAGGCGAGAACAATGAGATGCTGCCACCGAAGGCACGATCACCGAAAACAGCTGTGGTGCCGCCGCGGTTTACTTCGACGCGATCGATAAAACCAGGGTCGACACGCGTCCAATATACCCAGCCGCCGAAGGGATCGTTGATCGGAATGCTATCCCATAGAACCAGCGTTCGACTCGCGCCAGACGAGCCGGTCGCGCGCAAGGAAACCCCTTGCGTGGTTGGATTGGCAACCAGACTCGACGAGCGGCGAAAGAGGCTGAATCCAGGAATTTGCCGCAGGCGATCATCCAGGTTGTTGCCCGGGATGGTCTGCAGTTGCTCGTTGGTCAGAACAGAAATAGAAGCGGGAGTCGCACTTTCAATAGTTCCATTTACCGTCACCGTGGTTTGGACCGGCGGAATCGGAACCGACGGCACGACGGCTGAGTTCGGATCAGTCTGCTGCTGGGTCCCAGTCGCTGGCGTCCCTGTGTTCTGCTCCGTCAGGCACAAGGGCGCAAATGTTACTGCAAGGTACACCAGAGAAAGACAGAACCGCATGGAGTCGTACTGGATTTAGTAGAGCATGGGAACAATCTCCGGCTGTTCACCGTATTCTGAAGGGAATGAGTTCGCACTATGCGATCGAGGCGGACGGTTTGCAGAAAGTTTATCGGTCGCGCTGGAAAGGTCGCGATATCCGCGCTGTTTCGGATCTGACACTACGCGTTCCGGAAGGCGTTAAATTCGGCTTGCTGGGGCCGAATGGGGCGGGGAAGACAACCTTTGTGAAAATGTTGCTCTCAGCCGTCAATCCATCGAGCGGGTCAGCTCGTTTGTTTGGCCAAGATGCGCGGCAGCCGGAAGCACGGCGGCCGATTGGCTACCTGCCTGAGAACCACCGCTTTCCGACCTATCTGACCGGGGCCGGGATGCTCGATTTCTACGCGGCGCTCTCTGGGCTGGAAGCGCGCGAACGCAAGCGGCGCATTCCCGCGCTTCTCAAACAGGTAGGCCTGGAAAACTGGGGCGACGTTCGAATCAAAAAGTATTCCAAGGGCATGCTCCAGCGGCTTGGCTTAGCCCAGGCGCTGATGCATCGGCCTCGCTTGCTGATCTTAGATGAGCCAACCGATGGCGTTGACCCGGTGGGCCGCCGCGAGATCCGCGACGTGTTAAACGGTCTGAGTGGTTCGGGAGTGACTATCTTTATCAATTCGCACCTCTTAGGTGAAGTGGAATCTTTCTGCGAGCATGTGGCGATTTTAAGTAACGGCAAACTGGCGCTGGAGGGGCGGATCAGTGCATTAGTGTCCGAAGGCGGGTTCACGTTAATTGCAACAGAATTGCCGGGCGCCGCGGCTGCCGAACTGACACGATCCGGTCTGGCGGTAGCGCAGCGGCAGGAGAGCCTGGAGGTGAGGGCGCCTAATCTGCAAGCAGCCAATCAAGCCATCGATGTGGTTCGCCGCGCAGGTGGGCTGGTGCATAGCGTAACCAATTCGGCGCAAACTCTTGAGGACGTATTCATCCGCGCCACCACGGGCCAAAAAGCGGCATGACCGGCGAACTGCAGCCGTCATCGCTCCGAGTCTTTGGAGCTCTCATCTCCGACACGTTTCAGGAAGCGCGCGCACGCTGGCTCTTTTGGGGCCTGTTCGCGCTATCCACCATGCTCATTCTGCTGTTCCTGTTTGCGCTCAAGATCGACCTGGTCGCCGGCGCTGTTTCCCTGATGGGCTTCGAATCAACCGAGCGCCATGTCGACATCAAGCGGTTCGTCAACACTTCCTACTCGTGGGTCTCAGTGTTCGTGTATGTGTGGGGAACGTTCCTCGCCATCTTTGCTTCGTCCGGTCTGATCCCAAGCGTGCTCGAAGCCGGGCGCATCGCTCTGCTGCTCTCAAAGCCAATCAGCAGGACCACCCTTCTGATGGGACGCTTCGTGGGCAACTTCCTGGTAGTCGCATCCAATCACATCTATTTGATCTTGAGCATTTGGATCATTATCGGGATAAAAACGGGGATCTGGGAGCCTCGTTTCCTGCTCGCCATCGCCAGCAGCCTGTTCATTTTCACTGTGCTGTTGTGCGTGGTTGTGCTAACAGGTGTACTGTCTGAAAGCTCGGCGCTCTCGGTAATGATGGCTGTAGCGTTGATGTTGCTCAGTGCCATCTTGGCGCAACGGCAGATTGTGGTGAAGCTGCTCAGCTCCGAGTGGTCGCGTAATCTCTGGCAGGGCCTCTATTGGATACTGCCCAAAGTTTATGATTTAGCCGGCGCCATGCGCCAGATCATTGTTTATGATCGCGAAGCGGATTGGTTCACGCCTGTGTGGACTTCAGCTCTGTTTGGAGCGGTGCTGCTCGGCTCAGCCCTGTACATTTTTCGGAGGCGGGATTTTTAGGTGAAGTTAGTTGCGTTTGTTGTTCTCCCTGCGGCTTTGCTGCTGAGCTTTGGCTGCGGGGAAAAAGGTTTATCGAGCGGTGCCCAGCTAGACAAGGCAACACGCTCTTACATCTGGCCGGGGGCAACGTTGCTTGCTGGTGCCGATGTGAAAGCTTTGAAGAAGACCAGCCTCTACGGGCGCTACTCAGATCGGCTAAATATCCCCGCGCTGGGCGAGTCTTCTGAAAAGCTGGGGTTCGATCCACGGCAGGATGTTGATTCGTTGCTGCTCGAATCCGACACCCAGCGTTCACTGATGATTGCGAAAGGAAATCTGAATGCTGACGCGATTCGCCAGAAGCTGGGCGGCATGGGTGCGGCCAAGGTCACTTATAAAAAGTACACATTGCTCGGCGACAACAAGAATGCGTTGGCTCTGCTGCCGGGCAAGGTAGCCTTGGCTGGCTCGGGTGAAGCGGTCCGGGCTGGGCTGGATGCGCACGATTCCGGGAACGGCGAGCCAGCAATGGCCCTTACCACTCGATTGCAAGCCATTCCAAGCTCCGCACAGATCTGGGTAATCAGCAGCAAAGGCCTGCCCTTTGCCGAACTCCCTATGCGATCGGACGTGCAATCGGCGTTGTCGAACATTGTGACTTACATCTCAGGCACTACCGCAAGCGCTCAAGTAAGTGATGGACTGCTGGCACGTATTCGGCTCGACTGCGTCTCACCTACCGGAGCACAGCGGGTACACGACGCCATACGTGGAGCGATCGGCCTCGCACGGCTCTCCACCAGAGACGATCAGACTGACATGCTCAGACTCTATGATGCGATCGAGGTAACACAGAGCGGATCTGCAGTTGAGCTGAAAGCGCAATTAAGTTCTGGCGAGATCGACAAGCTGATGACGCTGCTGCCGCAGATGCGCGACCGAAGCCCGTCCGCTAGATAGCCTTTAACGGCTGACCAGCGTAGACGCACCACCTTCGCTGATGTAATTCTTATTCCAGGTTGGAATCTCGATCACGACATCGCCTTTAACGACTGCCTGGCAACCCAAACGGGAGCGAAGTGTCAGCCCAGGCGCCATATCAAGCCGGTCCAGTTCGTCATCCTCAGCTTCCGACAGGTTCTTATCGCCTTCGAGAACAATTACGTGACAAGTTGTGCAAGCACAGCTGCCGCCACAGGCATGTTCCAGATGAATGTTGAAGTTGAGAGCGATATCCAGAAGCGAGTCGCGCTTTCCATGGT
Organism: uncultured Bryobacteraceae bacterium; assembly: GCA_964248065.1. Taxonomy (GTDB): domain Bacteria; phylum Acidobacteriota; class Terriglobia; order Bryobacterales; family Bryobacteraceae; genus Bog-105. The sequence goes on along the minus strand of CAXTWQ010000031.1, from coordinate 40,782 downwards.
CGCTGTAGTTCAGCTTGCCGGATTCAAATTCCACTACTTTGTTATCCGGCATAAAGGTCACTTTCGGCACTTCTCAATTGTAGCGATGGAAGTCAGAGCCTACGGGAAAGCTCACCCGTTCGGCATACTGGGGTCTAGTGTTTCAGCAAATCGAAGCGGCGTTGGCCCAGACAGTTCAAAAGGCGCTGGCAGATACCTTTCAAATCCACCAGGAAGTCGGGCTCGAACAGCCCAAGCAGAGTTCATTCGGCGAACTGGCCATCCCCGTTGCGTTTCAGTTAGCCCGGCAATTACGGAAAGCGCCTCGCCAAATTGCTGAGGAACTAGTAGCCGCAATGCCCGCCGTGCCGGGAGTAGCGTCGCTTGAAATTGCAGGGAATGGTTTCATTAACGTTCGTCTTGACCGTGGCGCTTATGCTACGGGTCTACAGGCGGACACAGGTGAAACAACCCTGCGTCCAGGAAAGATTGTTGTCGAACACACGAACATCAATCCGAATAAGGCAGCCCATATCGGCCATCTGCGCAACGCGGTCCTGGGTGACACGTTTGTCCGGATGTTGCGCCACCGGAACCATCGAGTGGAGGTTCAGAATTATATAGACAACACCGGCGTTCAGGTGGCGGATGTCGTAGTCGGCTTCCATTATCTAGAACACAAGACGGCGGAAGAGGTTCAGCAACTGGCATCCAACAGCGACGTCAGGTTTGATTATCTCTGCTGGGACTTATATGCCCGGACTTCGGCTTTTTACGAGACGAACCCACAGGCACGTGAGTGGCGAGCGGAGACGCTCCATGAAATTGAGGCTGGAAGCGGCGAGCTGGCGAGCTTAGGCGCGATCGTAGCGAATGAAATCGTCCGTTTGCATCTGCAGACCATGAAACGTTTGGACGTTTCTTATCAGCTGCTCCCACGCGAAAGCGAAATCCTTTACTTGAACTTTTGGGCGACCGCCTTCGAACTGTTAAAGGACAAAAATGCAATCTATTTGGAAGTTGAAGGAAAGAATAGCGGTTGCTGGGTAATGCCATCGGCCTCGTTTCGCGGGGAGGAAGCCGAGGAAGAGCCGAGTAAAGTGATTGTACGGTCAAACGGAACGGTTACTTATGTAGGCAAAGACATTGCCTACCAGCTGTGGAAATTCGGGCTTCTCGGGCGCGACTTTTACTACCGGCCCTGGGATGGAGGCGGCACATGGGTAACCACTACCGAGCCCTTCGAGGGCGGCCCAGTACCGGCGTTTGGCCATGCAGATCGGGTTTTCAATGTCATTGATTCCCGCCAGTCTTATCTGCAGGACGTTGTCGTCGCTGGACTCCGGGCGCTGAACTTCCAGGAACAAGCAGACGCCTCCACTCACTTCTCGTACGAGATGGTGGCTCTAACGCCCCGCACCTGTCTTGAAATGGGTATCACTCTCTCTGACGAGGACCGTCAGCGGGCGTATGTCGAGGTTTCAGGACGGAAAGGGTTAGGCGTCAAAGCGGACGATCTAATCGACAAGCTAATTGAAACCGCGCTGGCCGAGGTGAAGGACCGGCACGGCGAGAAGAGTGAAGAAGAAAACGCGCTCGTAGCCCGCCAAATTGCGATCGGGGCTCTACGGTATTTCATGCTGAAGTTCACCCGGACTTCAATTATTGCCTTTGACTTCCACGAAGCTCTGAGCTTCGAGGGTGAAACAGGGCCCTACGTGCAATACGCGGCGGTCAGAGCAGGGAACATCCTGAAGAAAGCAGCGGAGCGAGGGTTCGCGCTGCCCCTTGAATTAGCGGCAGACGTTGCAGCAAAACATCTGTTGCCGGAAAGCATTTGGCAGCTTCTGCTGCTCGCCTCCAAGATGGACGGAGCGGTAGAACGTGCAATCAATTCGGGCGAACCAGCTCACGTAGCAAAGTACGCGTTCCAACTCGCGCAGTCGTTCAATAACTTCTATCACGAACAACCAGTGCTGACCGAAGAAGACCAACAGCGTCGGGGCATGTTGCTGTGGGTCACCGAGTACACGCGCAGGCAACTGACACAGGCACTATCCGTACTTGGGATTGAACAGCCATCCTATATGTAAAGACTATGTAAAGACGGTCCCTTAGTTCGTCTTACACTGAAAGAGATGGCCAGTAACAATACGTTTGGCAGTGCGTCTGTGCTGCACGTGAGTGGTAAGGAGTACCAGATCTTCCGGCTGGATGCCCTAGAGACGAGCATCCCCGGAGTGAAGATTTCGCGAATTCCTTACAGCATCCGGATCCTGCTGGAGAACTTACTACGCTTCGAGGACAATCGCACGGTTAAGCCGAGCGACATCGAATATGTGGCCAAGTGGGATGGAAAAGTCGCCGCGCAAGAGATTCAGTTCCGCCCTGCGCGAACGTTGCTGCAAGACTTCACCGGCGTACCTTGCGTTGTCGATTTGGCTGCCATGCGGGATGCGTTGAAACGGCTGGGCGCTAACCCAGAATTGGCCAATCCACTAATCCCGGCCGACTTGGTGATTGACCACTCGGTGCAGGTAGACCACTACGGTTCAGCTGCGGCATTTGGCGAGAATGCCCTGCTTGAGTTCTCGCGTAATCAGGAGCGTTATGCTTTCCTCCGCTGGGGTCAGAAGGCCTTTGGAAATTTCCGGGTAGTTCCGCCCGACACCGGCATTGTTCACCAGGTCAATCTCGAGTATTTGGCTAGCGTCGTATTTGCTGACTCGTCCAAAGGTGTCTTGCAGGCGTACCCTGACACGCTGATGGGAACCGATTCCCACACCACCATGATTAACGGCGTTGGCGTAGTTGGTTGGGGCGTGGGCGGCATTGAGGCAGAAGCCTGCATGTTGGGGCAGCCCATCTCGATGCTGCTGCCTCAAGTCGTTGGGTTTAAGTTAAGCGGCAAGTTACCGGCCGGCGCAACGGCTACCGATCTAGTGCTAACGATTACTCAGTCGCTTCGTAAGCGAGGCGTGGTTGGAAAGTTCGTTGAGTTCTATGGACCGGGAGTTAGCGCACTGCCCTTGGCAGATCGCGCCACCATCAGCAACATGGCTCCGGAGTACGGGGCGACTATCGGTTTCTTTCCCATAGATGAGCAGACGTTGGAATATCTCCGTCTGACTAACCGCAGTCCGGAGCATGTGGAGTTGGTAGAGGCATACGCCAAGGAGCAGTGTCTGTTCCTTACTAAAGATGCGCCCGATCCGGTCTACACGGACACACTCTCGCTCGATCTTTCAAAGGTAGTTCCGTCGCTAGCCGGCCCGAAGCGGCCGCAGGACCGAATCGAGTTGACCGACGTGAAGAGTAACTTCCTGTCCGGTTTAGTCGAGTCGCAGAAGTCAATCCAATTTCCGGTCAATGGTCACAAGGAGAAAATGGCAGACGGCGCGGTGGTGATTGCAGCAATTACGAGCTGCACGAACACCTCGAACCCGTCCGTGATGGTAGCGGCGGGCCTGCTCGCAAAGAAGGCGGTTGAGAAAGGGCTGACGATCAAGCCCTGGGTGAAGACTTCCCTAGCGCCAGGGTCGAAGGTGGTTACTGATTATCTAACCGACGCGGGACTTACCCCTTACCTTGAGAAACTTAACTTTCACTTAGTAGGTTATGGCTGCACGACGTGTATCGGCAACAGCGGTCCGCTGCCAGATGATGTATCGGAGGCTGTAACTGAAGGCAAGCTGAATGTTGCGGCAGTGCTGAGCGGCAACCGAAACTTTGAGGGCCGGGTAAACCCACTCGTTCGCTCGAATTATCTGGCTTCGCCCCCATTGGTTGTCGCATACGCAATTGCTGGCCGTATCGATATTGATTTGACCAAAGAGCCGCTCGGGAAAGACGAGAAAGGGCATAAGGTTTACCTGAAAGATGTCTGGCCGTCGCACGATGAGGTAGAGGAAGTAGTGAAAGCCTCTGCCCGGACTGAATTTTTTGAGAAGGAGTATGCGGAAGTCTTCAGTGGAGATGCGAACTGGTGTTCGTTGAAAGTTCCAGAAGGCAGCATCTATGAGTGGAGCGAAGATTCGACTTACATTAAGCAGCCTCCGTACTTCGACACGTTGGCCGATCCACTTACTTTTGTTCACGACTTAGCGGGTGTGCGAGCGCTTGCTGTGTTGGGCGACTCAGTTACTACCGACCACATCTCTCCGGCTGGGTCAATAGCAATCGATAGCCCAGCGGGCAAGTACCTGATGAGCCTGGGAGTGAAGCCAGCCGACTTCAATAGTTATGGCGCACGCCGGGGCAACCATGAGGTGATGGTGCGAGGAACGTTTGCCAACATTCGTCTGAAGAACCAAATGGTGCCTGGGGTAGAGGGCGGCGTGACCCGGCACATGCCGGATGGCGAGCAGATGTTTATCTATGATGCTTCGGTCAAGTATCGCGGCGATCGGACGCCGCTCATCGTCATCGCCGGCAAAGAGTATGGCTCGGGCTCATCACGCGACTGGGCGGCCAAGGGAACGCTGTTACTGGGCATTCGAGCCGTAATCGCGGAAAGCTTTGAGCGCATCCACCGATCAAACTTAGTGCAGATGGGCGTGTTGCCCTTGCAGTTCAGTGAAGGAGTGACGCGCGAAACACTCGGGTTGACGGGCGAGGAACTCTTCTACATCGCAAACATTCCGGCAGCCTTAGCGACTGGTTCCGACGTACAAGTGACCGCAGTAAAGCCCACCGGGGAGAAGATCACATTCGAGGTAAAGGCCCGGATTGATACGCCGCAGGAGGGTGAGTATTACAAGAATGGTGGCATTCTTCCTTATGTTTTACGGCAGCTGATTGCGACAAGCGCTGCAGCTTGAGCAGTCACGCCATGAAGAATCGAGCGCCGCTTCTTGTCTCAGCGGGAATCATTCACAAGGATGGCAAGGTGTTGGTTGGGCAGCGCCGCCGCTTGGACCGGCACTCCCTTAAATGGGAGTTTCCGGGCGGCAAGGTGGAGCATGGCGAGACCCCACAGCAGGCGTTGGTCCGCGAGCTGGAAGAAGAGTTGCTGATTGATGCGACGGTCGGCTCGGAACTGGCACGCTACGAACATGAGTACCCGAGCGGCAGTCGCGTGCATCTACTGTTCTTCAATGTGCCTGCGTATAGCGGGGTACCGGAAGGACAAGTGTTCGAGCAGATTCAATGGGTGGATTTGAGTGAGCTGCCGGGACTTGACTTCTTGGATGGTGATTTCGACTTTGTCCGGCGACTCTCACGTGGAGATTTCCGAACCCAGTTACGAGTCGGCGCAGGGACGATATAGTTGAGTCGAGCATGGCTTCCGATCTTTGGAGGTTACCAGCATGGCAAAATCGAGAATGATTGGATTAAAGACGATTGCTTTCTTCATAGGCCTGACAACTGCCGTCCAAGCAGGGGAAGCACCAAGTGCAAGCCTACAGCCGTACCAGCAAACGGCTCTTCAGGCGGCCATCGGGCATAAAGGTAAGGAAGTGTCCAACTCGCTGCAACTGACACCTTACCCGATGGCTTCGATCCTTGCAGCCGGTCGGCAAAACCTTGCAGTTAACAATGCTTCACTTGCGGCTGACAAGCTAGGGGTCTGTGTCGTTCCTCTGAACCAGTACCAACCGGATGCGACGCACGACAAAGAGATTCAGCAGCGACCTGCTCCAGGATCCGGCGGATCGATAAAGACCTTCCGTTTAGTACCGGTGTGCCGCAATTCTGAGAACCGCCGTTAATTAAGCGTTTTATACTCAAGCCGCCTTCAGACTTCCTCAATTTTACTGAGCACAGTGGAGAGCGTAGCAGAGCTATTCTCAGGTCTGAATCATAGAAGGTGGCGCGATCCGACTCTAGATCGGTGACACGGATATGGAAACACCAGAGTACGACAACACATCAGTGCGTATCGACCTCAATGAGATTGCCAAGACCTTTCCGGACCGAGCGCACTCCTTGCTTTTGGATCGCTATCTGGTGGACCGCGAAACTGCAAGCGCCCGGTCCTTTCGCGTGTACCGCGGAACCCCACCTCACTTTCACGAGAGGTGCGACGAGTATCTCTACGTAGTCTCTGGCCGGGGGACCTTTTGGATGGGCAGCGCCGAACACGGCGGCGAATTCGGACCCGGTACTTTCTTGTTCTTCGAGAAAGGCACTGTTCACGCTTTGCCGACGATTACTGAACAACCTGTGATCTTCCTTTCAATCGATGTGCCGCGCCGCGAACCCGGGGATATTCACTTTGTAAATCCCGAGGACGGAACACCGGAGAGCTTCATTCAGGCAGCAACTACCTAGCAAGTTGGTTTGCGAGACCATGCTCGCTCAAGATAGCGCCGGCAAGTTTGAAATAGGCAGGTCCAGGATTTAGATTTCGGACTGCAAGACATAACTCGGGTCTATAGGGGTAGGGTATTGAGGATCAATGGAACGGAAAACCGGGTTAAGAATCCTTGCATAAACGCTACCTTTTGCGGCATACTTTTGCAAACGCGATTCCTGCGAAAAACTGCACTTTGGGTTTCCTCGCAAACTTGTAAGTTTTGCAACGCTTCCCCCGAGCAAAGGGAGCGGTGAACTGCGGCAACGATATCGCAAAGCCCAAGAAGACCAGCTCGGGACCCTGGGGCTCGTGGTCAACATCATAATTCTTTGGAACACGCTCTACATCAACGCAGCACTTCAGCAGCTTGAGGCCGAGGGTTATCCAATCCATTCGGATGATGTCGCCCGGCTATCGCCACTCGTGTTTGAGCACATCAACCTTCTGGGCCGGTATGCCTTTTCGGTACCGGATGCTGTTAACCGTGGCGAGCTGCGGCCCCTACGCGATCCAGGAGATGCAGTTTTGGGTATCGGCTGATCCGTCGAGACACCTGTTAACACTCTGAGTAGGTCGAGGCGTCTTTCATATTAGAAAGGCATCTTCGATGAGCTCACCAGCCACAGGCGGCGCAGGACAGAGACATGCAGCAGCGACCTGCTCCAGGGGCGGGTGGCGCGATTAAAACCTTTCGTTTAATGCCGGTGTGCGGTAATTCGTCAGAAGGACGCCAGAATAAATAGTCGTTAGGCGATTAACATCTATACTCATTGGGGTGTTTCCCCGAGCTATTCCGAATCGCCGACAAACCGGACGTCAAGTGACGAGAAGCGCGCTTCGGGAGCGGAGCTCTGTGGCTGCTTCGGGCAAAGTCTTGCTTGGGGCTTCCAAGGAAGAGGTCGCGGCTGAGGCTCGGGCGCGGCAGTATTGACGCGGGGAACACCCCATCTCCCTTTTGAAAGCAAAGCCAAAGGCGCTCTCGGATTCATAGCCAAGTGAGAGAGCGATGGCCGATACAGAAGCGCGCGAATTTACAAGCCGGTCCCCTGCCAGCAGCATCCGCCAGTGAGTCAGGTATTCCATGGCGGAAGTCCCCACCTTTTCCTTGAAGCGGAGCGCGAAGGCCGATCGCGACATGCCAGCACGTTCGGCCAGTTCCTGCAGTGTCCAGCGGAAGCCAGGGCTCTCGTGCATCGCTGTAATCACTGCGCTCATCTGCTTGTCCTGAAGCGCGAAAAGCCATCCGGATCCGCGCGTCACCTTGTCCGCCATGTGCAGTCGCAGTACCTCGATCAGCATCATCTGAGCCAAGTGTTCCCCCAACAGGAACCTTCCTGGCTGTGACTCTCGTAGTACTTTCATCATGCGCTCCAGATACCATCGCATGGCCGCCCGATCCGAATCATGCCGGATGTGCACAATAGGCGGCAGCACTTCTAAAAGGATGCTGGCGTGATCTCCTGCAAAAGTAAAGAATGCGCTAAGAGCAAGGCACGCCCCGCCGCCTTTCCACGACAAGATGCGTCCGTTCAGAGGCGCCTTGATGACAGTCAGGATGTCGACCGGAGTCACTGTGAGATCGCTCGCAAGGCAGAATGCCCGCCCGTGCGGCAGCACAACGAAGTCCCCCGCTTCCAGGCAAACGGCGTCATCAACGCCGTCCATTGAAAGCCAGCACTGGCCGGAAACCACGGCAAAGCACCTAAAAGCTCCATCCTGCTCGAACTTGATGGACCAATCTCCACCTGCATCGACTCCACCAGACATATAGCCCCGAGGTTTCAGCAATGACAGCACATCTGAAAGCGGATCGGAGGCTACTCTGGACGAACTCGATATTAATGAGGACTCCATAGCATAGATTGTATTCGAGAAACCTCCTAGCGTGGATGGAGGAGATTTGCGAATGCGTGTTTTTGTAACTGGCGCCACAGGATTTATTGGATTTGCGATAGTCAAAGAACTCATCGGCGCAGGCCATGAAGTAACGGGTCTTGCACGCTCGGAGGGCTCCAGCAAAAAGTTGGCCGATGCCGGTGCGCGAGTGCATCTAGGCTCTGTCGAAGACCTTGATTGTCTGCGCCGTGCAGCAGCGGCTGCGGACGGCGCCATTCACACTGCCTTCTATCACAAGATCTCGCACATGCCTCTCGGAACGCGACTTCGCGTGTTGTTGGGCGGGGCTCCAGGCGGGATCGTCCAAAGATTCATGGGGGCAGCTGTGGAAACCGACCGGCGCGCACTGGAGACGATTGGTCAATCGTTATCCGGAACGGATCGCCCCTTGGTAGCCACCTTTGCAACTCTGGCCATGAAACAAGGACGACTCGCCACCGAGGATCAATTGTACGACCCCACCTTCTTCGGAGCTCCCCGCGCCAGGACAGAAGATACGCTTCAGGAGTTAGCTTCGCGCGGTATTCGCACCTCAGCGATCCGCCTTTCACCTATTGTTCATGGTGTCGGCGATCACGGGTTCGCTCCGCAGCTGATCCAGATTGCGCGGAAGAAGAAGGAATCGGCGTATGTGGGCGACGGTCTCAACCGTTGGCCCTCGGTACACCGGCTCGACGCTGCCCGGCTCTTCCGCTTGGCACTCGAGAACGGTCCGGCGGGAGGAACCTATCACGGCGTCGCCGAGGAAGGCATCCCCTTCCGGGATATAGCTGGCCTGATCGGACGGCATCTGAACATACCTGTCGTGGGCAAGTCTTCCGCTCAGGCAGCCAAGCAGTTCAGCTTTCTGGCGCCATTCATTCCCATGGACAATCCCACGTCCAGCAAGTTGACACAGGAACGCCTGGGCTGGAAGCCAATGCAGCCGGGCTTACTAGCCGATCTCGATCAGGCAGACTACTTTAGAGCCTGAGCGGACTACCAAAGCCGGGACCGCGGCGTCGACAAGGCCGCTACACCAAACGTCAAAAATCGTAAGCGAATCGTTCCCAGCTTTCCAGATAGCACCGCCCATAGCTGCCAGACCGCGATCAAAGTTCCGAAGAGCGCGTTTTCCGAAGTGGTTCGGAGTGGTTCGTTGAAGGACGGTAAGGCTGAGATCGGACGTTTCTGCTGCTCGCATCAGAAACGTCTATCTGCTGCAATTTCCCGAGCTGTGGGAACGTTTAAGCAAGGAGCTTCGCTACCGGTTGGATTGGTACTCTGCAGCTCAGTCTTCCGCAGCCGGATTGTGAAACAGGAGCTTGAGGAAGAACTTCACCCTCGCCTCCGTCGGCAGCTTGAGGGGTATATAGTTGCTGGGATGAATCCAGAGAATGCTCGGCGGGCCACTCAGAAATTGGTTGGCAACCTCGAACCCAGTAAAGAGGATCGTCCCGATACGCGCAGTATTCGATGGCTGGAGGACCTTGCTGCAGATCTCAGATATGCAGGTAGATCTTGGCTTCGCTCCCCGGTATTCGCCGCTACTGCGATTCTTACAATCGGCATCGGCATTGGAGCCAATACGGCCGTCTTTAACCTTTTAGACGCCCTGTTGTTCCGTCCCCTACCGGTCTTCCACCCTGAGCAGTTGGTAAGGATCGGCTCGCTTGAAAACAACGGGATGACTTTTTCGCTACCCGGTCCGCTGCTCGAAGAACTCAGAACCGAGCCGCTGCTTAATGGTGTGTGTGGCGTACAGACGCCGCTCTCGACGATCACATTGCATGGGTCCTCGTTTCCTGTTAGCACCCACGCGCTTACTGGCGATTGCTATCAGACCCTGGGAATCCACCCGGTGCTAGGGCGACTGTTTACGCGCGAGGACGATCAACCCCATGCAGCTCACGTCACCGTTCTAAGCTCCAGCTTTTGGGAGGATAAGTTCGCGAAGAACCCAAATGCTCTTGGCCAAACAATCCGTGTTGGTGGAACATCTTTCACCATCATCGGTGTCACTGGGTCTCCATTCCATGGACTGCTTCTTGGCTTTCCTCCTGGTATTTCCGTTCCTATCTCGCAGCTGGGCGGAGTAGTTCCGGCGAACACAAGACCGTTCTATTGGGTGGATGTGTTTGCTCGATTGAGACCAGGCGTAAGTGCCCATCAACTTCAGGCGAAGCTCACAACCAAATGGCGCAGGCTCTTGGATGCATCTTTCCCTTTGACCCGTTTCAAGGGAGCGCAAAGGGCTGAACTTCTCAGCATGCCTCTGGTGATTACGTCGGGTTCGAATGGCTTAGACTACTCACTGCGGGACCGCTTTCGTAAACCGTTGATCGCTCTGCTCGCGATGAGCGCTTTGGTCCTGCTCGTCGGTTGCTTTAATATTGCAAATCTCCTGATCGCGCGTGGTATCGAACGGCACCGGGAAATTGCAGTTCGCTTGGCACTTGGCACCCGAAGAGAGCGCATAGCTCGTCAGATGATTGCCGAAAGCATTCTTCTGCTGCTAGCAGGATGCAGCTTGGCGCTTTTCCTAACGTTTGCTGGTGATCAGCTGTTACTCAAAGCGTTAGGCGAGTTCTACACGGGGTTGTCCCTTGACTCCGGCCCTAACCTCCGGCTGCTGCTCTTTATGTTGGGCTCAGCCCTTCTCGCTCTTATGCTGTTCGGCATTCTTCCCGCATGGCAGGCCAGCGATCTCGAGACGGCGAGCGCATTAAAGGCTTCAGCGCGATCAGTGAAAGGGGGTCGTGCAAGGACTCGACGAGTGCTGATTTCTGGCCAAGTAGCCTTAACAACGGTCCTCGTCATGGGAGCGAGCTTGTTGACCCAAACTCTTCGAGACCTACGCCGCGCACCACTCGGGTTCTCGCCGGAAACAACGCTGGACGCCCAGCTTATGCCGCTACCAGGAGGGGAGTTGCAAAAACCAGCGGCATTCACTTACTTCACAGCTTTCTTGGATCGGGTGAGAAGCGAAGCCGGGGTAGCTGATGCGAGCTTCTCCAGTTTCTCGCCTCTTTTCACGCTTCCCTACAAAGAGGATATTCGCCGGTTGGATTTGCCGGGTCGTTCCATCGTTCAAGCTCCAGCTGAATTTGTAAGCGACGGTTTTCTCCGCACAATGCGCATTCCTATTCTGCAAGGGGAAGACTTCCGCCGCACTGCTAAAGCAGATTCACAGAAGACTGCGATCGTCAGCAGCGCTCTTGCTAAACGTCTGTTCGGTAAAGGGCCTGTTCTGGGCCGCCACATTCGCTTTGGATCGGAAACCGAAACACAGAACCTGGAGATAGTGGGCGTTGCAGGTGATGCGCGACTGGAAGACCCTCGGGGGAAAGAGCTCAGCTTTCTCTATCTCAATTTCTGGCTACTTCCAGATCGAGGCAATTGGGGTAACGTGCAGATACGCTATTCGGGTTCGTCGGCTCCGATCATTGCATCTCTACGGCAGGAGCTGCAAAGAGGCGGTCATCAATACAGCTATCAGCTGCGCAGCCTCGAAACACAGCATGAGCTTTCACTGTTGCAGGAGCGAGTACTTGCCGCACTGGGAGCCACATTCGGAGCCGTTGGTCTGGCGCTCGCCTCCATCGGCATCTATGGCTTACTAAGTTTTTTTGTAGCAACGCGCCAAGCTGAATTTGGGTTGCGAATGGCTCTGGGAGCGAAGCCTGGCTCAATAAGCTGGATGGTCCTCAAGGAATGTTACGCCCTGGTAACGGTTGGCATTTTCGCTGGTATACCAATTTGCTATGTCTTGAATAGAGCGCTTTCCAGCTTGGTAGCCGGCATGCCCGCAATACCTACAATGCCGCTGATTCTATCGTCTGCGGTGCTGTTAACAGTTGCTGGAGCAGCATCCGCCATCCCTGTCTACAGGGCCAGTTCTGTCGATCCTGTGACCGCGCTCAGAAGTGACTAGTGCCTGTCGCAAAGACAACATTACCGATGTGACGAGTGGGATCGGAGTATTTCAACTTGGTTGAGCCACGACGGGCAGGTCGGGGTGAAGTGCAAGTGCACGTTCGGGTGAGCGGCGAGGAAATTCTGGACCAGCTTGGTTTTGTGAGTTGAGAGGTTATCCAGAATGATGTGGACTTGCTGTTTGACTGGGCGGCTGGAGCCGACGTCGGCTAAGAAGGCGAGAGGGTCGGCGCTGGTGTGCCGGGCCGTGGTCTTTCCGTGGACCTTTCCTGTCTTGGTGTCCAGAGCTGCGTACAGTGACAGCGTGCCGTGCCGGTAGTATTTCAAAGCCGTGGCGCTCGGCGCGTCCCGGGCTCAACGGCAACACGGGGTCGAGGCGATTCAGTGCCTCAATGGCGATCTTCTCATCAACGCAAAACACCACGGCGTGTTGCCGAGGATTGAGATAGAGGCCTGTGACATCGGCCGGCTTTCTTCTCGAAATCTGGATCGTTGCTCGCTTGTACCGCTCCCACCCGAATCGCTGCGGAAGTGGGTCCCTCGTCAAGCAACACCGAGAAATTCCATTGAAAGACGGCGCGGTCCGCACACCTTGCAATGTTCACCCAGATCTACTGAAGGGTGCGAAAGCCTCGCAATAACAGGATTGATTCGCGAGAGACGGCAGACAGGGCCTGCCGCTGATAATTAAGCAGGCTGTCCAGGTGCGGAACTCGCCACGTAGGAGGCCGTGCGGTTTTGCGTGTATCGTTCGGATCGAGCGTTCGTGTTTATCATGGCTAATCGCCCTCCTTTGATCGCCTCCTGCTCATCAGGATGGACGCCAGTTGTTTCTTGAGTGACTTAGTTTGAACTCTACGCGTTCGGCTTCAGAACAACTTTGATGCAGCCGTCTTTCTTGTCGCGAAAAGTCTTGTACATGCTGGGAGCATCCTCGATCGGGACAGTATGGGTGATGATGGCGGAAGGATCGATTTTTCCGGATTCGATCATTTCGAGCAACGACTGAAGATAACGCTGCACATGTGTCTGGCCTGACTTCACCGTCAAGCCTTTATTCATTAAAGCTCCGAACGGTATGTCGTCTAGGAGGCCGATGTACACGGCGGGGATGGAAAGTGTTCCACCTTTCCGGCAACAAATAATACTTTCACGCAAAGCGTGTGGACGATCGGTGCCAAGCTTTACCGCCAGTTTTGCTGCGTCCAGTACAGCGTCAAAAGTTCCGCTACTATGTGCTTCCGCTCCCACCGCGTCGATGCAGCTATCCGGACCTTGCCCCGCAGTCATGTCCATCAGCCGTTCCTGGACCTTCTCTTTTGAGTTGTCGATGATCTCGGCTTTACCCCAATCGTGAGCCAGCTTGAGGCGCTCAGGCACGCCGTCGATGGCAATTACCCGCCCGGCTCCAAACATCCAGGCACTCTTGATGGCAAATAATCCCACCGGACCGCAGCCCCAAACAGCAACGGTGTCTCCTGGCTGAATCTGCGCATTTTCCGCACCCATGTAGCCGGTGGGAAAGACATCGGATAAGAACAATACCTGCTCGTCAGTCAGATTTTCTGGAATTTTAATAGGACCGACGTCAGCGTAGGGCACCCGGAGATACTGAGCCTGACCGCCCGGGATGCCGCCTAACATGTGCGAGTATCCGAATAACGCAGATGGAGATTGACCCATGGCCATCTTAGCGATCTCAGCGTTCGGGTTCGAATTATCACAAAGGGAAAACAAGCTCATCTTGCAGAATCTGCAAACGCCGCAGGCGATGGTAAAGGGAACGACCACGCGATCACCCTTCTTAAATTTCGTGACCGACTTGCCGACTTCGACCACTTCACCCATGGGTTCATGGCCGAGAATATCTCCGCTCTCCATAGTCGGCATCAAGCCGTCGTAGAGATGGAGGTCTGAACCGCAGATCGCGGTTGAGGTGACCTTGATGATCACATCGCTTTCAGCTTGAATCTTTGGGTCGGGAACGGTGTCGACTCGTACGTCGTGTTTGCCGTGCCATGTGAGAGCCTTCATTTACGTGGATCCTGCTTTCCTACCCATAGAACCGGAATGGGCTGATCTCAGTTACAAACAAGCTGCAACTCAAGGGTTTTTACCAGTAATGCCGCGTTCTGCCGTGCACCTACTTTGAGTGGTGAATGCAAGCCTGCCAGTTGTGTTGGGCAGCGTCGGGTATGCTGAACGGCGGAGGTAGCTCAATGCAGCTACGCGTATTAGCTTTTGTGCTGGCGGGCGGAAAAGGAACACGACTGTTTCCCCTGACCAAGGAGCGGGCTAAGCCTGCGGTCCCGTTTGGCGGTCGTTACCGAATTGTCGATTTTGTTTTGAGCAACCTGGTCAACTCCGGGATTTACTCGATTTACGTGCTGATTCAATTCAAGAGTCAGTCGCTCCTACAGCACTTGCGAGAGGGGTGGGAAGTCAGCGGGCTGCTCCGCAATAACTTCATCATCCCCGTACCGGCACAGATGCGTTCAGCGCAGGAAGACTGGTATCGAGGAACGGCCGATGCTATTTCTCAGAACTGCAACTTAATTGAGCAAGCCGATCCGCACGTGGTCGTTATCTTCGGTGCCGATCATATCTATCGGATGAACATTCGGCAGATGATTGAGTACCACGTTGAGAAACGCGCAGGCGTGACCGTGGCCGCCATACCGGTAGGCAAAGAGTATGCCAGCGAGTTCGGAGTGATCGAGACCACCGAGGATGGGCGGATCATTGGTTTCCATGAGAAACGTGCGGACGCTCCAACAATGCCAGGCGATCCCACGCGCGTGTATGCATCGATGGGCAATTACATTTTCTCTACCGACCTGCTGATGGAGGAATTAAGAAAGGACGCTGACAACGAGAAGAGCTCGCATGATTTTGGTAAAGATATCCTACCCAAGCTGATTGGCCGTGCAGACATGTATGCCTACGACTTTCAAACCAACGTCATTCCAGGTGACCCGATCGGTTCGCCGCAGTACTGGCGCGATGTGGGTACGCTGGACGCTTACTACGAGGCCAGTATGGACCTTCGTGCCGTTTCGCCGGAGTTGAACCTCTACAATCGGCAGTGGCCTTTACGGACGGCCGGATACTTCGATGCGCCCGCAAAGTTTGTCTTTGACGAAGAGGGTCGGCGCGGTCTCTCCATTGACTCCATTGTTGCTGGAAGCTCGATTGTTTCCGGCGCAGTGGTCAAACGATCGGTTCTGGGCCGCAGCGTGCGGGTGCATACTGGAGCGTCGGTGGAGGATTCCGTTATCTTTGACAACTGCGATATCGGTAGGCACTCCAAGGTGCGGCGCGCCATTCTGGACAAGAATGTGAAACTTCCAGACGGCACAGAGGTGGGCTACAACCTGGACGAGGACCGCAAGAAGTGGCACGTTACCGAGAGCGGGATCGTGGTTATCGAAGGCAAGCGGTCGAGCGTTGACATCTCGGTACTGCAGGTGTAAGGCAGCGACTAAGCTTCTCCGTCTTGCTAACTGCGAATCTGCTTTGTGATTTCATCACCCGCCTCGAATTCTGGGGCGGCGATCACCAGGCTTGTTTTCAAAGCTCAGCGTCCTCAGCCGCGTTCTTCTAAATCGGACAGATGCCGTGCTAATCACACCGGGCAACCCCTTTGCTGACAATGAGACAGACACCCTCGCTTGCTCCGCCGTGGCGCATCACATAGAATATCTATGTAATGGCGGCCCGCCTCCCTAAAGATTGCATTCCCAAAGGTACTCTCGACATGCTTATCTTGCGCACTCTGACCACCGGCAAGGAGATGCACGGGTTCGAGATTGCTGACTACATCTTGGAACGTACTGGGAGTGTTCTGCAGGTAGAGGAAGGGTCGCTTTACCCGGCGCTGCAACGAATGCTGCTGCAGGGCTGGATAGCCGGTGAGTGGCGTCGCACTGGCGAGAATCGGCGCGCCCGCTATTATCATCTGACTGCGGCAGGACGCAAGCAATTAGAGCGGGAACTGACGCAGTACGACCGCGTGTCGCGGGCAATCAGCTTACTTCTCAGGACAGGGGGAGATGAAGCATGATGCGAAAGCTCTGGCGAAGAGTCTGCTATCTTGCGCGGCGCTCGCAGTTTGACGCTGAGCTCGAAGAAGAGATGCGCCTGCATCGCGAACTGCGTCCGGAACGGCCGTTCGGGAACGTGACGGCCCTCAGGGAAAGTAGCCGGGAGGAGTGGAGCTGGCGCTGGCTTGATGAGCTCCTGCAGAATCTGCGCTACGGCCGGCGCATGCTGGCTCGGAATGTCGGGTTCACCTTTGTGGCTGCCGCCACGCTTGCCTTAGGCATTGGCGCTAATACTGCCGTGTTCAGTATTTTACAGGCCGTGCTGCTTCGTCCGTTGCCGTATGAGCAGCCAGATCGCGTAGTGGTGATATACGACCAACTTGCCCACCGTCCCGAACATGGCCTTATGTTCGCCCCATATGACGACTTCGAGGCTTACCGTAAAGCAGCACAGAGTTTTTCCAGTTTGGCAGCCGATACGTGGGCGATGGGAAGTAAGGTTTGGCGCCAGGGTGAGCATTCGACAGCCCTCTTGGCGGTGCAAGTAACGCGCGATTTCTTTCGCACCTTGGGAGTGAAAGCGCAGTTAGGAAGGACATTCGACAGCACAGATGAGAATGCGGGTTGTGCCGTCGCGCTGTCAGATAAGTTCTGGCGTACGAGGTTGATGGCCGATCCAGGCGCTCTGAAACGGCCGATGATCTTGGGGCATGTGCCGTGTCATGTAGTGGGCATTATGCCGCCCCAGTTCGAATTTTATCCGAGAGTAACGCCATTGTGGATGCTTGCGGCTGACCCTGCTGCAAAGCGAGACGGCTTTGTCGTAGGGACGGTTGCGCGACTGAAGCCCAACGTCACAAGCGTGCAAGCACAGGCCGAAGTAACCTCCATTCACCGGGCACTTCGCTCCAAGGAAGATCACGAGAAAACGTTTGAGCCGCAGGTTCACGGCATTCAGGATGAGTTCACCTTTCTGGCCGGGCGCACTCTACGGGCAACAATCTGGTTGATGGCAGGGGCGGTCTTCTGCGTTTTGCTCATCGCGTGTGTAAATGTGGCCAACTTGTGGATTGGCAAGGCACTTGGGCGAGAACGGGAATTCGCAGTGCGGACAGCAATAGGGGCAGGCCGGGGACGGGTCATTCGACAGTTGCTTACTGAAGCGTTGCTGCTGGCCGCGATCGGTACCGTTGCGGGCCTCGCACTAGCGTGGGGCATGGTGCGAGTTTTCAATCTAATGACACCGATAGAGCTGCCGGTCGGCGCTGAAGTGGCGATCAACCTACCTGTGGTGCTGTTCAGTTGCGCCATGACTGTGGGCACAACATTACTGTTCGGTTTGCTGCCAGCATGGCGCACCACGCGCATAGAGGTAAATCAGGCTCTCAAGGCCTCTGCACGCAGCGCAACGCAGTCTTTCACCAAGGCAGGCACAGCTGGTTGGACGGTAGCGCTGGAAGTGGCGCTTTCAGTGGTTCTGCTGGTGGGCGCAACTTCTCTAGTCTTGAGTTTGCAGAAGCTGAACTCGGAACCGTTGGGCTTCGACCCGCATGGACTCGCGGTGAGCGGGGTGACGCTACAAGGCCCGCGTTACGAAAGTGCCGAAGGCCGATTGAGGTACTACCAGCTATTGCGCAACCGTCTCGCCCAGAACGTCGATTTCGCTTTAGCCTCAAACCTACCGCCTTATATTGGAGCGTCCGACAAGCTGCAGATTCGAGAGCGAAAAAGTTTCAGCAACGAGCGCGTAGGAGATACGGGAAGCGTAGCGGTGAGTCCCGGATACTTTTCAACGATGCGGACTAAGCAGCTAGCGGGGCGTGACTTCAAGGAAAGCGATGAAGAGAAAGCCGCGCAAGTCGCAATCGTCAATGCTTCACTGGTGCGCGAGTACTTTCCAAAAGAGGATCCGTTGGGCCGACAGATTCGGTTGGGAATGGACCAGCAGACTCCATGGCTGACGATTATCGGTGTTGTGGACGACCAGAAACATACCCAGTTGATGCACGAGATGAGCTGGGCTTCGAATCCGATGATCTATCGACCGCTCAAGCAGGAACCGCCCATCCGCTCAGAGATCCTGTCACGAGAAAGCGATACAGGAGGGAGGCAAGCTTTGCTGAAAACAATCGCTCTTCTGGATCCTGATGTGCCGGTTTCAGAGTGGGACTCGATGGAGATGCGGTTAGCGGAAACGATGAAATTTGCACGCTTCCGGGCAGCCTTGGTGAGTTCGTTTGCATTTGCGGCGATGCTATTAGCGGGAATCGGGCTACATGGAGTGCTAGCGCAACTGGTAACGCAACGGACTCCGGAGTTTGGCATTCGGATGGCGATTGGAGCCGTGCCGCGCGATGTGTTCTGGCTGGTGACAAAGCAGGGTGGTAGTTCGATTGCCGTAGGGTTGGCAGGAGGACTGCTTGCAACATTTGTGCTGCGGCAGTATCTGGCGAGCTTACTTTATGAAGGACACAGTGACGGTCCAAGCGTGATCGTCCTCGTGACCTCCATATTGCTGATAGTGGCCGCCCTTGCTACTTGGCTGCCGGCATGGCGAGCCTCGCGGGTCAGTCCTGCCGAGTGTTTGCGAAACGAGTAATCGCTTGGACACAAGGTTCTCGCTTCGGCGTTGACTGAAAGCGCCAAGGCCGTTCACATTGCGAGTTCAATGTCGAATGTATTTAGAAGAATCTACCCAAGAGGAATAGCTCTGCCTGCTGCCTCTACAAAGGTAAAATCTCTTCACGCTCCGCGTTAAATCGTAGCCGCCGTTTCTGTTCGTAAGCAATGTTGCCAAGATGAGAGGCCTGTGCCGAGCGGTGTCCTATCAGCACGTCCCCGTTGGGCCGACGACGGCTCTTCACGCACTCCAGAAAGTTGTTTACGTGCTGTTGCGTCAGTGAGTCACGGGTATTCGGGAGTACCGTTGCTTGCACAACGTCCGTTGGCTGCTTGGCTCCTTTCGGAGTGTATTCGTAGCGGGAGCGGTCGATCCAGAGTTTGCCCTCTGTTCCGCACATTTCGATTGCTTCGCCTGTTATCCCCGGAGCAAGCGTCGCTTCAAAGGTCGCCGTGAATGGATTCGGTTCCGGATATTCCAAAAGAACATTGATCGTATCGGGCGCGGTTCGTCCGTCACGATAATGGTAAACGCCGCCAGCAGCAACCGCCGACATTGGAAACTCTTTGCCAGTGAACATATGGACAACGTCGATCCAATGGGTAAAGAGATCGGTCACCTGCCCACCGCCGTAATCCAGATAAGCTCGCCAGTTGAAGTACTGCTGCCCGTCCCAGTCGCGCCACTTGATCGGTTGCAGGAAGCGCGCCCAGTCCAGATCTTTTGGCTGCGTCGCTAACTCAGCCGGAGCTTTTCGGAGATGCCAGCTGTTGCCGTGCCACCAGGTTCGGGCAAGGGTGATTGCGCCGAGCCGTCCGGAATCGAAGTATTTCTCTTTTGCTTCGAGATAATGCTGCCCGGATCGCTGCTGCATACCGACCTGACAAATGCGGTTGTTTTCACGTGCGGCCTTCACGATGAGCGGTCCTTCGGCCGGCGTACGCGTGAGCGGCTTTTCAACATAGACATCTTTGCCGGCGTTCAATGCATCAATGGCGATGCGTGTATGCCAATGGTCGGGCGTCGCAATCAGCACCGCATCCAGGTCTTTGGCCCCAAGGAGAGCGTGATGGTCGGTGAAAGCTTTGGCGCCGGTAGCCTTTGCCTGGGCCTCCTCTACGTGCTTGCCGTAGATGTCGCACACGGCTATCACCTGTACTGAAGGCACGTTCATGAAATTGGCCATCACGCTCTGGCCGCGTCCGCCGACGCCGATTACCCCAAGCCGGAGACGATCGGCTGTCCCGCTTACTCGTCCATAAGACTGTGCCGACTGCGCCCCTGCGCCGCTTTGCGCTAGGGAACCGGCCGCTGTCACAGCAGCAGAGCTCTTCAAAAATTCCCGGCGACTGTTGAAAGCCATGTGCGAATTATATTCCCTTACCGGCACTGCATTCTTGAAAGCTTCGAAGCTCCCTTATGCCACGATTTTTTCTGTCCCTTGTAGTCCTGCCATTTCTGCTCATTGGCGCCGCCCCTTCCGCAAGTGCATCTTCCACACGACCGTCAGCAGCCCGCACTGCTGCTCTGTCGGACTCCCAGATTGACGCGACTATTCGCATGAAGCTGGCGAAATCGAAGATTGGCAAAGACGGCTTTAAGTATCACGTTTCGCACGGAGTTGTGACTTGGGAAGGCAAGACCGACGTGATTCAACATAAAGGTTCAGCCACTCGCATGGCTCATGCCGCTGGTGCAACCCAGGTTGTGAACAACATCCAGATCAGTGCCAACGCAAAGGCAAAAGCGACAGCGAATTTGCAAAAAGCTTACGTAAAACCGTAATCGATCTTCAGTTGAGCGCTCATTCCCGGGGCAGCTTCAGAGCGTCCCCGCATGTTAATCTTGAAGTGTTTATCACTTCTGAATGAAACGTTGTGCTGCCTTTTTGCCCGTCCTCCTTTGTCTGGCTTCGCCTTCGACGCCGTTAGCGCAAGCCCAGACAAGTGCTCCGTCCCAGGGTGCCTCACCTGCTTCGCCGTCTGTAACCCCGCCTTCCACTCAAACGACTGGTTCGGCTGGTCAGTTGCGTCCCCGCGGTCCTGAAGCAAGCGCCCAGCAAGACCCTAACCACGTAGTGGCTACCATCGCCGGCAAGCCTGTTACTGCTAAGCAGGCTCTGGACATGTTGTCTTCATTACGACCCGAAGACCGCAAGCGGTTTGAAAATAACCTGCCTGCCTTGGTTCAGCAAGTCTACATGGAAGATCAGCTTGCAGCGCAAGCGGCACAGATGAAACTCGACACCCAGAGTCCCTGGAAGGAACAGCTGCGGATGAGTCGGGACAACATTCTCACTCAGGCTTATCTAAGCCAGGCAAGTACGGCCGGAAGTTCGGAAGACCCGGCAGCTTACTATCAGGCACACGCGGCTAATTATGATCAAGTGAAGGTCAGCGGCATATTGATCGCGTTCAACCCGCCTGGTACGCCAGCTGCTTCGGGAGGTATTCAGCGGACCGAAGCCGCTGCCCAGGAGAAGGCGGACGAGCTGGAAAAGAAGCTAAAGGCCGGTGGCGATTTCTCTGCGCTTGCCCGCACTGATTCTGATAACCAGCAATCCAGCGTAAAGGGCGGTGATCTGGGAACGTTTGTGATGGGTGATCCACAGCTGCCGCCCGCTATTCGGGACCGTATCGCCAAGCTGCAGCCAGGCCAAATTTCTGAGCCGGTGCGTGTGCCGAACGGGATCTATATCTTCAAGCTCGACAGCCGGACTCGGCTGCCTTTGGAAACCGTTCGTCAAGGCATAATCCAGCAGCAGCAGAATGACAAGGTACAAGCTTCGCTGAAACAGGAAATGGATAAATACAAAATCCAAGTCCAGGACAGCGACTTCTTTGCTCCATCGAACAGCAATGGAACTGCGACAGCCTCTAAAATTCCTTCGCTGCAGCGGCCTGCTGGTCCTCAATCCTCGACGCCAAAGCAGTAGCCCGCGTCAGGACGACAGCCTGTTGAAGCAGGTCTGCCATCTGGACACTTACCTCCCGCGTTTGATTGGCACAAAGATAAGTGTCGAGATGAAACCGCAGCTGTCGGTCTCTCGGGGTCAGTTGCTCTCCTCCGAAGAGCGCGGAACACCGGTGTACGCCGCGAGTTTCATTCGTCGGCGGTGCATCGTCCTTGACTCGGCGCTTCTCGCAACACCGCGCTTGCTGCGGGCCATTCTAGTGCACGAACTGTCGCACTTCGTTTGGGTCAGACTGAGCAACCTGTCCCGGAACCAGTTCTCCCTCCTGATTCAGCAGGAGCACGGAAGCAAGGCCCGTGGCGAGGTGGGTGAATCGGCATCGGTCCACAAACTTGCACTCTCTTCCTCCTGGGCCAGTGGACACGCGAGGCTGTGGCGCAATTACATCTGCGAAAGCTTCTGTGACACTTCTGCTGCAGTCTTTGTTCCTGATGCGCCACGCCCACGCCCGCACCTGTCTCTGCGATGGCTGCGGATTCGTTGCGAATGGCTAAGGCAGCAGTCGCGCGACGGTTGGCGCCTGTGACTAGCCCTTAGACGCTACACTTAGGTTTAGAGCCTATGCGGATATCCCTTGCGTCTTCATTCTTGCTTGCGACGTTTCTTTGCTCTTCCTGCGGGCCAAGCAACGATATGAAGTCGATGTTGGTTC
This sequence comes from uncultured Bryobacteraceae bacterium, assembly GCA_964248065.1. GTDB lineage: Bacteria > Acidobacteriota > Terriglobia > Bryobacterales > Bryobacteraceae > Bog-105. Next base: position 18,405 of record CAXTWQ010000031.1, on the reverse strand, counting down.
CCGCCAAACAAACTCATACCGATCGCAAGCCTGCTCCTGATTTCGAGCTGAAGGATTCGGAAGGCAGAAGTGTCAGGCTGAGCGATCTGCGAGGCAAAGTGGTGTTGCTGAATTTCTGGGCCACCTGGTGCCAGCCCTGTGCCATGGAAATTCCCTGGTTTATTGAGTTCGAACAGCAATATAAAAACCGCGGTCTCGAAGTGGTAGGTGTCTCCATGGACGAAGATGGGTGGGCCGCAGTGAAGCCCTACATGGCCCGTCATAACATCAATTACCGGATGCTGTTAGGGAACGATTCGGTGAGCCAGCTGTATGGTGGAGTTGATTCTTTGCCTACCACGTTCGTGATTGATCGGGACGGACGCCTGGCTGCGCCGCCCTATGTTGGCTTGGCTGGTAAGGACGAGTATCTACATGAAATCCAGAATCTGCTCACTGACCCTCAGGCCACTAGCGCTCTCGTTGCTCCTCGCTTGTTTAGCCAAAGCGCAGGGGCACCGCCTAACAGTTAAGACGCCGGATGCTATTGAGCTGAAGCGCGGCTCGACAGTTGTCCAGAGTACTGCCGTGGTGGTGGAACCTGGTTCGCACGTAAATACCAATCAACCCCGCAGCGAGTTCCTGGTACCTCTTCGTCTTACTTGGGAGTCTGGACCGGTGTCGGTCTTATCGGTTGATTACCCATCGGGGGAGGAATTGCAGATTGGGGCCGATAAGCTTTTGGTCCTAACCGGCTTGTTCACCATTCGAACCGAGTTTAAGGCTCCGCAATCTGCGGTGGCCGGCAGTTCCGTGCTTAGGGGAAAGTTGCGATATCAGGCTTGCAATGAGCAGATGTGTTTCCGTCCTGCGACGGCAGATATCTCTCTTCCGGTAACCATTCAGTGAAGCTCGGATGAAGGTTTCACTGCTGAAATTCATTGCATTCGTCCTGGCGCTTTCAACTGTTCTTTGCTTTTCAAGTTGTTCTCAGAAGTCCGCGGATCAAGCAATCGACCCATCATTGGAGGAGCAGGTGAATCGCATGACAGCAATTGATAATCATGCGCATCCCACGAAGGCTCTGCTGCCAGGCGAGCAAGACACTGACAATGATGCTCTGCCTGCCGACGCCATTACAGATCTGGCGCTCCCGGTACCGTTCCGCCAAGGCAGTCCGCTCTTTCCACAAGCCTGGAATGCTCTGTTCGGTGTTCAAGTGTCTTCACCTCCGCCAGCCGACTTAGCGTCGCAGGTGAGCCGAAGGCGCCGTGAATTGCAGGCGCAAAAGGGCGACCTCTACCCGTCTTTCATTCTGAATCAATGTAAGACCGACATCATGCTAGCCAACCGGATAGCAATGGGCCGAGGTCTTCCTGCAGACCGCTTCAAGTGGGTGCCGTTTGCAGACATGTTCCTCTTTCCATTGAACAATTCGGTGGCCAGGAACAAAGACCCAGAGCACGCCGCTTTCATCAGAAATGAAGAACTGCTTCTGAGGCGTTCCCTAAGTGCAACGGGTGCCCGCCAATTGACTTCCAGCTTTGATGAGTATGTCACCTATATCTCTCACACCTTGTCGAGTTGGAAGGCGGGCGGAGCGGTTGCCGTTAAGTTTGAATTTGCATACCTGCGTGATCTGCAGATCAGCAATCCGCCGCGAGAAAGCGCCGAGCGCGTCTATGCTATCTATGCGCAGTCTTCTGAGCCGACTCCGGAAGATTACAAGCTGCTGCAGGATTATCTATTCCGTTACATTTCACTCGAAGCTGGGCGGCTTGGACTCGCGGTACATATCCATTCCTCCATCGGAGCTGGTAGCTACTTTCAATCTTCGAACGCCAATCCACTTGCGCTGCAGTCTTTGTTCAACGACCCGGCTCTGCGCAAAACCAAGTTCGTCATGCTGCATTCAGCCTGGCCTTTTGACCGGCAGGCCGCAGCGTTGATTTTGAAGCCGAATGTTTACGTGGATACTTCTGGGCTAAGCTACCTTACGTACCCGACCGAGGCCGCACGTGCTATACGGCTCTTTCTGGAAACTGCGCCCGAGAAGGTTCTATACGGCTCAGATGCTACACCTCTTACTTCCGAAGTTGGATGGGAGGAGACTGCCTGGATCGGCTCGACTTTAGGGCGAAGGGCACTGGCAATCGCGCTCAGCGGTATGGTCCGGGATGGCGAGGTTACACGCGACCAAGCTGTTGAGTATGCCCGGATGGTGATGCATGGCAACGCCCATCAGCTGTATGGTTTTTAGGCTTTGCGCCGACTTCTGATTCGGCCCGGTGGGATTGGTGATTGCTTGCTGTGCCTGCCTGCGATGGAGTGGCTGCGGGCCGAGTACACCGAAGTCTGGATCAGCAGCCCGGTCGTACCGTTAATCGAATTCGCTGACGAAGTACATTCGATAGCTTCCACAGGGCTCAACTTGGTTGGATTGACTGAGGGGCAGATCGACCCGGCAACGCGCGAGCGGCTTGAGTCGTTTGATGAAGTTGTGAGCTGGTACGGTGCGGGCAGGGAAGAGTTCCGAAACACTCTCGGCCAACTTTCGGTTCCTTGCCGTTTCTATTCTGCGCTGCCGCCACCAGACAACACGCTACACGCGGCTGACTTCTTCTTGTCACAGGTAAATGGTCCTCTCGGTCGAAACCCTCGACTATCGTTGCCGCAGAAATGCGAGGAAAAAGATGCGATTGCAATTCATCCGTTTTCAGGCAGTGCGCGCAAGAATTGGCCGCTCGATTTCTACCGAGATCTTGCAGGGCGATTACTGCTGCCTGTCGAGTGGACGGCCGGTCCGGATGAAGTACTTACGGATGCCCACCGATTTTCAGATCTTGCCGAGCTTGCAAGTTGGCTATGTAGCGTTCGGCTCTACATAGGGAACGATTCAGGTGTCACGCACCTGGCAGCCGCCCTCAGCATTCCTACGTTGGCGTTATTCGGTCCAACAGACCCGGATATTTGGGCACCGCGAGGCAGTCATGTGCGGTTCCTACGGCATCAGCCTCTGGCAGCTCTGAGCGTTGACACCGTTTTACAGCAATGCACAATAGAGAGATGGAATTGACTCTGCAAGATCGGGCGTTGGTGAGGGTTCGCGTTCCCGGCAACCCTGAAAAGGTGTTTGCAACCATTTGCCGGAATAATCCAACTGCCCGCATTGAGCGATGGAGCAACGGCACAATCACGATCATGTCTCCGTCAGGAAACCAGAGTTCACATCGAAACAACGAGATACTCTTTCAATTAACAAAATGGGCGAAGGAGCAGCGGCAAGGTTTGGTCTTCGATTCTAATACGGTTTTCGGATTGCAGGATACCTCTCTGCTCGGTCCGGATGCAGCCTGGATTTCTCGTGCAAAGATTGCGCCCTTTCCCCAAGATGAACGTGAAAAGTATCTCGCGGTCGCCCCCGAGTTTGTGATTGAGCTGAAGTCAAAAACTGATGGCACCGCACAGCTCCGCCGCAAGATGCAGGCCTGGATACAGAATGGAGTTGAGCTGGCATGGCTTATAGATGCGGATAAGCGAATGGTCTGGATCTACGCACCGCGTCAGGCAGTCCGCGAGTTAAGTTCTCCGGAAAGAGTTGTCGGCGATGGGCCAGCCGCTGGTTTCGAACTGGAGATGGACGAGATCTACCGCGGGTTGAACGACTAAAATGCTTCTCACTTTGCAAGACGACGTCAGCGTGACGGTTCGAACTGATGACGATTCGGACGCATTGTTTTACCAGGTCTGCGAAGACAATCCCGGACTGAAGATAGAGCAGGCAAGTTCAGGAGAGGTCATCATCATGTCGCCCGCTGGAAATCGAAGCTCGAATCGAAACGGTAAAATACTTCGCCAGCTTGGAAATTGGGCGAAAGAGGACGGCCGGGGAGAACTCTTTGACTCCGATACTGCTTTTCGTTTGCCAGATGGATCAAAGCTGGGGCCTGATGCTGCTTGGGTTAGCTCCGAACGACTCTCGCCCTTTATGGACCTAGAGGATGACGACTTTTATCCTTTGACACCCGAATTCGTGATTGAGCTGAAGTCCAAAACAGACCGAATCAAGAAGCTGAAGAGAAAGATGGAAGATTGGATGCGCAATGGTGTCCAACTCGGCTGGCTGATTGACGCCGACGAACGTACGGTTTGGATATACCGGCCCGGTGCTGAACCAGAAGAGCTACTCTCACCGACTGTGGTCAGAGGCGACGGACCGGTTATAGGATTTGAATTAGCGATGGACGAAATCTATCGTGGTTTCAAGCGCTAACAGCGCACTTTAATCGGCGGCTTGGCTTGCATTGGTGCGGGGAGTCCAGCGGACAATTGGCTTCCGTGCAGCCGAGACTTCATCAACCCTTTGGGTACGCGTTGAGTGCGGAGCTTTCGTCACCAACTCCGGTGACTCTTCTATTTCCTTTGCAATTGAGATCATTGCATCCACAAACAAGTCAAGTTCGCGTTTGCTCTCAGTCTCAGTAGGTTCGATCATCAGCGCGCCACGCACGATCAAGGGAAAGCTCACCGTGTATGGATGAAAGCCATAGTCGATCAGACGTTTTGCGATATCGCCAGTCCGCACGCCCTTTTTCGCCTGTCGATCATCGCTGAAAACGCACTCGTGCATGCTCGGCGACTTGTAGGCCAGCTCATAGTAAGGTTCCAGGAGCGTGCGCAGATAGTTCGCATTGAGCAGCGCGTCAAGCGTCGCCTGACGTAGCCCGTTGCCACCGTGGGCCATAATGTAGGCCAGTGCGCGCACCAGCACGCCGAAATTCCCATAGAAGGCTTTCACGCGACCAATGGATTGCGGCAGATGGTAGTTCCACTTCCATAGCCCGTCTTCCTGTTTCAGCCGCGGGCTGGGTAGGAATGGAGTGAGTACTTTGGCTACCGCCACTGCGCCTGAGCCTGGGCCACCGCCACCATGCGGAGTCGAAAAAGTTTTGTGTAAGTTGAGGTGCATCACGTCCACACCGAAGTCGCCGGGGCGTGCTACACCAACCAGAGCATTCATATTCGCGCCGTCCATATACACCAGTGCGCCTTTGTCGTGCATCATGGCGCAGATCTTCTGAATGTTTTCTTCGAAGACGCCCACTGTGTTTGGATTGGTAATCATCAACCCCGCCACGTCTTCAGTAATCGCTTTTTCCAGCACAGCCAAATCGACTACGCCGCGCTCGTTGGACTTGATGTTCTCAACGGAGTAGCCAACCATCATGGCAGTAGCGGGATTGGTGCCGTGCGCTGAATCAGGCACCAGAATCTTCTTGCGCGGGTTTCCTCGTGCCTCCTGCAGGGCGCGAATCATTAGGATGCCTGTGAATTCGCCATGTGCACCAGCAGCGGGCTGTAACGTCACTGCATCCATGCCGGTGATTTCCGCCAACGCATTCTCAAGAGTTGCGATTACTTCCAGACAGCCTTGCGCAAGCTGCTCCGGGAAGTACGGATGCGCCCACGCCAGACCCTCTGTCCGCGCAACCAACTCATTCACGCGAGGGTTGTATTTCATGGTGCAGGAACCAAGCGGATACAGCCCGAGATCGATCGCATAGTTCCACGTGGACAAGCGTGTAAAATGCCGCAGCACTTCAAACTCGCTTACTTCTGGGAACTCCTCAATCTCGCTACGAACGTTGCTGTACCCCAAGGCGCTTTCGGCATTCACCGCCGGCACATCCAACTCAGGAAGTTGATAACCGACCTTGCCCGGTGAGCTGAGCTCAAACAGTAATGGCTCCTCCTGAACAATGTGCTTGGATACTTTTTTGATCATGCGACGTCCTTCTGATTTCCGAATGCCTGTGCCAGCCGATCCATATCTGACCGCTTGTTCATCTCCGTTGCGCACAGCAGCATGCAGCCCTTCAACTCGGGATAGAACCGTTCGAGCGGCAGGCCTCCAATGATTTTATTTTCCAGCAACTCGGCGTTGATCTGCTCCGGCCCTTTACCATTCGTGCGAACCACGAACTCGTTGAAGAAGGGTCCGTCAAATTGCAGCGGCAGCTTGGAAGCAAGATAGTGAGCCTTCGACAAGTTTTGCCCAGCAAGTTCGCGCAAACCTTCCTTGCCGTAGAGCGCCATGAACACAGTCGCCATCAACGCGAGAAGAGCCTGATTCGTACAGATATTTGACGTAGCCTTTTCGCGGCGGATATGTTGCTCGCGGGTGGCCAAGGTCAAGCAATAAGATCGCTTCCCATTGGCATCTATCGTCTCGCCTGCCAGGCGCCCAGGCAGCTGCCGAATGTATTTCTCGCGCGACGCGATGATACCAACGGATGGACCTCCATAACTCGGTGAAACGGCAAAGCTTTGAAGTTCACCTACAACGATGTCGGCCTCGCGTGGTGGCTCAATCAGACCCAGAGCCACTGCCTCAGTGAACACAACAACTAGCAGAGCGCCCTTTGCTCGAACAATGCGCGAAAGCTCATTTACCTGTTCCAGCAATCCAAAGAAATTAGGCGTCTGTACGATGAGCGCGGCAACGTTCTCGTCGAGCCTTGTTCGCAAGTCGTCCAGATCGAGGCCGCCCTTCGCCGTGTACCCGATCTCTTCCACCGGCATGCCCTGATGCTGTGTGCAGGTCTTTAATGTCTCGCGGTACTCGGGATGAACCGAGCGTGCAATCAGGATCTTTTCGCGGCGGGTAATGCGAACGGCCATCAACGCCGCTTCAGGCACTGCAGAGGAGCCGTCATACATCGAAGCGTTCGCCACTTCCATGCCCGTCAGCTGACACACCATTGTTTGGAATTCGAAGATGGAGGTGAGTGTGCCCTGTGATATCTCGGCTTGATATGGCGTGTAGGAGGTGAGGAACTCTCCGCGCGAAACTACGGTATCTACGATCACCGGCCGATAGTGCTGGTAGACTCCGGCACCGAGAAAGCTTGCATAGCCAAGGGCGTTCTCGTCACCGCGTGCTTTGAAATAGTCAACAATTTCAAATTCGCTCTTGCCGTCTGCAATCTCAAGCCGCTTATCGAACTTGATCTCTTGGGGAATGTAGGCGAGAAGATCGCCCTGCTCTTTCAGGCCGATGGTTGCAAGCATCTCGCGCCGCTCCGCATCTGACTTGGGTAGGTATCGCAAAGATTGGTAACTCCAGAAACAGAAATGGCGCGGCTGCCATCACCGCGCCGCCTAAACTTCAGGGAAGAGAGAGCCCTCCGCAGTTATTGCTCGAGGCTCTATTCGGCCCCTATATACTTTTGATAATCGGCAGCCTGCATAAGTTCATTTATTTCAGGCGTTGCATTCAACGTCACTTTGATCAGCCACGCTTGCCCGTGCGGGTCTTCATTCAACTTTTCAGGCGTCTGCTGCAGAAGGTCGTTGATTACAGCAACCTCACCGCTGACTGGCGAATAAATATCGGACACCGCCTTCACTGATTCAACCGAGGCAAAAGTATGCCCCTTGGTTACTGCGGACCCAACTTTGGGAAGATCGACGAACACGATATCGCCTAATTCATGCTGGGCGTGATCTGTGATTCCGACCGTGGCCTCGCTGCCTTCGACGTGCACCCACTCATGCTCTTTAGTGAACCGGTAAGTCTCTGGATAAGTCATCACTTTTCTCTTTTATAGAAGGGCGTAGCCACCGTGACGGCATCCACCGGAGAGTTTCGCACCATCACCTGGATCGATACGCCGGGTTGCGCCTGATGTGCCGGCAGATAGCAGAGGCCGATGTTTGAGTTGGTGGTGGGAGATGGACCGCCACTGGTGACCCAGCCCGCCGGAAGACCGTCAACCAGCACTTCATACCCGTCGCGGCCAATGCCGCGGCCACGCATTTCAAAGCCTACCAGCTTGCGACTAAGGCCGGTTCTGACAATTTTTTCGAGAGCGTCGCGACCGACAAAATCGCCCTTGTCCATTTTGACAATCCACGCCAGGTCCGCTTCGAAAGGGCTAATTGTCGCTGTGATCTCGTGCCCGTAGAGCGCCATCTTTGCTTCCAGACGCAGCGTGTTCCGCGCGCCCAAACCGCAGGGCTCAATGCCAAACTCCCCTCCTGCTTGCAGCAACGCATTCCAAACAGTGCCGGCCGCTTCGGGGTGAACGTAAACCTCGAACCCATCCTCGCCCGTGTAACCGGTCCTCGCAATCCGCGCTGGAGCCCCAGCAAAGTCACCGTCACGAAACCAGTAGTAGCGGATAGAACTCAAGTCAATCGAGGTAAGTTTTTGCGCCGTCACCATCGCTTTCGGGCCTTGTACCGCGATCTGTGCGTAACGCTCGCTCGCAAAAACAATATCTGCCTTGAAGTCGCCTTTTAGCTTCATCAACTCGATATGTTCGTAGTCCTTCCACTGATTGGAAGCATTGACGCAAATGAAGAAATGCGTTTCGGAAACTTTGTGAACAAGAATGTCATCAACGAATCCGCCGTGTTCATACAGCAAGGCGGAATACTGCGCTTGCCCGATTTTCAAACGTGAAGCATTGTTGGTGGAAACAAAGTTGACCAGTCGTTCAGCATCTGGCCCAATCACTTCAACTTCGCCCATGTGACTTACGTCGAACAGCCCCACGCCAGTGCGAACCGCATGGTGCTCACGCAAGACGCCAGCATATTGAACGGGCATATGCCAGCCGCCGAACTCCACCATCTTGCCGTTCATCTGGCAATGAATGTCACACAGGGGTGTGCGTCTTAGTTCAGAAACAGCAAGGCTCATTGAAGCAGGAGAACCCTCAGCGTAACATGCAGAACAGCGCAGAACCGGGCTCAAACCAAGCTGTCGCTAGGCTCTGAAGCCCCGTACTCTTTAAGTTTATTGAACAGAGTCTTCAGGCTGATACCCAGTATCTCTGCGGCCCGCGTCTTGTTGTTCTTCGTGTGCTGAAGCGTGAGGTGGATCAGTGCCTTTTCCGCCTCGCCAACCGTAGTTCCCACAGGGAGCCGAACGCTCTCAGGCTCAAAGACCTGCGCTGGTGGACGAGAGCCGACTGAGACTCCGAAGTCATAGGGAAGATGTGGAATCTGAATGGTTCCTTCGCCCGCCATGATCACAGCGCGTTCCAAAACGTTGCGCAACTCCCGCACGTTTCCAGGCCAGGCATACTTGCGGAATGCTTCCATGACCTCCGGCGTGATGCTTGTGACATGGCAGGTATGCTTTCGATTCAGATGCTCAATGAGCGTGTCGCAGAGAACATTCAAGTCAGTCATGCGAGTGCGCAGCGGAGGCAGAGCAATCTGGAATACGTTCAGCCGATAATAAAGATCCTCACGCAGATCACCTTTTTTGAGAGCGTCATCGAGGCTGCGATTGGTAGCGGCAATCACACGCACGTCCACCGAGATTTCGCTCTTGCCACCTAAGCGCCGAACCCGGGAGTCTTCCAAAACACGGAGTAACTTAGCTTGCGTTGCGGGCGGCATCTCAGCCAATTCGTCTAACAGCAGCGTGCCGTGTTGAGCCAATTCAAAGCAGCCCGCACGGCGCTCCAGCGCCCCAGTAAAGGCTCCTTTCTCGAAGCCGAAGAGCTCGCTTTCCATCAGAGTTTCCGGCATGGCGGCGCAGTTGATCGCAACGAATGGACCAGCGCGTCGGTTGCTTAATTGATGGATGGCACGCGCCACCAGTTCTTTGCCAGTGCCGCTTTCACCTACTACGAGTACGGATGCCTTGCTGGGCGCCACCTGCTGGACGAGCGTGAAGACCTGCTGCATTTGCGGCGACGTGCCCACCATGTCGACAAGCACGCCCGAATACGACAGTTGCCGGTTGAGGCGTTCGGTCTCAACCTCAAGCCGACTCTGCGAAGCTGCGCGTTCCAGCAAGACGCGTAGAGCAGCCGGCTGAATAGGCTTTTCCAAGAACCAGAACGCACCCAGATCATGAATCGTTTGAATCGCGGTTTCGATATTGCCAAAGGCTGTCAGGACAATGGCCGGCGGCATGTTGCCATCAGCTCCCAGCCGTTTCATTAGCTCGAAGCCGTCCATGCGCGGCATCATCAAATCGGTCACAATGACGTTTGCCGCAAAGGTGGCCAGCTTGTCTAAAGCTTCCTGCCCGTCGGTTGCCGTCTCCACCGTAAAGCCCCAGGCTGAGATCATGGCGGCCAAGGGTGCCCGCTGCGACTCTTCGTCGTCAACAATCAGGACACTCACGCCGTTCCAGTTGGTTTGGTTTGCCAAAATATTGATTTAACTGATGAATCGGGTCGGGCTTACTCAGCCACACTTATCTCCAGATCCATCGGCCAGTTCCCCAATCAGGTTCTGAATCTTATAGGATAAACCGCGCACCCGCATAATAGCTATTGCGCAATGGCAGCGGCAAGATGAACCCGGACCGAACACACGTGGAGCCCTGTTATGTTCCCCCGCCAGAGGAGCGGAAAGAAGAACCTCCTCCGTTCCTTGGCAATTGGCCGCGTGTGTATTCGGCTGTCCTGCTTTATCTGGTAATTCTCCTTTCAGTGCTGTCGTTGATCTCCCATGTGGCCAGGTACTAGGACGCGGCTGGAGGTCATCGTCACTACACTTGCGGAAGCCCAAGAGGCAGAAGCGGGCGGGGCCGATTGTCTGGAGATTGTGAGTGAACTCCGCTTGGGGGGCCTGACGCCACCGGTTGCCGAGGTGAAGCAGATACTTGCGGCCGTTTCGATTCCATCCCGCGTTATGCTGCGTCCGACGGCAGCGTCAGAAATCAACGACGTGATTGAAATGGAGCAGTTGGTCCGCGATGCCGAAGCTCTTGGGGCGTTGCCCATTGATGGATTGGTGCTCGGCTTTGTTAAAAACGGAGAGGTAGACGTTGAGGTTCTCAGACAGATCGCTGGAGCTGCGCCGAACCTTCCATTTACTTTCCACCGTGCTTTCGAAGAATTGTCTGATCCCTTCGCAGGCATTCATGCCTTGAAAGACTTCGGTCAAGTTGATCGGATACTTGTAAGCATTGCGGATTCCGAGCGCGGTTTCAAACTAGCTGACTTGCAAGGCTGGCAAGCTGCTGCCGGTTCTACGATTCGTTTCATTGCTGGAATCGGTCTTAGCTGGGAGTTACTGAGCGAAGTTACTGCTATTCCTGCTCTTCAATACGTGCATGTAGGGCGCTTTGCACGAGAGCAGCATTCCACAGACGGCCTTGTCTCGCGCTCACAGGTTGCGCGTCTCAAGAGTGCGCTCGCGTGAGCACCCTCGATTGGATCGTCCTTCTTCTGTGGCTTGTTTCGCTGGTAGGTTATGGCCTCTATCGAGGACGTGGCAGCAGCACTGTCAACAGCTTCCTGCTTGCGGGTAACACCATGCCCTGGTATGCCATGGGCTTGTCCATTCTGGCGACCCAGGCCTCTGCGATTACGTTCATCTCGACCACCGGTCAAGGCTTTGTCGACGGCATGAGGTTTGCGCAATTCTACTTTGGGCTGCCCATCGCGATGGTGGTGCTCTGTATTACTGCTGTGCCGATTTTTCATCGTGCAAAAGTCTATACGGCGTATGAATATCTGGAGAGCCGTTTCGATGCAAAGACGCGTGCTCTGGTCAGCACTATTTTTCTAATCCAACGAGGCTTGGCTGCAGGCATTGGGCTCTACGCCCCAGCTGTAGCGTTATCAGCTGTGCTTGGCTGGTCAGATCGTTGGATGGCTGTACTGATTGGAGTGCTGGTTGTGCTCTACACCACAATGGGCGGCATTAAGGCTCTCACGTGGGCCGATGTCCAGCAGATGACGATGATCTTTCTCGCGCTGCTGCTCAGCCTCTTCGTCGCAATACACGCGCTGCCGCACAGTATCTCTTTTCCGAACGCAATTCGCTTAGCGAGCGTTGCTGGACGCTTAAACATCGTCGACTTTCGCTTCCATCTTAGTGATCGTTATAACTTCTGGAGTGGCCTGATCGGTGGCGGCTTTCTTGCTCTGGCTTACTTTGGTTGCGATCAAAGCCAGGTGCAGCGTTACCTTACGGGCAAGTCGATTGCTCAGAGCCGATTGAGCCTCTTGTTCAATGCCGTGGTGAAAATACCCATGCAGCTCTTCATCCTTTTCATAGGAGCTATGGTGTTCGTACTCTCCTTGTTCGCGCCATCGCCGGCCATCTATCAACCGGCCGAGGCCGCCCGAGTTGCAAGGAAGCCAACATGGCCAGCCGTTGAAGCACGCTATCGAAGTGCCTTTGAACAGCGCAGGCAGGCCGCCTACGCTGTGGGAAGCAACGCGGCGGCGATACCTGTTTTCCGTGCTGCCCAGACCAAGTTCGAACATGCCCGGGCCGATGCCCTTCACCAGGTGAGCAGCAACTTTGACGATACGAATTACATCTTTTTATCGTTCATTAAGAGCTATCTGCCGGTCGGTTTGATTGGCCTAGTCATTGGTGTAATCTTCTCGGCTTCCATGGGTTCTACTTCCGGGGAGATCAACTCTCTTGCGACTGTGTCGGTGATCGATATATACAGCCGCTTCCTCGTGCGCAATCGTAGTGACCGCCACTATCTTTGGGCGTCGCGCGCACTAACAGTATTTTGGGGAGCTTACGCGGTTTGCTTTGCAGCCTTCGGGGCAAGGGGCTTCGGCGCTCTTATCGAACGAGTGAACATTGTTGGTTCGCTCTTTTACGGTGGACTGCTCGGCGTTTTCGTGCTGGCGTTCTTCTGTCGGCGCGTAAAGGGGACAGCTGCTTTCTGTGGCGTCCTGGCGGGCGAAGCTGCTATCTTTTGGGCGGCCACTTTTACCCAGCTATCGTTTCTCTGGTACAACGTCGTTGGCTGCGCGGTTGTGGTGGGCGTGGGCCTGCTGTTATCGGGAAGAGCTAAGGCCAAGGCCTAGTCGGCTGGAGAGGAAACGCGTTGTTTCGCACCTAGAAGATATCTGCTTCTAATTTTGGGATTGCTGGAAGCGCCATGGGCTTCATAAAACAGCAAACCCGCCTAAGCAACAGGCGGGTTTGTTTGAAGCAGAAAGGAGGTGCTTCATGCACTTTCTAGTGTTTGTTGTTTTCCTGATACTACTCAGGAAGCGACGAACCAGGTTCAAGATCGAACTAGATCTCTAGCCTGATCGATTGGGCCGGCATAATCCCGATGTCGGCCCAACGATGCAAACATAACACGTCCCTACCTTTCATACAAGTACCAGGGTTCTCCTACCGACTCTATACCTGTGGTACCGAGATATCGACGCTCGGCCTCTTGCCTTCGATCACCACAATGCCGCTCTCAGTAACGTGCCACTTCTAACGATCTTCATCCAGGCTGTAGCCGACCTCTGTGCCGGGTAGCAGCTTCACATTTTTGTCGAGAATGGCGCGACGCACTTTGCAGTGCCTTCCGATATCGCAATTATCGAAGATAACGAAGTCTTCCACCGATGCTCCGGTGTGCACGCGCACACTGCGGCCTAAAACTGATCGTTTCACAATTGCGCAGGAAACAGTAGAACTTCCCGCAACAGGCCAACTGACACACCAGTTATGGCTCAAGAGAACATCTCGCAATCTCTTTCGTCACTCAGACATCATGCGAGTATCTCATCACTAGAACGGTCATGTCGTCGTGCTGCGATGCACCTGCGGCAAAAGCATCGGCTGCGTCGAAGATTGCCTTGACAAGGTCTTCAACGGTTCCGTTTATAGCCTGCTGGGCGGCGACAATCATCGCTTCCTCGCCCCATTCTTCCTCGGCCGAGTTCATCGCTTCGCTTATACCGTCCGTGTAAGTAAGCAACAGATCGCCGGGCTGAAGCACCACAGTGCCTTGCTCATAAAATGCGCCAGGCAGGAGCCCGACCACTGGTCCGCCGCACTCCAGGCGAGTGCATTCGTAGCTGCCGTTCGCCGATTTGTGGAGCAGCACGGGAGGGTTATGGCCGGCATTGACGTAACGAAATTTGCATGCTCCCGGATCGAAGATGCCGAAGAAGAAGGTAGCATAACGATTGACGGCTGAGGCTTCATAGATCAGACCGTTTAGGTGTGACATCAAATGCGTGAGTTCACCCGATGTGGTGCGAGTCATGGTTCGGAGACAGGCGCGCAAACTGGCCATGAGAAGCGCAGCCGAGATGCCTTTGCCCGAAACATCGCCGATAGCTAACCCGAGACAGCCTTGGCCGATTTCAAATGCGTCGTAATAATCGCCTCCAACGCCAAACACCGTGCGGCACGCTCCGGCAATTGTGATGCCAGGGATCGCGGGTAGACGCTGCGGGAACAGCCGCTCCTGAACTTCACGCGCCACCTCCATCTCGCGCGCGATGTTTGCTTGCTGTACGGCCGCAGATGCGAGTGACGCAGCTGCCTCGCTCAATTCGAGTCCCAGGCCCGTTTGTACACTCACCGATTCGAGCAAGCGCAAGTCGACGGGCGTGTATGGTTGTTCCGAGCGTTTTGGACCGAGTGCCATCGCACCTAGTAGCTCCGTACGTCCAGGTAAGGGAAGCAGCAGTTCTGGCGCATGGGAGTCCGGAGTGAAGCCGTCGTTTGCGCTGTTGAAGATGGGCGTTGATGTACGCACCTGGTGAAGCACGCTAGCTGGCGTGTGAAGTGCTGGCCCAATGGCGTACGAAGGCTCGAAGCCACCGTTCCTGCAGAGCAGCACTGTCAATTGGTCGATATGCAGAACCTCCGAAATCTGATGTGAAACTGTTTGGATCAGCGCTGCCGGATCCGAGATCGTTTGCGCGGTCTTGGCAAGCTGGCTCAGTAACACTTCGGCGTCATACGCTTCCCGAAAGAATCTGCGGTCAATCCACTGTTGCAGAAGGTCGGTTGGCGACTTCTTCTTGAAAAAGAGAAAGCCGAAAAGCAAGAGCACCGAACCCCAGAACGCGGTGGTTAACAGGTCGTGGGCATGAGTAAATAGTGGAACCGCGACCAACCAGATAAGAGCTGCGACCCCGGCAATCCGGAAGATCATCAGGGTAGCGCTGGCCAGCAAGTACTTGCTTCCCATGCGCAGCAGAATGCGAACGTCCATGGCGCGCTGGACGATGACGACGTAGGCGAGCGTCAGCGGAAAGAAGAGCATCAGTACAAGGCCAAGCAAGAGGAGCCAACGATGGTTATTTGGATCGGCGATACCCAGGTAAGGCAATAAGCCAAAGACCACAAGATTGCTGCCGAGCCCTACAACGGAGCCCGCAAGTAGCACCTGAAGCCGACGCCTTGCGTCTGGTGAATTCGCCGCTCGCAGCTGATCGAACAACAAGATCCAATAGAGGCCAACGTAGAAGAGAGAGGACCATATAAAAACCGGGTTGATAAGGCGGTCGATCGTATCTACGCGCGGAAGCAGAGAAAGGTCGTACCACGCGTTGTATTCCGAGACGAAAGCAGCAACCACCATCGTGCCTGTAAGCGCGATCACAAACCACTTCAGCCAAGGGAGCGCTTTATCGAGCCGCGAACGCCCTGGGAAAAGCAGTCCAAGAAGAAATAGCGCTGCAGGGACCAGGAATTGGATGAGCAGATGCCAGAACAACCGAAGTGGCAGCCAAGCCGGGATCCACCAACGAAAGGCCCCGGGGTTGAGGCACTGCGGGTAGGTCAGCAGGATTAGAATGAACCACGCATTGGGATCGAAAGGCCGGGCAAACGCGACCCAAACGCCCAGCGCCAGGCAGAACAGCGGAATGACGAGGATCATCACCAGGGTAAAGATCGCTCCGGTCACCGTGGTCGGAACTGCTGGGTCCTCCACTGACCATCCTTTCGGATACCCGCTAAGAGGAATCGTCGCGTCCATCGTGGTTCCGTTCTGTTTTCGGACCCGAAGCGCCATCGTGTCGCCGGGTCGAGCGTACCAGAGAATGCGCTGCCAAAGCGCCTGGCCGGTAAACGTTTGACGATTGATGGCAAGCACGGCATCGCCTTTTACAAGGCCTGCATTTACGGCAGCCGCGTCTGTGAAGGTAATTAGATTTCCATAGAGGTTGATAGGCCCTTGTACTTGGTTCCGGAGATTGAAATTTCCGATCGTCGATGAGACGGAGTTTGCCACTTCATATATGCCCGCAATGCCTGCGTACAGAAACAGCAGCGCGTAAAGAATACGGGGTGTAGCAGCTTTGGTGGTCGTAAGAGTCGCCATTGGTAGACCGGTTCATTGAAAGGGAACGTAGACATTAGATCGTATAACCTAAGTGGATCGTCGAAAGCAACGTTCACGCGACGACCTCAAGGCAAGCCCAACACCCTCATGACTGTTTGGCCTTGTGGCTCAACGTTAGTTTTGTCGGTAACTAACCGCCGGTACTGCTCGCAAGTTGACACGGCTTGGCCTGTAAAGTGGGGTTGTCCCTTATGAACCAAATTGGCTCTACCGTGCCGTTGAGCACCAATAAACATCTCATCCGCTGGGTGGAAAAGATGGCGGATCTGACAAAGCCGGCCCGTATTCACTGGGTGGATGGTTCGGAAGAGGAGAATGCAGCCCTTTGCCGGCAGATGGTGGAGGACGGCACCTTTATCAAGCTGAACCAGGACTTATGGCCGGGCTGTTTTTATGCAAGATCGGATGCTAACGATGTGGCGCGCGTGGAAGACCGGACATTCATCTGCTCTCTTTCTAAAGAGGCGGCCGGGCCGACTAACAACTGGGTGAATCCGTTTGAGATGCGCCGCAAGCTGAAAACGTTGTTCCGGGGCAGCATGCGCGGGCGTGTCATGTATGTGCTGCCGTTCAGCATGGGACCGATCGATTCGCCCATGTCGCAGATAGGAGTGGAGCTGACCGATTCGCCTTACGTTGTTGTCAACATGCGCATCATGGCTCGCATCGGGTTACCCGTGTTTCAGGAGATCGATCGCGATATCAAGCGTGTGGTGCCCTGCATGCACAGTGTTGGCGCTCCGCTAGCCCCAGGGCAGGCCGATGTGCCTTGGCCGTGCAACAGCGATAAGTACATTGTCCACTTTCCGGAGACGCGTGAAATTTGGTCCTACGGATCAGGATATGGCGGCAACGCGCTGCTCGGCAAAAAGTGTTTTGCGCTTCGTATCGCTTCTAACATGGCACGCGATGAAGGCTGGATGGCCGAGCACATGCTGATTGTTGGCGTCGAAAATCCGGAAGGCGAGAAGACCTACGTCGCTGCTGCCTTCCCGAGCGCCTGTGGCAAGACAAACTTCGCTATGATGATTCCGCCTGCCGGTTTCGAAGGATGGAAAGTGTGGACTGTGGGCGACGACATTGCCTGGATTCGGCCGGACGACAGTGGTCAGTTGCGAGCCATCAATCCCGAGGCAGGATTTTTTGGAGTGGCGCCGGGAACATCGCCGAAGACCAACCCGAATGCCATCGCTACTTTGTCAAGCAACACGATCTTTACCAACGTGGCGCTCACACCCGATGGCGGCGTCTGGTGGGAAGGCTTAACCGATGAGCCGCCAGCCGAGTGTCTGGATTGGCAAGGGCGCCGATGGACTCCTGAAATTGGCCGAGCCAGTGGCAAGCCGGCTGCACATCCGAACTCGCGTTTTACTGCTCCGGCTTCTCAGTGCCCATCGATCGACCCGGCATGGGAGGACCCAGCAGGAGTACCGATCAGCGCATTTATCTTCGGCGGTCGACGAGCTACCACCACGCCTCTTGTTTATCAGGCTTTTAACTGGAGCGCCGGTGTTTACCTTGGGGCCACCATGGGTTCGGAAACAACGGCTGCGGCTTCGGGAGCGATCGGCAAGATTCGTCGCGACCCGATGGCGATGCTTCCGTTCTGTGGTTATCACATGGGCGACTACTTCCGGCACTGGCTGCGTATGCAGCGTTCGCTCAGCATCACGCCCCGCATCTTCCACGTCAATTGGTTTCGCAAGGATGCGAATGGACAGTTCATCTGGCCCGGCTTCAGCCAGAATATGCGCGTGCTGAAGTGGATCGTCGATCGCGCAAACAGCCGGGCAGCTGGTCTGGAAATGCCCATTGGCTGGGTTCCGCGCTACGAGGACATCGATTGGAACGGCCTGGAGTTTTCGAAAGAGCAGTTTGCGGAAGTTGAGCTATTCAACGCTGCAGCCTGGAGATCTGAGGTCATTGGGCATGAGGAGCTGTTCATTGACTTGCACGATCACCTGCCGCCAGAGATGATCTACGAGCGTGAGTTGCTTATTTGCCGTCTTTAAGATATCGGCCCCATAAACCTGGACCGACTTGTCGTGGGCCGAGCTCTGCCCATAGAAATCGAAGCTGATTGTTGTCATAAATTCAAAGCAAGTCGATCCAAGACAATCAAAATGCTGGTCAAATAGCAAAATCCAATCTACTATTTGTGCTTTAATGTCTGAAAATCATGCCGTTTTTCATCACAAATGAGACTCGGCGAACGGAGGAAATATCTGTAAGAGGGTTTCCATCCACAGCAATTTCATCTGCAAAGTACCCGGCCCGCAATTCACCAATCTGCCCCCCCCCCCCAACCACTCCAGCGCCGGTCAGCCGATACC
>CAXTWQ010000030.1:35605-49630 GCA_964248065.1 uncultured Bryobacteraceae bacterium | reverse complement strand
ACCACTATGCCGCGCTCGCTCATCATTTCCGCGAGTTGTCGGTAGCTCAAGGGGTCTTTCAGATACCAGCGGACACAAAGCAAGATGAACTCGGGAGAGAAATGCCGTCCTTTGAAACCATTCCACATGCCTCATTCTGGACAGTTAATGCTGTTTGCAACAGAGCCGGCACTTCGGAGCAATCCGGTCATTCTTGATCCGTGCGGAAGCAATCGCTCGAACCTTGAGAGGATGGGCGAGCAAGATTCCTCGCTCATGTCATCGAGCCAGTCGTACATCGGTCCCCAGATGTAGCTTGCTTCCAAGACAGCTTTGAACGGCTCATCGTATCCGGCGAGGGCTTCTTGGAAGCCCTCCTTTGTACTGTTAACACTCTTCCAGCGGAGAATCTCTCCAGCCTCGTTCATGACCGTAATCTGTGATGTGCTCTTGTGATCGTCGACTCCAACGTAAAGCATCGGGCGTCTCCTTCGTAGCCGCCCGTCATCGTATCTTTATACTCAACTGCTCTCACCTAGGGTATTAGCATACGAGTTCTAAACGTTCAGTGTAATGACGCCTTCATCTCTGAACAGGCTTAGGCATGATTCCTCTCTCACGAAGCTCTGCTCATGAGGGGAATAGTAGATAATCCAATCGCACGGCTGAAGCTGTTGTAAGGGCAAAGCTTTTCCATGGCCGAGCTGACAGAAGTCTCCTGCTCGTACATGATCGCGGCTTGCCACTCTTACCCAGTAGTTGCTCACTGTCCACCTCCTCCGCTAATCCACGTAGCGAAGCTGATTCAGGATCAGATAAAACGCTTCGGCCAGGCTGCCGCTTCCTGCATGTGAACTTGCGCTTCGAGATTTTGAAGCATGGCCTCGAAGTGCGCTTTGCGTTGCCACTGGGCACAGTTGGCGACATGTTGGCGATCCAGGCTGACATGTAGATTTGCGGAGATAAAAGCCCGGCAGATGCCGCATCGTGTCTTGGGTAGCACGTGCCAGCAGAGTGAGCAGCTCGTCAGCTCTCTCAGATGAAAACAGGTGGGGAAGTCAGAATCCTGGTCAGCTTTGCGAAAACTCTGCCCGGTGTGCAGGTTCCAAGCGGCAAGCTTAAATCTAAACTGCGATGGGACGTCGAATCTGCTAAATGGTGTGGTACGTACTTAAAGAGGTCAATCGAGGGGCAGGGAAGAGGCGGCGATCGTGAGTTCATGGTAGGAATGCATGCGTCATTAGCGAACATTGGGGCTCTGGAACTTGCGCCCTAGTTTCTTTGCCAAATCCAGAGAGTTGCCACGGCAATACTGGTGAACTCGGCGACCGCGAAAGTTGTTGTTCTGCCTTGGAGACGGTTTGTCTTACTGACCTGCCTTGCTCATTTATTCACAAGAACGAGAATCAGCACCAATAAAGCTACGGTTTGGTAAGAAGCGCTTCGGGCAAGGCAAAAGCATAGAGCACGCCATGTGCTCCGCATACCAGATATTGCCGTCCGTCCAATTCGTAGGTGACAGGTGGACCTTGCGCCGGACCGCCGCCATACACATGCCACAATGTTTTCCCGGTGGCTGCGTCCAGCGCAAGAATATTTCCGTGGACGTCGGCCGAGAAAACAAGTTCACCGGCCGTACTTAAAGCTCCTGACCAATCCCAACCAGAGCCAAGATCGTGTTCCCAACGGCACTTACCGGTTTGATACTCGATTGCACGGAGATAAGAGTGAGACCAGACGGTGAGGTCTCGTCCGCCGAAGCCTTCCGGTTTGCCCGTCGAGAAAGCATAGTAGAGACTGAATGACTGGTGCGTATCCACGTACAACAGTCCGTTATCCGGATCAAAGCTCGGAGCCATCCAATTGGTAGCGCCAATCGCATCTGGCTCGACGAGAGTTCCGGCTGGACCCGGATATTTATCTGTTTTCGCAATCGGTCGGCCCTTCGTGTCGATGCCGGAGCTCCAGTTGGTCTCTTCGTAAGGCGCAGACAGCAGCGGCTTACCGCTCATCCGGTCGAGCACGAATAAGTAGCCGTTCCGCGATGCCTGAATCAGCAGCTTGCGCTTAGCTCCGTGAAAGTCGCCGTCAAAGATGACAGGGGTTTGAACCGCATCCCAATCGTGAACGTCATGCGGCGAAGGCTGAAAATACCAGCTGAGCTTCCCGGTATCCGGATTGAGCGCAACGATGGAACAGGTATACAAATTGTCACCGGGCCGGACCGATCCGTCCAACACGGGATTCGGATTCGCTGTGCCCCAAAATACAAGATTTGATTCCGGGTCGTACGTGCCCGTAACCCATGTCATTCCGCCGCCGTGCTCAATAGCGTCGCTGTTGGCCGGCCAGGTCTCCGAGCCTGGTTGCCCCGGTCTTGGTAGCGCGTCCCATCTCCATTGCAGCTTCCCGGTCTGTGCATCGAATGAATCGATAAAACCGTGCAGGTCGTTAAAATCTCCGGAAACGCCCACCAGGACGTGATTGCCGACAATCAGGGGAGCCATCGTAGCCCAATACCCCAGCTTCACGTCAGCGAGTTCGTTGTTCCACTGAACTTCACCTGTCCGTGCATCGAGGCAGAGGAGGTGCGCGTCAGGACTCTCGAAATAGAGCAGCCCTTTGTACATGCCCAACCCGCGCTGGCCGATATGAAGGCCTTCATTATTGTGATAACGGTAATGCCATTTCTGCTGCCCCGATCGCGCATCGACCGCCCAAACGTCATCCGGTTCCGAAAAGTAGAGCGTTCCGTTCACTAAAAGCGGAGTTGATTTAAGGCCGGGACCGGTACTGACATCCGTCTGAAAGGCCCACGCCAAGGTCAACATTCCGGCGTTGGTCTTATTGATTTGACGAAGCGAACTGAAGCGCTTACCGGAGTAATCGCCGTTGTACGTTGGCCAGCTATCTGCCGAGGGATGAAGAAGAGTCTGCGGATCGAGTCCTTGTGCGCTGAGCGCCAGCGTTGCCACCAGAGCAGCGAGTGAAACTCTGATCTTTTCAACGACTCGAGATACGCGACGCGGGCGTGGATGTTGCGGTCTGTGTAGCTCTTCAACAGCCGTTCATGAGCGGCTAGGGGATCGTGAGTCTCCACATGCACGGCAGTGCGACTCCAGGTATGAAGCCAACCTGCCTTATCGCGAAGAGTGATCACAAATTCGTCAGCATAGACTTGCTCCCCGCTGAAGTCCTGGCCGGATGAATCTCTGACGGTTAGCGAAGGACTCGCGCCGGATGGGAAGGTGATGCGTGTTTGTAAATCAAAAGGCTTGTACTTGGAGGCGATGTGGGCCAAGTCGCCGGTCGTCGAATGACAGGATTTGCAGTTTCCCTCTCCATCGAAGTATTTACGGCCAGCCGCCGCATCCCCAACCAGCAACTTTTCGAGCGGGTACTCGGAAGGAATGCGTTGAGATACGGAACTGGCGATCTTCGCCTGGGCGTGAAGAAATTGCGCGATGTTACTTATCTCCGTATCGGAAAGCTGAAACGCCGGCATGCCTTTTTCCGGTCGCCCGTTGCGAACAACCTGCCCGATCAGATTCCCGCCCACGTCGTGGCTGACCAGCGAGGAGCGAATCAAGTCGGGACCGCTATTTCCTCGCGCATCCAGTCCGTGACAGAACCCGCAGGTTTGCTGGAACTGCGCTTTCCCTGCGGTAACGCCCGGCGATTGCGCTTGCTGCGGCCTGACATCATCCGGGTCTTGGGCAAGCAGCAGTAATGGAGAGAAAATCAGGAAGACTTTCCGCATGAAAAGCAGAATAGGCTTCCTTCTTAAACAGGAGTGACTAGCACCAAAACAGAAGTGACTAGCACCAATGCGAAGCTGCACCTCACCGTTCACTAAACCGAGGCTGCTCCCGAAGTCGAAAGAACCTGTGCGCTCTCGTCCTTGGCGCTGTCCAACCATGCGTCAGTGTCGGCATCGCTAAATCGCCGCAGACCCGCTTCGAGGATTGCGGAATCGGGAACCTTGCGCAGCGGCGTATAGCGAGGGTGGTGCGCCTCTTTATAAGGATCGTTCCGTGCCGCGTTATAGCAGCAGATCATTGCCCATCGCGGATTATCCGAGCGGTTCTGATCCGACCTATGCAGCAGGTTCGCATGGAAAAAAAGGACGTCACCGGGCTCCATTTCTACGTAGACCAGATCCAGACGCTTGCTGGCCTCATCCACGCGCTCCATATCCGCGCCGGCCTGATCGCCCGTAAGAGTATGCTCGATGCGGCCCATGTTGTGCGAGCCGCTAAGAACCTGCATGCATCCGTTCTCGCGCGTGGCCGGATCGACCGCGATGAAGGCGCTTGTCAGCAGCGGAAACAACACGCCATTCTGATACCAATACCCGTAATCCTGATGCCATGCCCAGGCGCCTCCAACTTTGGCATCCTTCATGATCATCTTGGAATGGTAATGATAAACCTCGCCGTCAAGCAGAGTCTCGGCCGAGTTCACAATCGATTCGCATCGAGCAAACATGCCATAGATAGTGTCGCCAGGATGATTCCATAAAGACAGCCGTACCGTGCCACCTTCTCCATCGGCCTTCCCGAATGAATGCTGGTCGAGCTGGCGATCTTCTTTCGAAGAACGGCGAAGAAGATCGATTTCCTCCCGGCTGAACATTGCGTTTACGACAACAAAACCGTTGCGCTCGTACTCGCCCATAACATCTTTTCCAAGCGGACCTTTAGCCATAGCGTATTTACTCTTTTAAGAACGGATGCCTAGTTCATGCATCATGCTGCTGGTGAATTGATATGCGTCGCGAACCCAATCGACTACCTTGCCGGGTTCCGGTGAATATTCGAGTTCTATACTGACCGTACTGTCGAAGCCGGCGTCTGCGAGTGCGCTTAGGTAGGGTCGAAAATTTACCACGCCCCTACCTGGAGGCAGATCGCCGTGCTTGGTTCCGTCACAATCCGAAAGGTGAACATGCGCGATGCGCCCGGCTAACCTCCCAATGTTCTCTGGCGGATCATGTGCCAGCACCAGGTGAGAGATGTCCACGTTGGCCTTGACACGAGGGTTCCCCACTTGCAAAAGAAAGTGGTCCATCTTCTCAACAGTATTCACAATCGACAAAGGGAAGGGCTCCAGTTCCAAAGCAATCTCGAAATCGAGTTCACTGGCATAAGCACCTAGCTCGCGCGCGCCCTGTACTGCCCACTCCCATTGATCTGACGGTGCGATTACCTCTTGATTCCAGATGTATTCACCGATAACCAACAGAAGATTTCGGCCATGCAGCCCATAACAAAGCTCGAGAGAACGCTTAGCCCGGTCGATGTGGAATCGCCGCACTGGTTCGTTAAAATCCGCAATGCCGAGCGCACAACAGACGGTGGACACGACAGGCAGATCGCACGCCGAGCAAGTCTCCTGAATGATTCTTAGTTCTTGCGGCGATGTACCAAGTGGATCGGCGAAGATATCGATGCAGTCAAAACCGATCTCTTTGGTGAGTCGTATGCCTTGGGCAGTGCTGACAGTAGTACCGAACCATGCCGAATTGATTAGCCCAAGCTTCATGGATTGTTCGCGGCTGAACGGAATATTATCACAGGCTATCCGTTGACATCATGAACTTTTAGTGCAAAGTTCATTTAAGCGGAGCGTGAGTGGATCTTGACCTTGACCTAAAACATCTCGCCCCAAAACCGCCGCGCTGTGATTACGGAATCGGGGCCGTAGGTGCTGGATTTATCATGCGCGATGTGCAGTTGAAAGCGTATGCAGATGCCGGCTTCAACGTAGTGGCAATCACGTCCAGGACGCCGGAAATTGCACGCGAAGTAGCGGACCTGCGCCGCATCCCGAAGGTCTACGACACGCTGCCGGAGATGTTGCAGAACCCTGAAGTCCAGATACTGGACGTAGCGGTGCCGCCGCACCTGCAGCTCGAAATTGTTCGCCAGGCCGTGAAGCACGGCAAACACCTGAAGGGCATCCTAGCCCAGAAGCCGCTAGCGGTGAATTACGAAGATGCAGCGGCCATAGTAAGTCTTTGCGAGACGAATGGAATCCCGCTGGCCATCAACCAGAACATGCGCTACGACCAATCAATTAGAGCGCTGAAAACCATTCTGGAGTGGGGATACCTGGGAACGCCTGTGTTAGCCACCATCGACATGCGCGCAGTGCCACACTGGCAGAGTTGGTTGCGGGACTATAAACGCCTGACGTTACTGAACGTCAGCATTCACCACATCGATGCCTTCCGTTACTTGTTCGGCGAGCCTGAATCAATCTTTGTGAGTGCAAGGAGAGATCCGCGAACGGCATTCCCTCATGAGGATGGAATCTGTCTCTACATTCTCGAATATGCGAACGGTATGCGGGCCGCTGCATGGGACGACGTCTGGACGGGTCCGCGCAGCGGGCAAGATGATCTGAAGCCCTATATCAAATGGCGTGTGGAAGGAACCGAGGGCATGGCGGAAGGTACTATTGGTTGGCCTGAGTATCCAAACCACTCACCGAGTACAGTCACGTTCATGACGGCTGCGCGGCCTGATGTCTGGTTTACTCCACGCTGGAACGAGGTGTGGTTTCCGGATGCCTTTCGAGGGCCCATGTCCGAGCTTATGCGCGCCATTGCCACCGACTCACAACCGGCAACGAACGGGGCGGATAACCTGAGAACAATGGCCATTATAGAAGCGGGCTATCTTTCGATACGCGAGCAGCGATCCGTTCCGATCGTCCAGGGCCATCAGCATACACATTCCGGATCGATCCAGCAGTAAGATGGCCCGCACCTCTTCGACTCCCACGATGAAGGACATTGCACGCCGTGCCAATGTTTCCATCGGCACTGTATCCCGTGTGCTGAATCGCCATGAGGACGTAGATGATGAATTGCGGGATCGCGTTGAGGCTGTGGCGCTGAAGATCGGTTACCGGCTGAGTGCGCGGACTCGTAGTGTAGTCCATAGTAAGTCGCGCATTCTCGGATTGATTTTGTTGAATGACTTTGGGATCAGTTCCGCGCAATCGCTGCTGCTGCTCGGCTTGGAAGAGTATTGCTCAAGCGCCGGATATTACCTGTTGTTCGCTCGGCACCAATATCCACCGGCTGCCCCTTCAGCCACGCTTGAAATACCGAACGCAGTACAGACGCCCGGTCTGGCGGATTGCGTTATTGTCGCCGGAACCATCTACCAGAACATCCTGAGCGCTCTTGAAAATCATGGTCTTCGCTACGTTCTGTTGGGAAACCATTTGATGGAGCCCAGCAAGAACGCTTTCAAAGGCAACGTCGTTCGCTACGACGATTGCGGCGGCTGTCATCAGGCGACTCAATACCTTGCGCAGCTGGGCCACAAACACATCTGGTACATCGGTGATGCTTCCCGGCCCTGGCATAGAAATCGTTTCAAAGGGTACTCACAAGCGATCGTGGAATTGGGCTTGGAGCATCATTCGCACACCGTTTCGCTTTCCGATGACGAGTTCGAGAGCGGACAAGCAACCATCGGGTACATCCTGGAACAAGGATGGCCAATGACTGCAATACTCGCCGCCTCCGATGGAATTGCCTTTGGAGCCCGTGAAGGCTTACGGCAGCATCGGCTCGACGTGCCGAAAGACGTGAGCCTGATTGGTTTCGAACACGAAATGGGACGTGCTCGCGCTTCGAACCTGACAAGTGTTTCAGTGGATATGGCGGAGGTCGGGCGTCAGTTGGCCCGGACTGCTATCGCGCAAATTGAGGGCCAGGAAAAAGACACCCGGGCTATAGATGTTCCCACGTATCTGGTCAAGCGCAGCACTTGCCGGCCGCTGCGCACAGAGGAACACATGATGCTTTAGTGCGATGGAGCGCCAGCGCTTCTGAAGGTGTCTTTCAATCTATGTTGTCTTTACTCAACAAGTCACTCGTGCTCTGCACTGCGCTCTTGGCCTGCTACAGCGCTCTACCGGCAGAAGGTATTACCTACGAAGGCAAAATCGGACCTGGTTCCGGCAAACACATTGTTTTAGTTGCCGGGGATGATGCCGAATATCATTCCGAAGAAGCTCTGCCTGCGCTGGCCAAAATTCTGGCAGTTCGTCATGGCTTTACTTGCACCGTGCTTTTCTCGATGAGTGACAGCGACGGTACGATCGATCCGCGAGCCAAGCGCAACATACCCGGCCTGGAAGCCCTGAAGACGGCAGACCTTCTAATTCTGTTCATCCGCTGGCGCGATCTTCCGGACAACCAGATGAAGCATTTTGTCGAATATTTTCAATCCGGAAAACCCATCATTGCCCTTCGTACCGGCACACACCCTTTTGAGTTGAAGACCAGCCAGACCTATCGGAAATGGTCCTGGGACAGCCAAGTTTCTGGATGGGAGGGCGGGTTCGGCCGTAAAGTTTTGGGAGAAACCTGGGTCGCTCACCACGGAAACCACGGTAGCCAGAGTACGCGCGGCTGGTTTGCTTCCGGCGCAAGTGACAGCCCCATCTTACTCGGCATTCAGGACGGAGAGATTTGGGGTCCCACCGATACTTACCAAGTGCGTTTGCCTATGCCGTCAACCTGCCGTCCGCTGCTTCTAGGCCAAGTCCTGTCTTGGTTGAGTCCTGAAGGTTCGCCCGTTGCGGGCAAAAACGATCCCATGATGCCGATTGCATGGACAAATGCGTTCACGACCGAATCCGGCAAAGTGGCACGGGTTTTCACTTCTACTATTGGAGCGGCCGACGATATCGAAAATGAAGCGCTGCGGCGCATGATCGTGAATTCAGTTTACTGGGCAGCGGGTATGGATTCCGTCATTCCGCAAAAAGCCGATGTCGCGTTCGTCGGGAAATACGATCCCCACTCTTTCCTGAACGAGATCTATACAGCCGGAGTGAAGCCTTCCGACCTTGCGATCGCAGTTAAGCCTTGAGAGGCCGGCTGGCTGCTAGCAACGGGCAACACTGAATGCGTCCCTCACTCAGTCGATGGATCGGGGTTCGAGCAATTGGGCTGACCGCCGCTCTAGCCTGCGCCTTTTCGTTTCCGTTATTGCCGCAAGAAGATGCGATTGAGTCGGCAGTAGTGGCCTTGGAACGCGGCGACCTCTCTTCTGCCGAGCAGATTCTACAGGCGCGCTTGCGCGTCCAGCCCAAAGACCGTGCGGCTTTAGGAGTGCTCGGTGTGGTTCTGGATAAGGAGAAGAAATACGACGAGGCTGATCTAATTTATCGGCGGGCGCTATCGAGTTCATCCCCGGACGCTGCTTTGCTGAACAACTTCGGAAACCATCTGTTGGCAACCGGAAAGCTTGCCGAAGCCCGCAAACCTTTTCTTAAAGCAATTGCATTGGAGCCCGGAAACGCGAACGCGCTGGTGCAGTTGGCGCACATCGCTCTGGGGAAGAAAGCAGCGGCGGAAGCGCTCGGCTACCTGGACCGGATTGTCACACCGGCGCAGGACCGCACCGATGCAGCGATGCTGAGAATGCAAGCCAACTATGCGCTGGGCAATCAGCGGAACGGAGACGCGATTCTGGCGCACTTATCCCTCGATACGGAGGCAGACCCGGGCCGAAACTTTACGCTGGGTGTGGCCCTTGCTTCGGTCGGGCAATATGACAAGGCGGAGATATTCTTTTCGAAGACTGTTGACGCCACCCCCGACAATTTCGAAGCGCTCTACGATCTTGGCTTGGCAGCGTCACACGCCGGGCACAATGAACGAGCGCGAAGCGTGCTACGGGAAGCAATTGCGAAACAGCCGGAAAATGTAGATGTGCTCTACGATCTTGCTGCGGTGAATGTCGCGCTCGACGATAGGGAAGCCGCACTCGAGTTGCTGGCGAGGGCGTCGCGGCTCGCGCCGAAGCGCACCGATGTACGGCAACTGGAAGCACGCACTGCGGCATCGCTTGGGTACTTCGCTGACGCCCGGAACGCCTGGGATGAATATCTGAAGCTTGTGCCAGGCGACGATGTCGCGCGTCGCGAGAGAGCCTTCGCCGAAACAGCAATCGGTGAACACATGACGGAGGGAATGGCCGAGTTAAACGCTTTCGTTCGCAAGCATCCCGGCGATGCCATGGGACATTACGAACTCGGCACAGCTGAAGCAGCCCAGCAGCCAGGGGAGGCACTGAAACAACTGGATCACGCCCTTGCTCTGCAATCGGATCTCACCGGAGCCCACATCGCACGCGGCCTCTTGCTGTACCGGCAGGTGAAGCTGAAGGAGGCGCTCGCCGATTTTGAGTTGGCTGCAAAGAAGGAACCGAAGAACGGCGCCGTCCTGGACCGTCTGGGTGAGACATATATGGCGTTGGATCGAACAAGCGATGCTTTGCCTGTGCTGCGCAAAGCGGCCGGACTCCTACCATCGAATTCCACGATCCTGCTCCACCTCGGCCGTGCTTTGTCTAAGGCTGGTCAGCCGGCAGAAGCCTCTGCGATCTTTGCTCGATGCCGCGAACTGGGTCCAAACCGATCCGCATCATCACATCCCGCAGGTTTGGTGGAGTTCCTCGGTCTGTCGCCTGATGAGCAAAGAGCGAAATACCGGGCCGGCGTAGTGCACACGGTGCAAAGCAATCCGGACAATGTCGAGGCTCAGGTCCGTTATCTCGGGATCCTGCTGGAAGACGATAGGACCGACGATGCTGCTGCCGTGGTCCACACTTTATGCACCCTAAAGCTTTCGCCTAATCTGCTGACAGACTCCGTTCATATGCTGGTGAATGCCAGGCAATATCAGCTCGCGAAGCAACTCCTGGAACAATCGGCTTCCGCCATACCGCCTGAGCTAGCACTGGATCTGGCGATAGCTGACCTCCATGTTGTGAGTGCCGAGGCAGGATTGAATGTCCTGCAGAGCATTCCCAAAGCGCAACAGGGCGGCGACTATTACCTCGTCCAGGCGCAAATACTGCAAGCACAGAATCGGCCACAGGATGCGAAACTCGCAATCCACGAAGCGATGCAGGCCACTCCCACGCGACCAGAACTCTACCGTTCAGCAGCACTGCTACTGATCGAAGATCGAGATCTTCCGGACGCAGCCGCGTTTTTGTCGAAGGCGGTACGAATTGCCCCCGACGATGCAGACCTTTTGCTTCTCCAGACGTTGACGCTGGAACTGAATGGAACACCCGCAAGCTCGGACGCCCAGTTCAGAAAGATCGAGAGCCGCTGGCCGGAATGGTACAAACCCTGGATCATGCATGCCTTGGTCCTCGAAGCGCGCCGGCAAAAGGAGCAGGCAGAGCCCATAAGACAAACCGCGGGTGCATTGGGGGCTCCTGATGAAGTCTTAAAGCTGGGACCGGATGCGCTCACAGCTCCAAATCTGTCTCGTACCTTAGGATTCCTGTTCCCTTAAGTTCCTGGTCATTGAAGATTCATGATGAATTTTTCTTGAACGTTTCATTGCGTTCTGATATGTTGTCCAGCAGTATCGATTCAGGAAGGTTGTTTCATGGAGGCACGCGTGCGTTTACTTTCCCGTCAACTTAATGCACTGCGCGGGCAAATCTCGCCTTTGAGAGCCTTGTTCGCGCTTGTTTTGTTCATCGGCTACGGTCCGTTTGCTTTCGGCCAGAGTTTTACGTCCTCCATCACCGGCAACGTGACCGATCCCAGTGGCGCAGCCGTGACCGGTGCGCAAATTGAGCTGAAGAACACGGGTACGGACGACGTTCAGACCGTCACAACTGAGAACCAAGGCTCTTACCAATTCAACAATCTTCGTCCGGGCACTTATCAGATCAGTGTCACTTCGCCTGGCTTCAAGACCTACGTTCAGAGCAATTTGGTCTTGCAGGCGCAGATTGCGACAGCAGTCAATGTGTCCCTCCAACTTGGCAATACGCAGCAGAAAGTAGAAGTTCAGGAGTCAACGGTGCTGGTAGATACCGAGACCGCGAACAATTCGGTGACCATGGACAGCCATTTGATCGAAGCGCTTCCCAACAGCACGCGCAATCCGCTGAACTTTGTCTTTGCAGTCGCGGGCACTACCGAGGCTCCCGGCGGCCAAACTCAGAAGAGCGGATCGTTAGATCAGATGTCGAGCAACTTCGGGCTGAATGGTGGGCGCACTGGGGGAGTATCGATTCTCATTGACGGCGCTCCATCACAGGCACTCGACTGGGGCGGCTTAGTCGTTTCTCCCTTGCAGGATTCGGTGCAGGAGCAGCAGATCGTCGAGAATACATACGATTCGCAATACGAACGCGGGGGCAACGGCATTGTCACTCTCATTACAAGAGGCGGCACCAATACGTTTCACGGCGAGGTTTACGATTACTTACAGAACTCGGCACTGAACGCCAACAGCTGGACTAACAACCGGAATGGCGCACCGAAAGGCCAGCTGAAACAAAATCAGTTTGGCGGCAATGTGGGTGGCCCCATCCTGAAGCGCTACAACCTCTTCTTTTTCGGCGGCTACGAAGGGTTCCGGCAACCGAATACCCAAGACAGTGGCCTGGTCACCGTACCGACCCAGGCGCAGAGGCAAGGTGATTTTTCGCAGACGTTCAATGCGGACGGAACGCCCAGCCTGATCTACAATCCGTTCACCACCACTCCTCTCGACACCACCGGCAACAACTTCACGCGGACACAATTTGCAAACAACATGATTCCCGCAAATCTGATCAACCCGGTCGGGCAGAAGATCGCGAACCTGTTCCCGCTGCCGAACCGCCCTGGCGTGGGACCGAACAATCTTTATAACTACTATGCCCAGGGCGCGGGAAATACTTTCAACGACAAGCTCGATAGCCGTGTCGATTGGGAGCAGAGCGCGGTGCACCGGATGTTTCTGCGCTGGTCTGACCGCTTTCGTCAGGATCAGACGGTACCTTGCTTTTTCTGCAATGGAGCCGATATCGGAAACAATCAGTACAACACTGGTTTTCAGGTCGTACTTAACGACACCATTACGCCAAGCCCTACCTGGGTGATTAACACGTACGGGAGTTATAGCCGCTGGCAGGAGCAGCACATCGCCCAAGGTTACGGCGTAGCTACCGCGTCAACGATTGGGTTGATGCCATCTCAGTTCCAGGCGCCGCTCTTACCAACAATCAGCACCGATGGTGGATATGGTGGACTCGGAAACAGCAGTTACCAGAAGTACACCCGCTACTCGAATACGGCTTTGGTGAACATTACAAAGCAGCTCTCCAGACACACGATCAAGTTTGGGGCGAACTTTGACGATCAGCGAATTAACAGCATCAGCGAAGCTACGGGAAACTTCAACTTCAGCAGCGCCCAGACCTCATGCGATCCAGACCCAAATGGCGGCCCCTGCACTTCGCTCAATACTTCGTCCTCATTGAGCGGCAACCCGATCGCTTCCATGCTGCTCGGCACGGCCAGCGGCGGTGGGCAATCGATCAATATCGATCCAGCAATGAGTATCCACACCTATGGGGCGTATGTGCAGGATCAATGGAAGGTCAATCAAAAGCTCACCGTGAATGTCGGCCTTCGCTATGAGAACCAGCGTCCGGCAACGGAACGCTACAACCGCCTGGTGTACTTCAACACAACGGCCGTCAACCCGATTAGCGCTGCTGTGGCCCCGTCGTTAGGGCGACCGGTCCTGGGCGAGTTCGAATTTGCAGGACAAAACGGAAACGGCCGCTTTGCCTGGCCACCTCAAAATCTGAACTTCGCACCTCGCGCCGGCATTGCTTATAAAATCAGTGACCGTCTGGTAATGCGTATGGGTGCCGGCATTTTCTATCTGCCCGCGTCGGCGATGCTGAGCTACGACAGTCCGGGCCAGTTCTATGGCTATAGTTCGTCCACCTCATATGTTGCGACAACCAACAACGGCTACACACCGCTGAACCTGATCAACAATCCTTTTCCTTCTGGTATTGTTCAGCCGCAAGGCAGTTCGCAGGGCGGTTTGACGGCGGTTGGGACCGGTGTCCAGCAAATCTGGCCGCTTGCTCCGCATCCGACTCCCTACAGCGAAGACTGGAGCTTCGATTTACAGTATCGGGTTACTGATCATACCGTTTTCCAGGTTGGTTATTCGGGAACAAAAGGCCTCAAGCTGCTATA
>CAXTWQ010000030.1:14587-35595 GCA_964248065.1 uncultured Bryobacteraceae bacterium | reverse complement strand
GATGCTGATCAATTACCCGATCAGTATCTAAGTCTGGGACCGCAGCTCGATCAGCAGGTGGCTAATCCGTTCTATAACGTTGCTCCTGCCAATACCTATCTGAACCAGCAACCGACAATCGCCTATAACGAGTTACTGAGGCCTTATCCGCAGTACACCAATTTGCAGTGGACGCGCTCTTTGCCCGGCGCCAGATCTTCTTATAACGCGCTGAATGCAAAATACAATCAGAATTTCAATGCCGGACTTAGCTTACTCGTCACATACTCCTGGTCGAAAGCACTCGATAATGGGCCCGAAGACTTCTTTGGATGGGCAACAGGAAATCAGTGGCGTGATGCTTACAACACCAGGCTTGACTACAACATTAGTACGCACGATGTTCCGCAAAGCTTTGCCACGGCCCTGGTCTACGAACTTCCATACGGCAAGGGCAAGCATTGGGGCAGCAACGCTCCAGCAGTTGTGAAGCAAACACTCGGCAACTGGCAAGTATCTTCTACCATTCGGCTTGCCAGCGGACTGCCGCTCTACGGACTTCAGAACAGCCAGACAAACCAGTTGAATAACTACGGCTTCCCGGGACCACAGCTGCCAGACTTAGTCAGCAAAAATGTCACGCCGACTAATCAAAATCCAAACAACTGGGTCAATCCGGCAGCTTATGCAACACCTGCGTCAATCTACAAGCTTGGCAATGCGCCTCAGCGTATGACGCAGCTTCGTGAACGTGCCGCACGCAACGTTGACCTTGCAGTTTCCAAGAGATTTGGTACTGAACGTTTTGGCGCTGCCATTCGTGGCGAATTTATCAATGCTTTCAATTACGCCCAATACAACAACGTTTGCCTGGATCTTTCAAACGTGACCTGCGGTCCATTCGGTACCGCCTACGGCACGGAGAACCAGCCTCGGATTATTCAACTTAGTCTCAAGCTCACTTTTTGATTTCTTTTATACATACGGCAAGGGTCGGCTAGCGTCTTCACGCCGATCCTCTCCTGTATCGCCACCCAACTTATGCGTGCTCCCCTCGTTCTGTTACTTTCTGCCTATGCTCTTGTTCAAGCACAGACGGTGTCGCCTAAAGTAGCAGCTATTGCCGATTACACCAGTTACCAGGCAGGCGGCCTGGTGCAAGTTAGATTGCAACCGGCAACGCAGGCCACAGTTTCCATACGCTATCGGGGCGAGGACAGCCTGATTGTTACGGACGTTCCGATCAGTGGATCTGAATACGCGCCCGTTTGGAAGATACCGGGCGATGCACGCACTGGCCGCTACGACCTCGACCTAGCCACCAGTTCCGGAAAAGTAATTCGAACAGCAACTTCGTTTGCAGTGCATCGCCAGTCCGCCAAGATCATCTCGGTTGAACTCGACAAGACGTTCTATACCTCAGGCGATGCGGTGAACCCAACTATCAAAATTCAAAACGTCTCAAACAAGCGCCTGGAGCATGTTCAGGTTGAGTTTGAGCCGTACACCTATCCGTGGATCGCCCCCGAGCCAGACGAACCTCCGATGTGGAAGTACATTGTGGATAGCTCACTTTCCCTTGACCCTGGTGAAGAGAAGATTTTTCATGCGCAGAAGGCTGCAGTTGTACACGTGGACAAGGAGCCGGAGGGAGTTTATTACTCGGTGGTCGTACGCGACAGCCGCAACCCGGACCACATCTACGACCTTGCCTTTGTACCACCTGCGATAACGATTCCAATCAACACGCCTCTGCCCAAGCAGTACCCATTCCTGTATTCATACTTGCATCTGAGAGACGTCGTTAAGTCTGAAGCTTACCGGACTTTCTATCCGCCCGAATTCATTTCCAGCGTCATCCATTTCGAAACCAGTCACACCATCTTTCCAACCGGCGTCGCTCCTGCTGTCGACTTCTCCGTCACAACGGATGCGCCTCAGAAGGGATCGTATCTTCATACGCAAGTGCTCGATGACTCAGGTCACGAGTTGGAAAGTCACAAGCTGTCTGAACATGTAGCCGGTACGCATACTGCAACTCTTCAGCCGAGAACGCCGGGCCGTTATCTGCTTCAGGTCGCATTAGAAACTGAGAACGGCACCACGATAGCTCGCAACCAGATCGAATTGGCCGTCGATCAACTGCCGAAATCGATTCTGATTTTCTGCGCTCACGATGACGACGACACGGCTCACCCAGGGATCATTCGTGCGGCAGTAGAAAACCATATTCCAATCCATTTCGTCTACCTCACCGGTTCGGATGGCGGTGGCTGCGATCGCTTCTTCATGCACTCGTGCGATGCGGCCCGCGCTATGGACTTCGGCGAAGTGAGAATGGAAGAGAGCCGCGCATCATTGGCCCATCTAGGTGTCGCGCGCGATGACATTTTCTTTCTGGGCCTACCGGATGGTGGCTTAGGGCAGGTTTGGGAAGCCACGAATCCGGACCACCCGTACTTATCGGTTCTACTGGCCAGCGAGCACTCGCCGTACGTTGGCTCAGCGATATCAAATCTCACTTACGCACGCGAGCCGGTCATTAAGGCTCTGAAGCAATTTATCGGGCGCTTCCACCCGGATTTGATCATCACCGGACATCCGGATGAACGTCATGTCGACCACCGCGTTAACAACTGGCTGGTGGTAAAAGCGATGAGAGATATGGTGAAGGACCGCTCGCTTTCGCCAGAGACAGAGCTGATTGTTGACCAGGTATATGGGCAGCAGCCTGGAAGGCACGCTCCTTATCGGTTTGAAAAGTTCACCTTCTTTGTTTCGGGAGAAGCCGCTAAGCTGGGCCAGGAAGCAACCTGGTACTACCAATCGCAAGAGGGTAACCATCAACAAGCCAATCTGACGGAGTTCACTAAGTTACCTCGCGAGGAGCCATATCGGCACTTCAAGATTCTCGATTGGCAAAGTCACGAGGGCTGGAACGAGACGCTCAAGCCTACACAAGGCCAATGATGAAACGCCGGAACTTTCTTGCCCTTAGTGCATTTGCGACTGCGGGTGAACTCGCTGGAGCGGCGCTTGCTGCAGAACAGAAGCCTGACGCGGCGGCTAATGGCAACCCATTTTCCTGGACCGCATATGGACTGACTTTCTCCTTTGACTTCTATAAGCGCCAGTTGCGCCAACGGTTCATTCTTCCCAAAGATTCGCCATCTGCCGTGCAGGCTCAATTGACGCCATCAGCTGAACGCACCGCATCGCTTGCGGACACTTCAGCTTCCGCCTTCGATTCACTGAGTCTGGAGGTTGCCCTCCACTGTAGCGGCGAAGACAGCGCCGATCATCATGGCATGAAGTTTACGGCTGGAATGCCAGGCCTGCGACTAGAGTTAGCAAGCCAGAAACAGACCGTAATCCCTGGCGGCAAACGTCTCGTGCTGACTCACCACGATCCTATCCTCAATCTTCGGGTCGAGTCTTTCTATGACGCGTTTGAAAAGGTGCCGATCGTTAGGCGCTACACAAGTGTCACCAACCTTGGATCAAAGCCCGTAGGCATTGAGTATGTCAGTTCAGCCATGCTCGCCAACTTCGCTTCACCTTCTGAGTTTGAGAAGCAACTACGTATCCATCTCTGTTACAACAGCTGGCAAGCTGAAGGTCAATGGCATGCGTGCCGACCGTCGGAACTTGGATTTGTTCCGAATGGCGAGTTCAGCGTCTCCGGAGCGTTTTTTGACAGCCTGGGAACCTGGTCTAGTGAGCGCTACCTGCCAATGGCCGTCATCGAAAACACGGCGCTTAATCTCGCCTGGTTTTGGCAGATCGAATACAACGGCTCGTGGCATGCCGAGATTTCACAAACATCCTCGAAAACGCTCTATGCTTACGTTGGCGGTCCGGATGAGCAGCATGCCCACGCCTGGAAAAATCTGCAGCCCGGCGAGACTTACCAATCGGTACCGGTTGCAATCGGCTGCGTTCACGGTGGCTTCCCTGGAGCAGTTAAACAGTTGACCCGCTATCGACGGAACGTCTGTGCGCGGCCCTATCAGGACCGGAATCGCAGTTGTCCGGTGATCTACAACGATGCAGTCACATTGAACCTTGAACCCTCGACCGACAAAGAGTTACCGCTCATTGGTGCGGCCGCGGCAGTTGGATGCGAGTATTACGTGATCGATGCAGGCTGGTACACGGAGATCAACCAGAACTGGTGGGGAGCGGTGGGCGATTGGCAACCATCCAAAACTCGCTGGCCCGAGGGCTTACCCAGCTTACCAGCTCACATCCGCAAATGCGGTATGACTCCGGGGCTCTGGTTAGAGCCTGAGGTAGCCGGCATTAACTCGCCCTTGGCTCGCAAGCCGGATGACTGGTTCTTCATGAGGCACGGCAGGCGTGTGATCGACCATGGCCGCTACTTGCTGGACTTCCGCAATCCAAATGTACGGGCTTACCTGAACAGCGTCGTCCACCGAATTATCAGCGAATACGGCGTGGAGTACATCAAGCTCGATTACAACGTCGACGCACTGGAAGGGACTGAGCTGCATGCCGAAAGTTTCGGCCAGGGTCTGCACGAACACAATCTGGCTCTGCTTGCCTGGCTTGAATCGGTGCTACATCGTTATCCAAATCTGATTATTGAGAACTGCGCCAGCGGCGGCGGTCGCATCGATTACGCAATGTTGTCGCGCCTGCAACTGGAATCGGCTAGCGACCAGGATGATTATCGCCGCTACCCTTCGTTGGTGACAGGCTTGTCTGCCGGTCTGCTGCCGGAGCAATTGGGCGTTTGGTCTTTCCCCTCGGCCACCGGTACTGCAGATGAAGCTAGCTTTCACATGGTGAATGCAATGCTTTGCCGCATCCATCAAAGCGGAGACATTGCAAAATGCAATCCGGCTGTCTTGGCGCAAATCAAAACTGGTATCCGAACTTACAAGAACGTCCTGCGTCAGCACATTCCGGATAGCATTCCGTTTTACCCGCTGGGTATGCCTTTGATGACGGACACAGTCTCGCCCGTTGCTCTCGGGATGAGATCGCCGGGCGCGGTTTTCCTTGCAGTGTGGCGGCTTAATGGAGAAGAGAAAGTGGAAATCCCCTGGGCCGGTCAGAGCTTGCGTCTGCTCTATCCGACTGACCTTGACATCCGTTCCAGAAGCCAAAGCGGGAAAATAGAAATCACGTTTCCGAGAATCAATATGGCTTGTATCCTAACAAGCTTTACGGACGAAGCAGCCAATGCAAAAACTTAGTTTCCTCAATCTTGGCAAGAATCAAACCCGAGTTCTTGCCGCTCTCGCTCTCAGTTGCTCCGTGGCAGCTGGTAGCTGGCTCACGTTCGGCGGTAGTGCCCAGCGAAATGGTTGGGCCCAGGATGAAACTGCAATTTCGGTTGACACTGTGAAAGGTCTGCAACTGCTGTGGAAGCTGAAGCTGGACAATGAGCCAAAGTACCTGAACTCTTTAACCACGCCTGTGGTGATCAATCCGGTTTACACCAATAAGGGAGCTGAGACCTATGTGGTTGTCGGCGGTAGTTCGGATAATCTCTACGTTGTGGATGCCGATACCGGGCAGCTGGCATGGCAGAAGCATTTCACCAACGACGCTGCGGTATCACCGGGCAACTCCGGCACCAGCTCCTACTTCTGTCCGGATGCTTTGAATGCGACGCCGCTGATCTTGCAGAGCCAAGCCGGACCGACTGTCTATGCTATTTCAATCGATGGCAAGCTGCACGCCTTGAATCTGGTGAACGGAGAAGACCGGTTTCCACCCAAGCAGTTCGTACCGGCATACTCGAAGAACTGGAGCCTGAATTCATTCGGCAACTTCGCTTATACGACCACATCGCAGGGATGCGGTCACGCCAAATCCGGCGTCTGGAGCATGGACATCAGCAGTCCGGATAAGCCCGTACAGGCCTTTCAATCCGCTGCTACGGGCGGAGGCATTTGGGGCAGAGGCGGCGCGTCGGTCGGTTCGAACGGCACAATCTATGCGGAGACCGGCGATGGCGCCTTTGATCCGGCCAATGGCAAATATAGCGATACGCTGCTTGCGCTCTCGCCACAAGACCTCAAGCTGATTGACTTCTACACTCCTGCAAACGCAACTTATCTAACGCGAAAAGATCTGGACATGGGCAACACTACCCCGGTAGTGTTTCCTTATAAAGATCGAGACTTAGTCGTCGGTTCCGGCAAAGAAGGAGCTCTCTTTCTGGTAGACGCGAAGAGCCTTGGTGGCGAGACACATCGAAAGCCTTTGTTCCAGGGTCCGATGTACGCAAACGAAGGCGCTGACATCGCAGGACACGGCTTCTGGGGCGCTTTCGCTACCTGGGAGGATGCGAAAGGTACTCGCTGGATTTATGCTCCAGCGTGGGGTCCATCAGGAAGTAAAGCTCCGGCCTTTCCGATCACCAACGGAGCCACTCCGAACGGCAGTGTGATGGCTTTCAAAGTGGAAGACAAAGATGGCCAACCCGTTCTGACACCGGCTTGGATCTCCCGTGACATGGCCGTGCCTGAACCGCCAGTCATTGCAAACGGAGTGGTGTTCTCTATTTCCAGCGGCGAATTCGTTCGTCAGGTGAAAGAGAACGGTCAACTCTACACGGCTGAGGAGCGCATCGCACTCACAAAGGGAAACGCCGTACTCTACGCTTTCGATGCTCGAACCGGGAAAGAGCTCTTCTCGAGCGGAAAGACCATTTCGTCTTTTACTCACTTCGGCGCTGTCGCAGTAAGCGATGGACGTCTCTATACTTCGACCCACGATTCCACGCTGTATGCGTTCGGTTTGAAAGAACAGTAAAGATGGTGCGTAAAGCAATGATGCTGTTCAAAAACTCTCTTCAGCGAATCGATTGAGCTGGAGCAAGCGTGATTTAGGTATTTTCACGTTGGCCTTTGCCGCGGATGGCATGCTGGGGTGAGTGTCTGACTGGGCGTACTGTGGCCATCGGTTTCCGAAGGAGATCATTTCTCACTGCACTTAGCTCCACTTCCGGTTCGGTATGAGCTTCCGTGATGTGGAAGAACTGATGGCCGCTTGAGGCGTGCTGCTCAGCTACGAGGCGGTCCGACGCTGGTGCAACAAATTTGGTAAAGCGTATGCCGCCGGACTGCGAAGACGTCGCGCTCGGACCGGTAACAAATGGCATCTGGATGAAGTCTCCTCAAGATCAACGGAGTCACCCACTATCTCTGGCGAGCGGTCGATCAAGGCGGCGTTGTCCTCGATATTCTCGTCCAGTCAAGACGGAACAGATTTGCTGCTATCCGGTTCTTCCGAAAGCTGTTGGATGCAACGGGGGTGCCGGCCACGGATGATCATTACCGACAAACTGCGAAGCTACGGGGCGGCGAAACGGATTGTGCTGCCCGGCGTTGCTTATCGACAACATCGGCATTTAACTTCTGATCGATTAAGAAGAGTCTATATGCCTCGACAAAGAAACGATTGTCTTCTGCTCGGGCAAAGGGCAGCCTCAAATAGTACGAACTCGGCCTGATTTGCCAACGTTCTGGTGGAGGCTCGCCATGAAAAGGCTAAGCGGGAGAACTTCTCATCACTGCACGCGTCGGGAATATTAAAAGTAAGAACAACGGCTAGAGAAGAACTCGACCGGCGCGTCCACAAGGTAATCGTTTTGTGTTGTGGAAGTACCGCGAACTGAGAACGGTGCTGCAATCACTGCTATGGTTCTTGGCGCACGACCTGCAATGAGGAATACAAACTCATCATTGATAGATTTCTGAAAACGCAGTTCTCACCGTCGAAGTTTCGTTGATTTACCAAGTTGATGACAGGGCTCCTATTCCCACGGCATGCCACTTGTACTCGACACTAATCCTGTTCCAAAAGCCGTATGACTGCGTAAACTATACGTAAACCGAACCAGCGATTTCAGCTGGTTTGGAGCTTTTAGCTGACGGGTAAGTGCTTGATCTCCTTCAAATCTGCGCCTGGAGCGGGTTCAACTCCCGCCGCCTCTACCAACCAACTCTCTTTTTTTCAGCAAGTTGCGGGTAATGGCGATCCGGCGTGGGTGGAAACTTCCTGTTGCCCAACAGCCGGATTAAATCGTCACAGGAACCGACTGGCTCAAGCCGGTGCCTTGCCAAAACCCAGCATTCGAGCCGTCGGCGCAATCGTCCAACCCTGCAAGAGTAGGGAGGCAATCACGACGCCAAAAACCGCGCCGAACAAGGCGTCCCCGTTCCGAACACCGGCTAGCACGGGAACGATGGTCAAGTAGATCGGCACCGCGCCCCGAAGCCCAACCCAAGATGCAAATGCCGCCTCTCGCCCGGAATACCGGAACGGCAGTAAACAGAGAAAGGTCGCGACGGGCCGCGCGACCACTAGGAGTACGGCCGTGATCGCGAGAATCGGTCCCACCAGCGGGAATAGTCGATGCGGTGTCACGAGCAATCCGAGCAGGAGAAACAGAGCAATTTGCGCCAGCCAGGCAAAAGCCTCTGAGGCATAGACGAGGGCACGATGTGCCTCGAACCGGTTAACCCCGACGATCACTCCCATAAGGTAAACCGCCAAGAAGCCGCTGGCCCCGAGGGTCTGAGCACCACCGAAGACGACCAGCACGCTTGTGAGCGCGAGCACGGGATAGAGGGGAGCCTCGACGGGTAAACGACGCAGCAGCCAGAGCAGAGCGTAGCCGCCCCCGAGAGCCGCGACGACGCCCCCGACCATCTCTTCCAGGAGCATCCCAATGGCGTGTCCCGTCGTGATGCCCCCCGATGTGGTGAGGCTTTCAACCAGCAGCACAGTCAGGAACACCGACATGGGATCGTTGAGACCGGATTCCAGTTCCAGCGCCGCGGTAACCCGTTCCGGTACCGCGACTCGGGCCGCCCGTAGCATCGTGTTGACCGCGGCTGCATCCGTAGGCGCCAGCACAGCCCCGATCAGCAGCGCCTCCGTCCAAGAAAGGGAGAAGAGCCAAACGGCGGCCGCGCCCACCAGCCCGGCCGTGAGCGCCACACCGACCGTCGCCAGCGCCAGAGACGGCCGCCACGCCAGTTCGATCATGGCGCGTTCGGTTTTCAATCCGCCCTCAAACAGAATAATCGCTAAAGCGATGCTGCCGATCAGATAAGATGCCTGGAAATCATTGAACACGATGCCGCCTGGTCCATCTTCCCCGGCGAGCATGCCGAGCAACAGAAAGACCAGCAGTAGCGGAGCCTGGAAGCGCGCCGAGACTACGCCCGCAAGAATGCTGAGCAGGCCCAGGGCTCCGCCAAGCAGAATCAGTTCATGGGCTGTATTCATCGCGTGCCTTTCGATGTCGCTGGACGACCAATTGAGTGTACCGGGAAGAAACTCCTCCATATGGAATAAGTCCCCGGTTGCCACTCCGCGCCTGTGGTGCCCTCACACTTACGCGTGTGCCCTCTGGTTACTCTGGAAGCTTCATGAAAAAGCCAGAAGGTTTGTTCCGCTGGGCCATCCTGCTTGCCGCCCTGAGCGTTGTGCTTTACCTCTGCTGGCAAATGCTCCGTCCGTTCGTGGCGATTATTGCTTGGTCCGTGGTCCTGGTCATCACGTTCCATCCCGTGCAGCAACGTCTCGTCAAGTACACTCGGCGTCCCTCCCTCAGCGCCTTGCTCTCCAGTTTGCTGGTTGTGCTGACGATCTTGATTCCCGTGCTGCTGATTACCGGGCTGATTGTGAGTGAGGCGTTCACGTTAGCGGAGACCCTGCATGGAAAGTTTCAAGGCGGTTTCGATCCGAAGCAAATACCGCCCGTGCGCCACATTATGGAATGGCTGATTCAGCATGCACATTGGGACCCCGCGCGGGTGGAGGAATCGATCCGGCAGCACGCCAGTCAACTTGTACAAGGAGCGGCTCAGTCTTTGCTCACTGTCGCAGGGAACGTTTCCAGTCTTGTCGTGTCGTTCGTTTTCACCGTTTTTACCATGTTCTATTTATTCCGTGATGGGGTAAAGATCATGAGCCAAATTCCCGATCTGCTGCCTCTGGAACGGTCGCAGAGTGAGAGCGTGATTACCCGCATTCGTGATGTGATTGATGGCAGTATATATGGCGTGCTGGTGATCGCTGTCATTCAGGGTGGACTCGGCGGCCTAATCTTTGGGGTTCTCGGCATTCCGTCACCGGTTTTGTGGGGTTTGGTGATGGCCGTTGCCAGCCTTATCCCTTTACTCGGCGCGGCGAGCGTCTGGGTGCCGGGAGCCCTTTACCTGCTGTTGACAGGCCAGGGAAGTAAAGCTCTGATTGTGGCAGCTTTTGGCGGCTTGGTGATTAGTTCCGTGGATAACTTTCTGAGACCGAAACTGGTCGGGGAGAAAGTCAGGCTTAGTGAGCTGGTGATGTTTTTCTCTGTCCTGGGAGGGTTGGAGGTTTTCGGCATGCTGGGCATTGTGGTGGGACCCGTTGTCTATGCTGTAGCGGGCTCGTTGCTCGACGTCTTACGACACCCCGAGACCGAGGCGGAGTCTGCCCCGGCAGCCGTCAGTACTGGAGCTGCATCGCCTCGCAGTTATCTCCTATAAGCTGCCCAAAACTGTCTAAGCTTCATTTGTGCTTAGGGCACTATGTATCCTAAGCCTGCAATGCCGCCGTTAGAACTTCATGGAGTCGCCGCGCGACGATAGCGTCTTCGCCGGGCTCAAGCATCCAGACGCCCACGACGATTGTGTTCTCATCGGAGATCAGCCCTGCGGAGCCTTCTCTCCTACCAGTGGACGGATTCAACTCGATACTGGGATGGCCCTCTCGTAACTTCTTTGCTACTTCCAGGGGTGTGATCTTAACGTGTTTCTGATCGTACCGGAGCAGGAGGTGCGGCACGTGGTTGGCGATGGACGGAACCGCGACTGTCGACACCAACGAGGGGATGGA
Organism: uncultured Bryobacteraceae bacterium; assembly: GCA_964248065.1. Classification (GTDB taxonomy): domain Bacteria; phylum Acidobacteriota; class Terriglobia; order Bryobacterales; family Bryobacteraceae; genus Bog-105. The sequence goes on along the minus strand of CAXTWQ010000030.1, from coordinate 24,747 downwards.
TCTGAGCTGTGTCGAAATATGATCAGCCCGGGTCCGAAACTCGGCCTCCATTTTCTCGTCCGATTGACTGAGAAGCCAATCGACTGCTGCCACCATGCCCACAATTTGCTCTTTCGCCACCTTCATCCCACGGCCGACACCCTCATCGAACGGACTGTTAGTTGCTGCCGCCGCCGCAATCAAATCTCCACGACCGAGCAGCAAACCCGCATTTTGAGGACCGCGAATACCTTTCCCGCCCGAAAACGTCAGGAGGTCAAAACCCATTTTTGTGTAGTTCCAGAGATTCGAAATTGGCGGCACATCTGCAGCAGCGTCGTTGAAGCACGGCACGTCATGCTGGTGCGCAAGGTGAATCCACTCCTCACGACCGATTGCTCCTCCTTCGGCAGCGTTAAAGAAGTGAGCCATCACGGTTCGTTCGTTGAAAGCGCTCCGATATTGATCGAGAGTTTCAACCTCTCTAAAGCGGATGCCGCAGTTCTCAATAGAGTGATCGTATCCATACCGGTGAGCTTTTTGGATCACGACCTCGTTCCTCTTTAGATCTGGAACTTTGGTTGGTACGGCACTAATCGGAGCATGATTCGCCATTTGAATGCACGCGGCTGTGCCGAGCGTCAAGCCCGATGCAGCACCTGCGGTTACCAAGGCTGCCTCACATTGAAGCCGTTGCGCCAGATACTCGCCCGCTTTCTTCTGTAAATCGAAAAGGCGCACTGGATGCTGTGCCGCCTTCGCCACCGCAGCCTGCACGGACGGCGGCATCAGGGACGCAGTAAGAACGGTGTAAGTGCCCGCTGCATTAATGATCTTAGTGACGCCCAGCTTCTCGTAATAATCATCGGCTTCTGCAACTGGCCGAGCCTCTTCAGCCTCAGCTGCACGGGCCTGAACCGCGATGCCTATTCCCGCGAGAACACTTCCTGCCCAGCCGAGGAGATTCCGTCGCGTACCCGTATTCTTCATCTAAAGCTCCTTGTCACTTACCAACACGTTATAACGCGCACACTGCCCCATAAAGCTCGAAGATCACGCTTGATAACAGGCCGACTAAACAATGGCAAAATAAATCAGCCATGGCCGCTGCTATCATCGCGCAGGATCCTCGCTACAACACGCTCTGCAAGAGCCGGAATCTTCGCTGGCCGGCGTTGAAGACCGACGCCGTGCATTCTATCGAACTATGCGAAACAGCAGAAGAGGCAGCGGAGGCCTTGCAGCGAATAGTGAATGAGGGTCGACGTCCTACAGTTCGAAGTGGCGGCCACTGCTACGAAGATTTTGTAGTGAATAATCCAGGCGGCTCCATTTTGGATTTGAGTCTGCTAACTGCTGCCCATTTGGCAGGGGACGATGGTCGTTATCGAATTAGTGCCGGCCGGCAGCTAGGGGATGTTTACCAGGATCTGTTCAAGCGGAATGGTGTAACCATTCCTGCGGGCTCATGTTATTCAGTGGGTGCAGGCGGACATATCTGCGGCGGAGGCTACGGCATCTGGTCGCGGCTGCAAGGCTTGACCGTCGATTGGGTTTCGGCTGTAGACATTCTTACTGTGGATGGTAAGGGCCAAGTCCGATTTCGGCGTGTCGACAAAGTGCGGGACCCGGATCTGTTTCGTGCGTGCCGCGGCGCGGGCGGCGGAAACTTTGGAATCATCACCGGTTACCTGTTCAATAAACTTCCTCAGCCGCCAGCAGAGATTGTCAGCGGCGGCATATCTTTTGACTGGGCAACCATGACCGAGCAGCGCTTTGTTGATATCGTGCTGAACTTCGGAGATTATTGGGAGACTCGCGGCAAGCATCCCGATACGTGGGGTCTATTTTCGGCTCTGGGCTTATCACATTCCTTGGCAGGTCGGTTTGGCATCAACGTGCAATTCTGCAATCCCGATGGAACTTGCCAAGATCTGGGCGTAGTAAACGAATTTTTAGATCGATTCGAATCATGCCAGCCGTCTGCCAAAGAGCCTGCTTTAGAAGGAGACCGGATCGGATCTCAAGACAAGTCAGCTAAATCAACGTGTCCCGGACCACATGAATTGACTCGGCAGCTTTGGCTCGATGCCACTGTAAACGGCGTAGGCAGCGGACTCTATCGTGCTAAATACAAATCAACTTACATGAAGAAGAACTTTACCCTTGCAGAGGCTAAGTGCATCTATAAGCATCTCCGGCGCAGAGTTCCAGGAGTTGATTTGAAAGGCTCCGTTTTAGCAGTCGACTCGTATGGTGGCGCAATCAACCGGACGAAGCTTGCAGAGGAAACAGCGAGCTGGCAGCGATCATCCATCATGAAATTGCAATATCAATCGTATTGGCATAGCCGGGAAGACGATGCGGGACGGTTGCAGTGGATGAGCGAGTTTTACACCGATTTGTATTCAGGTGAGAACGTTCCAATTGGTTATGGCGGAACGCCTTACCCGGGCGAACACTACGAAGGCTGCTACATTAATTATCCGGATCGGGACATGCTTGCCTACCCATTCTGGCCGCAGCTTTACTACGGTAATGGAGACCTATATCCATTTCTGCAACAAGTGAAACAGCACTACGATCCACATAATATTTTCCATCATGCGATGTCGATTCGGCCGAAGCGCGAGGAGGCCTGATGGGAAGAGCGAAAGGTGGCAACCGCCGTCGATTTCTCCGATCACTCGCATCCATTCCGGCTATAGCCGGATTACAAACCGCGTCACCAATTTTTCCAGCTAACAATGCAGCAGAGCCGGCGTTTGCTTATGTGGGAAGTCAGGACCATATCGAGGTATTTACTGTTTCCAAGTCACGCTGGACTCTGAAGCAGAAAGTTTCCAGCAGGCGGCCAGCATCTCTTGTCCTGCTTTCCGATAAAAAGCTTTTGTTTGCTGTTAACGAAGTGGATGAGTATCTGGGATTGCCGACTGGTTCGGCAGAGTCATATTCCATCGATTCTGGAAGCGGGACGCTCAGCTTAGTAAGTCGGCAATCGCTCTCCTTATCGGCTACGAAACCGCGAAACCTTGTTGCTGCTCCTGATCGGCAGTATCTGGCAGTTGCTGTTTACGGCGGCGGTGCTTATAACTCGCTGCCTATTTTCAGTGATGGGAAGCTCGGTCCGGTGACACAGGTCTCGAAAGAGATCGGCTGTGGCGCCCATACCGTGCGGCAGGCTTCGGCTCACCCTCACTCCATAGCCGTTCACCCCTCAGGAAGATTCTTCATCGGTACGGATTTGGGCAGTGATCGTATCAATGTGTTTGCAACAAAGGGCCGTTTGACCGAACGAGTTTGCAGCCTAGCAGTGCACTCCGGTGACGGTCCTGCTCACATAGCGATTCACCCGTCGGGATCGCTGCTTTTTGTCTCTAACAAACTGAGTCGATCCGTCGCCTCCTACCGAGTCGATAACTGTACCGGACAAATAATTGACCCGCAGATCAGGGTCGTGGGAGCGCGTGGCGCACTGGCTGTCCATCCTTCTGGCCGCTTTCTGTACTCAACGCATCCTTCATGCTCAAAGGCAATAGCACTGTGGGCGATTGACCAAGGGAGCGGCGCTTTGTCGCTGTCCCAATCAATGGCGACTGGCCCTCACAGTTCGTTGCTGCTCTCTCGCGGTGGAGAGAGTTTGTTTTTGCTCGGTAGTGAGCAGGGCTGTTCCGCAATGCACATCGAGATCGATCGTACAACGGGACGCCTAGGTAAGTTGGTAGAACTAGCTTCTATGCAGAGCCCCCGCTGTCTAGCCCTGCTCTATTCCTAAGTCCGAGCGAACTCTCACATTGGACCGCTCACTGGATTGTCGATCAGCGTGACTTTGCATGTTGCCGTTGACAAGAGTATCCGGCACATGGTGAAATTCTTCTAAACTTCCCGGGCTACTTCGAGGCACTTATTTCCACGACCCTGACCGTCGCTGGCGATTGCTGAATCGCGTCCCCGGCAATTACGATCACGGTGGGGTCTTAATGCGGAAAATGCTTAGAGTGTTGTTGCTAACGTTGTTTGCTGGCGATTTGGTGTTTGCCCAGCTTGCCAATACAACGTCCTTGACCGGCACCGTTGCAGATAGTGCTGGCGCCTCTGTTGCCGGAGTGGAAGTTACGGCGGTGAACGCCGACACGAATGACACTTACAAAGTAAGTACGAACAATGAGGGAAACTATACCATCGAGTTTCTTAAAATAGGTAAGTACAATGTGACTGCCAAGCAGCCCGGCTTTCAAACGATAGTGAAAAGCGGTATCGTGGTTGACTACAACCAAACCGTTCGCACTGACTTCGTCCTGCAGATTGGACAAGTTTCTGAGCAGGTAGTGGTATCTGGTACCGCTCCTCCGCTATCCACTGATGACGCAAGTGTGCGTGAAGTAATCAGTCAGCGATCTATCGCCGAACTGCCGCTGAATGGCCGTGACGTTCTGCATCTGGCCATAACGGCGCCAGGTATCTTGCCGGGACAAAAGGCCAGCAACGGTATCCCGCCCGGTGAAGATTTCATTGCTGCAGGCACTCGCGAAATTCAAAACAGCATCTCGTTAGACGGCATTGCCACGATGAATAACCTGATTACGACATCGCCGTATCATCCTTCGCCCGATGCCATTCAGGAGCTTGAGGTGCAGTCGGGCAACTATTCGGCTCAATACGGAGGCTATCTGGGAGCCCATTTGAACTTGATCACCAAAAGCGGCACAAACGATTTCCACGGAGCCGTTTGGGAATTCTTCCGCAATGACAAATTAGACGCGCGAAACTTCTTCCTGAGTCCGACCGCAAGAAAAGCGCCCCTACGTCAGAACCAGTTTGGAGTTGAGTTTGGAGGTCCGCTTATTATTCCAAAGCTCTACGACGGCCGAAATAAGACATTTTTCATGTTCGACTACGAAGGTCTGCGGCTGAGGAGATTGTCAAACGGACTCGATACAGTATTGACACCTCTAATGAGGCAAGGCAACTTTTCCGAGAGTAAGACCGCTTTAAAGGCCGTCAACGGAATAACTTTCCCGGGCAATGTGATTCCGGCTTCGTTGTTGTCTCCTCAAAGTCTGAGATTGCTGCAGTATATGCCATTGCCGAACCTTTCGGGTACAGGCAACAACTATTCGGCGACTTATCCGAACAATGACAGTTTCAATCAGTTTATTGGGAGGCTGGATCAGAACCTCGGTGAAAAAACCCGGCTCTTCTTTCGTTATGCAAACAATGATGAGACCTATCTGACAGGAGCGACGGGACCGTTTAACGCGACTTACTTACCAGTTACTACTCAGAACTGGGTTGGAGGCTACACGCAAACCATAACCCCGAACATGGTCAATGATTTCCGTGTCGGCCGTCAGCATCTAATTACTAATGCAACCAATTACTGGTATGCAAACAACTTAAAGACCGCCGGTACCGACTTAGGCATTCCAGGCTTTACTGGCGACACTACGTTTAATAATCCGGGCATTCCCACCATCATGGGCGGAAATACATTTATGAATTTGGGCAACGCCGGCACGAACTGGTTTCAGTTCGATACAACATGGCAGGGCACCGATTCACTTACCTACACTCATGGCGCACATACGTTCATTGTGGGCGCGGAGTTGAGAAAATTGATTACCTCGCGGGCGGCAACTAACAACCCGAATGGTCTTTTCAACTTTACAGGCTTCTATACGGGCAATCCCCAAGCCGACTTCATGCTCGGATATGTTCAAAGTGACACTACGCCAGGGCCGCAGATTCGAAATCAAGTTGCTGAGTGGCGTGATGGGTTTTTTGTGGTCGATAACTGGCAGGCTTCCAAAAAGCTAACCTTCAACTTAGGGCTCCGTTATGAGTTGCCTACTGTCCCATACACTGTAAACGGTTACGCAACCATCCTCAACGCTTCTCAGACAGCATTGATTCCCTCACCGGTTCCCCAACCTGGGTTTTCCTTTATTGAACCGACGCATAAAGACTTCGCCCCTCGTTTTGGCTTAGCCTATCGTGCGACGGAGAAGACCGTTGTCCGTGCTGGCTTCGGCATCTACTACAATCCGAATCAGACGAACACCTTTACCTTTCTGAGCAGCAACCCGCCATTCAGTGCTGTTATCAGCTGCACGGGGACGAGTTCCGCCCCAATCACGTTCAGTGATCCCAGCCCACCATCCGCGTGTGGCACTGCAAAAGTGTTCAACGTGATCAGTCCGAATCCCCATCTGCCCACGCCTTACATGAATCAGTGGACGTTCGATATCCAGCAGGGACTCTGGAGTACTGCGGCGCTGGACGTCCAATATATTGGTTCACATACTCTTCATCTGGACCGGAGCTTCTACTCAAATACACCAGCACCGGGCCCGGGAACCGTAGCATCCCGCCGGCCGAACCGGCTCTTCGGAGATATTCGAACTATTCAGAACGACGAGATTTCGAACTACGAAGGGCTAAGTGTTGAGCTGAGGCAGCGCTTCAGTCACGGCATCACAGCGTTGGCTTCTTATACCTGGTCACACGATCTGGATGTCTCGACAGATTCGAACGGTGGCGGATACCCCCAAAATCCGTATAACTGGCGGGTCGACTACGGTAACGCCAACTGGGATGTACGTCACCGGTTTGTAGGTAGCTTCACCTACGCCTTACCGTTCCTACTCAACTCATCTCATTCGTTGGTGAAGCAAGCACTGGGTGGCTGGCAAACAAACGGAATTGTGACAGTGCAAAGCGGCTTTCCGTTCAGTATCGTTTCAAATGGTGATCCCGCAAACACTGGCAGAAGTAATGAACGGCCGAATGTCGCTGGACCAATCTCGACTAACTGCGGCAGCGGCACTCTTTCCAATTGCATACAGGGGAACTTCTCACCAGCAACGTACGCCTATGGAAATCTTGGCCGAAATGTGTTGTTCGGGCCTGGCCTGTATAACGTGGATTTTTCAGCTTTTAAGAACTTCAGAATTGCAGAGAGGACAACTTTGCAGTTTCGTTCTGAGTTCTTCAATCTCCTGAATACCCCAGCTTTCAGCAACCCTAACGCAACGGTGGGGACTGGCAGCTTTGGAACAATCACGTCAACGAAAAGCGATAATCGTCAAATACAATTTGCTTTGAAGCTATTGTTTTAGGAGAACGGAACACCTTCCCGTTATGAACAACTCTTTCCTCTCGAACCTGCTGAAGGCGCGTCCGGGTCTGAACCGGCGTGATCTTCTCCGCAGAGGCGGACGGTTTACACTTGGCAGTGCTGTCTTACCGTTATCAGTAAGTGCGGTGAACAACACGGGCGCCACTACGACGACTGCTACGGCCGACCGTTCCACTTCGCTCTACAAATCAATCGGTGTTCGTCCAGTAATCAATGCGCGTGGCACCTTCACGATTCTGACTGGCTCGCAATCGTTGCCGCAGGTGAAAGAGGCAATGAATCAAGCTTCACGCAGCTACGTTCAGATGGACGAGCTAATGAACGGTGTGAGCCAGCGTTTAGCAGAATTGACCGAAACTCCATGGGGCATTGTAACTGCAGGGTGTTGCGCCGCTCTGACAAGTTTTACTTGCGCGGTCATTGCTGGTACCAATCCGGAACGCATGCAGAGACTTCCCAACTTGAGCGGGCTTAAGAGTGAAGTGATCATTCCGGACTATTCACGCAACGTCTACGACCATGCGATTCGTATGCTGGGGGTCAAGATTATCGAGGTGAAAACTCCTGCCGAGCTCGAAGCAGCTTTCAACGAGCGGACTGCACTGATTTACATTTATGCAGGTCCAGGCGATGAAGGGCCACTGGGCACCAAAGCGGTCTCGGAAATCGCAGGCCGTCACCAGGTTCCTGTTATTGTTGATGCCGCTGCGGAAGGCTTAACGTTTCCCAATGTTCATCTCCAGCGCGGCGCGACAGCGGTTGCGTACAGCGGAGGCAAATGTATTCGCGGTCCACAAGCGGCCGGGTTGCTGCTTGGTGATAAGAACCTGCTGCAAGCTACCTGGGCCAACAGCGCGCCGCACCACGCGTATGGCCGATCGTTAAAGGTCGGCAAAGAGGAGATCATGGGGATGCTGGCGGCAGTGGAAGCATGGAAGACCCGCGACCATGAAGCCGAGTACCGCAATTGGCATTCGCAACTCCAATTGATCTCCGCTCAGATTACTCAAGTCGCCGGCGTGACGACGCATGTCGAAGAGCCTGAAGGATTGTCGAATCGTACGCCGAGTCTTCGCATTGAATGGGATGCTTCGCAATTAGGCATTACGGGCCAGGAAGTAAGCAAGATGCTTATGGAGACCGAGCCGCGCATTGCTTTGGGCGGTGCTTCTGGAGTCCGGCCCGACAAAATGAAAAGCTCTGTAACCGTCACGCCCTGGATGATGATGCCTGGCGATGACAAGATCGTAGCGGCGCGGATTTGCAGTGTCTTAAAAGAACACCCTCACTTTGAAAATCCGGCAGTTCCACAAGGCGAACTCGGCACTGTTGCGGGTCAATGGCGGACCACTCTCACTTTCGCACGGGGCTCTGCTGATCACAGGCTCGTATTTGAGCAGCAAGGAAATAGCCTGGTGGGTACGCACTACGGCGAGTATGGTTCCGGTGATTTGACCGGATCAATTACGGCTAATGAGGTTCATTTCCGAAGCGCCCAGAAAATAGAGGGCCAGACTTTGTCCTATGTGTTCACTGGCACGATGCAAGGCGACCAGATGCAGGGAACTTTGGATATGGGCGAATACGGATTAGCGCAGTGGTCCGCGGAACGACACCAATACGAGATGCCAGTTGGCCAAGCGAAACCGGTCAAGAAAGCCTAGCGCGCGTCACAACACAGGAGATATTGAATGACGAAATCAGATAGAAGAAATTTCATTGGAAAGAGCGCCGCGGCAGTTGCGGTCGGCGTGACCGGGGAGGGCCTGGCGGCAGGTCAGGAAGCGAAGACCGGAAAGAAAGTCTGGTGGAAGGGTGGTAAAACTCCTGAGACTCAACAGATGTTCAGTCCCGCTGTTTCGTACGGAAACCTTTTGTTTCTGTCGGGAGTCGGAGCCCACTTCGAGGGGGACATCAAGGCGCACACAAAGAAGGTTCTCGACGACATCGAACAGCAACTGCAGGCGTGTGGATCGTCTATGAACAAGGTCCTGAAAGCCCAAGTCTACTTGGCTGACCTGAAAGACTATAAAGAGATGAATGAAGTTTTCCTAGGACGGTTTGGAGCCGAACCGCCTGTTCGCACTACGGTTTCGGTCGCAGGAGTTCCCGCTAATTCGAAAGTCGAAATCGACGTGATCGCCTTTATCTAACCCGGACCTAGTGGGATGGCGCGTGATTCGGATTCAGGCTGTCCCAATGACTATCGCCCGTTGCCGTGTACTCTTTCGGAAGTGAGGTCCAATCTGGACGGCTGATGCCATTCAGGTCATACACGATCTTTCCATCGTGCACGGTCATCTGACACTCAAACCGCTGCTTGCCGTTCATTCGCGCACCGTACATATCAGTAAAACCGAAGCTGCCTGTTTCCAGACTCAGCACGGCAATATCTGCCGGAGATCCGACCGATAAGTTCCCGAGTTCCTCATGGTGAATCTCGCGAGCCGGATTCCAAGTAGACCAGTGAATTACGTCATCAGGCGACATGCCAAGTGCCATGAATTTGCCCATGATGTTAAGCATGTCTTTCATTCCGGCATTCATGCTTCCGAAGTGCAGATCGCTCGAGATGGAATCGGGAAGAAAGCCCTGCTGAATCATGGGAGCGGCTACCCGGAAAGCGAAGCTACCTCCGCCATGTCCAACATCGAAAATAACCCCGCGCCGGCGTCCTGCCACCATTCCAGCATTGACCTTACCGGACGCAGTAAGCTCGTTGCGTAAGCCGGAGTAGCAGTGCGTATAGATGTCGCCCGGGCGAAGCTTCTGCGTGAGCAACACATCGATGGGCCGCTCCGGTCGATTCGCTCCGAAGTCCACCATCACGGGAATATTTGCTGCAGTCCCGGCCTTTACGGCGTTCTCGACTGGGATCCATTCGGGTCCTGAGTAGTGTGCGGTCTTGACGCCCACAATGACTTTCGGATACTTCATTGCCATATCCGCAGCAGGCCCGGGCTCCATGTCCTGAAGATTGTCTTCGAACTTCGGACCGCGCATGCCCGCACCCACGATGTTGATGAAAGCGAGAACTCGGGTG
>CAXTWQ010000030.1:0-14577 GCA_964248065.1 uncultured Bryobacteraceae bacterium | reverse complement strand
CTCGGGTCTTAGAGCGATCGATGATGTGAGCTTTGAAATCTTCGAAATTCTTGTAGCCCGACGACCCTGCGTCGGCTACAGTCGTAACACCGGTGCGGAAAGTAAAGTCATCTGGCCAGACGCTGTTATCGCCGGCGTAAGAACCTCGTTCACCGGTGCTGGCATAGACGTGGACGTGTATATCAATCAACCCAGGACTGACATAGAGATTTTTGACCGAAACAGTCTTTAGCGCTGTTGCGGGATCGATATGGGCGGCTACCGCCGCAATTTTTCCCTCTCTGATAGCAACATCACGGATGGCACTGATATTGTTCTTGGCATCAACTACGTGACCACCTTGCAGCAGCAAATCGTATTTCGATTGAGCAAAGGCCGCGTGGGAAAGCAGCCCGATGAATAGACACTGACCAGCGTAGAGCAGAGAACGTTTCATTGATCGATAATTCTGCAAGGCCGATCATAACGAAACGAGTTCTCCGTCGCAAGCGCAAGTGGAGCGTTCTGGAAATTGTAGGAGACAGCCGCCTCTCTGATAACTTCCAAACGCTGCTAAGAGCTTTAGACATGAAACAAAGTCTCGGGACCTCTACATTAACGGTGTATTGCTGGGTACTTGCTGCGGCTCTCTAAACGAAGAAGCTGCACGCATCACATACGTGCAAATATCCAGACCATACATTGGCAGCTTTGTTGACCTTCTTAATGCTTGCCCATTGCGGGACCACCTGTATTCACAACCCGTGGAATGCGTTCTGCAACACTCGGCAACTGCGGACGCGATCGGTGTGGCCCTTTCTGATACCAGTAGGCAACAGTATAGAAATTGTCCGACCTGTGGTTTGCGTGGCCGTGTTCGATTGTCATTTTGAAGGATTTTACAAAGGGTACGGGCGAATCAGTATGAAACCGGTAGACCATCCATTTAGCACCCCGGTCATCGCCGCCATTAACGGGATTGCCGTACTGACTGTAAGCAAACGTGGGGTGGACCGAGCCGAACGGGTTGATGCCGCAGTTGCCGTAGCACCACGCGCCTAGATAATAATCTTCTGAGCCAGTTCCTCTGATCTTCGGTGATGTGTCGTCATCAATAAACATCGTGTCGTCACCCTCACCCCACCAGTCGCCTTGATTTTGGAGAATACTTTGAGTAACTCCTAAATAGTGGCCAGGACCTTCAGCCTCGACAATGACATAGTTGGACCTGCCATCTAGATTTAGCCGCTCATTCACCTTGCGATCGCTATTTGCCTTCCAGTCATCCGTCCATCCTTGTGCGGGCTGAGTCTGACGGTACTCAGCATAGAAGGGCAGCATGTCGTCTGGCAGACTCGCGTGCTTTTGCCAATCGATGTTGTAGTAGAACGCCGCTGTGGGTTGATCGCCTTCGTTTGTCACCGTGATCCGGGCAGATTTACGAAAAGGCATGGGGAAGAAGGCGTTCAAGGCCTTTTGTGATCCAACAGAAATCAGTTGGGATTCGAACGTGAAGTATTCACCAAGTCCCAATCCGAAGAAATCTCCGATGGGCGACTCAATGGCCGGCATAGGATCGCCGTCCCAGAAAGCACGAAGCACCAGCTTTTTTAAGTGATACTGTTCCGGAGAGTCAATAGTGAACCACATATGGGTGATAATGCCCGGGCCGTTTACCAGCCCAAGAGTGCGTGTCTCACCCGGTCTTATAGGATGAGCGCGATCACCGTCATCGTTTCCACCAGTCCGGTCGTAGGAGGAAATGCGCTCCTGGATGTAATGCTTCTCTGCTGGCAGGTTTGCGAGATCTTGCCCGTGTAGGGCCGCGGGCAACAGGCCAGTAAGCGCGGAGCAAAGTAGTAGGGAGTAAGCTCCGAGGGGATAATACTGGCCTAAGAAGGCCTTAGATGTTTTCATTAATCACCAAAATTTTCCGTTATTTATGACGCCGAGCTCAGGCCATGTAAGCCAGTTTGCACGCTTCAGTGCGTGGCGGAGTAAGTAAGCTCGTCCCAGTGTCCCCTCACTCCGCAAGCACAACATCTATGCCGGTACTGCTGAGTAAGTCGCCAGAGATCCTATGTGACTGACCGCCATTCCAGCGAACAAGGTACTCACGGGACGGCTGCGCACCACGGAAGCGAACAAGGAAATGACGGTTCTTCGATGGTGAGGCGATGTAGAACGAAATTGATTCCGACTGAATCTCGAGATCCCTGATGGTGCACTCGTCGAAACCTACACCCTTGCCAGCGACTAAGTCGATAAATGCATCTCCCAACTTGGGCTGAATAATCTCGACTGAGGTCATTGCGCTACCGGTTCCCCAATGGAATCCGGTCAACGCTCCGGGCTCATCCAGATAGCCGGTATGCGCCCAATTTTCCCAAGGCGCAACGGCGAATGTAGAACGTGCTGCGGCGACGCCTCGTTCCAGATACTCTGCGTTGCCGGTAGCGAAGTAGTAGTCAATGAGAACTGTAGCGGCGTAGCCTTGCCGGGCATCGCTCCACTCGGCATCACTGTTTTGAGTTGTGAAGCCGCCAAGGAGCTGTGGCGTGAACTGCGGGTTGTTCCAAACTTGCTGAGTCAGCAGCAAGTAGTCGAGTTCCCGGGAGCCCTGTTCCAGATAAGCCCCGTTCCCAGTAGCCTGAAAGAGGGAAAGCAGGGCTTGCGGCGCCTGGATCTCCGCAAGATTGTTCCTTGGGTACTGAGCAGTCCAGCGATCATAGAAATCGTAAGGCTTAGGGGAGCAGGACAGAAAAGTCTCGAAGTCGAACCAACGCTGTCGCGGTACCACCTGGCGATCAATAAACTGCATCGCGCGCTCAGCAGCCTTGGTATAGCGGATGTCTCCGCTACTGGTGCCAAGAGTGACCAGAAACAGAGCCGAAGGAGCAGTTTCAGCATTAAAGTCCCGCAATTCCGATCGGGGCTGTAGAGAGTCTGAGCTGTACCAGGAAGGGATCACGCCGGTCTTCCCCTGGTGGGCCAGCAGGAAATCGCCATATGGCCGGACGAATCGCAGCACCTCAGCCTTGCGCTGCGGCGTTAGATCCTCAGCCCAACGAAGCATCCAATAAGCTGTCCAGGACATGGAGAACGCATGGAAGCTGTCAGCGTATCCAGCCCATCCATCACCGGGTAACCACTTGTGCTGCCCGACCAAATAGATGCTTGAGAAGGCACCCTCCTTCTGCGGCGAAGAAAGCGAAAGAGTCAGGATGCTTTCCGCTTTAGCCATCATCTGGGTGTCATTGGTAGCACGGCCATGAAGATACCAGCCATAAGCCGTACGCAAAGTTTCGAACCAAGCGTTGAACCACCCATCAGCTTCCCCATGGCTCCAATCGCCATTGAAGCTGCGATTACTGCTCAGAGTGCCGCATTGTCGGCTTCCACACGAAAAGCTTTTGAAGATACGATCTGCGTAATTTCTCCAGGCCTCATGCCGCCAAGTAGCAAAGGAATTTAGCTCCGGCCGCAATGCATTCTGCTGCTCACTTTCAGAACGCAGCAACGCTGGACCACCCATCTGTTGCCACAACCGGCGCGCGATCCGGCGATAACCTAATTTGGCAGGCTGAGCCGAGAGCACAATCGCATAGCGGTACTCGACCGTGTTCGCTATAGCAGGAACCGTGGCCGCTGCTGCTCTTCGGAAGAAACTGTGGCCATGAGGCTCGGAAGGGATTGCCCCGAACGCCATCCAGGGGTGCGGGCCTGACGTGACGTCCAGATCGAGCCCGCGAACTTCAACATGGCGGCTGCTCAAATTGGGCATTAGTGCTGCAAGCACAGCACCCTGTTGCATGATGATTACCGGAGATTTGAAGCTGTTGCTCGGAATAAGATCATCTGCTTCACTCTTCAAATTTTGCGACCAGACAAAATCGAGTGGTCCGGAATCGGCGTTGTCTCCAGGGTTCCTCGGGGGCAAAAAATCATATCTGTCCTCAACGGACCAAAGCGTAATCTTGGCTTTGATGGTGAGGCGAGTCTGCACATCGAGTACGTCCTCTTCAGAGGTAAGAGTGACGCGTTGCTCATAAGTGCCGACCTCGCAGTTGCCTGCCAGCAACAACCCGTCCGGAATGGAGGTTGCCTGTGAAAGCGAACAAGCTTGCTGTCCAGACGCAGTTCGAACCAGCAATGAAGAATTGGCGGACATGGCTGGCTGCCACTGGCCACCTACCTTTAACAAGAGTGTTTCACGCTGCCGCGAACCGGAACCACTGATTTGTACTTGCAAATGAGCATTAGCCAACGTAGCAGCGGACAAGGCAAGCGGAGCCGTGTACAATGCCGCCGCGAGCAGCCGGACGTAGCCTGAACTTCTCACCGGCTGACACCTGCGTTCGAATGTGTTGCATCTAGCGCCAGAGGCTTTAGCTCGGACGAGCCTTGATAAAAGCTCCAAGGCTCTTCGGGAGTGATGCCGAAGATGAAAGTCTGGCCAGAAACAAAGCGTTGGCGAACTTCGAAATTTTCAAAAGCAATTCCCCCCAGCACGGGTACGTGGGAAGCCCAGTAAACACGGCGCGCATTGACGCGGACGCGCAGGTCAGGCTGCACATCCGGGCCACGAACTCGCCAATACTGTGTCAGTTTCGGGAGTGTGTAGGGCCAGTGCGCGCTCCCGTTCCCGGGCGTCTCCCTCGGGGAGCTTTCATCGGAGGTGCAGAATACTATTGCGTCGCCGTCATCGAAACGGAGCATCTCAGGCAGGGAATAACTGCTTTTCTCTACAAAGGCATTTCCAGCGTAATCGGCAAAGAGCTTTTGACTATTGACAACCCGGTCTCTGAGCCAAAGCAGGCGAAGCCTTTCGTAGTTCCCCATTGTGGCCGTGACGGTTAGTTCTTCCAGCGCTGGGCTGTCTTGTTCAGCAAAACCAGAGAGGCGCAGTTCAGCAGGATGATCGCTGTCAATCGACGCGATCAGGTACACATGCGCTCGATTGGCTGAAAACGTTTCTACATCGATGCGCACGGAGAGGCGTTCAACCATCGCCCTACCGACATGCAAGGTCTCAAGCCTGCCCTCATTCGGGATATGACTGGAACCCTCACTATTGTCGACCCACATACGCTTCCCGCGCTGGTTCGGGTCGAGTTGGCTCATTTCCAACTCGCTGAAAGCCATACGATCAAAACGTTTGCCTGGCCCCTTGACCACGGGCTCGACAGCAACGTAGTTCAGTAGCTGTGGTCCGTCAGTTCCTGGAGTGAAAAGCCCTATGCGGATCAGTCCGCGTGGACCTTTGATGCCACCTTCTGAAGCTAGGCCGAAAACGATTCCATCGCGACGGCCCCACACCAAAGGAGCGCCGAGCCTGTTAGGTCGAATCCATGGCGAAGCTGGGGAATCTGTCGCGCGTGCAAATGCTCCAGTTGGAAGGCCTATGACAATCAAGATCCCAGAAAACAGCATCTTCGGGCGGAGAGTGAATAACGTGCTCTTCAAAAACAAAAAGTCACCTCACGGGCGGTTCGGCCGACGTATAGTTTTGCTCCGTGGGAGCCTCGGTATCGTCACCGTGAGCTTGTCCGAGGGTGTCCAGAACACTTATCCGCTTTTTCATGTTCACCGACTTGTTCTGATAAAGGACTAACGTGCGACGCACTGCGTCCTTATCACCGATAGATCGATACGCTTGCAGGAGCAGATAGTAAGCACTTGGGTCGTCAGGGGTTGTTCTAACGTATCTTTCTAACGTTGTAATCGCCCTTTGATATTCACGCCTATGCAGCTGAATCTTGCCTTGCAGCTTATAGATCTCAGCCGGAGGATGATCAAGGCTGAGCGCTTGATTTAGTAACCTGCCCGCGCCCTCGTTATCTCCGAGAATCAGCATGGCTCTAGCGACATTCATATGCGAGGTCGAGGATTTGGGCTGGAGCTGGAGCTCGGATTGAAATTCCTTCAAGCTTTCGGATCCTTTTCCAACGCTCAAGAGGAGATTACCTATTGATTCGTGGACTCCCTGGAGGTCTGGTTTGAGCTGCAGGACAAGCCGGTACTCCCCAACTGCATCGTCTGTATGCTGCTGGGCAACATAGGAATCGGCTAGCACCTGGTGCGCTCGATAGGAGTCCGGAGCAAGTTTAACTACACGCTCGAAAGACTCACGCGCCCTCTGTTCATAGCCGTGCGCTATGTGATAAAGCGTATCCTCTTCCCCTATTGATTTCGAGCGGGCGACCACTGGCCTAGCGCCCAATGTCCCGACTATAGAGCGTAGTTCGACGAGATCTGGACGACGTTCTAGTGCTCCCTCAAAGAGCGCGCGCGCATGAGCTTGGTCATTCTGCAGCAAAAATTGCTCTCCAGCAAGTTGCCAGGCGCGGCCTCCGTCGGGTGCTATCGCGAGTAATTTGGCCGTTGCGCTTCTACCTAGCTGCAGGCAAGCTTGGCCAAGCGAATACCATATGTCAATGTTGTTCGGATCAAGAGACGAGGCAATTTGAAACTGTTGACTCGCGGCCTCAAAGCGAGACTGCCCGAGATACGAATACCCCAGCCATGTTCTTGCCACAGAATCCGAACCGTTGAGTTTTATGGCGGTCTCCAATTCCGGGACTGCAGAATCAAGATTGGAGAGGCGGTAAAACGCAAGCCCGGCGAAAAGGTGAGGCGCTTCAAGAGCAGGCTTCATTGCCATGGCTTTACAGAAAGTTCCAATCGCCTGATCTGTGTCGTGGTTGAAGTACTGAGCGATTCCCAGGTTGCTCAGCACCTCCGCGCTCCCGGGTAAAAGCCGAGCGACAATTTCATACTCTCTGACCGCAGTCGGAAAGTCTCCCAGCTTTTGGGCATTCTGCGCCGCTTTACTATGGACTGTCAGCTCGTCTGCGGCTGAGAGAGCAAACACTCCTGCCGGCCTAAGCGCAGCAGCCAATAGCATCAAATAAAGAGAAGTTCTCACACCTTAAAACTCAAGCTTGAGAGAGAGCTGTATTCGCCGCGGCGCGTTCTGCTGAGACGCTAACAGTCCGAAGATTGAACTCGAGGTGGCGAGCGTTGAAGAGCTCAAATTACCAGGAGCTTGATTGATGATGTAAGTGACCGGATTCGATGATCCGAAGACAACCCGATTGAATGCGTTGAAGAAATTGGCTTGGAATTGAAGGTTGACATGTTCGGCGATCGCCGTACGCTTCGAGATAGATAAATCTTCGTTGTAGTAGTTCGGAAGACGCAGCGTAGGCAAGAGATTTCCTGCATTGCCGAACTGACCGGAGGCCGGGATGGCAAATGCCGCCGGGTTGATATAAAACGCACAAGAGGACCGGCCTGCGGTCTGAGGAACAGGGCCGGAGCAACTTGCATTGTAGGCAGGATTCTTAAGCGGCTGTCCGGGAACAACATCCGGTCTGAAGCTAAAACCATCGTTCGCGTAATAAGGATTATTGGTTCCGAATGCATCGTATTCAATATGGATCGGGCGGCCTCTCTGATACTGCTGAATGCCGGTAACTTCCCAGCCGCCGACGAGCTTTCCGGTAAGACCGCCTTTGTTGAGGAAGGGCTTGCCAGGACCAATAGGAAGCTCGTAGCTGTAACTGATTGCCAATACCTGTGGAATATCGGAGCTGGTTACTGCGCGCTGAGAACGAGTATTGTAGTAATCCTGGAAGAACGATCCGGCATATTGCGCGTTCTCCCCTCCAGCAAAGGCTCCAGCGTTCGAATCCACATCGCCGATTGTCTTCTGGAAGGTGTATGAGAGCAGGAAAGTCAACCCATGGGAAAAGCGCTTCTGAAGGCTACTCTGCAAAGCGTTGTACGATACGCTTCCAATTGGGTTAAGCGGATTATCGACATCCCCGTATTGAGGATAGGGACGAAGAGTTTGCCCCACCGTAGCGCCCGAGCCGAAAACAGACAGAAACGTTGGGAATGGTGCTGTAATTCCCGCTGC
This sequence comes from uncultured Bryobacteraceae bacterium, assembly GCA_964248065.1. Taxonomy (GTDB): domain Bacteria; phylum Acidobacteriota; class Terriglobia; order Bryobacterales; family Bryobacteraceae; genus Bog-105. Next base: position 6,674 of record CAXTWQ010000030.1, on the reverse strand, counting down.
TACGGCTCTCGGATCTGTGATTGGCAGCGCTAGGAACTGGTTTAGGGGAAGCCCGTTTTTCGCCGCGACGGCGGAATACTGGTGCGCTACAGCCGGGTTAACTTGGTTCGGTTTAGACCATAGCCCGAGATGATAAGTATGCATTCCAACATAGGCGACGCTGGCCAGCATGGAGCCAGGTAAGGAGCGCTGTACTTGGAACGACCAGTTCAGCTGAGTGGGAGGCATGCCGGACTTGGGGTAAATCAGTGCGGGATTATCGTTGCCAACTAGCTGTCCAGGATTTAAGTTTGCAAGTGCTACGTTCGCAGCCGGGTAGCCTCGATCCCAATAAAAAGCTGGCGAACCTGCGGCATCTCCAGGAGCACTTGCAGTGGCAAGGCCGTTGAAGCCCGTGGTGTAGAGTGTTCCACCAATGCCGCCTTCGATGTTGTCGTTGTCGAGCGGCCGATTGATGGAGAAACCGCCGCGGAAGGCCGTTTTGTGATCTGGTCCAGGCGAGTACGCAAAGCCGACTCTAGGTTGAAGGCCTAAGTAATCGATATTTCCAATCCGTGGTTGGCCGTTGCGGCCGGGTCCGTTTCCATAAAATGTGTAAGCACCAAGAACGCCACCCGCAGCCGGGTTCGGCAGAGTAGGATCCAGGGTAGAAACTCGTCCTTTAACTTCGGTTCGTGGAACCTGGACGTCATAGCGCAACCCAAGATTTAGTGTCAGGTCCGAACTTACTTTCCAATCATCCTGAAAGTAAGTGCCTGCCTGGAACCAACGGTAACCGGCGGTTGTACTTTCAATATCGATGCGTGAGAAGTCTACTGCGCCGAACAGGAAGCTTGCCACCGAATTTCCGGTGCCGGTTGGAATTGAAACCGCCTTGGGCCCTTGCGGCGTGTTCACGAAGCCTGTGCCATTCTGGGCTGTTTCAGTAGGAACGAACGTGAAACGATTTGCGCCGATGGAAGCTTCATTCCGCTGAAGCCGCCGAACTTCAACGCCCGTCCGAAGCGTGTGCGGGCCACGGATAATCACCAAGTTGTCGTTCTCAACGAAGCGATTTTCTGCATCGGTCGCCAAAGTCTCCGAGCCGATGCCGTTGAAGTTCTGAATCTGAATGGAGGGATACGGATACTGGGGCCCGGTTGGCACACCTGAAATTCCAAGGGTGGCCAAACCTGGACCCGGGCTCGTTGGACCGGTAAAGCCAGTGTCACGCAGAAACCCGATATTCAAGTTATTAACAAGAGTTGCCGAATGAGTGTAGTTATAAGAAACGCGCGTTTGCAAAGTAGGTGTGCTGGTAGTGGTTGCGTCCGTAAGGTTCAATGTTCCGTTATTCAGATTGGTGTAATTACCCCTGAAGAAACTCCCTGACAAAGTATGTTTCTCATTGAAGTTCTGGTCGATTTTGCCGACAAAACGGTCTTCGTCAATCTTTTGGCTTTGGTTCCGGAAGAAATTATCCAAAGCGGCATTACTGTTTGCCATTGGAAAGCTTTGCAGAACGCTCCGTGACGCCGAACTAAACAGGCTTGCAGGAAGTATATTGCCAGCTAACGCATCCCTGACAGTGTAACTATGTCCATCCGGTCCTGTAACGGTGCGAGACGAGTTCGGATTGTAGATTTCTCCCGCATTCACTGGTTGTCCCGCAGCGTCAAAAACAGGCAATTGCTGGGAAGGGTTTAATGGATTCGGTGCCAGCAGCTGCGGTCCTAATGCTGATGAGAAATCGCCTTGGCGGTAAGCGTTAGGAATGGTGCTAAGGGCGGCGTTGTTCGAACTTGGGCGATATTTGAATTCGGTGAAATTAGTAAAGAAGAAAGTGTGGTCTTTACCTTTGTAGAGCTTCGGGATCCAGACAGGTCCGCCGAGGGTGAACCCAAACTCATTCTGCTTGAGCGGAGCCTTCGCCTCCCCCAGGGCATTGGTTACGTAGTCGGTTGCGTTGAGAGCGCTATTTTGAAGGTATTCGAACAAGCTGCCATGAAAATCGTTCGTGCCGGAGCGGAAGGTAAAGGAGATGGCTCCGCTGGTAAAACCGTACTGGGCACTCTCGTTATTGTTGGTGATCTTGAATTCCCCTATGGCATCAATTGGGGGATGATTCTGGCTGATGTCCCCAACCAGATTAGTGTTCACAATCGGTATGCCGTCGATGTATACCTCCGATGAGTAGCTGGGCGACCCGCTGATATGAAGCCTGTAATCGGGAGTCGCACCAGGCACTGATCCATTGACGCCCGGTGTCAACTCGACAAAGCTGAGCGGATTGCGACTGTCCCCGGTTAGGGGAACCGGAAGGTCTTTAATCTGTTCCTGCGTCACGGCGGTACCAACGTCAGATGTTTCCCGATCAACCATGGCAGCATCGGCGGTAACCGTTATCGTTTGCTGGATTTCGCCCGGTTGCAAGCTAATGGTGATCGCGGAAGTTCTTCCGACATCTACAGAAACATGCTCCTGCACAAACTTACGGAAACCTTTGACCTCGCAGCTTAGAGTGTAGGTCCCGGCAGAGAGATTCAGGAAGCTAAACTCGCCAGACTGCCCCGACGTGGTCTCAAGCGTTAGCGAAGTAGCAACGTCCGTGAGTGTTATGCGAGCTCCTGGGAGGATAGCGGTCTGGATGTCTTGCACTTGACCCTGGATGTTACCCCGATTGGCCTGTGCAGATAAATTCGCCGGGACAATAAGTGCCAAGCAGACGGAGAACGCGAGAAGCGCGGTGATGAGGGAACCTTCCTGGGAGCCGAATAACTTGGCCGCGCGCAATCGTAGGGGTAAAACTCCGAACCACCTGCACATACTTAGCTCACCTCTGAAACGTTTCAAAAGGATTGAATCATAGTGGTAATAGAGTGTCAAGCTAATTGTTGAAAATCAAAAGCACACTAGGGAAGGTTTACTTTCCTGCTTCCAGCATGTGGGTGGGACCGGAGGTTGATTCACGCACGATAAAGGTAGGCGCGATCCTGGTCACAAATGGTTCTTGGGTGACCTTTCCCTCAATGCGGTCCATCAGAAGCGTTGCGCCCCGAGCGCCCATCTCGTAGCCTGGTTGAGCTACCACTGTTAATCGCGGGTGAAAGGATCGATCCACAACCATATCGTCGAAAGTGGCTAAGGCTATATCCTCAGGACACCGCACGTTCAGTTCTTCAAAGGCTTGCAACACCCCAAGGGTCATCACACCGTTACAGACAAGGATGGCTGAGGGTCTGTCGCGCTGAAGAAGGATCTCTTTCCCAAGGCGGTAACCTGATTCCCGCCGAAAGTTTCCCTCGAAGATAAGCTCTGGGGTGAGGGCGATTCCGGATTCGCTTAATGCGATCTCGTAGCCATGTAAGCGCTCGCGGGCGGTTTGCAACTGCAGGGAGCCAGTGATGATGGCGATCTTGCGATATTCCTGCCGCAACAGGTAACGTACGCACTCTTCGGCGCCGCGAACATTATCGAGCAAGACATAATCAAGGTCGATGCCAGGCACCGTTCTGTCGAGGCAAACGATCGGAATACCACTCTCAATCACACCCTTGATGTGGCTGGTATCCTCTGCCGGCGCACTCGCCAGTAAAATTCCGTCGACACGCCGGGACCTGAGCATGGCAATGATACGGCGCTCCCGCTCAGCCTGTTCATCCGTGTTGGCAGTAACCAGCAGGTAGCCGCGTGTGAATGCTTGATCTTCAGCACCCCTGATAATTTCCGGAAAGAATGGATTGGTGATGTCTGGGAGAACCATGCCCAGCATGTAAGTCTGGTTGACCTTTAAGCTTCGGGCAATCTCATTGGGATGGTAGTCCAACTCTCGTACTGCTTCCCCAACACGTTGCCTAAGCTCAGCGCTTACGCGCGCAGTACCCCGCAAAACATTGGAGACAGTAGCAATCGACACCCGTGCGCGTTTGGCGACTTCTATAATCGTTGCCATCGGGTCCAGAGCTTGGGGAGAACATCTGCTTTCAAGAATTTAATCTTCTCCCAGTTTCGGCTCGATCCTCAAGCGGGAATAGTTTGAAACGATTCAAAGCTGTGACAGAATCAATGACGGTTCTCTGGAATATCGCGGCAGGCACACCAAGCTTGGAACTTAATGATTAACTCCCATGTTGTAAAAAGCACAATCGTCGGCGCACTAGGTGGTTTACTGTTTGGCTTTGATACAGCCGTTATCTCGGGAACGACAAACTCCCTGACCCACGAGTACGGCCTTTCTCCTGCGATGCTGGGAATCACTGTCTCAAGTGCACTGATCGGCACCGTGATAGCTGCAATGACAGCCGGCATCCCGGGACAGAAGTATGGGCGTCGTGACAGTCTTCGCGTGATGGCGATCTTTTATGCTGTTTCGGCGATCGGATGTGCACTTGCCTGGAATTGGCCGGTTCTCATCTTCTTTCGTCTGATTGGCGGTTTAGGAATCGGGGGCTCGTCCGTGCTTGGCCCTATGTACATCGCCGAAATCGCACCACCCGATTGGCGCGGTCGACTGGTCGGCTTCTTTCAAGTCAATGTTGTGATTGGGATACTGCTCGCGTATGTCTCCAACTTCGTGATTGGCAGCATGCACTTCGGTGCTAATGACTGGCGCTGGATGCTTGGCGTCTCTGGTATTCCAGCTATTCTCTTTCTGGCAACACTCTTTTATATTCCCCGCAGCCCTCGATGGTTGGCAATGAAATCGCAGTTCGATGAATCGTTAAATGTGCTCCGTCAAATCGGGGTTCCTCATCCAGAAGAAGAGCTAAAGGAAATTGTTGCTTCCATTCATCTTGAGCAGTCGGCAACCACTGTTCCATTGTTCTCCCGTCAGTACCGGCTCCCGGTGTTTGTGGCAATCAGCGTTGGCATGTTCTGCCAACTCTCGGGAATCAACGCGATCCTTTACTATCTGAATGACATCTTCGCCCTTGCTGGAGCGACAAAGGTTTCGGGAGATCTACAAGCTGTAGCGGTGGGGTTGATGAACCTGGTGTCGACGCTTGCAGCAATGTCTGTAATCGATCGGTTTGGGCGCAAGAAGTTGCTTCTGACTGGCACAGTCGGCTTAGCGATCTGCTTGATTCTGATCTCAGTCCTGTTCCTTACTCAAAGTCACATGAACCTGCTTGTCTGGCTGCTCATGCTCTATATCGCTTTTTTCGCAATGTCGCAGGGGGCTGTTGTTTGGGTTTACCCAGGCGAGGTATTTCCAACCCGCGCTCGAGCCCAAGGACAGAGCCTGGGCAGTTCTGCCCATTGGATAACGAATGCTCTGATATCGCTCGTGTTTCCCATATTGGCTAGATCGTCGGGCGCTTACCCATTCATCTTTTTCGCAGCCATGATGGTAATCGACTTCTTCCTTGTCTTCTTCTACTATCCGGAGACCAGCGGTATCTCGCTGGAGCAAATGCAGTCACATCTCGGCCTGGAATAGAACGCCTCAAGCGTCTTATTGCAAGAGGCACAACGGCGTGGGCAAACTACGGCCTCAAAGATCGAAAGGCAGGACGGAAAGAAGCTATCTTCGTCGCAGCTCGATTTCGAAAGCCTTAGTCAACTCGCTCCTGCCCCCGATCCAATCGTAGGCGGGAATTCCGAGCACTTCGGATGATTTGATGAGAGCTTTCATCGTTCCGTGGCGTGGCGTGTTGCTGAACTCCATACCCCGGGTTTGCATCCGCTCATCGTGATTCTCCCAAACGTTCAGCCAGGGAAAGTCACTCAGGAAAAAGGAGTATTCAATCTCGAGTCGGCTCTCGTTATTCCGGGCTAGAAAGCGACCTCGATTTCTGTCTCCAGTGACAACGAATGAATTAACCAAGTCTCGATGCTGCTCGCGACTAAAAGTAGAGAGGTCGCAGCAAATCGCGCCTCTGCCTTCAGGCCAAAGAAAATGGGACCCATCCTCACATCCAGTTTGGAAACCTTCTCCGGCTGATGCCTCAAATTCCGTAGCGCCCGGATGAAGGAATGGCGGCCCGAATGTCACATGTTCACACCAGGCAACAGGTCGATCCCAGGCACTCAGGTTTTGGGCGCGGCTCCTGCACTCAATCCGCGCTCCCATGATCGTGATTTCCCGACTCATAACAAGCTCGGACTCTTTGAAGTGGGCACTCAAAGATACGCGGTCGCCATCTAGTCTTTGCAGCTCCCAGAGGTTCAGATTTGCTTCTCCATGGAGTGTCATTCCTGCTCGAAACTCAGTCTCAGTTGGATCTCCCCAAAAGGGGAAACAGAGAGTGTGGCCGGCAATGCCGCTGAGCAAACGCGACTCCGAGTTGCCGCCGTACATAGCCTGATGCAGTTCCGGCTGATACGAATCGTTGTCCATTGTCGGCCAGGGTGGAACCCAAAGTGGATTGATAGACGGTGGGTGGACGAAGCAGATTTCGGCGAACTGAGCGCCCCACTGCGTGACTACAACCCTGATCTCGTGGTTGCTAAAGATCCAACATCGCCGTTCACGCCACAGAACGTTTTCTATTTGCATGGGAACTCTGAGTGTCGGCCGGCCGGCAACTTACTTAGTTTTGCCCAGCTTGTCGAAAAGGAAGTGCTCGGTGTTTTTCTCCCAGGAGCTCAGTGCATTTTGCAGCGCCTCCTGCGCAGCCCGTGGGTCGCGCGACCGCAAAGCCTTAAGCAAAGGTAAGTGCGAGTGCGCATCACGAACCAGTTCGGTTGCATTC
>CAXTWQ010000029.1:24956-49679 GCA_964248065.1 uncultured Bryobacteraceae bacterium | reverse complement strand
TCCGGATGCTCTGCCGGCTGCACATGCATTGCTCCACCCACTCCATAGAATCCCGGATCAGGAGCACCACTCCAGTCTTCAACTCGGCTCCGATAAAGTCGGAGGATCGCCTCGTATTCCCAATCCCGATCACCGGCTTCGGCTGCATACATGTTCCAGTCGGCCTGGTGTCCTCTTGACCAGGTCCCAACATTGATGCTCGAACCTCCTCCCAGCACCTTGCCCATGGAATAAAGAATCGAACGTCCGTTCAGATTGGGATTTGGCTCTGTAACGAAACTCCAATCAAGATCACCGCCGAGGTTCATTGGCCAGCGGTCAGTATCGAGCACCATGTCCGTCTCGTCGCTGCCTCCCGCCTCAAGCAGAAGCACTCGGATGTCTGGATTTTCGGCAAGCCTTCCAGCAACGACTGAACCTGAACTGCCACTGCCGCAGACGATGTAATCGAATTCGTTATTCCACTCAGAGGGATGCTGTTTCCCGTTCGCGTGTGTCCCTGCCTCGAAATGTTTTTCGTTGGATGCGTTCATATTTGGTCCTTTCCTCGGGCGAATGATTGCTCTCAGACGACATCCGTCGTCATCGAGGCAGTGGGTTGACTTTTAGAACACCTGGGCCGGTGCCAGTTCCAAGAAGCGCAACAGCATTGCATTTATCTGTTCCGGTACAAGCCAAGGCGAAAAATGACCGGCGCCAAGTGTCTGTCCTATCCAGAGGGTAGGAACCAGCTCCTGCAAGGCGGCCAAGTTCGCCAACGGGCGAGCAGTCCGTATGTAGGCAGTCGGCACTGAGCAAGAAGCCGCGGCTCTCGCAAAGTCATGCTGTTCCAAATGCTGCTGCAGCGCGGAGAGCAAAACATGTTGAGGCGCTCCTGGCAGATTCGAGAATATGGACGCCGTTAGTTCTGCAACATCAGTAGGCAGGCTAAGCGTAGCCATAATCTTGCGGTAAGTGTTCTCGTATTCGCTGCCATGTAGACCTGGCAGCAATGGAGCGAGTATCTCCATCAACTCCGAAGGTGCTTGAAAAACGCTGTCGATTAAACCGACTGCTTGTACCAACTCCGGATTTCGATAAGCGGTTTCAATAGCGACAGCGCCTCCCATGCTGTGGCCCACCAAGGTCGCGCGTTCTATATCGAGTTCATGGCAAAGCCACGCGACGTCATCGGCGAACTGAGCGACTGAATAAATCTGCTCGGGTGAGCCGCTTTCACCATGTCCTCGCAAATCGACGTTGACAAGTCTATGCGTTTCCGCGAAGAATGCCTGCTGCCGCAGCAGAACCGTGTGGTCGCAGCCCCAGCCGTGTATCAATACCAAAGCGCTGTTGGATGTCTCGTTATCATCAAACGCCAGCGGAACTCCGTCCCGAATCTTATTCTGCATTTCGCGTTCCTACAATCGGTCCACAAGAAACTGACGCATGACTAGAACGACCTCTTCTAAATGCGTCTCCAGTGCAAAGTGGCCAGTTGGCAGGAATTGGACCGTGGCATTCGGTAGATCCTTCTTGAATGCCTTCGCTCCATTTCGGTGCTCCAGTGTCGGTTCGCGCCAGTACCGCTGTATCGGCCGCCAGGCATCGCCTAAGCCCTCCGCATAGGCCTTGCCATTCTGTGACACAATCGCGGTCACGCGAGAGGGATCAATCATGGCAAGCCGATAACCGACCGGCGCCCCGTAATCGAACACATACATTACATAACGATTGAGGTTCAACGCTTTTACAAATGCAAATATCGTCCTGGTCAACGCGTCAAACGTGTACTTGTAGCCTCGATTGAGCAAGACCTCGGTGAATCCGAATCCCGGCAGGTCTGGTGCTATGACACGGTAGCGGTCAGCGAGTCGGGGAATTAACTCCCGATATTGAAACGATGAGCTGGGAAAGCCGTGCAGCAGCAGAATTACGGGAGCAGCCGGTTGTCCCGCCTCCCGGTAGAAAACGTGAACCCCGTCGACTTCAACATAATGATGTTTGGTGAACGGGATATTCTGATGCGAAGTCAAAGAAGTCTTTAAACTGTCTACCTGCGGGCTTGCGTCCATACGAGCAGACTTACCCCCGAGCATTCCTAGTCCGGCAGGGGCTGATGTGAGAAAACTGCGGCGATCAAAGCTCAATGACCACCTTGCCTTTGCTGCCTCTTGCAACGAGATCATAAGCCTCGGCAATTTGGCCTGTTCCAAATTGTTCTGTCGCAAGCAGCGGACTAACTCGACCCTGTTCCGCGAGTGCTGCTACCTGACGAAGAATCTGCCCGTGCCGCTCTCGGCCGATGCCGGTAAGCAAAGGAAGCAAAGTAAATACGCCAGAGTATGTTCCTGCGCGGAACGAGAGTGGTGCGAGCGAATGGGAACCCCAGCCGAGGCAGCTTACTACGTGTCCTGTGTAGCGTTTGATTGCTTCGAACGAGGCGTCCAACACCGATCCGCCCAGGGTGGCGTAAACGACGTCAAAACCCTCGCCACCGGTATGTTCGCCGACATAATCTGTTATCGAGATGGATCGGTCGATAGCAATCGCACCAAGGGCCTCTACTACAGATTGTTTGTCAGCTGAAACTGTCGTGAAGACTTTTGCTCCCATAGCGAGCGCAATTTGTACCGACGCATACCCTACGCCTCCGGTACCTGCATGCACCAGGACGTTTTGTCCGGCTTGAAGCTGAGCGCGATCAACTAACCCCTCCCAAGCAGTGATGGTGACTAACGGTAGGGCGGCGGACTGGCGCATGGTGAGAGTTCTTGGTTTGTGAGCCAGTAGCGCCGCATCAGCGAGAGTGAATTCCGCTAAGGTGCCCTGCAACCCTCCGACTCCCCCAACCATTCCAAAGACCTCGTCCCCCGGTTGGAAGTCGCTGACGTCAGTGCCCACCTCGACCACGATCCCCGCCATGTCTAAGCCCAGTACGGCCGGGAGTGGCTGCCTTGCATGTGCACCCTGCCCCGCGCGGATCTTGGTGTCCAACGGGTTTACGCCGCTAGCGCAGATTTTCACCACCACCTGACCAGCCTCGGGATGCGGAGTCGACAGCTCTACCGGGCAAAACTGGCCGCCTGGCTCCTCGACGCAAAAGGCTTTCATGGCTTAGCCTTGCTGAAGTTTCCGAGCCCGTTGTCGGCGCTGCACCAACGGTACGTCGTTTTCGGCTTCATCCCACTAGACTTCTCGAAGCGGACGTTCGAAAGTCGGACCAGGGTGATGTCTTCGATGTCTACCTGACCGGTCGAAAGAGGAGAGCCGTCTCCCACAGCTTTGCAGGCCGTTCTGATCTGAAACTGCTTGCCCTGCTGACTCAGTACATGCGAGGTGCATCTACTCGAGTGCGGACCGAAAAACCCTACACCATCCCAAGACTGCATCGCGGCAAACGGCGGCTCCTTGCAACTCACGGATGCAATCACATAGAGCCCTCGCCTCAGGGACAGTTGTTCACCCCGTGGAGATGCAAGGCCAAGAACACAGAAAGACAAAGAGCAAAACGTAACGGTTCTGGCGGTAATTGCTTTGCTCATCAACGCTCCTTTATGTGTTTGAGATAGCGCTTTGCAGAATCTGCCATCGTGACAACTGCGGCGCCAAGCATGATTGCGTCTTTTATAATGAGCCTGCCGACACCCGAGAGATACGGAAAGCCATGCGTCGCGCTCCCCAGCGCAGGAACCCAGGCCTCGGGCGTCGTGATGATGAAAGACAATGTGGTGCATGCCATCAGAACGAGGAGGGCACTACCGATTGACGCCACTTGAGGAAGAGCCCCATGCAAAGCAATCAGCACACCGATCAGCACGATGACGCAGCCAAGAGCGTGTGAAAACTCATAAGTGCGATTACCCGCGTGCCACTCGTGATGTGCCGGAACAACCTCGCCCTCTTTGTTCATGTAGGGGCGATACTCGGGCGCGGGGTGCGCGTAATAGAAGCTCATGACCGGGCTGTTTGCCACCAGCGGAACGATGCTGTCTGCCTCGTAGTCTGCAAATTTCAGAGCACCAATCCACGCAAGTACGACGATGAGTTCCATACGGAGCATCAGCATGCCGATTCGGTCAAACGAAGCAGCTCTTTTACAAAAGCCCAGTAGCAGTGATTTCATTCCCAACCCGACCTTTCGGTAGAACTTTTTCCCGGTCTGATTAGCCAGTTCCGTGATCTATGACCGCGAATAGCTTGACCCCCTTTCGTGCGAGCAGATCTTGGAGCTGTTGCACCCCTTCGTCCAATGGCCGCGAAGTCTGCAGCGTGGTAATGCCATTCTCGATTTCGGCGCTTTGCGCCAAAGATGCACTCGTCATGACGCTTCTCCTTGGTATCCGGCTGTCCTTGCCATGCAGCCACACAGGTAAGGTACCCGGAAATATGGCGGCTCGCTTCAAGGGAGCGCCATCGCTTTCAGAATTGCGACATCTTCAAAGAGTTAAAATTCCTGGAGGGGCAAAGACCCGAGCCGTTTGAGAGGTTCCGAGAGCATTAACGTCGGAGATTGAGAATGAACGCAGAGCGCCCAGAAACGCGGTCCATCCGAAGGCTCTTGGCTGGTAATTCAACGCTTCAGACATCGAGCAGTGAACATGGATGGAGCGGGGCGGTCCTGGAGGAACACGTTGTTCCGGCCGGGGAAAAGCCCGCCGTTGCGATCGAAACTCCAATACTTCTCCTCTATGAGGGAGGGGACGCGACCCGCTGCAGCCGCATCAATCCCGGAAGTGGGGGCAATCTCCCACTGATTCTTCCGAGTACTCTCAGGCTTTACGCACCCGGCAACGTGCCTCCGGGGTTAGCTACAACATCTATCAACCTGATGCTTTGTTCTTTTGATGTTGAAGCCTTTGGAGTTGCTAAAGACGAGATCGAAGACGAAATACGACAATCCAAGCCACTTGAACTCTACTTCGAAGAGCAAATGCCTTTCCAAGATCCAGCATTGCGGCGATTGGTCTTACTGCTTCGTGACGAAACTTGGCAGCGTACTACAGGGCGGTTTTACGCAGAGCATCTTCTTCAGGCTTTGATGGGGCGGCTCATTGCGCGGGGTTATGATCGTGGAGCTTGGTGTCCAGCGCATGAACGGCTTCCACCGAGAAAACTCAGTAGATTGCTTGATCGCGTCCACGCAGATCCAACTACCGAATTTGACCTGGCGACCTTAGCATCAGAAATCGGCTATAGTAAGCGCCATTTCCTGCGCACATTCCGGGCGACCATGGGAACTACCCCCTGTCGTTACGTTCTTCGCGTGCGCCTCGAACGCGCGAGACAGCTTATGAAGAAGCGTGCCCTTACGCTTCTCGAAATTGCAGTTGACTCGGGCTTCAGTAGTCATGCACATTTGTCGACCGCCTTTCGACAGGAGTTTGGTGTCTCGCCTAGCGAATACCGCCGGTCGCTGTGAGCGGTTGTGCCGTTGCTTAGATCCGCCTCCTCTCATGAGTCGGTGTGATTTCCACGAGTGAGTGATCGCCAATAAACCCGCGAGGACCGGGAACTGTACCGTGACACTGATGGCAAGATCCGGCGACAAGGCATTAGGCTTTGTTGTGCAGCGGCCTGAAGAAAACCTTGGATCAATTGACACTAAACTGACGCGTGGGATGCGCGGCAGACTGCCGATCCAAGGGTCGACTTTGATATGGCGCTTTCGGACAAGCGGAAGTACCCTGTCGCGGATTTCAAGGCCTTTGTGCAAAGCGCCCGGCGCTACATCGAGATCACGGCTGGTGATCCGATGATTCACAGGAGCGCAGTGCAGGCAGTGGTCGGATTGCGTGAGTTCCTGCAAGTGGAACGAAGCAATTCCCCAAATATTTTGTTTGAAGCGAACAGGCTGGAGTGCTAGCTCTTCGCGGGCGACGAGCCCAGCTTCTACGGCGATGAGCCACCCGGATTATGGGTCGTACTCGCGTCAGACCGTTCCCACCCGCTGCGATCTGTAAACCTTGGCGACCACTCGCGGGGTACGCCCAAGAACTCTATCTGCGCTAGGAGAAGTTGCTTTCCTCACCCGATCGGGGGCCTGGAGGATCTCTTCGAGAGTCGTCAGCGAATTCATGAGGACACTAAAGGGCAAGTTGGATCACCTCGTCGCATCCGACTCGAATTGCCCGTTCCGATCAAAGCTTCATGATTGACTATCTACTACTGAGCAGGGACGACTTGTACGTTGAGGTCTTCGGATGAGTGGAGGCCGGACCCTCGTTGGGCCTCCGCAACGTGCCTGAAAAAGTAAAACTGCCCGCCCGAGCGCGTTTTTCATATCGACCACCTGTTTGCGCGCATGCAGCGTCTTAATACATACGAAGCAAAGACAAACGCCATGACGAGAATCGGATCAAATTTATCCCAAGTACTGCCACCGCCATTCAGTTGTGAATAGAACGCGAGTAAAAGATTAATCGCGAGACCAGCATACGCCCACTCAGTCAATCGAGGCACGTTGGGAATCAGAAGACCCACGCCACCAAGGATGTGGGTCACGCCAATCAGAGGAATGATATAGAGCGGATATCCGAGTTGCTGATTGGCGATCCTCCATTCGTTCGGATCGCGAACTAGATATAACCGTCCGAAGTACACCCAGATGAAGGCGACAAGGCCGGTTATTACCATCGCGGCAATTTGAGTTGCTCGACCTGCCCACGCGGGTTTATCTATTGCGATTGTGTGTTCAGCTTTCATATTAAAAGCGATCCTCTTTCTTGTGGTTAAGTGGTTCAAACCGTTCTGGAACAAGTCGGTTCTTATACGGACGGAAATCAACGCGCTGCATGGGCGAGACGGCCTTCGGGTCGTGCATCAAACGGGGGCTTTCTGCACCCGTCCCCACAAGAGAACAGGTGAGGGTGCGCTCGTCACGAGCATCGCCCTCGATCATGTCTGCTCCCGGCGTATCCGCGCTCGCCTTCGAGCGATTCAGCTGGCCCCGGACTTACGCCTTGACGGCGTTCTGTGCAGCCGCAAACACATCGCGTGCGGATGTCGTACCCGCTACGTGCTCCGTACCGTTGATTCCGAGGTCCATCCATCCCGCGTTAACGCTCTCAAACATTTCTTCGGCAGGTCCAGTGTGGCCCTTCGGGACGCCAAACTGCTCGAACGCTTCCGCCCACCCTGCACGCGGGACTGCAAAGGCTTTTACGTCGAGTGTGAGGACTTCACCCAATTGTCCGGCCACTTCATCCGCGCTTACCATCGAACCCAGCTCGATGACGCGATGCCCTGACCACGCCGGCCCGGTCAGAAGCGTTGCCACTTCTGCGCCGATGTCGTCTGACGCGACCATTGTCGATTTCCGGTTTGTAGGATTGTAGAAGACCGGTAGTGTTCCGCCAGCCTGTAAGCCGAAAAGAAAGTTTTCGAAAAAGCCGCCTGCGCGCACAAATGCGACCGGAGATGGCAGGCTGCGAAAACCTTGCTCCAAAAGTGATAAGGCCGTGATCATCCCCAGCCCGCTTGTTCTATTCGCGCCCATTGACGAGAGCGCTACCACCCGCGGGGGCACTACCTTGGTCAGCGCCTCGACATAGTTCGCAATCACGACCTTTGCTTCTCTGTAATCAGGCGAGGGTGCCCATACAGCGGGCAACATAACAAACGCACCCTCGACACCTTCGAGCGCCGCCGCTATGGCTGTTGCATCGTTCCAGTCTCCATCGACCAACTCGACGCCTTGGTCTGCCCACTTCCCCGCTTTCTCGCGATCGCGCACAAGTGCTCGCACCTGTTTGCCTTGCTTCAGCAGATGCCGTGCGGTGGCGCCCCCAACATTTCCAGTAATGCCCATGACTAAATACATGCTCGTTTTCTCCTTGTTTGGCCGCCCATATAAATGAGCGACCTGACCATTAGAGGCTTAGTTAAACCATTGGTTGCAAATTAATCATTGGTTTTTACCGATGGTTATAAATCAACATTCGGTCGCAAGAAGCGTCAAAACGGACTAAGCTATTGAAGTGACATCCACATCACCAAGTCGACGGATAGAGCGCAAGGAGAGATTGCGGGGCGAAATCCTTGAGGCTGCCAGCAAAATGTTTGCCGATCGCGGCTACGAAGCCGTGACGCTTCGTGAGATTGCTAAAGAGATCGGCTATACGCACGCCGTGATCTATCAGCATTTCCCCGACAAGTGGCACATCCTTGTTGAGTTGAGCCGCGAGACGATCGGGCTGATGGTTCAGAACTTTGACGCGATTGCCGCTAAACATCTTGCATCGAAAGAGCGTCTCTTCGCGACTTCACGCGGCTTGATTCAATTCTGCATTGCCCATCCGCAACAGTTCCGTAACGTCTTCTTCGGTCCTGAGAACCGCAACGGCGTCCGCGCTGGACAATATATTAACGACATTGGCGCGCCGTTGTTTGGCCGTTTCGTGCAGCTCTTTTTCGATGTTGCCAAAGAAGAAGGATTGCCAAACAGGGATGACATCGTGGTAGCTCACACCTGGTGGTTTTCGATCTTTGGTCTCGCCACACTCATGGTCATCCAAGGGGTTGTGCCTGACCTGCCTGACCAGACTCTCGTGGTAGAGCAAACGATCGCCACGCTTTGGGCTGGCGTTCAGGCTGTTCCGCGATTGCCGAAGAGTGCAATCTCTAAGCGATCCGGGCGATCCAGTGCCTCAAAGCAACCAAAGCAATGACAGCTTCTGTCTACTTAGGAGTTGTTTGAGGTACGCCCTTGAACTACCAGGAGTCAACCACTTTCCCGAGGCCGTAGCCCTTCTGGTGGCACGAGAGGCCAATCAAGTTGGAGACTGTGGGCGGAGGAAAGTCCCTGCGGGCGCTACCGGAGCCTCCTGAAGTCCATTCTCAACACCGACCTCAATACCAATTCCATGTTCCTGCAGGTAGCGAAGGAATTGCACTGTGGATTCCGGCGTCTCGGCGTTACAGAAATACACTCCCGAAATCCACTCGGTGATGGTGACTGGAGCTCTTAGCGAGAAGTTCCCAAACTTGGCGTCCGATATCGGTGCATACGTTCAAGGTGGTGCCTGCGCGCTTGCCATAGACGATGATGGCGGTCTTCGCGGCGGCGCGTGGCGAGGGCTGCCTCAGCCAACACTCTCTAACAGTCACGGTTCCAAAGGCTTCTCGATATGCGGTTTGCCGGGTCTAACCCAGCGCGGAACACGGCATTTCCCGCTAAATGCGCACGTTGCCGGGAGAGTTCTCGTTTTACGGCCAAATCGCCAAGTCGATCATCAACTGGTTCTGGGCGAACGACGGGCGACGCGTACAAGGCTGCGAACCGGCTTGGTTCCGAAAAGGGTAGTCGTGAGTAACAGCGAAGGGTAAATCTACACATGGCGACCACCGGGATCTATATGGCTCGGCGTTCGAGTTCTTCTGAAGACGTGGTTCGACGGGCTGGTGCCAAGTTGATCGCCGGGCGATGGACAAGACTGCCCGGTTGCGCACCTGCCCGAAGTTGGGAGCCGGATGGCGCTGCGACGAGCTTCCTACCCTGTTCAGCCGATAACTAGTTGCCTAGGCGCATGCCGAGCCGCTTGGCTTCCTTCACCCGGCGAATGCCGGCTGCCAGGTCCGGACTGAGGAGACCAGAGTCAGATGCTCCTAAGCCAGTCGGCGAACACCAGCGGGCCGGGCATTGATCGTCGAAGGGGCGTACCTTCGCTGTTCCAGAGCGATCCGGTACCGAGTCGCCACAGTGCTGTTGAAAGCCAGACGCGGCTCGGAGCGGTACAGTCGATGAAGTCCCGGATGGCGTGATCGTGAAAACGCCGTCGATTCACCGCTGACGGGCTGTTTAGGGCGGCGGTCTTGGAATGCTCCAGGTCGGGCAGCTTGAGGACCGTCTCGGGACTACGCTTATTGGTTTTCTTCGTTGTCGCATGGCCCCCTGCTATGTAGCGCATGGCATTGGCTTGTCAGTTTGGGCATTTGTGAAAGGATCATTTCGTTCTATGCTGAGAAGAATCGGGGGCTAACCGATGGATGTCGACGATTTAAGAATCCTGAGCGCAGTTGCAAAGAACGGCAGCATGAACCGTGCAGCCTTGGAGTTGTACATGGTTCAATCGAATGTCACAGCCCGGGTGCGCCAGCTGGAGGATGAGCTGGGGGTGTCTCTGTTTGTCCGTCACAGCCGTGGCGTGACGTTGAGCGACGCCGGTCATCGCCTCCTTTTATATTCCGGCCGGATTGATGCGTTGTTTCATGAAGCCGTTGCGTCCGTGAAGGAAAACGGTGTACCCAAAGGAGCTTTGCGGATCGGCTCACTGGGCCAGACTCTATCGCTGCGTTTGCCTCCCGTGCTGGAGCGGTACGCCCTTCGCTATCCTGCGGTGGCACTTACGGTCACGACGGGCAATAGCTCGGATCTGATCAAGCAAGTTCTTGATCAGAGCTTGGACGGCGCGTTTGTGCGCGGACCCGTGAGCCAGCCCGGCCTGAGGGCAGAGCCGATCTTCTGCGAAACCCTGATCCTTGTCACGGGCCTATCCACCTGCACCCTGGAAGAGCTTCGGCACGCGGCGGATACGAAGGCGATCGTTTTTGCCCAGGGTTGTTCCTATCGAGAGTTGCTGACCGGCATTTTGGAAGGTCACGGCATCAAGCACCAGGTGCTGTCGCTAGGTTCCCTTGATGCGATGCGCAGCCTGGTCGAATCGAATGTGGGCGCAGCACTGCTGCATAAAGAGATGCTCGCCGGACCGTGGAAAGATGCCCCAGTAGCCGTCCATGAGCTTCCAGAAGCGTCGGCGCAGGTGGAAACGGTCTTCATCAGCAGGACTGATCGGCCAAGCTCCAGTGCGCTCGAAGCATTTCTATTGCTGAGCCGCGCCTCGTCGAATATCACCACATAAGCCGCTATCGCATTTCCTGATAGCTGCTCTCATAACAAGTCGTGACTCGGCGACCGCCCTGTCCACCATCAACTAGCCAGTAAGGACGCTGCAAGCGCTTTGCATGGACCGATGAGGTACTCCTCGCGGCCTGGATCGCTGCCGTGTCCGTACGCAATAACACACGGGAGTTAATCATGGAAAACAAAGGAACCGTAATCGTCACGGGCGGCTCGCAGGGCATCGGGGCTGCCATTGTGCAGTCTTTTCTGGATCGTGGTTATGCCGTTGTAGCAACAGCCCGCAAGGCTAGCCAGGCCCCCTTTGCGGCGTCCGCTTCTCTGGCTCTGATTGATAGAGATATCAGCAAAGCAGCAACCGCGAAGGCCGTCGCCGAAACGGCAATCTCGCGCTTTGGTTCCATTGACCATCTTGTTGCCAATGCCGGCATCTTCATCGGAAAGCCTTTCCTTGAATACACGGCGGAAGACTACCAGGCACTCATCTCCACCAACCTTGAAGGCTTCTTTCGTATAGCACAGCTTGCTGTCGCGCAGATGCTGTCTCAGGGCAAGGGCGGCAGTGTCATCAGTATTACCGCAGCTTCTGTCGACAGCCCTAATGCTGATTCGCCAAATTCGGTGCCTATGTTTACCAAGGGAGGGCTCAACGCAGCCACTCTCGCTTTAGCGGCTGAGTACGCAAAGCATGACATCCGCTTCAACGCTGTGGCGCCAGGCATCGTGGACACGCCCATGCACGCAAAAAACCCGAAAGACTTCCTGAAGACGCTTTCGCCAATGGGCAGAATCTCTTCAGCCCAGGACGTAGCAGATGCGGTGGCTTACCTTGCCGAAGCAAAGAACGTCACAGGTGAAGTGCTACGTGTCGATGCCGGTTCTCACGTAGGAAAGTGGTGAGGGTCATGGCGAGGGCGACCACATCAGCAGAACAACGGATTGTTGAGCTTGGGATCGAGATGCCTCCGGCACCACAACCGCTGGGGGCCTACACAGAGACCGTTGAGAGCGGCCGCCTGCTCTTTGTGGCAGGAACCATCCCCACAGTCGCAGATAAGTTGCAGTACACAGGAACGCTTGGCAAGGAGCTTGACCTCGCCACTGGTCGGCAAGCTGCCCGGCTCGCAGCTCTGAATGCTCTGGCAGCGGCGCGGCAGCACTTGGGATCGCTGGACCGAGTGACGCGAGTTCTGAAGACAGAGGTGTACCTGGTCACCACGGATGATTTCGTTGCTCTCCAGCCAAGGATTGCGGATGGGGCGTCGCAGGCACTGCTTCAGGTCCTTGGCGAGAGAGGACTTTCAGTCCGGAAGATCATGGGCGTCGCAAGCATTCCTCTGCACGCCCCAGTTGCAGTGGAGCTGCTTTTCGAAATAGAAGAGTAGCGGAACGAAGACCGAACGATGGCGGGTGTGATGGAAACGATAAAAAAAGTGGCAAGGCGGCTTGGGGCATACGAGGCTATCTTTACGCGGGCGCAGTGGGGAAACTTCGTGATGGCTGCGTCGTTTGCGGGGACAGTGCCGGCCGCGGTGTGGGAGTCGGCGGTTGCTGCGGTGGTGGAGTGACATCCTATGCTGCGGGTGCACACCGAGGAGCGGGATGGGGTTCTTGAATTTGTTCCGGCCGAGGAGGGCAATGTTCGGCTGTGGCACGGCAAGCGCGCGGACGATGTGGGCTGGAAAGAGACGGCGGGGCGCTGGTTGGCGGGAAGAATGGGGACCAATGGCGGGGAACTCGCGCGAGTGGTGGTGATGGAGGGAGAGGGGAGCTGCGACCTGCTGTTGGGGATGCACCATGCGCTGGGAGATGGGCGGAGCGCGCTTGGCTTGTTGGAGGATCTGATGCGAGCAGTGGATGGGCTGCAGTTACGCTCGTACGCGATGGCGCCGCATGTGGACCAATTGCTTGAAGAAAAGCTGGGAGTTCTGCCGAACTTGAGAGACATGACGCCCCCGATGGAGAACTGGCACACGCCGTTTTTACCATATGAGCAGCCGTGGGCGGCGCCGGAGACGGCGAGCCTGAGCGCGGAGCAGACCGAGCGCCTGGTAAGGCGTGCTCGCGCGGAAGGAAGCACGGTGACTGGGGCGCTGGCCGCGGCGATGGTGAATGGTTGGCGCAAGACGGCGACAGAATGGCGGGCCAAGCCGGTACGGTTGATGATACCCGTCGATGTGCGGTCTCGGGTCGGACTGGGCAAGGAACTGATGCTGGCGATCAGCACGGCGAATCAGGTGGTGCTGCCGGAGCAGTCAGAGAGGTTCTGGGAGTTGGCTCGGGACATGAGGGCTGTGGCTGCCGCGGCGCTGACGGACGGGGTGCTTCTGGGCACGGCGGCACGCCGGGCGGCGACGATCCAAGCGACAAGCAATAAGGAAGAGCTGGACGAGCTGTCGGAGAGGCATGCTGCTTGGGACTTGCTGGTGAGCAACCTGGGTAGCTGGCAGCCGGCTACGAGGGTAGGGCGCTGCGGCTGACCGATGTGTGGGGGCCTGCGGCGTTGTATGGCTTCCAAGGAGAGCGGTCTCTTGGGACGGTCACGTTTAAGGGGGAGCTGCGGTTGTTGTTGTCGAGCCGGGTAGCGACGCCTGGGCTGCTGGAGACTATTCGGAAGGAGCTGCGCGAGGCGACGCTGTGAGCTTATGTTGTGCGCGGGAATACTTGGTCACCCGGATGATTCGTTCCGTTGCAACCAAAGATTTCAGATGGGCGGCGCAGCTCCTGCTCTCAGTCTGCAAACTTATGGGCGTTACAAGCATTTGGCCGGACGCTCCAGTCATGGTGGAGCTGCTTTTCGAAAAAGAAGAATAGTGGCACAAAAAATTGGAGATCTGAGATTTATGAATACCGAAACTTTATATATCGAAACTTCGCAAGCCCCTGTTTTTAATGTGGGCGGCGCGCTGGTTCAGTTCCTCGCCTCGGAAGTGCCTCTCCAAGAGACAACACTCGACGTACTCATCGGGGTTCTGCCTCCTAGTGTCTTCGTTCCTCTTCACAGCCATAACGGACCCGAATGGTTCTACCTTTTGGCAGGTGAGATGGAGGCTTACATCGGTGATGAAAATGGCGGCGATTGGAAGACCATCCGTACAGGTGAATTGATTGTTATTCCGCCAGGCGTACGGCACGCTTGGAGAAATCACACCAGCGCCTCAGTACGCGTCCTTTCGTTCGCTGGAACCAACATCTTCGCCGTGATGAGGAAGGTCGCTATACCAGCAGGCCGAACTCAGGCGGCTCCCCCCACAGTTGAGTTCTTACAAGAACTCCAGCAAGTTGCGGCCGGAAGCGGAAACTGGCTCGCCACCCCTGAAGAAAACGCGGCCATCGGCCTGAGACTTTGATTCCATTTGCCAGCACGGGCATATCACCAATAAACGCATTTAGAAGGAGGCATCATGTTACATCGAGACACACAGATCAACGAAGGCCACGACACACCGGAAGAAGTTCTCGTGAGCCCGAAGCCCCGCATCGCCGTCATCATCGGCTCAACTCGGGCCGCCCGCATTGCAGATAAGCCTGCACGGTGGATCCTTAAACAAGCGCAGGCCCGAGGCGACATTGAAGTAGAGCTTGTGGATCTACGCGATCACCCGTTGCCCTTCTTCGATGAGGTGGCTTCCAACAGGTGGGTGCCCAGTTAGAGCCCTGAAGCGCGGCGCTGGCAAGAGACCGTCGCCCGCTTCGACGGCTTCATCTTTGTGGTGTGCGAGTACAACCACTCCATTGCGGGCGTGCTGAAGAACGCGCTCGACCAGTCTTACCAAGAGTGGAACCGCAAGGCGTTTACGGCCATCGGCTACGGCGGTGTGGGCGCGGCCCGTGCGATCGAGCATTTGCGGGGGATCGGCGCCGAGCTGCAGATGGTCTCGACCTATGAGACCGTTCACATCAGCGGTGGCGACTTCATAGCCATCTCTGCAAAGGGCGGAAACAAGCCGATCGAGGATATCGAGACACACCTGCTTCCTGCGGCGAAAACGGCGCTGGATGAGCTGCTCTGGTGGACCCGCGCCACCAAGGCAGCAAGAGAGGCCCAAGTGGTGGGGACATGAGCGTCAGCCAAGCCTTGCCATGTACGCCGCCGCCGCTAAGGCACTTCCAATGTTCATTCTGGAGGCCACGTGTTGGCTCATCACTTCTAGCCGCACGCCTGCCGTATGTCACCCACAACCAACTGCTCTTTCACTTGCCCGTAGAAAAGGAAAACTTATGACTAAAAAGCGTTCTCTCCTCACAATTTCGGCCGCCGCTCTGCTCGCTGCCGGTCTCGCCCTTGGAACACAACACGCCTCAGCCCAGGATTCTCCTCCTCAAGACGTTAAGAACGTCCTTCTTGTTCATGGCGCTTTCGCGGATGGCTCCAGCTGGGCCAAAGTCATCCCATCGCTTCAAGATAAGGGGTATCACGTGGTGGCGGTTCAGATCCCTCTTACCTCTCTGGCAGATGATGTTGCTGCGGTAAACCGGGCCATCAAGCTCGAAAACGGTCCTGTCGTTCTTGTCGGTCACTCCTATGGCGGCGTAGTAATCACCGAGGCGGGGAATGATCCCAAGGTGGTTGGTCTCGTGTATGTTGCAGCTTATGCTCTTGACGCTGGCGAATCCATACTGGGCCTTTCCAAATCTGGCCCTTCTGCGCCACTTAACTCGGAAATCAGACCCGACCAAGCCGGCTTTCTCACAGTGACGGACAAGGGCATCAACGAGGATTTTGCTCAGGATCTGCCTGAGAAGGAACGCCGCGTACTGGAGGCGACTCAGGTGCCGGTCTCTATGAACGCCATGGGAGGCAAGGTGACGCAATCCGCGTGGAAGACAAAGCCCAGCTGGTTCATCGTCGCCTCGTCTGATCGCGCCATTCCACCCCAAGCTGAACAGGCGATGGCTACCC
This sequence comes from uncultured Bryobacteraceae bacterium, assembly GCA_964248065.1. Classification (GTDB taxonomy): domain Bacteria; phylum Acidobacteriota; class Terriglobia; order Bryobacterales; family Bryobacteraceae; genus Bog-105. The sequence continues at coordinate 33,939 of CAXTWQ010000029.1, read as the reverse complement.
ATATCGGCGCCAGCACCGTCACGGTGCCTTCATCGCACGTAGTGATGCTCTCCCATCCTGAAGCTGTCGTCAGCACGATTGAAGCCGCTGCAAACGGCAAGGCACGCAGCGAGAACTAGCAACAACCGCCTAATGCTGTGGTCGCCTCTCATACCACTGCGAGCGGGTACACCGATTCAAATCAATTCAACCACTCAAGCTAATTCAACCACTCAAAGGAGATACAACATGCTGTACTTGAACCTCTCACGCAAAATCGCCTTCGCTACGGCGGCGATAATTTTTGGATCAGCCACGCCACAGCTCGCCAGAGCACAGTGGAACGATGAACCGGCAGTAAAGAACATTGTTCTCGTCCACGGCGCGTGGGCTGATGGCTCGTGCTGGTCGAAAGTGATCCCGCTGCTTGAGGCAAAGGGCTTCCATGTGGTTGCAGTTCAGAACCCGCTTACGTCTCTGGCGGACGACGTCGCCGCCACACAACGTGCCCTCGCCGCGCTGGATGGTCCGGCCATCCTCGTTGGTCACTCTTACGGCGGATCCGTCATCACGCAGGCTGGTAACGATCCTAAAGTTGCAGGTCTGGTGTATGTCTCAGCCTACGCGCCCGACGCAGGTCAATCCACGGCAAGCCTCGGCAATACATACCCACCGGCGCCGCTCAGCACTCAGTTGACATCAGACGCGTACGGGTTTCTTACGATCACACCGACAGGCGTTTTCGAAGACTTCGCCCAGGATCTGTCCCTTGTAGAAAGGCAGGTGCTGCTCGACACGCAGGGACCTACCGCGTCGGCCGCCTTTGCAGACATACTTTCCGTCGCAGCCTGGAGGAGCAAGCCTTCCTGGTTCGTGGTCGCGGCTGACGACCGTGCCATTCCTCCCGTGCTTGAGATGGCAGAGGCAGCGGAGATGAAGGCCACCACGGTAACACTGCCGTCGAGCCATCTCGCCATGCTCTCGCATCCTAAGGAGGTCACGCTGACCATCGAGCGAGCCGCGAGGAATAGCCGGCGCTAGCCCCTTTCAGGTGGACAAAAGTGTTGTTGCTTCTGTCCTCCTGCCTTGCTGCTTGACCTACTCAGTCTCGCGTGGCGGCGTCCAGGTGTTTGCGAATCCTGAATAGCGGGTCAACTTCATGTTCTCGATGCAACAGGCCGCCTTAGGCCCTAGCGGAGTTTTGGAGCCTGTGAAGGACGTAGGGCGACTTCCAGGATGGTAGAACACCGTCGGCAACACCGGGCCGCTTGCTGCCTGACTTAACGGTTGTGAGATCAGGCGGCAAGCGTAACAAGGAAAGCTAGAGCGAGACCGGACGCCCCTCGATTGATCTGGAATTAGCAAACTTGATAGCGCTTGGTCCGATAAGTCAAGCAGAGATGAACAACCCTAATTAGGATTTAGAACAAGTGAGTTAACGAAAGTTCTGTCACCATGCTCAACACCCAGCACCTAGCTTGGCCAACGAACAACATGTTCCAAGCTGCCAGCTTTCTGCAACATGCCGGCCATGGCAGGAGGCTCATGCGGTTGGATTCGAAGGAAGCCTTGTTTTCCCAAGGAGACCGGTGTGACTCGATCTACTATATCCAGACTGGAAGAGTGAAGCTAACTGTGGCTTCCAAGAGCGGCAAAGAAGCCACTATATCGCTCCTTGCCACTAAGGACTTTGTCGGAGAGGAAGCAATTGCAGCAGCTCCCGGGATTCGTTTAGCGACAGCCACAGCCATTACAGCTTGCTCGGTGCTGAAGATTGAGAGAAATGCAATGATCCGTGTCATGCGCGAGGAGCAGTCACTCTCAGACCTGTTTCTTGCGTTCCTGGTATCTCGGAGCCTTCGAACCCAGTCCGATCTTGTGGACCGACTATTCAACAATAGCGAGAAGCGTTTGGCCAGGATACTGCTGCTCATGGCGGAGTTTGGCAAGCCGGGTGACCCGGAGACACCGACCCTGATTCCTGAGATCACACAGGAGACCCTGGCGGAAATGGTCGGGACCACGCGTTCTCGCGTGAGTTTTTTCATGAACAGATTCCGCAAGCTCGGCTTCCTCGAATACAAGGGTCGTATCCGAAATACACAAGTCGCTACTCACTGCGGTCCTGAACGAGTAAGTGGTCTGAAAACCAGAGGGAGGGCCGCAGACTGGACCGGAAAAGATTCTCCGCCGTAACCATCTCTGGAGCTAGGACCCGATTCATAACGCCGACATCCGAAGAGCCTCCTCGAGACCATCGCAGATCTGCTGATGCAATTAGTCCGTCTAGCCGCGGATCCGAATCTCAAGTGCAAAGCACGCATCCAGAGAACAACCTGCTTTGCGGGCGTGTTATGCCACCGCGGCAGAGTTCATTGTGGCGGTGGTGACTTTTCCGGTTCGCGCTCTTCACACGCCGATCCTCTCTGCCGTCCTGACGGCCGAACCCCGACCGACCAGGAGAGCATCTCCCTCACGATTGATCTGGGCAGGACAGCCAGACCACAAAAGGCGGATCATCTTGAGCCATTGCTCGAGCTTTTCACGGAAACGACGCGGTCGAGAGTACTCGGTGAACCGAGTTGATTCGCCAATCCGCGCTCTCCAAATAGTGGGATTGATTCCTGCCCCGCTGCTACAAAGCAGCGGTAGGAGAGCCACATGAACAGATCGAGGCAACGGCGCTCCGGCCAAGACCTTGACTGCTTCGAGGTCTGTCGGAATGGGATGAGAGGTGATCTCTCGATAGAACTCGTCACTCAGAACAATGACGTTTTCAAACTGATCTGAGAGCGCGGTCTGTTCGGGATTGCGATCGTACCAGATCTGCGCTTCGCGCAAGAAGTTGAAGCGCGAACGTTGCACACGCGAGTGATCGCGAAGATTTGTGAAGGCTCGTGCTTCAACAACTACAAGAGCGAATGAGGATCAAAACTATAGCGGAACGCACCCGATCGAACGGCGAAGCGGAGCGCTAGATCTGAGCCAACCCGCCATCTACGAATAATTCAATCCCGTTCACGTAGCTGCTGTCATCAGAAGCCAAGAACGTCACAGCTTTCGCAATTTCATCCGCTGTGCCAGGCCGGCCAAGGGGTATGTTGCCGATTGAAGCCTGGACGAACTGATCAACTTGTTCAGGTGTCATTCCCAGGGACGTGGTGTAGGCTGCGGTCGGAACAACACCGGGGCTGATTGCGTTCACCCGGATCCCGCGTTCCTTCAGGTCCACGCACCAAGTTCGCGCAAACGAACGGACTGCGGCCTTGGTAGCACTATAGACACTAAAGGCCGGACTTCCGGTGATAGAGACGATCGAGGCATTCAGTACAATCGATCCACCTGGATGCATTAGGGGAAGTGCTTTCTGCACGGAAAACAGCAGACCCCTTACGTTGGTATTGAACTGTTTGTCGAAGTGTTCCTCAGTGACCTGCCCAAAGGGCGCAAATTCTCCGGTGCCGGCATTTGCAAACACAATGTCAAGAGCGCCTTTCTCGTCCCTCACCGCCTTGTAAAGCGTGTCAAGGTCAGCCGATTTGGCTACGTCGCCTTGAATGCCTGTCACATCACGTCCGATCTCGTTAACCGCTTTATCCAGCTCGCTTTTTCGGCGACCCGTGATGAACACATAGGCTCCCTCGTCAACGAACCGCTTTGCAGTCGCGAGACCAATCCCGCTGGTGCCTCCAGTGATCACTGCGACTTTCTTCGTTAGCTTTTGTAGCAAGTTATTTCCTCCAGGTACAGGCTCAGCATAGGGCTTCACACCCCTGCGTTCTCAGACATTGGTGCCCTTCTTGCGAATAGGTCTATTTCCTATCAGGTTCTAGCGCTGATTTACTTTCTTGGACAGCAAAGTCATCAACACTTACTGTAAGAGCACATCGAGTGTTTCACACCAATGCGCAAGCGGTAAAGAAAGTTGTCTCTGGGTCCTTCGCTAAGCGCAGCTGTGCTCAGCCGGTGAAAGCCGTGAGCTTTTACGAAAGAGAGTGAAAAGCTGAGATGCAGAGACATTCACGCTGCCTGGTGTACAGAGACGCTGCGTTCCAGTTGATGCACGGCACGATCACTTACGACGCATAGTGAGTGAAAACATAATCGTTCCTTCTCGCGGGCATGTGGCAGGCGAAACACTCTTTTGCTACCGCCTCGTTTACAGAAACGCCTTTACTAAATTGCGCAAACCCCCAACCGCCTGTCGCGGCGAACTTCTTCGAATCTTTCACAAGTACTTGGACATTCGTAGCCGACCCGGCAACGAAGGACTGGTTGCGGCCGAGTACCCGAGAGTCATTGCGACCACGATATGCGCGCCCGGCAACACCGGTGGACTCGGGACAGGAACGTCGAAGTACCGGCAGCCAACTCCGACGGGAACCGCCACCAGCACTCCGAAAGAAGTCTTCCTATCACGCCGCAGCCACGTTGCTTTGTGCGATGAAGGCGAGCAACTCTTGGTTTACGCGATCTTTCAGCGTTGACGGCATTCCGTGAGGAGCGCCGGGATAAATCTTCAACGTTGAGCTTCTCACGATTTTTGAGGACAGCAGCGCCGACGCGCCAATCGGCACGATCTGATCGTCGTCGCCATGCAAGATAAGTGTTGGTACGTCGAACCTTTTAAGATCTTCAGTGAGATCAGTCTCCGAAAAGGCCTTTATGCAGTCGAACGCGCCTTTATGGCCGGCCAGCATGCCTTGCAGCCAGAAGGAGTCGCGCAGCCCCTCGGAAACTTTTGCCCCAAGCCGATTAAAGCCGTAGAAGGGGAGACTAAGGTCCTTGAAGAACTGGGCGCGGTCAGCCAATACGTTTGCCCGAATTTCATCAAATGCAGCCATTGGCAAGCCCCCTGGATTTCTGTCCGTTTTCAACATCAGTGGTGGGACAGCGCTGATCAGCACTGCTTTGGAGACGCGCTCGGTTCCATGGCGGCCGATATAACGGGCCACTTCGCCACCGCCGGTGGAATGGCCGATGTGGATTGCATCGCGAAGATCGAGCGCTGCGACGAGTTCGGAAAGATCATCGGCATAAGTGTCCATATCGTTGCCGTCCCATGGCTGCGAGGAACGTCCGTGACCCCTGCGGTCGTGGGCAATACACCGGTAACCCCTGGCCGCTAAGAAAATCATCTGGTCTTCCCAAGCGTCCGCGCTGAGAGGCCAGCCGTGGCTGAAGACAATTGACTGGCCTTTCCCCCAGTCCTTGTAGTAGATCTGAGTACCATCTTTGGTCGTGATTGTTGGCATGTGTCCTTCCTTCTAAACTGATTGGTCAAACTCCTGCGTAAACGAGGCTTGTAAAGAGCGCTGGTGTGATGAGGAACTGTCCCCACTTCGCGTCATAAACGGCGGTTGGTTTGGCGGCGATAGTCTCTTCCGGTGACCTGCCCTGTTTCTTCAGGGCCGCCACGTTCTCCCGGACCCTCACAAGCATGTCGCGGAACTCGGTAACGTCGGAACGGCTACCCACGGGTCCGTGTCCTGGGATGAAGACTGTTTTGTTGCTGAATGTAGTAAGGTTGACCTCAGCCGCCCGGATCTGTCCGTCAATGCTGCCGCCTGTGGAATAGTCGATGAACGGGTAAACTCCGTTCCACCAGGTATCCCCAACATGGACGACATCCGCGTCCGTGAAGTTAACCCAAATATCGCTGTCCGTGTGTGCCGGCCCGTAATTCTTGAGTGCAATGAGAGTGTCGTTCCTGCGCACGTCACAGGTCGAAGCAAAAACCGTTGTCGGCAGTCCTTCGGTCGGCAAGGCCGCAAACGTCCACTCCCAGCCTTCGACGCGCGTGTCCACTGCAAGGCGTTTCTTCGTGTTCTCATGTGCCGTAATTTCAGCTCCTGCAGCGTGCAGCCAAGCGTTGCCGTCCGTGTGGTCAGCATGCCAATGGGTGTTGATTAACTGCGTGATCGGGTCGGAACTCATCGAAGCCAAAGAGTCGGCGATTCGCGGCCGCGAAACCGAAAAGCCGGCTTCGACCAAAAGCTTGGCGTCCTTTCCCGTCAAGACGGCTATATTCCCCCCGGAGCCTTCGAGAACCGAGATGTTTCGTCGGATTGGGTGGATGGTGATCTTATTCTTCGTTGCGGCATTGACCATGGCCGGTACGATGCCGGCGCCCAGTCCCTTCGCCAATAAAGGGGGCGAGTCGAACAGCGCACCGCCGACTACAAAACCGGTCATACCCAAAAGGCGCCGGCGTGAGATTTCGATCGATTCTGATTGCTGCATGATCAATGTCCTCTTAAAACAGGGCTACTTGGAGCGGAGTGATTCACGGAGCCTCGCGTTTCTCTCTCGAGTTCCTCTACCCGCTGCTCAAACGGTTCGAGTGCTTCTCTGATTTGTTCTTCCGTGAACCGTGGCGTGATGTGCTGAGGACAGTTCCAATCGAACGCCTCGACCCTAATCACGTAAGCCCGTTCGATGGGGTCTTTGCTGCCCGGTTCGCGAAGGCGTTCGATCCACTGCGCATCCGCCTCGAAGATCTGAGCGTGACCCAAAATTTTCAATCGCGTCTGGCTTGGGTAGTCGACCATAATTAAAGCGATTCGATCGTCACTAGCCAAGTTGCCGGCGCTGATGTACTGCCTGTTCCCGCGGAAGTCGGCAAAGGCAATCGTTTCATCGTCAACGATTTTGAGGAAGCCTTTCGGCCCCCCTCGATACTGAACGTAGGGCCACATAGTCGTCCCTACAGTCGCCATATAAAAACTGTCTCGTTCGCTGATAAACGCAGATTCATCACTACCCAGACGATCCGGAACGCCACTTTCACTCTCCCCACGCGCGTATTGGCGGCGGCTGTCATATTTCTCTTGCAGGGCCTTCACGAGTGGCGTGAAAACGAGTGATCCGAACTCATGTGCCATACCAGCTCGCTCCGGAATCGGGCTACTTGTCAATTGAGGTTTTTCAGCAGGAACTCTTCGATGAGATTGCCGATCTCATCGCCGTGAGTTTCGAGCGCAAAATGGCCGCTATCCAGCATGTGTGTCTCTAGGTTCCGCAGATCGCGTGCATACGGCGCTGCGCCCTCCGCGGGGAAGATAAAGTCATTTTTTCCCCAGACAATGAGAGTCGGTGGTTGATACTTGCGAAAGAAAGCCTGGAACTCAGGGTAAAGGGGTACGTTTGTTCCATACGAATGCATGAGGTCCATCTGAATATCAAGATTTCCCGGCCGATCCAGGCCTACTTGGTCCACGAGCCACGCGGTGGGATCGAGAAGCGACTTGTCTGAAACGCCCGTTTCGTACTGCCAGCGGGTCGATTTCGGATCGCTGAGGAAGTACAGTGCAGCCCGATGCTCTTGGGTCGGTTCCGCCCAATACTTCTTAATCGGATTCCAGAACTCAAGAAGCCCCTCGTCGTACGCGTTGCCGTTCTGCACAATCAGTGCTTGTATCCGTTCGGGATGCAACAGCGCGAGACGATAGCCAATTGGTGCGCCGTAATCCATCACGTACATTGAGTACTTCTTCAGCCCGAGCGAACCTACGAAAGCATCGACAACCCGCGCAAGGTTCTCAAAGGAATATTCGAATGCCTTGTGATCAGGCATGCTGCTTTGGCCGTACCCCGGATAGTCAGGAGCGATCACGCGAAAGTGACCAGCAAGCCGAGGGATGAGATTCCGGAACATGTTTGAGGAAGTAGGGAAGCCATGCAGCAGCAGAATCACCGGCGCCCCTTCCGGGCCAGCCTGCCGATAAAAAATGTCGAGATCGTCCACGCGAGCCGTCTTGTAATAAACGGGATACGCCGTGCTGATTGGAGCTTCAACTGCCGTCATCTATGTGCTCTCCTTGGAAGTCTTTTTCCCCTTTGACGAGGCCACTAGACTCACGTTAAGAGAACACGGCGATCAACTCTTACAGATTAGTGCGATTCCGCCGAGATGATGCTGAGACTTCACTTAGGAGCGATCGCAGCGCCTCGATTGCTATGGCTAATCGCGTCATCCATAGAGGAAGACATAGTTCAGCCTCAACGGAAGAGGATCAGGAGTGACAGGGTAATGTCGCAAGTCGGTTCCGTTAGTGCAAAGGCTGCTTGTTCAAGGTGCGTGTCCGCAAGCTGATTCCTGCTCATATTAGGCCTGACCGTGCTTTGCCAGAGGAACAGAAGTCTCTTCAATTGAAGTATCACTGCGGCTGAACACTTGACTGGCATCGCGGGCAGGTGATCAAGGCTTCGAAGAATCAGGCTCAGCTTTTAAGGGAACAATGGGCAAATAATTCTGTTAAAATCGGCCAAATCACTCGCCCCAGCATCTGCGGAATCGTGGGCGGTCGATTCAAAGGAGCTCTGATGTGCCAACGCCATGCACCGGTTTTCCTCAGACCTTTCGGGTCGATGCCTTTTCCGTCATCGCGGATACGCAAGCAAAGTCGGGCCGCGTTGTACCGAAGTGAAAGAGGGTGGGCGTGCCGAACACTGGGTCTGCCGGGAATGCGCGAACGAGCGAAACAAATCGGCGCGCGATTGGATTTCTGGAGCGAAGCCGTGTGGGCACTGAAGTGGAACTGGCCAAACCAGAGTCGGTTGCGTACACGAAGGATTCAAACGCTTTTGGCAGCGATCGCGGCAGACTTAAGCGATTCGCAGGAAGACAGGAACGCATGCGCCGTGAGATGAGAGCGATTCTGTTTATGGCCTGTTTGATGGCACTTGCGCGTGCTGCGAGTTCTCAGGTGGTCGAGTTGCCGATGATCGATGCGGCGGATATTCGGTTCACCCGTCCCTCTGCGTCCAAAGAACTGTTGCAGACAAACGTTTACCGGATCGTGCAGGACGACCAAGGGTTCATGTGGTTCGCCACATTGTATGGTCTGTACCGGTATGACGGTTACAACTTCAAGGTTTTCGCTCCAGATCCACAAAGCCCCAACAGCCTCAGCAACGTCGAGATCAACACCGTCTTTAAAGATCGCGACGGGGCGATCTGGGTTGGCTGCGCGCAATTCTTAAATAAGTTGGATCCAGCGAC
>CAXTWQ010000029.1:20413-24862 GCA_964248065.1 uncultured Bryobacteraceae bacterium | reverse complement strand
ATATTAGTCAGGATAGTGCGGGAACATTGTGGTTAGCGACTCCTACCCAAGGATTGTTTGGTCTGGATCCAGCAACCGGGAAAATCCGTCAATATTCCAGCCATCCGCACGATTCTTCAAGCCTCAGCAACAACAACGTTACAGACGCCGGCGAAGATAAGGAAGGCCGGTTCTGGATTGCGACTGTCGCGTGCCTGGAGGAATTTGACCGGGTCAGCGGGAAGGTGAAGAGGCATATTCCACTTCCGGAAGCTCAGTCCGGCTTTATATTTCACGAGGATCGTTTCGGCATTCTCTGGATCTGCCATAGATCTCCCTCTGTGCTGACAGCGTTTGACACGAAGACCAACACCTTCACCCACTATGGCTTTCCAGAGCAAAAGCCTCCTAGCAAAGGCGTGACGCGAATCACGGCGATACTCGAGGACCGGTCCGGCGGTCTGTGGATGGCAACGCACGGCGCAGGTTTGCTTAGATATGATCGCGATCATCGGAGGTTCATCCGCTACTGGAATGATCCGAATGACCCTGACAGCGTTCCGCAGAACAATCTCGACGCGCTGTTCGAAGATCGGGAGGGGGGTATATGGGTTGGCCTGGGCAGAATGGGAGTCGTCCGCTTTGCCGCGAAAGCGCTGCTGTTCAGGAGAGTACAGCACGCTCCTGGCAGCAGATTGGAACCTTTCGTAGGCGCCATCTACGAAGATCGGCAGAGAGCTTTATGGGTGGGAACACCCGAGTCGCTCAACCGCATAGAAAGGGCGACTGGGCGTTTTACTTCCTACCGCAACGGTGGGCCAACAACTGGCACCGACATAGTTGCGCTTCGCGGAGACCGCTCCGACTCTATCTGGGTGGGCACTTACGGCCATGGGCTCCTGCGCTTTGATCCGCGACGCGGGCAGTTCCAAGCTTATCGGCACGATCCCGCGAACCCAAACAGTGTGAGTGACGATACTGTGTTGTGTCTGCTCTTTGACCACACCGGGACATTATGGGCCGGCACCTACAGCGCTCTGAGTCGTTTTGACGCGGCGACGCAACACTTCACGACCTATAATCTCAGCCCCCTGGACAGGAGCCCGGCGTACCTGGCACTGGTGGAGGATCGGGACGGAAGCCTCTGGCTCGGCACACGTTTCTCGGGTCTTCAACGTTTCAATCCGGCGACCGGTAAGGTCAAAATCTACGAACAGGATACGACTCGTGCGGGGACATTAAGTGACAATCGAGTGAACTCGCTACTGTTCGATCGCACAGGTACTCTGTGGGTCGGCACCCAAAACGGGCTGGATAAACTCGACCCGAAAACCGGCACGTTCATCGTGTACACCCAGCGCGATGGCTTACCTGGCAATTCAGTAGGCGCAGTTTTGGAGGATGACCGCGGCAATCTTTGGATAAGCACCAACAATGGAGTAGCGAGATTCGATCCACAGAGAAGAATATTCTCGACTTACTCGAATGCTAACGGACTGCCGGGGCCGAACTTTACCGGTTGGGCGGCGTGCTTCAAGAGTTCGAGTGGAGAGATGTTCTTCGGAGGATTCAGCGGAGCTACCGCCTTCTTCCCCGACCAGGTCTTGGCCAGCTCGAATGCTGCGCCGCCAGTTGTGCTGACTGATTTCCGCTTATCGGGAAATCCGGTAAAGATTGGAAGCGCATCTCCTCTTCATAGATCCATCTCCTATGTCCAGGATCTAGTTCTTACTCACCAGCAAAATATCTTTTCGCTCACCTTCGCGGCTCTCAGCTATAGTGGCTCGGAAACAAACCGCTATCGGTATAAGCTGGAGGACCTGGAGCGGGATTGGAACGAGGTAGGCAGCGACCGCAGGCAGGCGACCTACACAACACTGCCCGCGGGCAAGTACACGTTCCGGGTTCAGGGCGCGACCAGTGGCGGCCCATGGAGCGAACCGGGCGTAGCGGTGAGGATCGAGATTCTGCCCCCGTGGTGGGGAACGTGGTGGTTTCCTGCCGTGTGCGCAGCCGCTTCTCTGGCGCTGTTGTGGGGACTGTACCGATACCGGCTCGATCAGGTTGCCGGAGCATTCAACACGCGGCTGGAGGAACGTGTCAGTGAGCGAACGCGCATTGCGCGCGAGCTGCACGATACTTTGTTGCAAAGCCTTCACGGACTGATGTTTCGATTTCAGGCAGCTCGTAATATGCTTCCCCGGCGCCCGGAAGAAGCCATGCAAGCTCTCGATGGCGCCATCACAAGAACGGAACAGGCGATCACCGAGAGCCGGGATGCGATCAAAGATTTGCGCACCGAGCCGTCGGCTCGAAACAACATAGCCGACGTGTTGACGGCAATGGGTCAGGAGTTGGCTAGCTCTCAAGACGCCAACCGAGTTTTGCCCGTTTTCAACGTAGTGGTGGAGGGCCAACCACAGCCGCTCTTTTCCCTCATTGAAGATGAGACCTCTCGAATCGCAACTGAAGTTTTAACAAACGCCTTCCGCCACGCGGAAGCAAATCGGATCGAGGCAGAGATTCGGTACGATCGTCGCTCCCTGCGGTTGCGTCTCCGCGATGACGGAAAGGGAATCGATCCAGAAATTTTGCAAGCGGGTGGACGACCCGGACATTGGGGACTGCCTGGAATTCGAGAGCGGGCGAACCGCATCGGGGCACAATTAGACTTTTGGAGCGAGGCCGGAGCAGGCACCGAGGTCCAGTTAACGGTGCCTGCCACCGTGGCTTATAAAAAATCCCGCGAGAGCGTCCGATTCGGCTTAACTCGCCGGTGGAGAAAACCATGAGCAGCGATCCTGGATTGATTCGAATCCTTACTGTCGACGACCATGCTCTCCTGCGCGAAGGCATTGCAGCACTGGTGAACGCCGAACCAGATATGAAGTTGATTGCGGAGGCCGCCAACGGTGAGGAAGCCATCCAAAAGTTTCGCCTGTACCGTCCGGAGATTACCTTGATGGATCTCCAAATGCCAACCATGAATGGCGTCGACGCGACCAGCCGCATCAAGGAAGAATTTGCTGACGCCCGGATCATCGTCCTTACGACCTACACCGGTGATGCGCAAGTGTTGCGAGCTCTGAAGGCAGGTGCTCGGGGCTATATCTTGAAAGGGCACGTACACCGGGAACTGCTTGCCATCATCCGCGCAGTGCATGCGGGACAAAAGCGAATTCCCCCAGAGATAGCCTCCGAATTAGCTGATCACGCAACGGATGACGAATTGAGCCCGCGTCAGGTGGACATACTACGGCTGATTGCCGCAGGAAATGCCAACAAGAACATTGCCGATCAACTTAACATTGGCGAGGCGACTGTGAAGAGTCATGTGACAAACATACTTTCAAAGCTTGGCGCCAATGATCGGACGCACGCGGTTACCATCGGGCTCAAACGCGGAATAATTAATTTGCAGAACACCTAATTCGTGGCTCCGTCCTACTTTTGGCGGATGGCGAGGGTCTACTTTTGAGCGTTCCGATCTGTACCTCCAATCTCGTAATCTACGAAAAGGGTATTGTTGCAGCGCCTGTTTTCTACTTTCGCGAACGGCTGGCCCGGCGCAGGCATTTTACTTCAGCGATGGCTGGCCGGCTCGATACTGCTTTACTTCGGAATTGTTCAAGCCTTGGAAAAACCTCAGGCAGTCTCCATGATCCCGGAAGTGACCGGAGCAGTTGCTGGGGTCTTTCTTCTTGCTGGCCTTTGGACTCCGGTAGCGGGGACTGTGGCGTTCTTGATGCAGGTGTGGGTCTTTAATCTTACAGGTGTCCACGAACCGTTGATCGCTGCGATATCTGGGACGCTCTGCGCCACGATCGCAATGATCGGACCGGGTGCCTGGTCCATTGATGCCCGGATCTTCGGAAGGAAGCACATCGAAACGCGGCTCCCCCAAAAGTGATGGTGCGCCACTTGACTAATTGATCGATAAACAAGCCGACTATCTGAGGTTGTCCATAGACTACATCAAATCCATACTGTGCTCATAGGAGATCAACCTTATGACCGGACAGTCAGCTCCCCTTGGCGGCAATCGCCAATTTCACGTTCCTTTCTATGGCGGTAACAACCAACCCGTAGGCCCTCAAAGAACAATCGGCAATTTCGTATCAGTCGATGGCGTTGTCAATCGAATCGTAGATCGGACCGAAACGAGACCACAATCTCCACTTCTTGCAATCGCCTTCGGGCCAACTCGAATTGTCCGGTCGAGTTTGTGTTCATCATGGCAAGGCATTCTTCTGGAAAGGCATCTCTACTCTCCTGGCGAACGGGTGTCAGCCTCAACCGACCGGCATGTCATCTCCATGTCCCACGGCTCGCCCTGTCGTTTTGAGCATCGCAATGTGTCCGGCCAGTTTCATATATCGTTAACTCGCCCGAGGACGATCATGATCAGCCCCGCTGGCCCGGTACCCGATATCCGCTTGCATACCTCGGCTGAGTTTATCCATTGCGCAC
>CAXTWQ010000029.1:10053-20403 GCA_964248065.1 uncultured Bryobacteraceae bacterium | reverse complement strand
TTCATGCTTAGCGTTCTAGAAGAACTCGATAGCCCTGCTGCCAAGCCGATATTCCGACCCGGCATCGAGGATAAGCCGATGCAACGCATCGTAGGCATGTTAATGGACGAACTCGAGGCGAAGCGTCCATTGGGCCGGCTCTATGTTGATTGCCTTGCGCACGCGCTTGCCACCAGATATGTACTGCTTGATGGTGGTGAAACGAGAGACTCGCGATCCAGGCTGACTGGTCTTTTGCCTCGGAAACTAAATCGAGTGCATGAAAGAATCGAAGCCAACCTCGACGCCGATCTGAGCCTCGAAAATTTGGCTCAAGAGAGCGGCTATAGTCGGGCTCACTTTCTCCGAATGTTTCGGACCGCAACTGGCTTAACTCCCCATCAGTATGTTTTGGATCTCCGCTTGAAGGGAGCTCAGGACCGTCTTAGGCAGGCGGGCTCGAGCATCATCGATGTCGCTATGGCCTGCGGCTTTTCCAGTCAATCGCACATGACGAGCCTGTTCCGACAACATCTCGAGACCACCCCGGGCGAATTTCGGCGTAACGCACTAGCGCCGAAGCGCGCGTGCTGACCCCAACAACGATAAAGATCAGGAGGAGCAACCAATGGGACGGCTTTTATCGGCTAACGTGGGTCTCCCTCGTGACATCGAGTGGAGAGGAGAAATTGTCCATACCGCGATTTGGAAAGAATCGGTGCAGGGCCGCAGGATGGTCCGGCGATTGAACATCGAGGGAGACGGACAAGGAGATCTTGTCGGGCATGGAGGAGAACATCGCGCCGTCATGGTCTACCAGATGGACTCCTATCGTCATTGGCAGGCTCACCTCGGCCGCAACGATTTCGCATTTGGCCAGTTTGGCGAGAACTTTACCGTAGAGGGATTGTCCGATGACGAGGTATGCATCGGCGATCGATACCGGATCGGCAGCGCACTTTTTGAAGTGACGCAGCCACGCGTCACCTGCTACAGGGTGGGCATCCGGATGGCAGAACCGGCAATGCCCGCTTTGCTTGTGTCTCACCACAGGCCTGGCTTTTACCTTCGAGTGCTGGAAGAAGGAGAAGTCGGGGCCGAGGACGAAATCGTTAAGGTCTCGGACGGACCCGAGCACGTCACCATAGCAGAGATCGACGCCTTACTTTATTTGCCGGGCCACTCGCGCGAACGGCTTGAGAGCTCATTACGCATCCCGGCGCTCAGTCCCGGTTGGAAGAGTTCACTCCATGCGCTGATCAATCGTGCTTCAGAGACGGGAAATCCTGGTCTCACGAGTTCTGCTGGGCCGCCGCCGGCATGGCCTGGCTTTCGCTCACTGCGAATCACAAGAGTGGATCGGGAGAGCTCCGAGGTCATCTCGCTGTTCTTCGAATCACCGGATACGGTCCCGCTGCCTCAGGCCCAGTCTGGACAGTTTCTTGTTTTGCGGCTGCACATCACTCCGGATGCGCCATCGCTTTTGCGGAACTATTCCATGTCGGGTAGCCCCGGCGCGAAGCATTATCGGGTGAGCGTCAAATACGAAGTGAACGGCGCCGGTAGTTCGTTCATCCACAGTCAGGTGCATCTCGGCGATGTTCTAGAAGTGAGTGCGCCTCGTGGAGCCTTCACACTTCAGCCCGGAGAGACACCCGTCGTACTGGCAAGCGCTGGAATCGGTGCTACCCCCGTGCTCTCGATGTTGCATTCGCTCGCGGCATCCGGTTCCCAGCGCGAAGTCTGGTGGCTATACGGAGCTCGGAACGGGCAGCAACATCCCTTTGCACGGGAGTCGCGCGAGTTACTCAAAGCGCTCGTTAACAGTCGAGGACATATCGTTTACAGCAAGGCAGAACCTGAGGATCAAATCGGGCAGGACTATGACTCCACTGGCCATCTGGACGTGTCCCTGCTCGACCGGCTTGGCTTGCTTCGAAACGCTGACTTCTATCTCTGTGGACCTCCATCGTTCCTGCAAAGCTTTTCGGAAGGACTGAAAACATGGGGTGCTGATCCGACACGAATTCGATCCGAACGCTTCGGCCCAGAAGAATCGATGACCCCTGGCGTAAAGCCGTCTCTCGCGTCTCCCGTGCATCCTCCCTCGGGACCTCCTGGGTGCGGGCCGAACGTTTCTTTTACCCGCAGCGGGCTGACCGCCCGGTGGGACTCTCGCTTCCTCAGCTTGCTGGAACTCGCCGAGGCCTGCGATGTTCCCGTAAGGTGGTCCTGTCGAACCGGCGTGTGCCACTCATGTGAGTCCGGCCTGATCGGCGGCACTGTTGCCTATCAGCCTGATCCGCTGGAACTTCCCGCCGAAGGCAACCTTTTGATCTGCTGTTCACAACCGTCGAGTGACTTGGAGATTGATCTATGATTTTCGAACTGCGTGAGCACAATCTGTGTAACCGGTCGATCGCGCATACTCTCGACGGGTGCTTTCTAATTGCTCATCTTCTTATCGGCGAGGCCGCTCAAGCGGAGCAAGCCGTCATGGAAGCGATCGATCTTTGGGATCCGGACGAAGAGGACGAGAACCAACTTTTTCAGCTTACGTTGAGGACGGCAATGAAAACGTACACCGTTATCTCCCGGTCGGGATTGAACGAAGAGTGTTGCGCGGATTCTTTGCTACCCATCGAGCTGCGTCGCGTTTCGGAACTTCCGCCCGACCTTCGCCGCTGTTTTGTGCTTCGCATCCTTGCCGGACTGTCGTCTGAAGTCTGCGCTCAAATACTCCATTTTGGCGTTCGCCAAGTAGATCAATACTGCTGCGATGCCATGAAAAGTTTAACCGCCCTCACCTATTTGAAAGCTTGAGCTTTGGTTCGGGCAGCAGGGTTCAATCCTTGTGCGTCAGACATTCTTCAATTGGCCAGCCTAGTTGCTCCCACATCGAAAGCTTGTTCCAGTCCTTGATGAATTCGGTCAGCTTGCCATCCGCTGCTCTGAACAGGGCGCTTGCCGTCCACTGAGCCTTTCGGCCTGTTGGGGCTATCGTCCCGTGTGGCGCACCTGTGTGATGACCTTCGGCGCTATACCGAACACAGATTTGATCGCCCTTCGAAAACAGTACATCGAAGCTGACGATATGAAGATCGTTTACCTGCTTCATCAACTCGCCATGATCCTTCGCGTACTCCTCCAGAGTGTGTACGTTCGGGAATGTGGTGGGAGCAATGAAACGATTGCCTGGGGCGCACAAGTGCTTGACTGCGTCCGCGCTCGCTCGTTTGGGATCGTAGGAAATACTGATGTACTCCTTCGCGAGAGCCAGGTTTCGTTCTTCTTCAGCGGTGTAGTTATCCGGCATAATCTAGCCCTGCGCAAATGACCAGGAAAATGTAATCGGCTCCAAACTTCCTGCAGCCTCGTTGTAACGGTTCGCCGACAAGGAAATCGCGGCACCCGACTGCAAGATTGAAGGCGCGAATACCGGGGTGCCACCGTTCCAGGACAAAGTCACTTTCCGGGCACCCGATGCTTTCGGATCGGCGGGATGGGCAACCGGGAACTCGACGGGATGATTACTTCCTGAACAAAGGTACAGAGACAGCAGATCGGCAAATCCGATGGCCGCCGTCCAACGCTCCAGTTCCTCCGGTCCAAACGGCAGCGCACGCTCCACGTTCTCCCGGCGCATCGTCTCACTCGCGAGGAACTCCGCGCGTGCCGGATCCGATCGGCCCAGAAATGTGAAGTGTCTACTCACGATGACATATTCCAACGAACCCATTTCGCAGCCGTGTTCAATTGATTTGTTCCAAGACGGCATTGTCTCTTCCGTGCTCAAGCTAGGGAACGCGCGAGGTGGACGTTGATGGAGCGCATCAATCTGGCTTTGATCACTCTCCTGCCAGCCAAAATCGTGTTCCCCAACAGCGCGAATTACTTGATTCGGTAGTTGCCCGAATACGTCCGGTTTGAATAGAGTCGCAATATCACCTGCCAGCTTGGAATGCGCAGCTTGGAAAATAAGCGCGTACGGCGTTGTGATGTCTTTCTGAGTTTCAATAAAGACCTCTGAAGCGGACGCAGCGCCGGGGGCGTCCGGCATAGGACGGGCTTCGGATAGAGACCGCAGGATCATCTCGCTCCTCGAATGATTACTGACTCGAACGCATGAACGACGGCGCGCTTGGTCCGCTTATTCGGTTTCAGGCTCGACCTGGGAATTTTCTCGTTACAACGTGCCGCGGTGTTACTGAAGTGATAACAGCTCGTTCTTCGCGAAAAGTCTGCGCTGTTCGTCGTCATTCGAGATTGCGCTGAGGCTCCAGCCAGAACGGCTTCTAACCACATCGGGCACTGTCGCCTGACCTGATCGCGGTAGGCCAGTTCAGCATTGGTTGCGAATGCATCCAGAGTCGCCTGTCCACCGCGCGTCAAATACGAGATGATCGGTGCTTCAACTGCAGGCACTGCGAAAACTATGCATTCGCCGTGGTTGCCGCCCTTCTTAGCACCCGTGTATTCGGGGTCCGCGCGAAGATTCGCGCATGTAGCGTCCGCAGCTCGGCGGTCGGCCCGGCTGCTCTGCTGCTCACTCACAAGATCTCTTCGATCATGATTTTGACCAAACTCGATAGGAGACGTCGCATGAGCGGTTTCGTGACCCAGGAACATCCACGAACAAGTTCTGGGGACCATCAATCCCAGCATCTAGGGCAAAGACCAAGCAGCAAGCCGATTGCAAGATTCCGACTCGCTAGAGCGCGCAGATCCACAAGCGGATCTCGATGTAAGAATTCGCGCAGAATGAAAGCGATAAGCCCAACTACGCCAACGACCGTTGCCTATCGTATTTTCATGCTGACGAACCAGTCGTCTTCCTGGCTTTGACGAGGATGACGCAAAACCAAGCTCGGTGGCGCTGATCGCCATTGGCCTGCTCAGCATCGGCATGGCGTCGCGTCATTGCGCATTGTAAGCCGCTTAATAAAGAGAACCGCAATAACAGTCGCAAGCATCTACAACGCTGTGTCACGACCGGGTATTCAGGACGCATTTACTGCATTCGAAACGCCTCCAGAACCGTGGGAGAAACGGGTTCAGTTCCAAGTGCGTCCTACAATCACTTTGGGCCTATCTGCTGTTCCGGAAAGTACACAACCCTGTTAAGTTCCGCTCTCGGTTCGTTGGTCCCTTACAGTAGGGCTCACCACATGACATATCGAAATCCAAGTTTAAATACTCACCTCGCACTTCCTCGAAAATATTGCTGAGCTTAAATTCAGCATGATTGCCTTTCAACTCCATGCTTACTGGGTGCCGGCACAACGGTTAGCTGAATTAATTCTGATCGGATGCTGCGCCTACTGTGCGCTGGCGATAGTTGCAGCCCTCAGGTACAGAAGGAGCGTTCGCAAACTGGCCTATACCGGGCCTGCCAATATCAGCATCTTGAAACCACTTTCGGGAATGGACGAAGGCTTAGAAGAGAACCTGCGCAGCTACTTCCAGCAGAATTACAGCTCATTTGAAATTCTATTCGCGGTCCGGCATGAGTCTGACGCCGCAGTGCCCACCTTACGTCGATTGATGAAAGAGTTCCCATCGGTGGCGGCGCAATTAGTCATTACAGGGGAGTCGCCATATCCGCACGCCAAAGTCTTCAGTCTGAAATGCATGGTTGACCGCGCGAAATATGACCTGATCGCTATGTGTGACAGCGATGTCTATGTGGGGCCCGATTTCCTGAGCAGCATTGCAGCCGAGTTCAAGAACGAATATCTGGGCTTAGTGACTTGCCCTTATCGAGCCATTCCAGGGCACAGCATCTGGTCGCGACTGGAAGCGATCGGCATGAACACTGACTTTCATGCGGGAATATTCACGGCCATCATGATGGAGGGCAATAAGTTCGCTGTTGGCCCAACAATAGTCATACGCCGAAGCGTGCTAGCTGGAATCGGCGGCATTGAACGTGTTAAGGATTACATTTCGGAAGACTATATGCTGGGACGGATCGCCTCTGATCTTGGCTTCGGTGTTGGCTTCTCCTCGTACATTATTGAGCATCGCCTTGGCAGCGATAGCCTGCTCGATAATATTGCTCACCGCATCCGTTGGGCCCGCACCAGTCGTCGCTCTCGTCCTTGGGCTTACATCGGGCAACTCTTTACCCATCCGTTACCGATCGGCGGATTAATCTGTATTGCCTGTCCCGATTACTGGCCATTACTGCTGGTCGGCTCTTGTCTGCGTCTCGTGGCCGCGTGGATGGTCTCGGTCAAGATCCTGCGCGCTAAAGTTCCCTGGCTCTTGTTGCCAGTGCAAGACATTCTCGGTTTCATTGTTTGGATCAATGGCTTTTTCGGGCGCTCAATTATCTGGCGTGGCCAACGTTACCTGCTCAATCGCGACGGCACAATCGGCTCTTATTGAGTTTTGGAACCGGAGTACAGGTTGAGCATGTAGGATCTGCGCTGCCCCTGTGCGCTGAGCCTTATGTTGTGCAGTGTTCCATAGGAACATCTGCGGCAAAGCATCGGGTAAACCGTAACCGCCGTAGTCGGGATAGCCAAACACTCCGGCGTTCTCACCGTGCCAAATGCGAGAGAAGCGTTCTTCAAAGGCCAGCCGCCATCAGGCAACTTGTCAATCAGCACAGTCCGCTCACCGGTACCGGGATAAAAGCGCGATACCGGGACGTGTACCCGCCTTTTGCTGCCGCATCTACAAAGCCGCCGTGGTAACTCGGACCGCGAAGCCGGCTCTCTCTTCGATCGCGAGCGATCGCATCTCTCCAGTAATACGGGCCGTAGCATGCGCGATGGCATCCAAGGGGCGGGTTGGCCAAATTGTCTCACCCTCGGCGATGAATACCCTGCCATCTATCCAACGGCCATTCCGCTCGGAAATGAGAGCCCTGCGGCAACAGCCTCTACTTGATCTCCGGGCGGAACCGTTACCTCTCGCGCATGGACACGCGGGCGAGTAACCGTCGTTCGCGCTCGTACCCAGAACTGGTTAATCCCTTTTCGCGATGCCAAGCGACATCTCCGTACCCGGGAGTAACTTGAGAGCGTCTGATTGACAACAATCAGTTCGCACTGGATAAATTTGACCAGACAAATCCACAGGTGAGGGTGAAACGTACTTCGGCGTGGCGTCTATGAGTAACGCATTTACATCAGAGCCGTACCTCATCTCCGGTATTCACCAAAGCTTTGAATCGTTGGGTGCAGTGCAATTCATCTCTCGTACAAGGGGCAGAATGCTTTACGAAACCTCTACCTTTCGATTAACCTGAACGACTTTTTATGAAAAATCTCTTATATCGCATTCGTAAGCCGCTCTATATTGCACTTTCAACGGCTCTGCTTGTGCCCTCTGCGCTGTGGTGTCAGTCGGTTTCCAGCGACGGAGCAAGTCAGAACAGCAACAATGTCGTTCCGGATGCGGTGAATCAGAAGCGTATTTTCGGAATTATTCCGAACTATCGCACTTCACCTTTTCCCCATCCTTACACGCCGATCTCAGTTAGAAGTAAGTTCAAGCTCGCCTCTCAGGATGCGTTTGACCGCGGCACTATTGTGCTTGCGGCAGCGTTTGCAGGTGAATCCCAATTGACAAATTCCAACAAGGACTTCGGGCAGGGTGCTGCCGCCTATGGCCGATATTTTGGCACTTCGTACGCCGATTTCGTCATTGGAGATTACATGACAGAGGCGATCTTCCCCAGCCTGCTCCACCAGGATCCGCGATATTTCCGCAAAGGACAGGGAGGAACATGGTCTCGTCTGGCCTATGCTGCCGGACAAATTGTACTCACCCACGGAGACAATGGCCGCGTGCAGTTCAACTATTCCGAACTGGCCGGCAACGCTACTTCGGTTGCCATTTCAAACGCATACTATGTAAACAACCGTGACGCTTCGGACGCTTCTGTCAAATGGGTGACCCAACTTGGCGTGGATGCCGCGTCCAATATTTTGAAAGAGTTCTGGCCTGACATCCTTGCCAAAGTGAATCGTAAACATTGATACCTAGCATGGCCTTACAGGAGTTTCGGACGATTCGGCGCATTTTCAATCGTGCCGTATTGCCGCTATCGGGTCAATGCTCGCCGCTCGCCGCACGGGTACATAGGACGCCAGCAACGCGACTATCACAATTGCTCCGCTGCCGACCGCTAGTGGTATTGAGCTAGTTGACTTGAGATCGTGGATGAGACTGGCTGCCAGCGGCCGGATCATGAACACGATCGAGGCTCCACCGAGCAATCCCGCGCACACTATTTGAAGTAAATCTCTCAATACGAGTCGACTGACATTGCCTGTCGTCGCCCCCAGTGCCATTCGGACACCAATCTCGTTAGTTCGCGTGACGACCGTATAAGCCAGCAGGCCGTAGAGCCCGATGCCGGCAAGCACAGCCCCTAGCAGGCCGAAATACTCTGACAAACTGGCCATTAGGCGCTCAGGAACGATGTTGGAATTCACCTGATCGGCTAAAGTGGTTAACCTGTTGGCGGGCACTCCTTTGATCACATCCTGAAACACCTGCCGAACCGGACCGCTTACCGAGATAGGATCTACACTCGTTCGCAATTCGAACTGATCGAACAGCCGATTCTCTTGAAACATGTTGAAGTACATGGCCGGGGCAGGAGGATCACGAATTTCGAATGCTTTGACGTCGCCAACAAGACCCACAATTTCATAGAAGTTGTTATCGCCGAACCACCCACCAGTTCGGGGGTCTGTGTCAATCCTGACGTGCTTTCCAATAGGGTTCTCGCCTAGAAAGTAGTGGCGCGCCATAGCCTGACTCACGATTGCAACTCGTGAGCGGTCCACATCCCGAAAGCTGAAATCGCGCCCCGCAAGCAGTGGTATGCCGAGGGTCTCAAAATATCGCGGCGAGACAAAAACTACCGGCGTACGCAGCCGACTTTCTGCCCGCTCCGCGTGCCCCTCTGCGATCAGATAGCGGCTTCCCGACCCACAGCCTTCCAGTGGCGTACAGCCGCTAATCGAAACCGAATGCACGCCCGGAATCGCTTGCAGTCGTGGCACCAATTGCTGATACCGTACAGCCAGTTGCTCGCTCTTGTACCCGCTGTGTGAGGGATCGAGCGTTACCAGGAGCACATGATCGCTGCGAAAGCCCAAGTCCGGATTTCGCAGCTGCGATAAGTGGCTGAGAAAAGCAACAGCCGAGGTCACGAGGCTAATAGAGAGAGCTATCTGGGCGATGACGAGGCCTCTTCCGCAAACCCGCCGGAACTTTGTGTTGCAACGGCTGCCACTCTGCCGCAGGTCAGAGAATGAAACCGACCGGAACGCATACCAGGTCGGTGCCGACCCGAACAGTAGACCGGTGAGCACACAGATTACCGCAGTGAATAGCAACAGGTGAACGTCAAGTTGTACTTCAATTTCAATGTGCTCAAACGCGCGCCCACCCGCCATGATTCTCGCCACAACGCCTGTTCCGAGGTAGGCAAGCAGCACTCCTGCCAACGTACCGGCTGCGGAAAGGAGCAGTGATTCTGTTAACATCTGCCCCACCAGTTGTCGGCGGCTCGCGCCTAACCCCACACGCACTGCCAGCTCTTCCTGCCGTCCGGCCGATCGCGCCAGCAGCATGCTCGCCAAGTTGATGCACGTCAACAGCAGAAGCAAAAGCACGATCACTAGCAGCAACAACAGAGGTTTGCCGTACTGGTCTCTCACGCGCGCCAATCCCGCGCCCGCCGGCTCCACTTCCACTCTTGCTTCCCAGACCCGGGGATTCTTGCTGCCGAAAGCTTTTTGCTCTTTCGTGAACCGGTACAGCACAGCCATCTCTGCCTGAGCTCTCTGCAGTGTCACGCCCGGTTTCAACCGCCCTATCATCGTAAGACTTCTGTCCTCCTGCGGAATCCAGATATCAGTCCGAGATCCAACTCGCGGTCCGTCATACCCTCGGGGTGCGACCCCGATGATGGTCTTCCCTTCTTCGCCCACGTAGATCCGCTTTCCAAGAATCGCCGGGTCGCGATGCAATCTTGTGTTCCAGTAAGACCAACTCACCACGGCTACATCGCCCGCCCCGCTTGCCGGCACATCTCCCGGACTGATCAAACGTCCAACGGCAGGCTTTAGCCCGAGCGTTTGGAAGTAATTCCCGACCACGTTTTCCTCAATTACTGTTTCGGGATCGGAATGCCCGATGCGCACGGATGCAAGATTGTCGAATGAGGTTCCGGTCAGTGCCGATAACACATGGCTGTTGGTTCGAAAATGTTGATAGCTCGCCCAGTCCCAATACTCTGCTGAACGAGGCTGGCCAGGAAGATCTTGCAGGAACTCGACCAGCTGCTCCGGATGAGCAACTGGCAGCGGGTGGATCATTACTGTGTAGAAGAGGCTGTAGATG
>CAXTWQ010000029.1:0-10043 GCA_964248065.1 uncultured Bryobacteraceae bacterium | reverse complement strand
GCCGTACTCGCACCGATCCCGAGTGCTAGCGAGAGCACGGCTACGGTCGTAAAGCCCGGACTACGCCGCATCTGCCGAAGGGCATAACGGATATTGTGGGCGAGCATCTTGGTTTAGACCTCAATGACGAGTCCGAAGTTCCTGCAGTCGAGGCTTTAAGCTGTCCCTACTCGTGCCGGAGCGCGCGCAATGGATCGATGCTGGC
Source organism: uncultured Bryobacteraceae bacterium (assembly GCA_964248065.1). Lineage (GTDB taxonomy): Bacteria > Acidobacteriota > Terriglobia > Bryobacterales > Bryobacteraceae > Bog-105. The sequence goes on along the minus strand of CAXTWQ010000029.1, from coordinate 9,838 downwards.
CGCGCGGCGTGCCGGAAGATAGCCTGCGAGCAAAGCGGCAATGAGTATCAATAGAAGTGACAATCCAATCGCGAGAGGGTCCACTTCAGAGATGCCGAAGAGAAAGCTTTTTAGCCAGCGCGTGCCGCCTATCGCCATAGGTAACCCGATAAGAAGGCCGACTGCAATCAGCACTAGCGAGTCGCGCAAAATGAGCCAGATGATTCCGGGGCGTTGTGCGCCAAGTGCCATGCGTATGCCGAGTTCGCTTGTCCTTCCCGCAACGGAGTACGCAAGCGTTCCATAGATACCGACTATGGCCAGTGTGAGAGCAAGCAGGCCGAAGACGCTGCTAAGGCTGGTTAGAAGTTTTTGTTGATTGAGAGAGGATTCAACCTGGCTATCGAGCGTTTTAGAATCCAAAATCGGTAATCGGCTATCGATTTCTCGAAGTGCCTTTCGCACCTCGCCCTGGATTCCTTGTGGTGTAGTCACACGGAGAACCATCTCGAAATCTGGGATCGGTTGCTGCCAAAGAGAGAAGAACACCATGGGAGGCGCTTTCTCACGAATGTCGCGCCAACGGGAATCCGCGACAACGCCTACGATCTCCGAGCCGGGAGCTTTGAAAGAGCTGCCTTTGATTAAATGCCGCCCAATCGGGTTCTGATTAGGTAGATACAGGTCAACAAAAGTTTGGTTGACAACCGCTACAGATGGAGAACCCGGCGTGTCGCGAACAGTAATGCTCCTCCCGAGTAAGAGTGGAACTCTTAGTGTTTCAAGAAAGCCTGGGCCAACGGGTACATAGTAAACGTTCGTCATCGCCCAAGATGCTGCGGGAATACCGTCTACTGAAAAGTTACCGGATGAACCGTAGCCGCTCACCGGAGTGGACGACCAACTCCGGCCGAAACGACATGGGGAAGTTGAGCCAGACTTTCATTCAGCTTCCGGTAGAGCGGGTAGAGCTCGCCTTGTTTGTGGCCGGCCAGACCCGCATCCGTTCTGAGCAAAAGGATGCTGTCGCGCCGAAAGCCAATGTTCTGATGCTCCAGCGCTAGAAGGCTACGGGCAAGAAGTCCAGCACCGACCATCAGACTAAGTGATAGGGCGACTTGGAAAACGATGAGAGCCTGCCCACTATTGAATCGCCATTTGCCCGCAGGAACCGGTGTTGCAACATTGCCTGGGCGGGTGTCCATCCGACTGAGCTTCAGAGCGGGAAAAATTCCAAACAGCACGCCGTTCAAGATGCAAAGAACAAACGTGAATGCGAACACAATGAAGTTCGGCCCGACCTTCACAACCGGATCTACGTGGAGAAACACGGAAAGCAACCTTACACTCCACCAAGCAATCCCGATCCCGACAGCGCCTCCTAGAAAGGACAGGAGAACACTTTCGGTCAGCACCTGCCGAAGCAGGCGATTGCGGGACGCGCCCAAAGCAAGACGGGCAAGCATTTCCGGTCTGCGCGCTGAGGCTCGGGCAAGCAGCAGCGTCCCCACATTGGCGCAAGCAATGAGTAGCACAACGGCCACTATTCCCATTAACAAATGCAACGGTTGCGAGTACCGATATCGAAGTCCGGAGATACCGGTGCCTCCAGGCTTAAGACTAAGTTGAACGGCCTCAATTTTCCGGCGCGTGCTGGCCGATACAGAAGTGCCAGCCTGATCTAAGAAGAATCGGTGGAGCTTTCCAGTCACACTAGCCTGAGCCGCGGTTATGGACACACTGGGTTTTAGCCTGCCCATGCAATTAAGCCAGTACACATCGAGAGCCGTCCAAAATGGTCTTTCTCGAAGGATCTCTGGTTGGGAGGAAAGCGGAACAAAAACGTTGGGTGCTGTCTGCATCCGCTCTCCAAAGAACTCACGGGCAGCTACACCGATCACGGCGAAATCGGTTCCATTCAAGATCACAGTCTGGCCGAGAATGGCTGGATCGGAGTGGAAACGATCACGCCAGAAAGGATAGCTTAAGACGGCAGAGCGGGGCGCAGTCGGCATGTCATCAGAAGGCTGAAACAGTCTGCCGATTATAGCGTTTACACCCAGAACCCTGAAGTAATTTCCTGAGACCAAGTGCGCCTTGGCCTGCTCCCAAGGTCCGTTGAACCCAGGAACATGCATCGCGACAAGATCTGTCCCCGAGTGGAATGCACACAGGTCCTGAAAGGAATCGTTGTGTTTCAGCAGGTAAGAATAGAACGCCGAAGAGAACTCGTCCGCCCCGACATAACTGCCGGTATACTCGCCGGTGCTGAGGTCATCGTTGAACAGCACAAGTCGCCCCGGATCTTTGACCGGTAGCGACTGAAGCATGACCGCATTGATCAGCGTGAAGATTGCGGTGTTCGCTCCGATGCCTAAAGCAAGCGACAGCACTGCAGTCGCGAAAAGCACCGGAGCGCGTCGCAGTTGGCGAAAGCCGTAGCGCAAATCCTGCAGCAACGTTTGAAGCCAAACAATCGTGCTGGCATCCCGCATCCGATCCTGCAGCAGCGCGCGATTTCCAAACGAACCCAAAGTCTGCGAGTGGTGAAACTCAAGCTCTTCGCGCAGATCTGCGTCTAACTGGTTTGGGCGGAATACATTCAGAAGTTTGCGAAACATAGCGATGTCTCCTCAATCGAAGTTCAGAAAGGCAGTGACAGCGGCGGCGTGTTGATGCCAACGCTCTTCCACGCTGGCAAGTTGCTTCTTGCCGGTACGAGTCAGGCTGTAATAACGAGCGCGACGATTGTTTTCAGTCGCTTTCCACTCTGCGCAGATCAGCCCGTCCGCTTCCATGCGGCGAAGAGCGGGATAGAGCGACCCTTCTTCGACTCGCAGTTGATTCTGCGAAGCAAGCAGAATCGCGCACGTGATACCGTACCCATGCTCGGGTCCACGGGCGAGAGTCTTGAGAATGAGCAGGTCAAGTGTTCCTTGCAGAGCGTCTCGTGGCATTTAATGCTTACCCAGTTGTCTAGGAGAGTACACGCAGCGGCATCATCAGTCAAGGGCAGTTATAGAAAATCAGCGTTATCGGCGTTCATCGGCGGCCATAGTCGTCTTTGGATTTTCGAACAGCAAATCCCATAAACGAACAGTTGCAGTTGAGAGTGAGCTTTACCGAAGTGTTAAAAATGCAGGCCTTTTACCCCTTGCTTGAGCTGGCCTTCAACGTGCACTATCAAGATCGATCAGTATGGATGTACCTCGTGGAAGTGAAGTGCTGCGGAATCGGAAGATCCGCCGTGCGTTGTGGATTTTAATTGCGCTCTTAGCCGTTGGCAGCACTACGGTGCTGGTCGCCCGTTTAAAGCCGGCCGCACCCTCGGTTGAGATGAATGGTCTCTGGCCCGGCACGGTCAAACGCGGTCCAATGGAATTGCAAGTTCATGGGCTCGGTGTTCTCAAGCCGGAACAGATTTACTGGATCAACGCGGCGGTGGATTCCCGTGTCGTTCAGGTGGTCCGGCGCGCTGGCAGCGACTTCATCAGAGCCAATGACGTGATTCTTGTTTTGAGTAATCCAGATCTCGAACTCGAAGCGGAGAAAGCAGAGTGGCAATGCAAGCAGGAAGAAGCGACTCTTGCCAACTTACGGGTCAAGCTCGAAAGCGACAAGCTGGATCAACGTGCGAGCCTGGCCGAGTTGGAGGGTCAGTACAAACAGGCGCGAGTCACCGCCGACCGTGATCTGGCACTGACCGGCTTCAAGATTCAGAGCGAATTGGCTTCGCGGCTTTCCGTAACGCAAGCCGATCAACTGGAAAGCCGCGTTGCGTTGCAGAAGCAGCGCCTAAGCATTGTGGACCAATCGATCCAGGCACAAGTGGAGGCGCAGCAGGTAGCCATTCAGAGTGCCCGCGCAGCCTATGAGTTGAAGCGGAAACAAGTGGATCAGCTAACCATCCGTGCGGGCGTGAATGGCGTATTGCAAGAAGTAGATGTAGAAGTGGGCCAGCGGGTAACAGCAGGAACATTGCTTGCCAAAGTAGCCGACCCAACCAAGCTGAAAGCGGTGGTGCAGATTCCCGAAACGCAGATGAAAGACGTTCGGATTGGCATGGACGCTTTTGTCGATACCCGGAACGGCGTCGTTCCTGGCCGAGTTGTGCGCATCGATCCTGCGGCTTTAAACGGCAGTGTCGGCGTCGATATCTTTTTGCAAGGCAAGCTGCCGGAAGGAGCGCGGCCGGAGTTGAGCGTCGATGGAACCGTCGAGATTGCACGCTTAAACAACGTTGTTTTTATGGAGCGTCCTGTTTCCGGCGAGCCTGAGGCCACCATCGGATTATTCAAGATCGACCCGGATGGGTCAGGTGCCAGCCGGGTGCAGGTGAAGCTGGGCCGCACTTCGGTCAACACAGTCGAAATTCGAAACGGGTTGCAGGTGGGGGATCGCGTGATTCTCTCTGACATGGGCCAGTACGACAGCCACAACCGCATCCGCCTCAGTCGTTAAAGAAAATTAAACTCTTAGGAAAGTAGGACGATCATCAGTGGATTCCCATCAGCCTCTCATTCATATAAAAGGTCTGACCAAAGTATTCGTTACCGACGAAATTGAAACCCATGCTCTATCGGGGATTCACATCGACATTCAGCGGGGAGAATATGTCTCGATCTCCGGCCCATCCGGGTGCGGCAAATCGACGCTGCTCGCCATTCTTGGGCTGCTGGATACGCCCAGCGCGGGTACGTATACGTTGAACAGCACACCCGTACAGCAGTTGAAGCTATCCGAGCGCGCACGCATTCGCAACCGCGAGATCGGCTTTATCTTTCAGGCATTCAATCTAATTGGTGACCTGAACGTCTACGAGAATGTCGAGCTGCCCCTTACTTATCGGGGCATGAGTTCAAGCGAACGCCGCGAGCGAGTGCACCAGGCTTTGCAGCGGGTTGGCATGTCGCACCGGATTAAGCACTATCCATCACAACTCTCCGGTGGTCAGCAGCAGCGTGTGGCAGTGGCACGAGCGTTAAGCGGCGACCCTTCCATTCTGCTTGCTGACGAGCCAACCGGAAACTTAGACTCGCAGAATGGAGAACAGGTGATGGAGCTCCTTCGTGAGCTGCACAGAAACGGCGCAACCATCTGCATGGTGACGCACGATGAGCGGTATGCGCGCCATGCTGACCGTTCCATTCATCTGTTCGACGGCCAGGTTGTGGAGGAGAACAGCGACTTCGCTGCCCGTACCCAATGATTTCGTTACGAGACGTAGAGAAGTCAATTGGACAGGGCCTTACGCGCACCTATCTATTGCGCAATATCAATCTAGACATTCCAGAGGGCGACTTTGTTTCCATCATGGGTCCGTCTGGCGCCGGTAAGTCCACGCTCCTGCACTTGCTGGGCATGTACGACATGGCCTGGAGCGGCGAGTATTCGCTGTTTGGAAACAACGTTCACAAACTCGACAAGAAGGCTCGCTCGGCGCTGAATAAGGCTTACATCGGGTTTGTCTTTCAGAGTTATCATTTGCTGGATTCGCTAACTGTTTACGAGAACCTGGAGGTGCCGCTGTCGTATCGGAACGTGAAATCGTCCGACCGGAAGAGCATCGTTTGCGAGACCCTCGATCGATTTCACATCGTCGGCAAGAAAGACTTGTTCCCCAATCAACTCTCGGGTGGACAGCAGCAGCTCATCGGTGTGGCGCGTGCCATGATCGCCAAACCGAAGCTAATCCTGGCGGACGAGCCCACAGGCAATCTGCACTCCAATCAAGCCAAAGAAATCATGGATCTGTTCAAGACTTTGAACAATGAAGGAGTCACCATCATTCAGGTAACGCATAGCGAAAAAAACGCCGAGTACGGCAACCGCATCATCCACATCGAAGATGGATTGATCCAGCGGCCGCTATGAACTCTGCCGCGCCACAGACTCGCATCTTGCTGTGCGATGACCAGCCGGCTGTTCTGGAAGCTTTGCAATTGCTGCTGAAGCGCGATGGATACAGGTGTTCGTCAGCCGAATCGCCCAAGCAGGCGCTGCAGATGCTGGAGCATCACGAGTTCGATCTGGCACTTCTGGATTTGAACTATACGCGCGACACGACCTCTGGCGAAGAAGGGTTGGAGTTGTTGTCCAATGTGCAATCACTCGATCCGACGTTACCGGTGGTGGTGCTGACTGCTTGGGGCAGTGTCGAGCTAGCGGTCCGGGCCATGCGCAACGGGGCGCGCGATTTTGTCCAGAAGCCTTGGGAGAATGAGCGGCTGTCTTCTATCGTTCGTACGCAGTTGGAACTGAGCCGTGCGCTTCGACGCAGTCATCGCCTCGAGCTCGAAAATCGAATTCTGCAGGGAGACAACCTGCCCACGCTTATCACACGATCACCCGCCATGCAGCCGGTGCTCGACATCATTGCGAGAGTTGGGCCCTCGGACGCCAACGTGCTGATCAGTGGCGAACCCGGTACCGGGAAAGAGGTCGTGGCACGAACTCTGTTTGCCATTTCCAGCCGATCATCAAGACCGATGGTGACCGTCAATGCCGGTGGCTTGCCGGATAACTTATTTGAAAGCGAACTGTTCGGGCACGTCAAGGGAGCTTTTACTGACGCCAAAGCCGATCGCATAGGTCGCTTTGAACTTGCGGACACCGGGACGCTGTTTCTTGATGAGATTGCCAACGTGCCTCTGAATCTGCAAGCCAAGCTGCTGCGTGTTCTAGAGACAGGCGAGATGGAGCGTGTCGGCTCTTCGAAGACCAAGAGGGTGGATGTCCGGATCGTTTCGGCAACGAATGCCGAGCTGAGCGATGAAGTAGACAAGGGTCGGTTCCGGCAAGATCTTCTCTTCCGTCTGAATACGATTGAGATTCGGCTGCCTGCCTTGCGAGACCGGCGCGAAGACATTCTGCCGCTCGCAGAATACTTCCTTAACATCTACGCGGCTCGGTATCGCCGGGCCATCAACGGATTCGACACCGCAGCAGTGCAGGCCCTGCACGAACATAACTGGCCGGGCAATGTCAGGGAAGTCAGCCACGTGGTGGAGCGGGCGGTACTGATGGCGGAAGGCAACCTAATCCGGACTGCAGACCTGGCGCTGCGACCTAATGTGAGAAGTCCCGTACGGCTCGATGACATGAGCCTGGAAGAAGTGGAAGAATTGCTGATTCGTAAGACAATCGCCCGGTGTGACGGCAATGTCAGCCATGCCGCGACCGCCCTCGGGCTCAGCCGCAGTGCTTTGTACAGGCGGCTACAGAGGTTCGGCATTTAGTTGGAGCGGGACCGGGCCAGCCATTATGGAGGGCAGAGATGAGGCTCGGTCATACTACGCGCGTCCTGCTGCTGGCTCTTGCCGGTGGCATTCCATCCATTGTTCTTTGTGGTGTCTTTGTTATGACCAGTTCTCTTGGAACTCAATTGAAATGGACAATTAGCACGCTGCTCGTAATCTTCTGGTTGAGTTGTTGTTTTACGCTTCGTAATTCCGTCGCCAGCTCTTTGCGAACGGTCTCCAATCTTCTGGAAGCGATGCGCGAGGGCGATTATTCGATCCGCGGCCGCGTTGGCGAAAACGACGAGCCGATGAGCCAGGTGATGCAACAGGTGAATGCAATGGCCACCACTTTGCGCGATCAGCGAGTTGGTGCGCTGGAGGCGACAGCGCTTCTGCGAAAGGTAATGGAGGAGATCGATATTGCTGCCTTTGCGTTCGATCCGAAGCAAACATTGCGATTGGTGAACCGGGCTGGTGAGCGCTTGTTGGCGCAACCGGCAGAACGCTTGCTGTCCCGCGCGGCCGTTTCGCTTGGCCTAGCCGACTACCTGACCGGCGATACCGAACGCACAGTGCAAAGAGAGTTTCCCGGCGCGAACGGACGCTGGGGCGTTCGCGTGCGACGCTTTCGTGAAGCTGGCGTCGCCCATCAGCTGCTGGTGATTGCCGACCTCACCAGACCGTTGCGCGAGGAGGAATTGCAAGCGTGGCAGCGCATGGTTCGGGTGCTGGGCCATGAGCTGAACAATTCACTGGCACCCATCAAATCGATCGCACAAAGCTTGGAGGGACTCCTAAAAGTGGAGCCGCAACCGGATGATTGGGCCGACGATATGCAACGGGGTCTGCATACGATTGCAACCCGTTCGGAGGCGCTCAGCCGATTAGTGAATACCTATGCCCGGCTAGCAAAGATGCCTCCACCGCAGATGGTATCTGTTGAGCTGAACGGACTACTACATCGGGTGGCGCGGCTTGAAACCAGAATGCGCATCCACGTAGAAGAAGCGTTGCCAGTCACGGTGCAAGCAGATGTAGACCAGCTTGAGCTGGCTCTGATTAACCTTCTGAAGAACGCGGTAGAAGCGGCGCAGGAGACCGGTGGCCAAGTCCATCTCTGTCAACAGCAGAGTGGCACATCAGTAGAGATCATTGTGCGGGATGAAGGCCGTGGCATTCTGAACTCCGCGAATCTTTTCGTTCCGTTTTTCACAACCAAGCGCGGCGGGTCAGGTATCGGGCTGGTCCTGAGCCGGCAGATTGTCGAGGCGCATGGCGGATTTCTAACATTGGAGAATGTGACGAAAGGGACTGGGTGTGAGGCGAAGTTGACGCTTCCTTTGTAGCTTGGTAATTGCTGCACCGGCAAGAGATCAGCTGGCTCCAGCCTGGCGATCACTCATATCTAAGGGCAATCATCGGATCGATTCTAGAAGCACGCCTTGCCGGTAAGAAGCCGGCTGCAAGCGAACAAGCGACCATCAGCGCTGCGGCTGTAGCAAGAACAACTGGATCGGTTGGAGAAAGTTCGAATAGTTCACTAGCGATTAGCCGTTGTGCCATGGCTGTTATGAGACCGCCTACTACAAGCCCGACCGAACAAAGCAATCCAGCTTCTCTCAAAAATGCCAACTGAACGGTATTGTGCTGAGCTCCCAGAGCCATCCGAATGCCAATCTCGCCAGTTCTACGTGCAACGGTGTAGGAGAGAACTCCATAGAGTCCAATCACAGCTAATAGGACCGCCAGCAGACCGAATGCGCTTGCCAGTTGAGCCACAGCCTTTTCTTCAGACAGGCTTCGGTCAACAACGTCGACCATGGTGCTCATTTCAATAGGAGAAAGATTCGGATCGACACTTCTGATAGCGGAACGAGCCTCGGCCACTACGGATTCCAGTTTCTCGCTTAAACCCGGCGCAACTCGAACCTGCAAGTAGGAGAGATTGTTGGGATGTTGGAGTAACGATTGGTAGACCATGGGCGGCGTTTGCTCCCGTAGGCTGTCGTATCGAGTGTCTGCGACGACTCCGATCACCTCAATGTTCTTTGATTCAGTCGGTGCCCACCCAAAACGCCGTCCCACCGGATTCTCACTTCCAAAATAACGACGAGCCATGGTGCTGTTGATAATTGCCACATCCGGCCTGCCAGCAATGTCCTTTAACGTAAAGTCACGGCCACTCTGGAAGACAATGCCCAGTGTTTTGAAATAAGCGGGTGACACTTGTTGCGCGCGAGCCACTTTGTCTTCACCTCTTTGAGGCAGCCTTCCTTGCACCGTGACACAACAGATTCGCGTTAAACCGCTTCCGAATGTAAAGGCGGAAGCGCTAACCGACTGAACGCCTGGCAAGGATCGCAGCTTCTCAATCAGCCTGTTGGAGAGCCTGAAAGCATCCTCGGCCTTATAACCGGCCGATACTGAATCTATGTGCGCCTGAATCACAGCCGTTCGGTCAAACCCAGGGTTGAAGCTGCGCAGATTCTGCAGGCTCCTCACGAATAATCCGGCAGTAACAAGCAGGACGAACGACATTGCGATCTGAAAGATCACAAGAGCATGAGTGAATTGCCGATGGCCAACTTTCTCGCCAATCGCGCGTGAATCGAGCTTAG
>CAXTWQ010000028.1:9672-51820 GCA_964248065.1 uncultured Bryobacteraceae bacterium | reverse complement strand
GGATTTTTGTATGCGGGCCTTATGATGACTTCCACCGGTCCCAAAGTGCTGGAGTTTAACGTGCGGCTGGGCGACCCCGAGACGCAGTGCCTGATGCTCAGCTACCGTGGCGACTTCGCCGAACTATTCCAAATGATGATGGGTGGCCCCGGTTCGGTAATGGGCCGTGCTTGGGCTCAGCCATCAGTTTGCGTTGTGGTTGCAGGGGAAGGCTATCCGGACCAGCCAGTCGTGGGACGCGTAATCAACGGCGTTGGCGAAGCTGAGGACACCGGTGCGGTCGTATTTCAGGCTGGAACACGGAAACTGGACGATGGGTCGCTGGTCAGCGCAGGGGGGCGGGTTCTGGGCGTCACCGCTCGCGGCGAGACACTGCATCAGGCTCAGCAGCAGGCTTATTCAGCAGTCGCGAAAATCAAAATGGATGGAGCCCAGTACCGCCATGACATCGCCCGAAGAGGTCTCAGACGTTGGTAAACTGCTCAATAGAAGAGAATACGGGGACGTAGCTCAGATGGATAGAGCGGCCGCCTCCTAAGCGGCAGGCCGGCAGTTCGAATCTGCCCGTCCCCACTACCTTGGCCGCTACCCGGCAGCTCTTCCGCTCGACAGCTCCGGCATGTAGCCCAGTAGCTTGTCCAAATCCCAGGACGGCTTGCGAACTAGCAGTTCCGTTGCAGCCTGAGAGGGCAGCGCCGCCGAGAAGAGCAGCCCTTGAGCCCTGGTAGCGCCCCGCTCATGCAGGTATCGAAGCTGTTCCCGAGTCTCAACACCCTCCACCGTTACATCGAGACGAAGCTCATGCGCAAGCGCCATAATGGCATCCAGCACCTGTCGGCGTCCGTGTCCAATCTGGCGCACAAACGAGCTGTCGACTTTCAAGATGCTGATGGGAAAGTCTTGGAGACGGCCCAGCGAAGAATGTCCTTTACCAAAATCATCTAAAGCCACCCGAATACCCAAATCGCGCAGCCGACTCAACCGCCGCGCGGTATCAACGCTGCTTTCCATGATCGTGGTTTCGGTTACCTCCACAATCAGCGCCTCGCCGCTCAGGCCGGTCTCAGCCAACAGCTGCCTGACCTCATCCAGCAAGCTAGGCCTGACCAGGTCGGCCCCGGACAGATTAAAGGCAACGCTTAACGATTGCGATGCGAGCTTGGTCTCGCGCCAGCCATGGATGCGATCACAAGCACTCCGCATGACCCACTGGCCGAGTTGTACAGATAAACCCGCGTTCTCGGCAGCCGGAAGAATTTCAGAGGGCAACAGGGTACCGCGCTTAGGGTGCTCCCAACGCACCAGAGCCTCGAAGCTGCTCAGAGCCCCTGTTTTGAGGCAGACAATAGGCTGATAGTAGAGGCGCAGCGAACCGTCTGTGAAGCTTTGCCGCAATTCCGACTCAACTTGCAGTTGATTGCGTGCCACTTTCTCCAGCGACGGGTCAAAAACATGAAATTGCGCTCTGCCCTGCTGCTTGGCCTTATAGAGCGCAAGATCGGCGTGGCGCAACAGCTCTTCCGGCCCGGTATCACCGGCAAAGGCAATGCCCATACTCGCCGTTACGCAGACCGAGTGGCCGTCCAAATTAAACGCCACCGTCAGACACTGTTGAATGCGATCAGATATATGAAGCGCGTCCGACTTTCGCTCAATACCGTCCAGCAAAATTGTAAATTCATCGCCACCAAAGCGCGCCGCCAAGTCGCCTTGCCGCAGATATCGCATAATCCGGGCCCCCAGGGCAATCAGGAGCTGATCGCCAATTTGATGGCCCAAGCTGTCATTAACTACCTTAAAGCGATCGACATCCAGGAATATAACAGCAAGCATATCTGTGCTGCCGGCAGTACGTACATTTAAAGCGCGCTCGAGCCGATCGAGAAATAACTCACGGTTCGGCATCCCGGTTAACGAGTCATGGAATGCGTTGTAGATTAACCGCTCTTCTGCCCGGCGCTCTGCCGAAACATCGGCCATCCCTCCCAGCAATCGCAGCGGCTGCCCTCGCTTGTTACGAACAATCAGGGCGTGGTCGGCAACAGTGATATAGGTACCATCATCGCGTCGTAAACGGTACTCGTCAGCCCAGCGATCCTCGCCATTGTCGATTGCTCCTCGCAGGCCTTCCCAGACGCGCCGTTCTTCTGCCGGGTCAATGCGGCTGCGCCACCAATGGATCTCCGGCTCTACCTCGGCACCTTTGCACCCGAAGACGTCCTCCACCTTGCCCCCGCGCCAAACATGGCCGGTACGCAAATCCCAATACCAAAGGCTGTCGTGGGTAGCTTGCGCGATCATTTCCAGCTGTTTGGATGACTGCCGCAAGTGACTTGTAGACCGCAGACTCAGCAGCAGGAACATCAACAGCTTCGCCACCACGAGGAACAAAAGCAGTGCGCCTATTTCTCCAGCAGCAATCACTTCCGAGAAAGGCTTGGCGAGCAGAATGAATATTGTTCCACCGGTTACCACCTGAGTAAGCAAGGCAGGCCAGAGCCCCGCCATCCATGTGTTGAATCCAACGGCAAAGAGAAGTGGGGCATACGCTCCGGCTGTCCCTAACCTTGGAAGCAGGAACCATCCTAATGCGACGGAGGTAATGGTGGCCAGAACCATCAGCGCTATCTCTTGTGGCAGGAGATGGCGGTCAGAAATAGGGCTGGAAAAGCTGAATGAGGTCGTCAAATGTACCCTTTTGCCCCGAGCGCAAAGGCAGGTGGTAAACGGTTAATTAGGTTGCTCTCAGTAGGCGCATGCGGCTGTGCGCTTCCTTTCACTATACGCCGAATCCCCTCGCTATTTAAACAAAAAGGCATGATTAAAAACCGAATAGCCGTGGATTATTGATTATTGCTTTCTCCCAAAGCTGCGCCCCTAAGCTCCATGGTCACAAAGGGTATCATGCAGGTCGCGAGGAAAACGAGAACGATGCACACCCGGAGAACCTTTCTGCACACCTTGACCGGCGCGGGTGGCGGCTGCAGCTTAGCCCTTGCAGCACGTAAGGGTCGTCAGACGACCACACCGGGGGCTCCAGGAACTCCTCCTCCCAAGGGCGCGCGGGTGACATCCTCCCTTATGCTTTGGACAATTAAGGGTTCGTTTGAGCACCAGGTCGCAGTAGCAGCCGAAGCCGGCGTGCAGTCGCTTGAACTGGTCACCGAACATCTGGGCTGGTCGGAGGCGGAAGCAAAGCGCTATCGAACACTGGCGCAATCGTACGGGTTAGGCTTTGATGCGCTCTTGGCTTCTAAGGACTGGACCCGGCGTCCGGTCAGCATGGTGAACCCGGCTCATCGAGAAGGTTTTCTGGCAGATGTTCGCAGCTCTATCGATTGGGCGCATCGTCTGGGTTGTCCCCAAATCATTCTGATGAGCGGCAACGAACAGCCCGGAATGACGCACCAGGCGCAGTACGCCAGCATGTTGGAATCGGCCAAGCTCGCAGCGGACTTGGCCGATAAGGGTGACGTAACGATGATTCTGGAGAACCTGAACAGCAAAGTAAATCACAAAGGCTATTTCCTGACCAGTGCCCGCGAATCTCTACAATGCGTCAAGTCAGTGGATAGCCCTAATTTACGTATGTTGTTCGACATCTATCACGAAGCTGTACAGCATGGCGACCCGATTCCGGCTGTCATGGAAGCCGAGCCGTACGTAGCAGTTTTCCACGTAGCCGACCAGCCTGGCCGGCACGATCCGGGCACCGGCGATATGAAGTGGGATGACATTTACAAGGCCATCGGCAAAACGAATTACGCCGGCTACATAGCTCTTGAATTCCTGCCGCAAGGTAACGAAGTGGATGCTCTGAAAGCAGCGCTAACTCAGATGCGGCGCGACTTGAATGCTGCTTCGGAAAAGGGAAGTGCCAGCACGACACCGGCCAGCTGACTTCAACCGGCGTTACTTGTGATACTCCGCCAAGTGATGCTTCATCAGGTTGTCGATCTTCGCATCGAGACTACGAATCTCGCCTAAGATCTCCATTCCAAAGGCTTTCATATCAGCGCGAACCGCAGCCATCTCTGCCCGGAGCAACTCCTTGCTATCGTCGATTCGTCTGTTTAGATCATCGAAGCGCTTATTGTTCGCCACAATAGCGACTATGGCCGGAGTCATCGTGCAGAATCCGATGACAAGGCAATGGTCACATTGTCAGACATCACATTAAGTATGGCCCTGACCAACGTCGTTGTGCCATAGACCTATTCAGTCGTCTCCTGAGCTTTGTGTCCGGTCATTAGCGCCATAGCAAAACTCATCCAGCAAATCGCGACAGGAACGAGCGTCACAAAAATAGAGAGTTGCATGCCAAAGCGGAATGCCCGGACAGCGTGTTTGCTTGCAACCGACGGCCCACGAATAGCCCTCACCACTAGTTCTGAAATCCATCCGGCTGTGTAGCAGATGTTAGCGAGTATGCCGTAGAGAACAATGGCAAATACTCCTAAAAGTGGGCCATCAGGTAAGCCAATGGGTTCTCCTATCGCCGCCTCAGACACAGCGGCACAGATAACAATCAAAATGCACGACGCTATACCTGTACACCCAACCACGAGATTGAAAAACAGCCGGCGGCTTTCCCACCATTTCACGATGTCGAGAACAGTATTCGCAGAATGCTCCCGCTGAAACTTCGAGCTTTGGAGAAATAGCTGGAGACGGTCTATCAAATATCAGCGTAGCTTCGCCTCTGTCAAGTTTGCCGGGTCGAAGCCTCGCTACTTTGCTCTCGTGCGATAGGTCAATCCAGTAATCTCCGAAGCTTTTTATGCCCTGAGGTTACGAATAGCGACGATTGTGGAACTAACCCACCAGCTACGGTTACCACCCCGTTGAATCGAAGTGGGGTCGCGTTCTCTGTGGCTTCGACAATAGATAAAATCCAGATCGAGGTGTCAGCGCATGAATAAGATCACACCATTCCTCTGGTTCAACGACAACGCCGAAGACGCTGCTGAGTTTTATCTATCCATATTTCCGGAAGCGAAGAAACTGGGTGAACTGCGTTCGAGTGGCGTTGGGCCCTGGCCTGCCGAAAAGATCGCGACCATCACAATCGAACTCATGGGGCAGCAAATGACGTTCCTTAACGGTGGGCCCGCCCAGGCGCTCACACCGGCTTTCTCGTACTCGGTACGGTGCAAGGACCAGGCCGAGATTGATGGCTACTGGAACAAGTTGCTCGAGGGCGGAGGCAAGGTCATGGCCTGCGGCTGGCTAACGGACAAATTCGGCCTATGTTGGCAAATCATCCCGGAGAAGATTGGCGAGATCCTGAAGCATCCGAAGGCTATGGCTGCCATGATGAGGATGATCAAGCTCGACATAGCCACACTAGAGGCCGCAGCCAAGGAGTAACGGTGAGCAGCGACGAAGCAAAAGCGGCAAGAGCTTATTCTTACTAGAGAATCTGCCGGCTGTGATCGCGGAGAAGTTCAGGCGGCAACATGGAAATTGTGTTCCTCCGGGTTGCCGACCACATTTGGACATCCATGTAAGTCTTTGTCAAGAGAAAACACACTTCTCCCGATGCGCGCTTCGGAGGAGCGCGTAAGAACGTATAAACCAGATCGTCAGCCCGCATGTAAGCCTCGCGGCGGTGGTTTTTGCGTTCGCAGAACCGGACATCCATTTGCTGTCTCGAGCCCGAAGGCCGTCACAGATGATTGAGTTTGTGTTCGCTGCCAGTCCCGAAACAATCCGGAGGAGCCTAGGGAGTTTGACCTCCTTCGCTCAGTCGGCGATCGGCAGGACCTGGCAGCCTGCGCGGCTGTGTGATCTTGTTGTTTTCTGCGGGCAGCAGCGGTTAGGCTGCAGCCATCGTAAAGTCTTCTGAAGGGAGAAACGGTCGCTGTCGTCGATCGACCGCCAGGAGGTATACGACTATCTTGCGAGCTACCGCGAGAGTAGCGCGGTTCGCATTTCCTTTCTGCTTCTCCTTCTCGTAGACCAACGCCAGTTCATGACTCTGTTTCGGTGCCAGCTTCGCGGCCTCCACCAGAACTCGTTGAATGTGTTTGTTGCGCTGTTTGGAAAGAGGCGTTCGCAGGACCTTGTCGGCCGAGCTCTTTTCGTCTCCGCATAAGCCGCAGTAGCTGATAGCTTGCTTTACCGAGCGAAAGCGCGAAACATCGCCAATCTCCAGTGCCCAGGTCAGTGCAGTGATCGGACCCACTCCCGGCACTGTGCGAAGGTTCTTAATCCTTTCAGCCAAAATCGGATCTCGTTGCAGAGAACTGACCAGAGCATAGTTGGTTTTCTGCAAGCGCACGATGGTTTCTCTGCTCAAGCGAAGTAAGGGCCGGATGCTGTCATCGATATCTTTATTCGTGGCCAGCAGTTCACCAAAGTAACCGACCTTGTGCAAGCGCTGCTTGTTGTGGGTCACGCCGGTTTCCAATAACAGGCCGGATACCCGATTCTTCATCTGGACCATCTGGCGTACGATCAGATGCCGATACCGCAGCGTGCGGCGTCTATCTCGAATCTCGGTAGAGACCATATGGCATTCCGGAAGGAAGTCACAGCGTAAGCAGTCGGCGATCTTGCCGGCATCAATCCGGTCGTTCTTCTTCTTGGAAGCCGCAATGGCACGCAGCATCAGGGGATGCGCCACCTTCACCTGTGCCGCATGCGGAAGCAGGTGATCGTAAATCCACCCTGTGAAAATCGTTGCCTCCATGGCTACCGTCCAGGGCTGCGGTAAAGTTGCCATCCAGACATCCAGCTCATGGCGCGTTGCTCCCATCGTTCCTTGCCGATGGATCTGACCACTCGCGTCTTTCAGGCAAAAACTGATCGTCTTCTTGTGAACATCCAATCCGATGTAATACATATGGTTCTGAGGAGCCTCCGTGGTTGTCTCTGAATCAACGTCCCGTTGAGTTCAGCTTTTTTGTACACCCTCGCGCTCCTCCCTTGACTTAGCATTTAAACAATACGCTCGGAATAGGAAGACGTTAGCCGTATTGCAGGATAGACACGTAATAACGGGATATGCTTCTGGACCGCTGACAGTGGGGCGCGACAACACTTGTACCTAACGTCGCGTTGGTACAGATGAGTGTCGTAAGCTCCCTGACAGCAAACTTGTGCAATATGGTTAGTACCTGTTCATTTCGGATTTAGTTTTCTGAAGCACGATAGGGAAAAACATTAGCAGCGCCCCAGATACTGAAGAAACAGCTACTGTGGAGAAACTGAGAACGCCGTCAAGATACGCGCTGTAATAAATCCAGACGGTTACGGGAAGAAATAAGAGAACCGCCGTAATTACGCCGGGAGAAAAAATACGGGTGACCAGTACAGGCACAATATGAAACAGAACGGCATTAACGACCATGAAAGCTGGGAAAATAAGAGCAAAAGCGGCATTCTTCCAGCCCACCATCGCACAGCTCGCTCCTAATACGATTACTATGGCGTTCACCATGTAGAACTCATTCCACTCGGCCTGCAGCTTGAGAACCTTACGCACCCAATCGTGCCAGCCGTATATTGTCTCTTCCAGCATGTGCACGCCATAGATCAGCGTGGCGATCCACAGTAAATATGAATGGTCCATCTCGCAACTCCTTTTTTATAAATCAAGCCGGGCTGCTGCCCCAATACCCCGTGGCGATAATTGCCTATGCAACCGCCACGTGTTCCACCTCAAACTGTAGAGTTGGGATCATAGCATTTGCAAACAAGTGTTTGCAAAGGGCCGTTTTCACAATAGTTTGTCGAGGAGCTTAGGTTGATTAAGGTGAAAGCTTCCGAGCCACTGCGCTCGCAAAAGACGCGTGACCGCATTCTGATTGCCGCGCGAACACTTTTCGGCGAGCAAGGTTTTGAGAAAACAACGATCCGGGCTATAGGAGCAGCCGCCCACATACATCCGTCGATGGTGATGCGCTATTACAGCAGCAAGGAACAGCTGTTTGCCGCTGCCGCCAGGATTGACTTCTGCATCCCGGATCTGGCTTTAGTGACTTCCGAAGGCCGCGGCGCGGCGCTTGTCAGGCATGTTCTTGAAATGTGGGAAGGAGCCGCTAGCGGCGAGCTACAAGCAATTCTCCGTGCTGCCGGAACGCACGAATTGGCACGACGGCGGTTAGCCGAGGTCGTGGAGAAACAAGCAGTACCGGCGATCAGGAGCGTACTCCCTTCCGACCACCTCGAAGAACGGCTAGGAGTCATTATCATGCAAATCTCCGGCCTCGTGCTGAGCAGATACCTTTTCCGGCATCCTTCGGTTACCGCATTAGACCGGGAAACGATCGTTCGCCAGCTTGGGGCTGCGATACAGGTCCAATTAACGGGACAGACCCGCTCGAAGGTTTGACTCGGCCAAGTAACCAGCGTTGGTCTAAACTCATGAGAACTTTCGTTCAACGCGCCTGTCTGACTTCGGAAATAGCCGTTTGCAGCCATTTCCTCCTGGCTCTTCCGGTGAATGCTAGTCAACGCAAATGCCAGGAATCTGCACCCGGCGCAATAGGTTGGGGTGGGCTGTGGCGCTATCCGGGTAAACGAAGTTCCCTTATGGATCGGCGTGAATCCCGTGGACTCGAGAAGGCTTAGTATCGCCTATCGTGATTTCCGGGTGGGGTCGGATGACGGGCAACTCGTCAATCGGTATTGAGATGATCGACTGCCGTTAAGAGGATCGCGAATCTGTGCGAGAGCAGCACCTCAGAAGAAACGACTTGTTTCGCCAAGAACCATCTTGCGGTTGCCAGACCTGGATCAGGCGAGTCGGCTGTTCTCAAAATCTTACTTCCATTGATGCTCAGCGCGAGTATCGTTACGCCATTGACGAGTTTGTGGAATGGTTCGGGCCCATAAAGGACGGGTTGCCGACAATCCCCGGTCACTCCGCTGCACTTCGAATGCAGGGACACATTCTGTCCCTACTGGAAACTGGACGTGTATCCTGAGCGTCAGCTTACGGGAAGGTACACCGCCTTGATGAGACATACGGCAGCTTCCTCGGTTGTATTGGTATCTCTTTCGGCTCCGGTCACAACGTGGGCATGCACAGTTGCAGGGATAACTTCGAATGTCGAACTGATGGAACAAGCGGATTCTGTAATAAGAGCTAAGGCTCTGAAATACGCGAAGCGGCCCTCCGATCCAAATATCTGGACGACAGGCGTGCCGGATTCGGAAGTACGATTTGAGGAGCTGGAAGTGATTCGCGGTATAGACGCTTCAGGGTTGGTCCTACCTGGCTACCTCGTACAGCAAGATGATTTCAACGACCAGCAGGCCCCTTACACTTTCGTCAGACCTGGCGGCCGCGCAGGTTCCTGCTTCGCCAACTCATATCGACCGGGAGCGGAATACCTTCTCTTCCTAAAAAGGACGAAGGCTGGAGCGTTCACCGTAAATTGGGCAGCTCTTGGCCCTGTCAACGAACAGTTGCACTCACCTGACGATGCATGGCTTGTCTGGGCGCGCGTGCAGGCGAGCAAGATTGGAAAGAAAACAGACCTAAAGAAGTGAAGCCGATTCATTCATAGAGGCGTATTACGGGCTACCAAGAAATTGGAGCACCATACTTTGGACTGATCTAATTGGCGGATTACCAACGACCCGACTAGATAGTTTTGATGGATGAACTCGCTTTAGAGATGGACGAAGAAAGCCGCCCGATAACAGCATTGGCTGCATATCTAGCCCAAGCAACCGAAGCGGCAATGGTAGCTCTGTGGTGGTTCGCCTGGTCGTTCGGGTTCGGAAGGTTGCCGTATTCTCTTATCTGGAGTTCTGTCATTCGGCCTCCCGCTGTGTCTCACCGTTGCAGCGGCAAGAGGACTCCGTCTTGGACGTGAGTGGGGTTGATGGCTCAGCTTTCTCACGAACGCTGCGATTGCGTTATGCCTGCTTGCGATACGCTCGTTCGACTTACAAGCTGTCAAAATGGCCTTCCCCTTTTTCGTATTGCTAGCACTTGCTTCTAATTCCAACAATGCGTCGCTATTACTTCACATTTCGGTCCTGAACCTCTCATAATTCGGAGATTCGGCCAGTGGGCGAAGTCTGAGGGTCGATGGATCGTAGCTTGCCCGGCACTCTCAGAAACATTACCCAGATCGCTTTTTTAGAGCAGCTGAACAAAGCGTTTAGAGCTTTGCCTTCGAAAGCAGATGTAGGCTCAATCATGCAGGTCGAAATGCGGGCGATTCCGCTGGATGAGATCAAGGATTGGCCTACCTTCCATGACGTGTTTCAACGCACGCTGGGCTTCAAGGTGCTGATACTACCGTTTCGACTACTGCATGAGTGAGCCAAACATGAGTTGACGGTCGTTACCTGAAGTGTTCGAAGCCTTGTGATGCAAGAGGACGTCCGTCAAAAATAACCAGTCCCGGCTTACCTCTTGCGATGGCCCCAATTCTCGTTACCGGAACAGATCCAAGAAATGGTGGGACTTTCCGTTTGGGCGGCGCCGTAAACAGAAGCTCATAATCCTCACCGCCATGCAGTGCGTCTTCGAGCGTGGCACTGCGGGCAATAGGCAATAGCTCCTTGTCTAACGCTGCGCTGACCTTCGACTCCAGACATAGCCGCCGCAGGTCCAACGACAGCCCATCGCTCAGATCCATGCAGCAGGTTACGCCCTGCTTGCGAAGCGCGAGCCCGGCTGCAATGCGTGGTTCCGGTCTCAGCTGCCGTTTCCAGTTAGCGCCGCGTCCGGTGCGAAAGCCTGCCGCCGAAGCGCCAAGACTTCCTGTTACGTAAACGAAGTCGCCCGGCTTGGCAGCGCTGCGAAGCAGTGCTTTGCCGCTCGGCACTTCGCCACAGCAGATCACGTCCGCGATTACCTCATCGAAACTGGCCAGGTCGCCACCTGCAAGACTCACCTCGTGCTCTGCCGCTAAAGCAAGCAGTCCTCGATAGAAACCACTGACCCAACGCTGTCCCAAGCTTTGTGGAACGGCCAGCGACACCAGGCAAAACAGCGGTCGACTTCCCATTGCAGCTAAGTCAGATAAGCTACGCGCAAGCGCCTTATGGCCGACGTCCCCAGGCTTGTGCGTGTCGAGCGTGAAGTGCCGGCCCTCCAGTACAAAGTCAGTGGTGAACACCAGATCGTATCCGGGGCGGGGACGCAGGATGGCACAGTCGTCGCCAATACCCTTGATCAGTTTCTTGTTGAGGGTCTGAGCAGCAGCCAGTGCGCGAATGTGGCGAATGAGCCTGGTCTCGCTCGGCATTAGCCGGCAACCGGCTGAGATAACACGAAGCCTGCCGGCAAATCTTCGCCGAAAACTCGGCTGCTGAAAGCCGGGTCGGCATCGCCCGACAACTCGCGCAATAAGCTCGCCGCCTGTGCCGTAGTTTCAATTGCGCGACGAACGATCTCAAGCGTTGCGGGGGGCAAATCACGTGCTGAGTCACCGGTGATTTGTCCAATATTTACAACCGCTTCCAGCAACGAAGGCGTATGCGGCAATCGGAGCAGTGCATCAATCCATCGGCTAACGACGCTGGGACCGAGAACCAGATTGACCGGGCCGTTGAACAGTTTGCGCGCACCCAACCGCGAGAGAGACCATACGGCCGCGTCCAGCATCTCGCCCGCTTTGGCATAGCCGAGAAGCGCCTCACCAAGCTGAGTCTTTGTCTGCTGAGGCAGCAATTCCAGGCTGGCCGCCGTGCGCCACATTTCACGAATTAGGCTCGGGTTCACCCGCGTCTTACGTTTCTGCTTGGGCAGAAGCGTAGGGGAAAGCCGCTGGAAGATATCCGCCTGCTGATTGCGATTGAGGCCTGCTGCAATACGTCCGCAGAAGATCCACCAGTCGATTTCATTTTGAACTTGATTGCCAAACGTAAGGCCCGAAGCGTAGATGCGACGGGCTTGCTCAATGCGGAAATCGTCACCAGGGAAGCCGAAACCCGGACGCAGGCAGAAGCCGGTCAGGTTAAGCCAACGGACCTCATGCGGAGCATTCTTGCGGCGTCCATCCCCAAGCGCGAGTAGCTTATCCGCAAGTGCGCGAATCGTGGGCAGCGGCCAAGAGAGACGGCCCAGACCGAAGAGCTGTTCCAGGCGTGCCGGAAGCTGTTCTGGGGCGACCCCGGAACCGGGCTTGGTGAACACGCCTTCGACCAGCGCTTCCGCCTGCGCCTGCACTTCCGGCGTAATCACGGCCGCTGACCGAAACGTTGACTGCACAGCAGCCGACGTGGCACCCGCGCCCGACTTGCGCAACTGAAACTGCAGCCGCCACCGATGCTCGCTAACTTTCGATTCGGCCCACGTCTCCAAGGTCCCGACTTCGCTGAGCCGTGCGCCCAGCGTTACCGGTACGCGACGCTCGCCCCCTTTGCCAAAGCGAATTACCGCGTGAAGTGGAGCGTGCAGACGCGGGTCACTAGCCGGGTCAAACATGTCAGCACTCGGCTCCAATGACACCAGGTCACCGGCAGAATCTTCGGTTCTGCTCAGCGAGCTATACAGCCGGAACGCAACCGGCGTGTTAGCAAGCAATTCAAGCTCAGGTTCGGCAAGCTTAATCTCCTGGCCTTCTTCGGTCCCGCGCGGCATCAGGCACACAGTCGAGATCGCGGTAGAGCCCGTCCCTTGCAGCCCGATAAAGTAAGAGCGCGGCAAGCCGCCACGAACCAATACGCCACTGCCAGACGCCCGGACATAAGAGTAGTAAGCAGCGCCCACCGCAACTGCCAGATCCAGATCCTGGCTTTCGAACAGCAGCGGCTTACGACCGAACCAATGCTCGACCACATCGCGCACGCGGTCTCGAAACGCAGGCGGAATGAAGAAGCCGCCATTGAAGAGAATCGCGTCCACTCCGTGCGTTGCAGCCGGAGAGTTGCGCAGGAAATCAGCCAGGTGACGAGTGATGGCGGGGTCAGAAACGTAAGGCAGGCCAAGCTCGCGAAAGACGCTTTGTTTCTCCTGCTGCGGCTGATCGGTCAATTCGCAGGGCGGCAGGAAGCCACCCAGGGCAAGCTCAAGAATTTCCTCGCGCGTGACCGTTGTCTTAAGTGTGCCGCCCACTAAAGACGAGCCCGCCCCGGCAACAGTGACATCGACCGAAGACGGTCCATCTGAAGACAGCAACCGTTCTTTCGCAGCCGAGCATTGTCGTCGCAGAGCGCTACGTTGACGAAGCGAGAGTGTCTTTCCCAGCTTGGATTCAGCCAGCCAGGAAAGCGTGAGATCAAGGTTATCGCCGCCAAGCAACAGGTGACGGCCCACGTTCGTGCGCGTGAACTGAACGCGGTCGCCCTCGCGATCCACGCGGACCAGAGTGAAGTCGCTAGTGCCGCCGCCGACATCGCAAACCAGAACAAGCTGGCCATCGAAAAGCTCTTTGTTCGACCGGGCAAGGTGACCGGCAATCCAGGCATAGAACGCTGCCGCCGGTTCCTCCAGCAGAGTTAAATTTTCCAGACCGGCATCGCGCGCTGCAGCAACCGTCAACTCGCGCGCTTCTTCGTCAAAGCTCGCAGGGACGGTCAGCACAAGCTGCTGCTCGGCAAGTTCGGTTCCTCGTTCACGCCGCCAGTTGTCTCGCAGATGCCCCAGGTACTTCGCCGACGCTTCAACGGGCGAAAGCACTCGGCCCTCTTCGTTTGAATCCCACGGCAGAAGCTTAGCTGTGCGATCGGCCTCCGAATTAGACAGCCACGACTTAGCCGAGTGAACGGTCCTGGTGGGCACCAGCGCGCCTTGTTCGCGGGCGTAAGCGCCTACAATCGGGGGATAGGCAATGTACAGAAACGACGGCAGCGTGCGCAGAATACCTGTACGAGTCGCGTCCAGTTGCTGCTCAATGCCCAGAACATGAATCGGTGGATAGTCCGCATCAGCAGCCTCTTGCGGATCGATGTACGCAACGGCTGAATTGGTGGTACCGAGATCGATGCCGACGTTCATGCGCGTGCACTCAAGCTAGGCAGCGGCGCGCTCCCGAACATTAAATTCCAGCTTCCAGCGGCGACCGTCTGCGGCCACGCACCACAGCTCCAGCAAGCCTGTCTCGGTCACATTGCTTTCCAGTGTTACCGGAACCACTTGCTCGCCCGGCTTCTCTGTATGAGCAGGCAGAGAAACTTCAATGGGCGATAACTCCTGCAAATCGTCCGTTATGTCCTCGAGCAAAGTACCTGGAGTATCATTCTTGCGAGTAGCTGAAGAGAAGAAACGAAACTCGGCCGGCTCACCCACCACAAGAGCAAAACGCTTTTGCGGCAGCTCCACCCGCGAACCTTCTTCGAGTCCAAACGGAACAACGGAGAGCGCCTTCATAGGAGCAGGCAGACCCGGAATCGCGGGCAGGGAACTTTCGATGCCGACGTAATAAGAACGCGGAACGCCACTGCGAATACGAACGCCCTTGCCGCTGCGAGCCTGGCCATAGTACGCCGCGCCACGTGCCACCGAGTGCATCAGGTCAGCGCTCTTGCTATCTGATTGCAGCTGCTGCACGGGCGTCCGAAGCCAGCTATTAATCACCTGCAGCAAGCGATGCTCAATCGCTGCTGCTTGCAGTACTCCACCGTTAAAGAGCAGATGTGTAGGACGGGCAAGTTCTCCGCCACCGCTCGAACGGAGGAATTGGGCCAGATGTTTCGTGACCGCAGCATCCGCTGCATAATTGAGACCCACTTCAAGCAGAGCAGCGCGACGCGGCCGCTCCGGAATAGCACTCGCGTCTACTTGTGGGAAGAAGCCATCGAGCAATAGCGTACGCACATCATCGCGCGCAAGCTTGCCTCGCAAAGTGCCCCCGATCAAACCCGTGCCGCGCCCCAGAATCGTAAGCGGCTGCTCTTCCGGAGCCGACTGATAATCCGCAAGCAGCACTTCCTTTGCTGCCCGGCACTGCTGCCATAGCGCATGGAACTGCATGGCAGTAAGCTTGGTTCCTCTAGCTGCAAATTGCCCCTCAGCGAAACGCGCCACCGCGAGATCCATATTGTCGCCACCCAGCAACAAATGGTCGCCAACCGCGATGCGTTCCAGTTGCAGCTCGCCGTTCTCTTCTGTCACAGCGATGAGCGTGAAGTCGGTCGTGCCGCCGCCGATGTCCACCACCAGAATTAAGTCGCCCGGCTTTACCTGCTCGCGCCAATTAGAGTTGCGTTCAAGCCACGCGTAGAAGGCCGCTTGCGGTTCTTCAAGAATCGTAACTTCGCCATAGCCGGCCAGGTTGGCCGCGCGCTCAGTCAGTTCTCGAGCGGCAGGGTCAAACGACGCCGGCACAGTCACAAGTACGGTCTGCTGTTCCAACGGTGCGTCAGGATGTGTGCTGTTCCAAGCCTCGCGTAGGTGAAGCAGATACTGGCGCGAGGCCTCCAGCGGCGAGACTTTCGGTACACCTTCCGGCGCAGCTAACGGTAATAACGGCTGCGTAGGATCGGCATTCTGATTCGACAGCCACGACTTGGCGGAACTCACCAGCCGATTGGCATTCTCAACGCCGCGTGACCGGGCAAGCTGACCGATGATGTATTCCGGATGGGCATTCCAGGGCAGGGAAAGCGAGCCTTCCACAAACTCACCCGCACCTGGAATGTAAAGAGATGACGGCAAGAGATCAAACCGAGCCACCTCGCCGGGATTGGCTAACTGCGGAACCGCAAATAGCTCCACACCTTGGCCTTCGTTGCTTGTGGGCATAAAGGCTAAGGCGCTATTGGTTGTGCCGAGATCAATGCCGACGATGTACTGCGCCATACCGGCCAGCTACTCAACTTCCAGTTCGGCGGGAGTCAAAACAGAAACGTCTGCTTTCCCCAGGTGCGGCAGTGTGACCGCAGCAGCAGACCAACCCCGATGACGCAGCGTACCGCCTGGGACTTTACCGTTCGCTGGAACGTTGCCGATGAGCTTGATGCGGTTCGGGTCAGGCGTCTTGGACCTATCCAGTTTCTGAAATGTGCCTTCCACCCCATCGATGACCGGCACCAACGTCACGTGACGTTCGAGACTAGCCTTGCAATCCGAGTGCAGGGTCCGAACAGCCGCACCAATCTGGTCATCGGCATAGCCCGAGATATCTTCCATTAAGAAGTCGACAATGCGGGAATCGCGTTGCAGTATCTGCAGGAGTTGAAGCGCACCGTCGCTCGGCTTAGGCAACTCAATCGGCTCAACAACGGGCACTGGCCGCGGCTTCTCGAATCCAAACGCGATAGCAATATCGTCAGGCAACTCACCGTATACCAGGATGTACCAGAATGAGCGCAATGCATAAACAAGACGGGACAATAACGGCCTCTAAGCTTCAGGATATCAGCGGGAAGCCACTCTAACTGCTTATGGAATCCGGGCGTCTGCTTGCTCGTGAGATTCGAACATTGTTCGCCAGACCACTAACCATTGATCGTTCATCGTGCGTTGAAAGACTAACAGATCGCGCCCGGAATCATTGCTGGAGTTGCCGCTCATGACGTAGCGTACCCGAAAGGCGTAGGTTGCTACTGCAGTATCACCGCAGACATCAACCTGAATATCATCCAGTTCGTATTCCTGGATTGTGGCAATCCCTCGGAAATCGGCATAAGAGCCTAGACAAACCTGCTTGCCAATGAGTCTGGTACGAAAATCCGGCGCGACGAAAACAACATCATCGTGCTACAACTCAGCAGTACTTGCGCCAGACGAGCCAAGCGTCGCCTTATTGATTTCCTCAATTAGATGGACAAATTGTTGTGAGTTCATTTGGCTATTAACTACTTCAGAGACAGTAGTACAAAACTGAATTCTTTTCTCCTTGACAGCTTAGGAGGGGCAAGAATATACTCCTAACAACGTTAGGAGAGTGAATGTCCGGCCAAGCGCAGCTTCTTCCAGGAACTCTGGACCTGCTTATCTTAAAAGCCGTTTCTCTCGGTCCTCTTCATGGATACGGGATTCTTTTGCGCATCGGCCAGATCTCTGAGCAAGCGCTGCTGATTGAGCAGGGCGCGCTTTATCCCGCGTTGTTTCGTCTGGTTCGTCAAGGTCTCTTGAAAGCAAGCTGGGGCACATCAGACAACAACCGCCGGGCCAAGTTTTATGAACTCACTGCGGCGGGGCGCAAGCGTTTGCGAGAGGAAACCGATGGTTGGAATCGTCTCGCCGCTGCTATGGGCTCGGCTCTTTCTGCACGACCGGAGGAAGTATGAATGCTTTTGCGTATCTGCGTTGCGTTGCCGCGAAGTTGCTTCGTCGATCCCAGATCGACAATGATCTGGAACAAGAGCTTCGCTCCCATATCGAGCACCGTGCGGATGATTTACAACGCTCCGGTCTTTCTCCTGCCGAAGCCGAACGACGAGCGCGCATCGAGTTTGGCGGTCATGTCCGGTTCAGAGAAGAATGCCAGGAAGCGCTGGGTGGCCATCTAATAGAGACTCTGTTTCATGATGTGAGGGTCAGCCTTCGTAGCCTGCGCAAATCTCCTGGGTTCACGGTTGCTGCCGTTGTTACGCTGGCGCTTGCCATCGGCGCGAACGCTGTAGTCTTTGGTGTACTCAATGGGCTGATTTTGCGGCCGTTGAATGTGCCCCGGGCCGCGAGTCTGTACGCAATCCAGCATGGAAACGAGGCTTCCTCAACGCAGTCGTATCCCGACTACCTCGACCTGCGCGATCGCAACCGGAGCTTTGACGGGATAGCGGCTTACAACTTTGACGAGGCGGCCCTGGACACCGGTAAAGATTCATCCCGCGTCTGGACTGTGCAAGCGAGCGGGAACTACTTTGATGTCTTGCGGCTCAAGCCATATCTGGGTCGCTTTTTTCACTCCTCTGATGAGCATGGCCCCAACAGCGCGCCCTACGTTGTACTCAGCAATGCCTATTGGCACAGCCACTTTATGGATGATCGCGGCGTGGTTGGCCGCATCGTGCGGCTGAACAAGCATCCGTTCACCATCCTTGGCGTCGCGCCGCCCGAATTTCACGGAACGTTGTTGTTCTTCTTTCCTGATCTCTGGGTGCCCATCGTCAACGTTCAGGGGATGACGGGTTCGGATCTCCTCAACGATCGCAAGAGCCGCTGGATATTCATGACACTGGGTCATCTAAAGGCAGGCGTGACTCCGGCACAGGCGACTGCCGATCTGAACTCGATCGGCTCCTATCTGGAAAAGACGTATCCCAAAGACGATGACAAGAGGACGTTTACGTTAGCTCGTCCCAGCCTTTATGGCGACTTCGTCCGCCGCCCGGCACAGGCATTCCTCAGCGGATTAATGCTGCTCGCCGGATTGATCCTGCTGGCTGCTTGTGCCAATCTGGGCAGCCTGTTTGCCGCGCGTGCCGCCGATCATTCTCGCGAAGTTGCTTTGCGACTTGCTCTCGGGTCCAGCCGCGTTCGGATTCTGCGCGGGCTCCTTACCGAAGCATTACTGATCTCGCTGGTCGGAGGCTGTGCAGGACTCCTGAGCAGCATCGTCTTGTTGCGCGCACTTAGTGCATGGCAACCGATAAGCAGGTTTCCCATGCATATGCCGGTGACCCCGGACGCGATGGTCTATGGGGTCGCTCTGGGGCTGGCACTGGCGAGCGGACTGGTTTTCGGTCTCGTTCCGGTACGCCAGGTGCTTCGGACCGACCCGTATCAGATTGTTAAATCGGGAGGAAGAAACACAGGTGGACGGCGGCTCACTGTTCGTGATTTGTTGCTCGGCGTACAGATCGCAATCTGTGCGGTGCTGATCACCGCCTCGATGGTGGCGCTGCATGGATTGGTGCGATCTCTACATAGCAACTTCGGATTCGAACCGCAGAACGCCATCGTAATGGAAACGGATCTCAACACGGCGGGCTATTTCGGCGATGCGTTTCCAGTTATGCAAAGACGCATGATCGATGCCGTTGAGGCGATCCCGGGAGTGCAGGCTGTCGGCTTGGTTAGTTGGCCGCCCTTGATCAGCGGAGAGCGGAGTGAGTCGCCGGTCTTCACTGAGAATGCAACGGATTTAAGACCGTCCAGTGCTATCGCAACTTCGGTGAAATTCAGCATTTCCCCCGGCTACTTCCACGCGGCAGGCACAACCTTATTATCGGGCAGAGCGCTGACCTGGCATGACGACAGAGATGCGCCGCGCGTAGCGGTGATCAACCGCGAATTTGCACGCAAACTCTTCGGATCGGTGCCGAACGCTCTCGCCAAGAACTACAAAATGCCAGACGGCGCGCGCATCAGGGTGGTCGGCGTTGTAGAAGATGGCAAGTACAGAGAACTCACGGAGGATCCATGTCCAGCGATGTTCTTTCCGATCTCGCAGGTACCCTCTGGAACAACTCTGATCGTGCGGTCAAACCGGGGTCCGCAACAGGTCGCGGATGCCATCCGGAGCACGGTGCGGAGTTTGGATTCGGCGCTGCCAGTCTATATCCAAACGTGGTACAAGGGCCTCGACCTTCCTCTGTTCCCGGCGCGTATGGCGACGATGTCGCTTGGTGTCTTAGGCGCAATGGGCGCGCTGCTATCGGTCACGGGCATTTTCGGAATGGCTGCGTATTCGGTTAGCAAGCGGATGCGTGAATTAGGCATTCGCATGGCCCTTGGCGCACAGCGTAAGGAAGTGTTGGGAGCAGCGTTAGGACGGGCATTCAAGTTACTTGCTGTTGGCTCGGCAGCGGGGTTGGTGCTCGGAGTTCTGGCGAGCCAAGTGCTAGCTTCCATCGTGTATCAGTCGACTCCGCGCGATCCACTTGTGTTGGCTGGTGCGGTCTTGGCGATGCTGTCTCTGGGCTTGCTCGCTACCTGGATTCCAGCGCAGCGCGCGCTGTCGATCAGCCCTGCCAACCTGTTGCGTGAGGAGTGAGCCATATGAGATTTCTGGCTTACATTCGTTCCCTTGCTTCCAAGCTTTTGCGTCGTTCTCAGATTTATGACGAGATGGAGCAAGAGCTCCGCTCGCATATGGAGCACCGTGCTGATGATCTACAGCGCTCCGGTCTCCCGCGTGCGGAAGCAGAGCGCCGCGCAAAGGTTGAGTTTGGAGGCCGTGTGCGGTTCAAAGAAGAGTGCCGCGAAGCGATGGGTGGAAATTTCTTCGAAGTTTTGGGACAGGATGCGCGCTTCAGCGTTCGTGTATTGCGCAAGTCTCCCGGATTTACAATTGCTGCTGTCCTTACACTCGCGCTGGCCATCGGTGCAAACGCTGTCGTGTTCGGCATCTTGAATGGTTTAGTTCTGCGCCCGCTAAATGTGCCGGAGGCGAGTAATCTCTGGGGAACCGTGTATGGAGAAGAATCGGGATTTCAGTCGTATCGCAACTACCTTGATCTGCGCGATCGCAACCACAGCTTCGATGGCCTGGCAGCTTTCAACTTTGCCTTCGTCGGGCTGGATCGAGGCAGTGATCCACTACTCGCCACCGGTTACATGACAACCGGAAACTACTTTGACGTACTCAAGGTCAAGCCGTATCTCGGCCATTTCTTTCACGCTTCCGATGAGCATGGCCCCAACAGCGCCCCGTACGTTGTGCTTAGCCATGCTTACTGGCACAGCCGTTTTCAGGACGATCGCGGCGTGGTCGGTCGTGTAGTCCAGGTCAATAAACATCCTTTCACTGTCATTGGTGTCGCGCCACCGGAATTCGTTGGAACGCTACTGTTTGTTTCTCCCGATTTCTTTATGCCGATTGTGGTCGGGAGCAGGTGGAAGGCAAACCTTTACCAGGGTCGCGCGACGACACGCAAGGATTGTTCGAAACGTTTGGACACTTGAAGCCGGGAGTCACTCCCACTCAGGCCGCAGCCGATGTGAATGCGATTGGAGCCGATCTCGCGAAGACTTATCCCAAAGAGGTGAGCCAAAAAATTCTAAATTGCTACGTCAAGGCCTCACATCCTTCGAAGGACCGGTGTGGGCATTTGTAAGCGGACTGATGCTGCTGGCGGGACTGATTTTGCTTGCAGCCTGTGCGAACCTGGGCAGCCTCTTTGCAGCGCGTGCAGCTGACCGTTCGCGTGAAGTGGCTCTGCGGCTTGCGCTTGGCTCTAGCCGCAATCGGATCTTGCGCGGGCTGCTGACTGAGGCCGTGTTGGTCTCGCTTGCTGGTGGCGCGGTCGGACTACTGGGTAGCGTGGTCCTGCCGCGCCGGTTAAGCGTCTGACAACCCTTCTCTGGAGCGCCCATCCATTTGCCGGTGAACCCGGACGCCAAGGTTTACTCCATCGCGCTCCTTTTAGCTTTGGTGAGTGGAGTCTTATTCGGGCTGGTTCCGGTTCGGCAGGTGCTCAGGACTGATCCCTACCAGATTGTCAAGGCGGGTTCGAGCGGCAAGGTTGGACAACGTATCACGGTGCGCGACTTGCTACTTGTTGTGCAGATTGCGATTTGCGCCGTGCTGATTACTTCTTCGATGGTGGCAGTGCGTGGGCTTCTTCGCTCGCTCAGTAGCAACTTTGGGTTTGAGCCGCGCAATACGCTTTTGTTAAATGCAAATCTGGCAACGGCTGCTTACAAGGGCGAAGAAGTCCATACTATGCAGAAGCGCATGATCGCTGCTGCCGAGACAATTCCTGGCGTACAGCATGTAGGGCTGGTGAACAACTACCCGCCGCTGGTTTACACTGCCGCGTTCCGGGCGAATGTTTTCAAAGAAGCCGCGACAGATCTGCGACCGTCTAATGCTGCCATCAGGCCCTTCAGGTACGACGTATCGCCACGTTACTTTGAGTCCGCACGTACAACGTTAGTGACGGGCAGAGACCTGACCTGGCACGACGACAAGGACACGCCGGGCGTTGCTGTCATCAATCGGGAGCTTGCCCGAAAGTTCTTTGGCACAGAGGCTAGTGCGGTTGGGCAGTACTTCAAGTTGCAGGATGGAGCGTGGGTTCAGGTGGTGGGTGTCGTGCAAGACGGAAAGTATTTGACCCTCACGGAAGACCAGGAGCCGGCCATGTTTCTTCCGTTCCTGCAATCGGCACCGACCACGGCGTACCTGGTGTTGCGTTCCACCCGCGACCCGCAACAGCTTGTGGCAGCTTTGAGGACTAAAGTACGCGAGCTCGATCCGGGGCTGCCCGTCGATACTCAAACGTGGAACAGCATGTTGCAGGTGGTTTTATTTCCGGCGATGGTAGCGACATTGTCGCTAGGTGTGCTGGGCGTCATGGGAGCAATGCTGTCGGTCACGGGCATCTTCGGGATGGCTGCTTATGCGGTCAGCAAGCGAATGCGCGAGTTAGGAATTCGCATGGCGCTGGGCGCTCAACGTGCCGAAGTCTTGCAGTCAGCGTTAGGACGAGCGTTCAAACTGCTTGCCATCGGCTCAGTAGCTGGCTTGGTGCTTGGAATACTCGCTAGTCGTGTGTTGGCTTTCATCGTGTACCAAGCCACTCCCCGGGATCCGGTTGTTTTGGCTGATGCTGTCTTAGCGATGTTGTTGCTCGGTCTATTAGCTACCTGGATTCCGGCGCAACGCGCTTTATCAATTAATCCATTGGCACTGCTGCGCGAGGAGTAGCTCGCCAGCCTTAGTCGGGCGACAGTTGGGTCAATTGCTCCAACTCTTCTCTCGACATGTCTTTGATGTGCGTTGCGATATGCCAGTTGTATCCAAAGGGATCGCGTACACCAGCCATGCGTGCACCATATGGCATGTCTGTTGGCTCTCGCAGGCCTTTAGCACCTGCGTTCAAAGCTCCCTGATATACACGATCGCAGTCTTCGACGTAGATCATCAGACTCATCGGCGAGCCTCCGAAGTGAGGGGGCGCATAAGCACCCATCTCGGGTGATTGGTCGGCCAGCATGAGGACCGAATTGCCGACTTGCAATTCGCAGTGACTAATCAGTCCGTCTCCACGTTTCATCCTGAGGCGCTCTTGCCCGTTAAAGACTTGCTTGTAAAACTCTATGGCTGCAGCACAACCATCCAAGATCAAATATGGTTGCAGGCTGTGATACCCAGGGGGAACACCAGCTGTTGCCGACATCGTTTTACCTCCGTGCTCAGCAATATATAACAGCTGAAGTCGACCAAATGGAAGAAAAACACAGAAAGAAGATTATGTTTTGGAGTGCATGGCCATCTAAGATGCATTCCTATCTATACGAAAGGTAGTTATTGGTGATAAGCTCCAAACAATAAGGAGAATCAGAGTAGAAATACCTGATAGAAAAGAATGCCACCAGTAACAAAGAAAGCAGCGGCAACTAAGAAGTCAGCAGCTGTTAGAAAAGGCTCAAAGCAGGCTTCTGCAGCGAGTTCAGGCCGAGTGGGGAGACCACCGGCTAAGAAGACGGCAGCAAAGGCAGTGGCGAAGAAGTCAGCTTCAGCGCCAGCTAAGAAAACCGCTGCAAAGAACGTGACGGCCAAGAAAACCGTTGCGAAGAAGGCGGTTGCCAAAAAGAGCAGCGCTAAGTAGAACAATAGCGTTCAACAAGAGCCCGTCCTGGCGAGAACCGCAGGGCGGGCATTTTCATTTCTGGAGAATCTATCTATGCCAACCAGTAAAAAGATGACGACTAATAAGAAAGCTTCTAAAAAGGCGCCGAGTTCCGGGTCAGATCCGAAATCGAAAAGCATCGTCAAGAAGAAGATGGCCGAAGTGATGGACGAGTTCAAGCACAAACAGCTTAAGTCGGGTAGCACCGGTGAGAAGGTGAAGAATCCCAAGCAGGCAATTGCCATCGGGCTAAGCGAGGCACGAAAAGCAGGAGCCAAGATTCCACCAGCACCAGGAAAGAAGAAAGTGGCAGCCAAAAAAGGCTCTGCGACGAAACGCTCCAGTAAGTAGGAAGAAGCTGATCTCCTCCGTTAGATACTGAGGAACGTTACCTCATGCGGGTGAGTTTCAGTCTACTGCTGATTTGTGCTGGCTTCACGATAGAGGCATCGAGTGCTCCCATTAAGTTCGAAGCAGACCCTCAAGGCTATATCGGCAGCAAAGCTTGTGCAACCTGTCACGGTGACGTTGCCAAAACTTACTGCAAGACTGCGATGGGACAAGCGAGTGGGTATACCTCTGAGCTGCGAGTGCCTACGGGTGAGGTATCCGCACCCAAAGCAGGTGCTACTTACTCGATCTCTGGGCAGAATCATCCTCAGTTGCACTGTCGGAAGAAGATGCCGGACGGTTCCGTTCTTGAGGGCACAAAAGATCTAAGTTATTACATTGGATCGGGTGCGCATGGCCGTGGCTTTGTGTTCGAGGAGGCTGGTCAACCGTTTCAGGCGCCTGTCGCTTACTACGGTCCGGCACGAGGGTGGGATCTTGCGCCGGGGTATGAGAATGAGGCGGTTGTTCTGCTCGGACGCAAGATCGAGAAGGGCTGCATCAGTTGTCATGCGAGTGGATTTAATGCCAAGCAGCCAGCATTGTTTACAGAGGGTGCCGTCTCCTGCGAGCGATGCCATGGACCGGGAGCGGAGCATGTAGAGGTCGTTCAGTCGGGTAAGCCGACTGGTTCGCTGCATATCGTCAATCCGTCCAAGCTCGAACCGGAGAGCCGGGACAGCGTCTGCGCTCAGTGTCACCTAACCGGACAGACGCGAGTATTGAAGGACGGCCGATCAGAGGCGACGTATCGGCCTGGCGAGCACTTGGCGGATCACGTTATTCCATTTGTTTGGGCCAGTCCCAATAAGGCTGAGTTGAAAGTGATCGGGCATTTTGAGGGCTTGTGGCAGAGTAAGTGCAAGCGTGTCAGCGGCGACAAGCTTTCATGCCTGACGTGCCATGATCCGCATACAAGTGTTGCACCTGCTGATCGAAATGTTTATTACCGTAACAAGTGTTTGAGCTGTCACCAGGAAGCATCGTGTAAGTTGCCGGTTGCAGCCCGGAAGGTGCAGGATGACTCGTGTATTGCGTGTCACATGCAGACGCGGGCTTCGACCGATGGCCAACATACTTCGTTCACAGATCATTCGATATCGCGCGTCCAGGCGGCTTCGGGTCAGATACGGCATTCCGATGAGCTGGTTGCATTTTGGCCGGCTCGCGCGACTGATCGCGACACGGCGCTGGCGTATGCGAACGAAGCAATAATACGCGGCGACGCCGCAACCATCCAGCAGGCCCATCAGAAACTGCAGGCAGTGTGGTCCAGCGGGCAGAGCGACGCAGCAGTGGCAACGCAACTGGAATATTCGGAAGACCTACTTGGGGACACCGCGAGGGCCGGCGTTCTGTATCGGCAAGCGTTGAAGACTGAGCCTGATGATTTGACGGCACTGACGAATTTAGCAACCCACCTAGCGCGCGGGGGCAACCTGGATGAAGCGATTGCACTATGGCGCAAAGCATTGCTGATCAACCCAGGGTTGCAAGCGCCGGGGCTGAATCTGGCACGGGCTGAAGCCATGGAAGGACACGGGCCAGCGGGGCTAGAGGTTCTTCGGCAGGTGCTGAGTTTAAATCCGGATTTGGATGCTGCGTTAAAGCTTCGCGAGGAGTTGCGGAGCAAGTTGAGAGAGTAGAAACATACGCGGGCTATGTTGGGAAAGAGGCAATTCAAACATGTCGATTACGCTGCACATCCCAGACTCAATTATTAGCGGAATGCGACTACCGGAAAACGAGATTGAGTCGCGCTTACGGATAGAGTTGGCAGTCGGACTCTACGTTCAGAGTCTGCTGTCCTTCGGAAAGGGTAGCGAGCTAGCGGGCTTGAGTCGAGACCAGTTAGCAAATCTATTAGGGCAGCGTACGATTGCGCGGCACTACGAAGCGGAAGAACTGGCCGAAGACCTCCACTATGCCCGTAGTGAGTGATACGTCGCCCCTGACGAACTTGGCCATCATCGATCAATTGGAATTGCTTCGGGAGCAATTTGCAGAGATCACGATACCCGAGGCTGTGAGTAAAGAGGTAAGCCGGTTGAAGCATGTAAGAGGAAGGGAGGCGATATTCAGGGCGGAACAGGAAGGATGGCTTACGACCACACAATTAGATCAGCCAATGTTGGCCGACCTTTTAGGGGGACAACTGGACCGAGGTGAAGCGGAGGCGATTGCGATGGCGGTTGAGGTTAGGGCGGACTGGTTGCTTATGGACGAGCGCGACGGTCGGCGAGTCGCTGCCCGGGCTGGTTTAAGAGTAGTGGGCGTACTCGGCATTCTGCTGAAGGCAAGAGTAGATGGAAGAATCGGTTCCTTGCAAAAGGCAGTGCAGAAATTGCGGAGCGAAGCTCATTTCTTTATCCGTGAAGATCTGGAACGGCAGCTACTGGGCAGCGTTGGGGAGTAGGATGTCGCATCGACCGATACTTAAAGCTCTCCTAATTGAGGCGCTTGAAATCGACATCTTTGCCACTGAGGTGCAGCGTCAATACTTGCGCTGGCCCATTTCCGGCGGGTTCGAATGAATATTCATCAGAGGAGGTTGCGGAATGAAAGTCTTGAGCACTCCCGGGCAGCAGTTCCTGCTTCGGCTCATCGTTTTCCTGGACATAAAGCCGAGCATTCTCAACAGACACGGTGAGGATCAGTTGCGGTGAGAGCGCATAGCGGCCGATTAGCCTAATCAATTGCGTCGGCGTGAGCGAGACGGTTTTATGCTCTTTCAGCTTGGGCAACGGAGGAAGCAGATTGTATGGCGTGTAGCCTTCCCACTCGAACGGGAAAAGCGTGTTGCCCAGCAGCGATTCAAGAAGAGGTTTGAATACTCCTTCGCCGTTTGAGCTATTAGTCATGATGAGAATGCCGCTGCCATTCTTAAAACAGAGCGCCAAGTGTCGCCAGCCTTCGTCATGACCTTCTTTGAAGAAGGCTGGTCCGTGTGGAGACGAGTACAATCCCCAACCTAGGCCATAGCTCAACTGAATCGCATCGTTGGCAGAAGTTAACTGATTGTTCAATGATGGAAATTGGTGCGCCGAATGAATGCGCACCTGGGTCCGAAGCATTTCGGCGAAGGTCGGTGCGCTCAGGATGTCCCCCCGCATGAGCGCGCCTAGAAACTCTGCATAGTCATGGAGCGAGGTCTGCATGGACCCGGCAGCAACTGGCGTCGGACGCTTCTCTGGGCCGAGCGAACGGCCGTACTCGTCATAGCCGTTTGCATAGGCAGTCTCGAATCGGGGCTCCCACACCATGCTGGTTCGAGTCATACGAAACGGAGTGTAAAGCTTGTCTGCCATCAATGTTGTAAGCGACTTACCCGTGACTGTTTCGACGACGAGCTGAGCAAGGTCAATGCCTTCGCCTGAGTAGGCATAGCGGGTGCCTGGCTCGAAGTGAATCCTGAGCTTCTGATCATCCTCGAAAGCGCGCCAGTTCGGAAAGCCGCTCGTGTGACTCAAGAGTATTCGCAGGGTCAGCTTCTTGTAACGAGCGTCGTTTTGGAGGTCGGCGTATGACGGATACTCGGGAAGCGGCTTGGGCAGGTACTGCTGAATCGGTTTGTCAAGATCCAGTACGTGCGCTCCAACAAACTGCATAACTGTTGTCGCAAAGGCAGCCTTGCTAAGCGAGGCTGCAGTCATCACTGAGTCTGGGGTAAGCGGCAGATGCTTTTCAACGTCGCGGAAGCCGTATGCATGAAGGTAGGAGACTTGGCCATTTTGGAAGATGGCGAGTGCCAGGCCGGGCACGTGGGCTGCGTCCATCAGGTTGGTTATAATTGCGTCGATCTGCGCGGGTGTGAGCGGGGGGCCGTCAAGCCTTGCAATGGGTTGTTGCACTGCAGCAGAGAGCAGTAGGATCGCGAAGACGCTCATCGCAAAAGATATTGAACGAATCATGCTGTCGAACAGGCCGCTGGCAGAGTATTATAAGCGACCGGGGAATCGCGGTATGTTTCTCTGCGTCCTTCCGCAAGGTCTTGCAATTGCCAATGGCGAGCTTGCAGACATTAGCATCAAAAAAACAACGCTATGGGATGCCATATTCAAGTGCCTCTATGCTGACCGGAGGCTAAGCGTCTTCGATAGAAAGGAGTGGAACGATGACCATCGACGAGCATGAGCACCGCATCAGAACCTTAGAGAACGCACGGCAAGAGGTGGAAGATTCGCTGGTGGTGATGTTTAGAGAAGACCGATCAGCGCATTTCAGATTCGGATCTGCCATAGCAAGTTCCTTGCTTGTGACCGATTGCTTACGCCAAAGTAGAGCTAATAGGACGTGCATTTGAGTGACTGAATGGCTGCAAGCCTTGTCCAGAACCTGCCTTGTTAACAACAAAAAAAGCCCGCCACGATGCCGAAGCACCGGGCGGGCCTTTTTAGATGAAAGACTAGCTTAGTAGTCCATGTCCGGGCCGCCGTGGCCGCCGGCAGGGGCTGGAGCAGACTTCTTCTCAGGAATCTCGCAGATCATGGCTTCCGTGGTCAGCATAAGGGCGCTGATGGAAGCGGCATGTTGCAGGGCTGAGCGGGTCACCTTGGTGGGGTCGATAACGCCAGACTTCACCAGGTCTTCGTAGACGCCGGTAGCAGCGTTGAAACCGAAGTTGTTGTCTTCGCTGGCGCGAACCTTCTCGATGATGATGGCGCCTTCGTAGCCAGCATTGCCAGAGATCTGGCGCAGCGGCTCTTCAGTAGCCTTGCGGATGATGTCAACGCCGATCTGTTCGTCGCCGTCGCCCTTCAGGCTGGAGAGGACTTTACCGGCACGGAGCAGCGCAACGCCACCGCCGGGCACGATGCCTTCTTCCACGGCCGCACGGGTAGCATGCAGAGCATCTTCCACGCGGGCTTTCTTTTCCTTCATCTCGGTCTCGGTTGCGGCGCCGACTTTGATCACGGCAACGCCACCGGCGAGCTTGGCCAAACGCTCTTGCAGCTTTTCACGATCGTAGTCCGAGGTGGTCTCGTCGATCTGAGCGCGGAGCTGCTTAATGCGGCCCTGGATGTTCTTCTCGGTACCAGCACCGTCCACGATGGTGGTGTTGTCCTTGTCGATGGTGACGCGCTTGGCACGGCCCAGGTCTTCCAGCTTGACGCCTTCGAGCTTGATGCCGGTCTCTTCCATGAGAGCCTTGCCACCGGTGAGGATGCCGATGTCTTCGAGCATCGCTTTGCGGCGATCACCGAAGCCAGGAGCCTTCACAGCGCAAGCATTCAGGGTGCCACGGAGCTTATTCACTACCAGAGTTGCGAGCGCTTCGCCGTCAACTTCTTCAGCGATCACAACCAGCGGCTTGCCTGCGCGCGCAATCTGCTCGAGCAGCGGCAGCAGGTCCTTCATGTTGCTGATCTTCTTTTCGTGGATCAGGATGTAGGGATCTTCGAGCACGGCTTCCATGCGCTCAGGGTCGCTGACGAAGTAGGGCGAGAGATAGCCGCGGTCGAACTGCATACCATCCACGGTCTGGAGTTCGGTGACCATGGTCTTCGACTCTTCAACAGTGATGACGCCGTCCTTGCCAACCTTCTGCATGGCTTCGGCAATGATGTTACCGATGGTGGAATCGCCGTTGGCGGAAATGGTGCCAACCTGTGCAATCTCAGGACCGGAGACAGGCTTGGAGAACTTCTTCACTTCCTCAACAACCGTGGAAACAGCCTTTTCGATACCGCGCTTGAGGGCCATTGGATTGGCACCGGCGGCAACCGATTTCACGCCTTCACGGAAGATGGCCTGAGCCAGGATGGTGGCAGTAGTGGTACCGTCGCCAGCGATGTCGGAGGTCTTGGACGCAACCTCACGAACCATCTGAGCGCCCATGTTTTCCAGCGGATCCTTCAACTCAACTTCTTTGGCAACCGTGACACCGTCTTTGGTGATGGTGGGGCCGCCGAACTTTTTCTCGAGAACTACGTTGCGGCCCTTCGGACCGAGCGTCACCTTCACGGCATCAGCGAGCTGATTGACGCCGCGCAGGATCGCCTGACGGGAATTTTCGCTATAAACGATTTGTTTTGCAGACATTTATATCCTCCTTGTTCCTAGTGCTTATGCTTTCGCGGATGAGGCGCCATTGGTGAACACGCCGAGAATCTCGTCCTCGCGCATGATCAGGTACTCATTGCCATCCAGCTTGATGTCGCTGCCAGAGTATTTACCAAACAGGATGCGGTCGCCAACCTGGACATCCAGGGGGTTCACCTTGCCGGCATCGTCGCGCTTGCCTTTGCCAACTGCAACTACCTGACCCTGTTGGGGCTTCTCTTTTGCTGAATCGGGGATGTAGAGACCACCTTGCATGGCCTCGCCTTCTTCAATCCGTTTAACTACGACGCGGTCGTGTAGCGGACGAATATCCATACTTAAGAACCTCCAGTGATTTTCTTCACTAGTTTTATTTTGAAGTTTAGGTTTGCCAGTCTCAGCAGTGAGGCCGACTTTCCTCTCGTAGTTTTAGCACACTCAAGAGCCGAGTGACAAGATAAATTCGTAAGTCATTCACTACATTGCCCTTATAGTTTAAGCACAATGAGGTATAACAATGCGAGACTCAAGTTTTCTTCTTCGCTTTCCGTAAGGGCCTGCGCTGGTAAAATGAAAATGGCCTGTCTCTATGCGCCGTTACTCGGTCCTGCTTGCGTTTGCTGTTCTACTAATTGCTGCTGGTGTTGGTTATACCTATAAGCTCCATTTGATGAAGAATAGGCGGACGCCAATAGCGACGGCACCTGTCATTCAGGTGGGCCAGGAGGCGTCGGCGTCGGCGGGCTGGCAGTATCACAAAGACAATCCAGAAACGAACAAACCGATGGTTTGGGTAGATGCGCGGTCCTTTCAGGCTACGCATGATCCCTCCTCATTTGAGTTGCACGGGCTGGCTTTGAAGCTGTTCGACAAAGACGCTGCAAAGTACACGTATGTGAAAAGCGATAAGGCGTTGTTTGACGAAGGTTCAGGGCGGCTGAAGTCGGATGGTCCGGTGCTGATTGTGATGAACGTGCCGAGTGAGAAGGAGGCCTCAAATCCGGCAGTGGCCTCAAACTATGTGCAGGTCCACACGACGGGCGTTACTTATGAGACTAAAAGCGGTAAGGCTACTACGGATCAGTTGGCGTCGTTCATTTTTCCGGATGGCAATGGCACCGCAGTAGGCGCTGAGTACGACCCGACGACGAAGGCATTGCATCTGAAATCGCAAGTGGCTTTAGATTGGGTGGGGCAAGGGCCGCAAGAAGACAAGATGCATATAGAAACAACCGACCTGGTCTATAAAGAGGCCGAGCAGAAAATTTACCTCACTCCTGTGGCGACGCTGCACCGGCGGACAACGAGGCTGCAATGCAACAACGCGGTAGTCATTTTGCAGGACGGCCGACTGCATCAGATTGACGGAACGGCTGCAGTTGGCTCAGACGATCGCGAGGATAAACACACTGCCTATGCGGCCGACAATATGACAGCGCTCTTCAACGAGGACGGCGTGCTGGTGAATATGGTGGGCGATAAGAACGCGCGAATCACCACTACGCAGCCGGATTCAAAGACGACGCTGACCAGTGACCGTGCGGACATGCGGTTTGCGACTGAGGTGAAGCAGGTGGCAGGGCAGGCGAAAGACGATAGTGTTCTTCACCTTGTGCTGGCCGATGGACATGCACTGGCAGTTGCGGAACCTACTGGAGCAAAGCCGGACGGCACGATCTCTGACACTAGGCTGCTGCGCAGTGAGCACATTGAGCTGGAGATGAAGCCGGACGGCCACGATTTGCAGGAGATTCGAACCTCATCGAAAGCGCAGCTGGAATTTAAGCCGAATCAGCTGGGTTTGCCGCATCGCTGGGTAGACGCCTCGCACGTGCGGGTTCTGTATGGCACCGGCAGCTACGTGGATACGTTCCTAGCCTGGAACGCAGTGACTAAGACGGACAAGCCTGTTGTGCTTGCTGCCAAAAATGGAGGGAAGGCGAATACGGCACCTTCGTCTGCGTTCACCTGGAGCGACACCCTGACGGCAAAGTTTCAGCCGAATACGAACCGGGTGGGAAGCATAGACCAAGCGGGGAATTTCCGTTACGAGGAAGGCGTGAGGAAAGCCTCAGCAAAGACAGCGCATCTGGACCAGATTGCTAATCGCATGACATTGATCAATACAGCGAAGGTGCTGGATGACACGGGCTCGGCATTTGCGGATCAGATTGTGATGAGCCAGAACTCGGGCGATATGGACGCAACGGGGCACGTTGTTTCGACACATGCGCCGGATAAGAATCAGAAGCCTGGAACCTCAATGCTCGACGACAGCAAAGCAATGCAGGCAAAAGCTGATTGCATGCAGACGCGGGAGAACAACACGCTCATCCACTACGAGGGGCACGCGGTGATGTGGCAGGGAGCGAACCGCACTCTTGCCAACATGATTGATATTGACCGTGATGCTCAGACGATGCATGCCAAAGGCAATGTGGTGAGCGAGCTGCTGGATAGTAAATCCGATGAAAAACCAGGCGCGGATTCGAATGCAAAAACTACCGGAACCGAGGCGCCACCGATTTTCACCACCGTGTATGCGCCGGAGATGTTGTATCGGGATGACAAGCGAATTTCAGACTACACGGGTGGCGTGAAGATGACGCGCAATAAGATGATCATCACTTCCAAGGAACTGCAGGCGTTCCTGTCGCCAAAAACGGATGATCACAAAGATGACTCGTCGCTTGACCACGCGCTGGCGATCGGGAATGTCACGATTTTCGACCAGGTTGCGGCGAACCGGACCCGAACCAGTACATCGGACCGTGGCGAGTACTACACCAAAGACGGCAAAGTAGTTCTGAAAGACGGAAATCCCCAGATGGTGGACAGCTACAAGGGGGTAACCAAGGGCGACCAGCTGACTTACTACAGCGATGATGACCGGCTAATTGTGGATGGAAAAACGAAGAGTTTGACGTTTACGCAGATGAAGATTAAGTAGGGCAGGCCGCCCCGATGAAGTGACGGCCTTTGAAGGATACAAAGGGCTTACGAGTTAAACTTCAACTTGCGCCGGAACAGCATTAAGGCAGAGAAGCCCGCAGCCAACAAGGCGTAGTCAGCGGGCTCAGGGGCTGCGGAGTTAGCGCCCGCAAAGGTCACACTCGAAACGCTCAATCCGCCATGTGCATTGATGTCAGCAGCACTGTCCTCGATTGCGAAGTAGCTTGATGATCCAGATGCTAGCGTTGGGCTGAAGTTGACAGTGCCTTCGGTTGTTTGAAAGAGAACTGTCGACCTGAGATTACTAAAGGTCGTGGTTGGACCTTCGTAGCCGGTTGCGGCCGTTCCGCAGTATGAAGCATTTGTGTAAACACAAATACCGTTGAAAGAGAAGTCAAATATTCCAGCGCTTGCTCCGGACCCTAGCAGCGTGAAGCTGGTTAGAGATTGCGAGTAATTGTTGACTACTCCGACAAGGGAGCCGTTGCCGCCCGGATCGGTAGTTCCGTCCGTGAACGTAACCATGCTGTTGAAAGGCGTTGAACCTGGAACACTACTTACCCAGGCACTTCCAGTACCGCTGATCGTAACCATGTAATCGCAATCGGAAGTTGTGGTCGGCGTGGAGGGACAAACTGAAGCCGCAGACAAGATGCTAATTGCACTTGTAGATAAGACAAAGGTAAGCGCACGTAAGATGATTTTCATTGTAAGTTGTCCTTCTATAATTAATTAGTAAGCTGGATAACTTCCTGTTGAGGCAAGGCCAACGCTTGTAGCTCCTTGTACGGCAGTAGCTAGCGAGTAGCCAGCTGTGCCAGATTGCTGACTAAGGAATGGGGTCAGGGCAGCAACAGCAGAAGCGGTTCCATGATAGACGCTAGTAAGTCCATCAGTGGATTCGAAGTATAAGTTATTCGGCTGATTGACGTTTAGAATAACTGGACCAAGAACGCGGTGTTCACATTCAACGCCCATGATGGAAGCCGCGACTTCGGCGAACCACTCGAGCTGACCAGCACTATATGGTCCGCCGAAAGGTCCATCGGCGACACCCTTTTCGCCGCTTCGGGAAGCCAGCGAGGCGAACTCACGGATAGCATTCAGGTAGGCGCCAATAAACGCATTTTCCAAAGCCGAAAGGGTGCTGATAAAAGTGTTCAGGTCGGAAAAGGTCGTTGGGGAAAAGTAGTATTTCTGTACAGGATCATCAGTGTAATCGGCGCCGAAATTGCCGACCGCGCGAAGCAGGTTCGCGTGCTCGACTTCCTGACTTAAAGCTGCTCTCAGGTAATCCACATTAGGGACGTTGCCGGTATTGCTCGTAGCAGTCCCGCCCGGGCCGGCAAGGGCTGCGTCCATAATGATGGGCCCGACTAAACCGTTGTAGTAGAACGTAGTCGCTAAATCTTCAGCAATGACTGCAGCCTGAAAGATCTGGTTAGCGGTATCACTCGATGCACTTGGACTTAAGGCTGCAAACATCTTGCTGCTACCGACAAGAGTGATAAAGGATGCGCCCAATCCTGCTTGCCCCAGTCCCTTGAAAAAAGCCCGGCGGCCACTGTTCACCGTCGGCTTTGCCGAAAAGGAAGTTAGTTCAGTCACGTTCAGTCTCCTCCACAGAGTTGCGGCAGTTGCTCCCTGCCGTCAGCCTGGAGTACGGAGTCGATGGACGGGACGGATGAGTTTTAATGAACTTTTACAGTTTAGTACTGAGAACCATCGATGGATGTAGTTGGCTAAACATTCGCTGTCGGATTCTTCGACGTTCAGCTTGTATTGCTTTGAGATGAAACTGGAGTAGCTGATTTTGCCTGTTGCTATGCCGTTGGCTCTTCCCGAAGGTTTTATGGCGAAGCATTAAGCGAAGGTGATCTCTTCCATGTCGATTGCCACCAGCAGTGGTTCCTTTACAAGTTCGTAGTCGCCTTCGTATGCATACACTCGCCGCTTCGTCGGCACAATAATTCCTTCCACGTGGCGGTAGTTCATGGCGTAGTTGAGCCCAGTTGCTCCACCCAGTATGTCGACGGTGTAGTCGTGACGGCGCAGCAGACCATCGGGTCCGAAGCAGGAAATCTGCTCGCGCGTGTGGCTTTTCACGCTGTCCGGAAAGGTTACCTTTAAGCGACGCCACCTTTCGCCATCGACATTGATCGAAGAAATTTCCTCCATGACGAAGCCGTCGTAAGTGTAGAGAAATGGAATATTCAGATACGTCCACAATGCTTCTCCAACGAAGTAGGCAACATGGAAGTCATCCCACGGCGTTTCTCTTTGC
Organism: uncultured Bryobacteraceae bacterium; assembly: GCA_964248065.1. GTDB lineage: Bacteria > Acidobacteriota > Terriglobia > Bryobacterales > Bryobacteraceae > Bog-105. The sequence goes on along the minus strand of CAXTWQ010000028.1, from coordinate 16,773 downwards.
TGGCCCTCAAAAGATTTTTCAGGATCGTCGTGCGCCTCGACCAGAGTTCCATCTGTCATTTGCATTGTGATGCGAGATGGCTCGAAGATCCATCGCTTATCCTGGCCAGGAAAGTCGACGTAAGCCGTTCCCTCTTTGTCTCTGCATTGAGAACGACATTTTTCAAAATATCGCCTTTTCCCTTCACGAACCAGATTGCACCGGTGATGGATGCGGCGACTTCTATCGTGTTCACATTGTTCCAGCGTTCGATACCGCCGTGCGCTTGTACGGCCAGATTCAGTAGTTCATTCATTGAGGCTGCCTGGTATTTACGTAATTGATGAGTTACTAACCCATGGAGAGCACCATGCGGAAGTTTGCTTTGCCGTCCATCATGCGCGCATATGCCTGAGGAGCTTTCTCGAGTGGCATTTTCTCAATCATGGGGCGAATTGCCTGAAGAGCACTGAATGCTAACGTGTCTTCCTCATCGATGGGTGTGCCGACGTTTTCGCCGGTAATGCTTTTCATCCCGAAGATGAGTTGGGCGGCATTGACCTCAATGGGTTCCGCTGAAGCGCCGATCACAAGGAGCTTGCCACGTGGCGCAAGACCGGCTAGCAGGGGACCCATAGATTTTCCGCTGGAGGCGGTAGCCAGGATCGCGTTCGCTCCACCCATCTTGAGCAGGGTTTCGGCTGGGTTCTGTTCAGTGCTGTCGATGTACTCGTGCGCTCCCAGTTGTCGCGCCAGCTGTTCCTTCTCTTTTCCGCGCTGGATGGCCACGGTGCGAAATCCCATCCGGCATGCGAACTGTAGAGCCAGGTGGCCAAGACCGCCGATGCCTTGGATAGCCACCAGGTCTCCGGCGCGAAGCTTTGCGTTGCGGAGTGCATTGAAGGTAGTGAGACCTGCGCACATTAGCGGCGCGACATCGGCAGCTGGCAGCTCTTGCGGAATAGAGGCAAGAGCCCGCGCTTCCGCGATAACGACCTCGGCATAGCCGCCATCAACTGTAATGCCGGAGATGATGAGGTTGAGGCAGTTGACCATGTCGCCGCGCCGGCAGGGTTCGCAGTGGCCGCACTCGCCTCCAAACCAGCCAAGGCCGACACGCTGGCCGATTGCCCAATTTGTAACACCCATTCCGAGAGCTTCGATGCGGCCTGCGATTTCGTGCCCGGGCACACGCGGGTACGTGATTCCGGGCAAGACGTTGTCGACCGTCACTGAGTCACTGTGGCAAACACCACATGCTTCAACGCGGATGCGAACCTGCCCGGGACCCGGCTCCACAGTGGCGCGCTCAACCAATGTGAACACTCCGGGAGATGTTACTTCCACGGCTTTGTAGGTGTTTGCCATGGGATTCACGCGATGCGGCGCTCGGACTCAGCCAAGCTTGGCTGAGCGAGGGAAGCCGCGGCAAGGGCGATAATATCGGCGACTTCCTGTGGGCGAGACATGAACGCAGCATGGCTGGAGGGGACAGATCGCACTGTGGCGCCCATCCGCTTGGCCAGAAACTCCTGGGCAGGCGGGGGAATCATGTGGTCTTGCGTGCAAACCAAATACCAGGATGGAATCGTTTTCCAGGCCGGTACACTTTCCCTGCCAGTAAAGCTGGCGACGCTTAAAGGCCGCTGCACGGCAGCCATCACTGCACCTTCTGTGGCGGTGGCATCGGCGGCGAATGCCTCGTGAAAGCCGTCCCGGTTAATCCAAAGAAAGCCATTGTCGTCAGCCCATATTGCTGCGGAGCCGGGCGATGGAGGACCCTGCTTGCTAAGAGAATCGAGGCTCTCGCCTTCATCAAGCCCGAAAGCCGTGATGTAGACAAGAGCTTTGACGTGGGAAGTTTCGGTAGCTGCACCAGAGATCACAGCGCCACCATAGGAGTGCCCAACCAGCACTGTGGGCCCTGTCTGCATCGAAAGAAGACGACGGGTAACTGCGATGTCGTCCTCCAGCGAGGTCAGCGGAATTTGCGCGGCTGTCACTTTGAAACCTTGCGCCTGAAGCAACGGAATCACCTTGCTCCAGCAGGAGCCGTCAGCCCACGCTCCATGTACTAACATCACGTTCACATCTTTGTTCATAGTTCCTCCTCGGAAAATCGATTAAGCGTTCACCATCTCGCGATCAGTTTGCTCGTGCAATACCGGCTCTGTCCAAAACGGGTAGTCGGTGTAGCCGTGCGCGTCAAAGGTGTAGAAAGTGTCGCGGTCATAGTCAGCAAGCGGCAGCTGATCTTTGATGCGACGGGGCAGATCGGGATTAGAAATGAAGTGACGGCCGAAAGCCACCGCATCTGCAGTACCGCTCTCAACAATCGCTTCCGCAGTATCCGGTTCGAAGCCTCCGGCAGCGATCAGTTTGCCCCCGAAGATTTGGCGCATCTGCTCAGCAGCAACTGCTCCCTGATGTTCAAGGACGAGTTCGTTTCCACCGATCCGCGGCTCAATGATGTGCAGGTATGCAAGACCGAGCTGGTTTAACTGGTGGGCGACATAGGAGAAGAGCAGCTGCGGGTTGCTGTCGGACATTCCATTCCAGTTGCCACTGGGACCGATGCGCACAGCGACTCGATCACTACCCCACACCGTAGCCAAAGCTTCAACAACTTCAATGAGGAAGCGCGATCTGTTCTCGATAGAGCCGCCGTATGCGTCCTTTCGTTTATTGCTGCCATCCTGTAGAAACTGGTCCATCAGATATCCATTTGCCGCATGCATCTCTATGCCATCGAAGCCGGCGTCCATCGCTCGTTGTGCGGCTTTGCGGTAATCCTCGACAATGAGGGCGATCTCTTGTGTCGCGAGCGCCCGATGCGGTGACGGTTGAACCCAGCCGCCCGGCGTTGAAACCAGATGCGACGCATTCTGCCAGTAAGCGGGATCGACAGAAGCCGAGACAGGCATCTCGCCACCGGTCATGGAAATGTGCGAGGAACGCCCCGTGTGCCACAACTGTGCAAAGATATGCGCACCCCTGGCATGAACGCCGGAGACGACTTCTCTCCAGCCTTCTGCTTGCTCCTTTAAATAGAGACCTGGGGCGCCGAGCCAGCCACGGCTGGAGATTGAGATGTTGGTGGCTTCCGTGATGATGAATCCGCCATCCGAAGCGCGTTGCGCATAATACTCAGCCATGAGTTCGCCTGGAATGGAGTCAGGCTGGATAGATCGTGATCGAGTGAGGGGCGCCATGACAACGCGATGCTTCAATCTCATGGGACCGATTTGGAGAGGCGCGAAAAGTTTTTGTTCCTGATTTGTAGTCATTCATCTTTCCTTCACTTACAATGGCGCTGCTAAGGACAAGCTCATTCTGCTCCGAATGAAGTCGCATTGAAACCCTCTATGGAGTTCCACGATTCACTCGATAGTGGCTTTTGAAATGACTCACAGGAGCCATTAGCGTGCAGGTTGCTTCGTGCATTGGCCAGCCAAAGCATCGCGGCACAAACGTTATCGGCAACCTCGTCTTCGCTCAGCTGCAGCAAGGAGACACAGTCTCGAACAGACAATCCAAGCAGCATTCGGAGAACGAAGCATTGTCGGAGTTTTGACTTGAGGTGAAGAACAGCTTTTAGTTCGAGCGGCAAATTGAGAGGGGCGATACCAAGTTCACCCCGCTTCGTTTCATCATGCCGGGAGTGCTCAATCGAGAGAGCGATAGTCCTGTGCAGCAATGTGCCGGAGGTTAATGCTGCCGGACTGAGGGAGGAGATAGCTTGTAAGACCGCCCGCTCGGCTGCAGTCGCTGTACCAGTCAGGAGTAGTGCCGCGTTGAAAGAATTGCCAAGCGTCACAGCACATGGGAAGTCAATCGGCTCCAGGGTATTGCGCTCCATCGTTGTTTCACTTAACGGCATATTCCTGAGCTCCCGTTCTTCTTTACCTGAATGAAGTGTGAACGGAACAGCGCTCGCCATCAACCCTCAATAGAGGTTCGGAATCACGCTTAATGGTGGGCAACAAAACACCCCTTTCGAGGGTCACGATTCGGACTTACTGTTGTAGCTCGATGAAAATGTCCCTTTGTTAACTCGTGAGAGATGTCGCTTTGAAACTAGACCGGGGAGGTTTGGTGGAAAGGAGGTGGATGAGCGAGCGCCGACGACATGCTATGCTCTTGCCGATTCAGATTGCCTTGACTGATGAGCGTCTTCGTTCCGTTATGAAGGAAAGAACCTGCCGCCATAAACGGACAGCTAGCGGGATGATTGCGCGCTGTCAGCTGGGTGTCTTCTCGCTGCACTTGCTTCTGTCCATACCAACGCAAGCCTCAAATTTGAAGCACCTGCCTTCTTTCGGCAGCCTGTATCACACAAGCTGGACAGTGAGGGATGGAGTTCCATCGAACATCAATAACCTGGCCCAGACAACAGACGGGTATCTATGGATTGGTACCGATGGTGGACTCTACCGATTCGATGGAGTTACGTTTGAGCACTTTCAACCTTCTAAGGGACCAGCCTTTCTGGCAGATACCATTACGGCACTCCTCCCTGAGCCGGACGGCGGTTTGTGGATCGGCTATGGCAATGGCGGAGCTAGCCTTCTTAAAGAAAAGAAGCTTGCTAATTTCGGCAAAGGCGATGCCTTGGGCTGGGGCACTGTGTACGCGTTTGCCAGAGACGTTGACGGTTCAATATGGGCAGCAACTGCGCACGGTCTTGAGCGCTTCGATCGATCGCAGTGGACCCACATCGGAATGGAGTGGAATTTCCCGGCTTCCCATGCGGACGAAGTATACGTTGACCATCAAGGAACGCTATGGGTCTCCTCCGGTTCGACCTTGACTTATCTGCGCCGCGGAGAAAAGCAGTTTCAGCCTACAGGCCTTCACTTTAGAGACTTAGTCGAATTAGCTGAGACGCAGGACGGCATCTTATTGACAAGTGGGATTAAAGGACTCGTGATCCCTTTTCTGCTATCGCCGAACCAGCTACTGTCGAGGGGTTCGCCACTTGCTCTCAGGTCTCTTGCTATATCGGTTGATCGAGAAGCGATGTTGTGGGTTGCTACAACTTCTGATGGAGTTTGGCGATTGCCGACACCCCGGTTATCTTCCTGGACGGCAACTTCGGCAGTGATCCCCAAGCAGGATCATTTTACTCAGAGTGACGGGTTGAGCGGAAGCGAAGGACTGGAAGTTCTCGAAGATAGGGAGGGCGATGTATGGGTAGCAACTAGCGGTGGTCTGGATCGCTTTCGTCCAGCTAAACTCAACGCTGTGCCTCTGCCTTCCGGGGCACGCGGAGTGGTGATGACACCGGCCGGAGGAGAGGGCATTTTCATAAGCACTGGCGCCGTCTCGCCTGGCATCTTGCATGTTTCCAGGAATGGAGTTGAACCAGTAAAAGGCGCCCCAGCGTTCCTATCATGCGCGTATCGCGACGGTACAGGAACACTCTGGCTGGGTGGCATCAACGCGCTCTGGAAGTTTTCGGGAAAGCAGTTTGTTCGTGTGCCCTTACCGCCCGACGTACCCTATTTTCGCTTGGTGCAGGCGATGGTTGCCGATTCTTCGGGTGATCTTTGGGTCGCGCTCCATGAGGGCGGATTGTACAGGCTCGCCAATGGGAAATGGACGACGGGCGAATCGGTACCGGGGTTGCCTCACTCCCGTCCTCTGGTCGCCTATACCGATCCGCTCGGGCGCTTGTGGTTCGGTTACGCGCAAAATACTCTGGCCATGCTCGAAGGCGGCCGCGTTAAAACGTTCTCAGCGACTCACGGGTTGGCGGTTGGTGATGTCACCGCTATTTCGGGAAGAACCGGTGAGCTATGGATTGGAGGCACAGCGGGAGTACAACGATTCGACGGCAAACAGTTCCAGACTCTGACTGCGACTACCGGAGAACTAAGGTCCATAAGCGGCATAGTCGAACGATCTAATGAGGAGCTTTGGCTGAACGGGATGTCAGGTGTTGTTCGGATCGATCGTACAGAGATAGGCAGATTCAAGCAGAGTCCCCACTATCAAGTGCAAGCAGATTTATTTAATGCCCTGGACGGAATGCCTGGCGCTCCAATGCCAAGCAGTCGCCTGCCCTCCGCGGTTGAAAGCTCAGACGGAAGCCTATGGTTCTCCTCTTCCTCCGGCCTTGCGTGGATTGATCCGGACAATATTCGGACCAATCACATCGTTCCAACTGTCCTTGTTCAATCGGTGAAGGCGGACGACAAGATGTACCCGAGTTCTCCGCATCTTACTCTGCCGAATCGTGTTCAAGATTTGGTAATTAATTACACTGCTCTCAGCTTGTCGATGCCGGAGCGTGTTCGCTTTCGGTACATGCTGGAGAACTTCGATAAAGACTGGCAGCAAGCAGGTACGCGGCGGCAGGCTTTCTACACCCAATTGCCTCCTGGTGATTATCGTTTTACCGTCACTGCGTGCAACAACGACGGCCTATGGAACATGACGGGAGATACGTTCGGTTTCCATATCGCACCGGCGTATTATCAGACGGCATGGTTTAGAGCTTTGGCAATCGTCGCCGGCTTCCTTGCGTTGGTGTGCCTCTATCAGATCCGGCTCGGTCAGCTCGGACGGCAATTACATGTTTTGTATGGCGAGCGGCTTGCCGAGCGAACTCGCATTGCGCGAGAGTTACATGATACTCTGCTCCAAAGCTTTCAGGGACTGATTCTCAGATTCCAAGCCGTTCATAACATGCTTCCCGAGCGCCCCGCACAAGCGATGGATGCTCTTGGCATCGCCATCGATCGGGCTGCTACGGCTATCACGGAAGCCCGGGATGCGGTTCAGGAACTGCGAACCAGTCAAATGGGCGGTAACGATCTAGTGGAGACGCTTACCTCAGCCGGCCGCGAGCTTCAGGCCGATGACGGCAGCGGAACGAGTGACGGTAATCGGGCTACATTCGAACTACTGGTGGAAGGCACGCCCCGGCATGTGCATCCGACCGTGCAGGACACTCTCTACCGAATCACACGCGAAGCAGTTTTGAATGCGTTCCGTCATGCAGGAGCAAGCCGGATCGAGGTGGATTTACGCTACAGCGGGCGGCAATTGCGATTGCGCATCCGCGACGATGGGATCGGCATGGATCGTGAGACGCTCTGGCACTACCCAGTCGTTGGT
>CAXTWQ010000028.1:0-9662 GCA_964248065.1 uncultured Bryobacteraceae bacterium | reverse complement strand
TGGGGCCTGGCTGGAATGCGTGAGCGCGCCAGAACCATCGGCGGTCACTTCGAGCTTTGGAGTGAAGCTGGTCAGGGTACTGAAGTGGAGGTGACGATCCCGAGTTCCATCGCTTACAAATCACTCAGCAAGGCCACCCCTCGTACGGATGCGGCTGAGAATGGCGGCAGGCAATGAGTTTGGATGCAAGCCGAGCGGAACCGCAGGCGCGGGATCAGAGAGCGATTCGCATCCTGGTTGTTGACGACCATCCTTTACTTCGCGATGGCATTGCTGCGCTCATTGAGGGTCAGCCCGATATGGAAGTGGTGGGGGAGGCGGCAGATGGACGGGAAGGGATTGAGCAGTTTCTGAAACAGGCTCCCGACATAACGTTGATGGATTTGCAGATGCCAGAGATAACGGGTGTCGATGCCATTATCGCCATTCGCAGAAAAGCACCAGATGCCCGCATTATTGTTCTGACCACGTATTCTGGAGATGTTCAAGTACTGCACGCGATGGAGGCTGGTGCGCGCGCCTATCTTCTGAAGAATCTGCTTCACAAGGAACTCCTCGACACCATCCGTACCGTAAACGCCGGGCGCAAGACAATGTCCTCAGCCGTGGCCGCGGAGCTTGCTGAACATTCCGGAGAGGACGTACTGACGACGCGCGAGATCGACGTCCTGCGCCTGATAGCTGGTGGGCACGCGAATAAGGAGATTGCGGCACGTCTCTCAATCACGGAGGAAACGGTCAAGAGCCGTGTGAAAAGTATTCTCTCGAAGCTCCATGCAAACGACCGAACTCACGCGGCTATGATTGCGTTGCGGCGGGGCATTATCAGCTTCTAAGCCACTCTAAAGAGTCAGGAGCGGAACTCTTTAGAGGTTTCGTCTGCCCGTGCAATCCCGTAGGCTCGAAGGGGAACCACTCTGCAACGCCTATTCTCCACATTCGCAGATGGTTGGCCCGGCACCGGACTTCTTATCTTGCGAATAACAATTTCCGCTTTTCTTCTGCGTGATCTTTTAGCGCGTGGGGTAGGCAACACTAGTTCTGACCATGCTTTGCTGGCGATGGTGGCGGCCGGAACAGGGGTTTTGTTGGGGATCGGGCTCTGGACGCCGGTTGCGGGCGTGCTATCGGCAGGCGTTGAACTCTCCATTGCACTGTCAAGACCGGGAGAATTTTGGATCTGTCTACTGGCGTCGGGTATTGCGTCGAGCTTGACGTTGCTCGGTCCCGGCGCCTGGTCGCTGGATGCAATCGCTTATGGGCGGAAACGAATTTCGATTTCAGGTCAATAGAATTATCAGCTCCGGAGCCTTACGCGCGTGAGTTGTTTCACAACTGATTTCTCACTCTCAGTAACGGTACCGGTCATCTTGAAGATGTGCGGATACTGTTGTTCAGCGGTAAGGGCGGCGTTGGTAAGACGAGTGTTGCGGCGGCTACGGGCGTGCACTTGGCCGAGGGCGGGCGCAAGACGCTGGTGATGAGTGTCGATCCTGCGCATAGCCTGGGCGATTCGTTCGACATTGATAATCCGTTGTTTCACGAAGGCACTTCGGAGCCACGGCAGGTTGCCGAGCGACTGTTTATTCAGGAAGTAAATATCAATCACGAGATCAAACGGCACTGGACGGCGATCGCGGGATATGTGACCTCGGTGCTGCGTACAACGGGCTTGAGCGGCGTGGAAGCGGACGAGATGGCGATCTTTCCTGGTATGGAAGAGCTGAGCGCGATGATGTACGTAAATCAGTATCGGAAATCGCAAGAGTTCGATGCGGTCATTCTGGATTGCGCGCCCACAGCCGAGTCGCTGCGATTTATCAGCCTGCCTTCGACGCTTGATTGGTACATGAAGCATGTATTCGGGTTTCAGCGAAGCCTTCTGAAGGCTGTGCGGCCGTTCGCCAATCGCGTTACACCGGTCGAGTTACCACCCGATAGCTATTTCAAGAATGTGCAGGATCTGTTTTCAAAGATCGAGGGGATCGACCAGGTGCTGGAAGACCCGCAATTGACGAGCGTGCGCCTGGTGACCAATGCCGAGAAGATGGTTCTGCGCGAGACCCAGCGGGCGTTTGTGTACTTCACGCTGCATGGATTGACGGTGGATCACATCGTTGTGAACCGGCTCATTCCAACTGAAGTGCAAGACGCGTTCTTTCAGCAATGGCAGCAAACGCAGCAGAGGACCCTGGCAGATATGGTGACTTACTTTGCACCGGTGCCAGTGAGGCGTGTACCGATGTTTCCGCATGAGGTAATCGGCTATGAGCGGCTGCATGGGATGGCGCAAACCTTATATCAAGCAGACGAAGACCCTTGTGCGATTACGCGAACGACGCCACCTTACTCGTTCGTTCATGATGAGCGCGGGTATGAGGTTCGGCTGGAGTTGCCGTTTGCGGAGAAGGGCGAAGTGAAGATGTTCAAGAAGGGCGAGGATCTGGTGATTGAGATTGGGACCATCAGGCGGCATGTGGGTTTGCCGACGACGATGGCCACGCTGATGCCGGTGAAGGCTCGACTAGCCGAGCGTACGCTGGTAGTGGAGATGAAGTGATGATGAACGAAGGTGAGACCGAGACTCGTGCGCAGGGCGAGGACTTCAAGAAAACAGTGAGAGAAGCGTTCCGGCAGGGGGCGCAATTGTTTGGGCCACCGGAAACGGCTGTCAATCATTTTCGTCAGGCACGCAAGGAGGTGCTGCTGGGCTTGCGCGAGTTGATCGATGCGCGGCTGGAGCGGTTGTCGCGGCAGGAGAACAAGGGCACTCGGGTAGTGGTTGAGTAGATGGCCGCCGATAAACGCCGATGGACACGGATGAGCTACGGACGACGATGATAGATCAGCGTCAAATCTGTTCGATTAACCAGTTCGTAGTCATTGAACCATTGCTGTAGTTCGGCGTAGCGGTCGATCTTCAAAGCTGGGTTAAAGGGGCTGAGGCCATCGACGATCCAGGTCGGGTGAGTGTGAGAGAGTTCTATGCGGTTTGCCTTAGCAGCTTCTGCATAGATCGCTACGGTTGACGAGAGATGGCGGTCGGCTGGAACTCCAGTGAGCGGTTGAGAGTCCCAGAAGCGGCTGTCTGATAGAAGGCGCGTGTAGACGTAGATGTCGGGTCGGTAGCCCCACACAAAGAGTGTGTCCCCACCGTGCGACACGGCGTTTATTCTTTCGGCGGCTTGCTGGCTATCCAGATCCATCTTGATGTCGGCCCAGTTTGAGGATCTGCCTGCGGCGAGCAGGATGTAGTGTGGACCGAAACGAATGACCGGTAGAGACAAGGCCAGAGTAAGTGCGATTGCGGCTGGTCGGCGATATCTGTCGAAAGCTAAAGTGATGCCGCGAGAGGCAGCGATGACGAGCGGCGGCAGTAGTTGGAGAAAGTAGTGCGGGGCGAATCGGCTGCCGAGTGCGACACCAGCAAATGAAAAGGCGATCCAACCGATGAGCCGCCAACGATTGCGGGATTGCTCTGTCAACGCCCATCCGGTTCCGAGCACTAGAGCAAGATGGAAGCCTAGCCAGTTACCTGTTCTTGCGATGCCGTTCAGTAACGGATGCGCGACCGGGGCTCCCTGCGCATAAAGCAATCCCCAGTGCCAAACCTGCTCGATATAGCCGGGCCACGCGCCGAGGGCGAACAGCGCGCCTGCTTCGAGACAAAGCGTGGCAGCGAAGGCCATCAGCAGAACCAAGATTTGTGAGCCTGCAAACAGGCAACACGCGGCGAGAACGAAGATTGCTTTTGTATTTCCGAGAAAGGCAATGCCCGAAAGGATGCCTGCCGCTATGACGCTCCGGCAGTTGAGGGCGAAGTAAATCGCGAGCAGGTGCGGCAGCATGATGACTGCGTCGGCTGCAAACGGGATGACGGCAGAAGGCAGATAAAACGTAGTGAAAAAGGCGAGCAGCAGGGCGGCCAAAACACCTTCACGCATGCTCCACCAAACTGAGGCGATACGAAAGGTGACGGCGCAGCAGGCAACGGTGTAGGCCGCATCGAGCAGCCGTAGGGCCCACCCGGACCGGCCGCCAATCAGCAGATAGTAAAGGGCGGTGAGGGGCGGCTTGTCATACCAGAAGTCGCGGTACGGAACGCGGCCGTGCAGAAGGTTGAGGGCTGCGGCCAGATGATAGTCTTCGTCAGCCCAGAGCAGATGGAGATGCGTGAGGCGGAAGCAACTGAGAAAAATGACAACGGTTGCCGTAAGGAAAAGAGTGCGGCGCGACGATGGGAGAACCTCCATTCACCGCGTATCATAAGACATTGGAAACCACCACGGGCACACGCACTCTGCAGACAGTAGAGATCTCAAAATCCTACAACGGCCGCAAGGTGGTGGATAACGTCACAATCCGGGTTGAGCAGGGCGAAGTGGTGGGTCTGCTCGGGCCCAATGGCGCAGGGAAAACCACTTCGTTTTACATTACGGTTGGCCTGATTAATCCCGAATCGGGCGACGTGCTGCTGGACGATAAGCCGATCACGCACTTGCCGATGTATCAGCGTGCCCGGCGCGGCATCAGCTATCTTCCGCAGGAGCCTTCGGTATTCCGCAAGCTGAGTGTCGAGGACAACCTGATGGCAATTCTGCAAACGCTGCCGATCCGGGGACATGAGCGCCGAGAGCGCATGTCGAACCTGATTGCCGATCTGGGTTTGGAAACAGTGCGGCACAGCAAAGGCTATATGCTGTCGGGCGGCGAGCGGCGGCGCGTGGAGATTGCGCGGTCTCTAGTTTTGCGTCCTGATTTTATTTTGCTGGACGAGCCGTTCTCGGGGATCGATCCTATACAAGTGCTGGAACTGCAGCGCATCATTGGCGACTTGAAGCGGCGCGGGATCGGAATTTTAGTGACCGATCACAACGTACGCGAGACGCTGGCGGTGACCGATCGAGCATACATCATCAGCAATGGACGGATCTTTCGTGCTGGTTCGCCTGAGTCGCTTGGGCATGATCCGGAAGTCCGGCGGATTTATCTGGGGGAGAATTTCTTTCTTCCGCCTGGTTTGGCCAGCTGATAAGTAGTGATGCGCATAGGCCCCATAGTTTGCTGGGTCACAGGTTTTTCCCAAATTGCAACCGTCTCCAGCGGTGTTAGACTGGTGACCAAATGAGTTCGCTTTCGCAACGGCTGCACCTCGGCGTACAGCAAAAGCAGATACTCACGCCTGGCCTTGTCCAGATGGTCACGGTGCTTCAGCTCAACCGAATGGAGCTGAAGGACATGCTCATTAATGAGATTGCCGAGAACCCTGTACTGGAGGAAGCATCAGAGCCGGGCGAGGAGTTAACGCCCCAGGAACTTCAGTCGTTGCTGGAGTGCGAACGGCATAGCGATCCGGCAGATCAGGCAATTCTGAGTCATGTGGAAGCAGGCGCCGCCACCAACAGCTTTGACGGTAACGAAAATTTTGAGGCGCTAAGCAGCGAACATTCCGACAGTGGCGCTGTAGACACCAGCGTGGCCGTGGCGGCAGTAGAAGAGAGCAAGACCGAGACTGATCCGTTTCAGGAGATCGACTTTGGAAGTTTCTTCGAAGAGTATCTAGACCCGGGCTTCAAGAGTCCCGCGTCGGAGTCGGTTGAGAAACCGTCGTTTGAGACGTTCCTTTCTTCACCTGTTACCTTGAGCGATCACCTGCAGAGCCAGCTCAGTGTCGTGGTATTGCCCGAAGCGGTACGCGAGGCAGCCAAGAGCATAATCGGCAACCTGGAAGAGAGCGGGTACCTGACAACAGTTCCCGAAGAGATTGCTTTTTCCGAGGGCCTGCCGCTGGATACAGTCCGCGCTGCTCTCCTTGCGGTGCAGGCGCTGGAACCGACAGGAGTAGCGGCTAAGGATTTACGCGAATGTCTGCTGTTGCAACTTGATGCTCGGGGCTGCCGGGATGGCGTGGCTTGGAAGATCATACACGACCACATGCGGTTGCTGGAGACTCGGCAGATGGGCCAGTTGTGCAAAATCCTGGGGCGGCCGCCCGAGCATATCCAGGTTGCTGTGAATGTGATCAGGCATTTGGACCCTGCCCCTGGGCTACGGTACTCCGGTGCTGGCGCTCGCCTGGTAGAGCCTGACGTGTACATCTATAAAGACGGCGATGATTACGTAATCACGCTAAACGATGATGATGTTCCGCAGTTGCGTTTGAATGGCGAATACAAGCGCATGGTAGATCGCGAACAGGAGCCAGACCGGGATGTCCGCAACTATGTCAAGGAGCGGTACGCGTCTGCGCTGCAATTGATCAAGAACATTGAGCAGCGTAAGCAGACGATACTGCGAGTTTGTCACTCGATAGTGCGGCGGCAAGGCGAGTTTCTGGAGAGCGGAATCGACCAGCTGAAGCCGATGATGATCAAAGAGGTTGCCGAAGAGATCGGGGTGCACCCTTCAACCGTGAGCCGGGCGGTTGCAAACAAATATACACACACGCCACAGGGGGTCTTTGAGTTACGATACTTCTTCTCAGAGGCGGTGCAGGGAACTTCAGGCAGCATAACTCCGCTGCTCATTGTGAAGCGCCGGGTGAAGAAGATGATCGAAGAGGAAAATACGGCACGTCCGCTGACCGATGAACAGATCACAGCGCGACTGCAAAGCGAAGGGATCGACGTGACGCGCCGCACGGTCGCGAAGTATCGAGAAGACATGAAGATTCCCTCCACACATCAGCGCCGAATGCGCGCATAGCAGGTAGGAAGATAGCAGGTAGAAGAAAGTGAGACTCGAGAGGGTCGAAGCATTTCGTTCGCCCTTCGAACAGGGACAGATATGAGGCTGATCTACTCCGGCAAGACAAAGGATTTCACTCCTGAGCTAGAGGAGAAGGTTGCAGAGAAGCTGGCCAAAATGGGCCGCTTGGCAGAGCAGCGTGGTGAACGCGAAGTACACCTGGTTCATCATGTGGAAAGGCACTTGCATAAGGTTGAGATTCATCTCAACTTTTATGACCATTCGATGTGCGGCGAGGGAGTCGATGGCGATCTCCTCATAGCCCTGAATCAGGCTGCTGAAAAGCTTGAGAAGCAGCTGATTAAGCATCGCGATCGTTGGCGTGATACTCATCGGGACGCCAAGGCTGTCCGGACGAGTAAGGAAAATCCAAAGGAGGAAGCAGCGCAGCCTCCCGGAAAAGTTGAGGCTGCACGGCACAGCACTCCAGCAGCGAATGGAACTGCGCGGACGGCGAAAGTTTTTCGCGTGAACTATGGAGAAGACCGTAAGCCGATGACGCTGGAAGAAGCGATGCTGGAGATTTCGGGAACGAACGACTATGTGGTGTATCGCGATGCCGATCGCAACTGCCTCTCAGTATTGATGCAGCGGCCGGACGGGAATTTCGATCTGATTGAGTCCTGAGGGGTAACCAAAGCTCGGCTCCGCGCACCTGATCTTCGGTTGCCGCACTTCGCCTCTATTACGAATGGCTAAATCTACAAAGAAAGAGTCCAAAGCGGCCGTTGAGACTCCTCCAGCTGGGAAGCCGGATGCCGAATTAGTGATTATCACGGGCATTAGCGGCTCCGGCAAATTGACGGCCCTAAAAGCCTTTGAAGATCTTGGCTTCTACGCAGTCGATAACCTTCCGATTGCGCTGGTACCGAAATTTGCGGATCTTTCGCTGGATTCAAAGACGCAGCGGCGGTCGGCCCTGACCATTGACATCCGGGAAGGTGAGGCGCTAAAGGGCTTCGAAGAGATCTACGCGGCCTTGAAAAAGCGCGTCCACGCTCGCATTGTGTTCCTGGATGCCAGCGACGAAGTACTTCAACGGCGCTACAGCGAGACAAGGCGGCCGCATCCGCTTGGCTCGGAATCTACGGTGCTTTCGAGTTTGTCCAATGAGCGTCAACAGCTTGCTCCGCTCCGTGCCTTAGCTGACCTATACATCGATACCACGAAGCTGAACGTGCATGATTTGCGCAGGCAGATCAATGAGCATTTTCAGGATGTAAAAGACCCGGCCGGCATCACCGTTTCCATCAACAGCTTTGGTTTTCGCTACGGTGTCCCCTCGGAAAGCGATCTTGTTTTCGATGTTCGCTTCCTGCCTAATCCGAACTATATTCCGGAATTTAAGCACTTGACGGGTCTGCATCCTAGCGTCGCCCGGTTTATTCGATCTTTTCCACAAACGGAAGAGTTCATCAATCGGATTTCAGAATTGCTGATTTATTTGCTGCCGCACTACATTCGGGAAGGGAAAAGCTATCTGACTATTTCCTTCGGCTGCACGGGCGGGCATCATCGGTCAGTGCTGATTGCGCATGAGATTCAGAAGCGATTGAAGAAGTCCGGGTTCGCGGTGAAAGAACGACATCGGGATGCTGAGCGGCAGTTATAAGCAAAGACTAGCCGCCGATAAACACAGTTTCACACCCGTAGCAAAACCACAGATCTCCGCTTTTCAGCTAGCTGTTACGGTCTGCCGTTCGAGGTCGGAGGAACGTGCGTCGTGATTCTCTTCAACACGAACTCGCGAATCAGACTGTCAGTGGCACGGCCCAGGATTCCGAACCCTGCATTGCGAAAGAGGAGCCCCGCTCCCCGATTTGCATGTGGATAGTAAAGGTTGGCGAGGCCGCCGGAAGCGAGGTCGCCCAAAATGAAGGAGTAGTTCGGTTGAACGGTTCCGCTGTCACTTCGAGCGGTTACGGCCGATGCCAGGGCGTGCAGAACCCGAGACTTGGTTGAGCCTGAGCCCTGGTAGAAGTAACGTGGGTCCTGGTGAAATATCGAGGGCAGGATAGCGAAACTGATCAACGTGCCGGTGAGTTGGTCGCCGAAGGCAGCAGCATAGCGTTTCCCATAACCGCTGGCTCCATAGCCATATCCAGGGTAGGAACGGTTTGCCTGTTCCACGCCAGCGGCGATGCCTGCGACAGCAAACCGGGCGGGGTCAAAGATGGAGTGGCCTGCGAGCGAAAATTTCTGTCTGGTGTTGAGCGGGGCGGCATCGTGAGCGAAGCTAGTGTAGAAATTTGGCAGAAGACCAAATACTCGCTGAGTCACTTCGGTCTTGAGCTGCACATCTGCGATCTCCTCGGTTGTTGCTGTGACCTGAACGTCTGTGCTGGTCGACGCTACGCTCATCGATATGTTCTGAAGGTCATAGGACTGATTGTCAGCAAGAACGATAGCAGGAGAGAGAAAGGGAGTAAGACCGGCAGAGGCAACGGCAACGCGGAATGAGCCATGACTGAGTCCCTCGAGGCGGAACTCGCCTCCACTGCCTGAGGAGACGACTTTTTGAACGCGCCCATCTGAACCTAACAAACTGACCTGAGCATCGCGGATTACAGCTCCGCTCGAGTCTTGGACCAATCCGGAGATATTGGCTTTAGCGTCAGAGGTCGGTACCGCTTGTTGCCCAAACCCGGGGAGCGGGAGAGCACAAATTGCCGTAATCAAGAACCAATACATCACCCAAGGCTTGGGATGAAGCTTTCGAACAAATGTCTCCGTTGTAACGGGTATGAGCTGGTTCATGAAGTTTTGCTTTGGCTGTCTCCTAGTTAGTGTTGCTCTACTCGGAAAATCTTGAATAACGATGGTGCTTCAACTAAACAAACCATCGGACGCGGTACTTGCCCCAGAGCTCAGACTTGACAGGCAAGGCGGCGCGGAAGGCAATTACTTACATACGT
>CAXTWQ010000027.1:16555-51936 GCA_964248065.1 uncultured Bryobacteraceae bacterium | reverse complement strand
GATGTGCTCGCACTGTGGGAACGGCATCACGGTAGAAACGCAGAGACTCGGTCCCAATAGCGGGACGGTTGGCATTTTGCTGAAAAATCTCACTTCTCGAGGGAACCTCGGCAGCGGCTACTTTTTCTTCGACGAGATTGATACGCAAGGTCCGGTTCCCGGTTCGGTAACGCTTCAAAATTCCAGCTCAACCAATGACGGGCAGTGGGGCATCGTTGCGTACTTCTGGGACTTCAACCCGAGTGGCGCCAAGCTTACAGCAACCGGCAACACGATCATCAATCCGATGCAGAACTACAACACGCTACAACCGGTCCACGATGCCGCGCTGGCGGTGACTGCCGGAGGAGGCGATTCTTACCCCGCCGGGAACATTAACATCCAGGGCACCAGCATCCAGTACAGCAATGGCTCGAATGCCCCTGCCTACTTCAGTGTTGCTCCTTACAACTCAGGTGGGTTGGCAAACATTCAGTTCGGCTCGTTCGGCACCACCAGCGGGTTGCCGGCCGGCGCTCCCTTTGGGCTTCTGCAGGGGGTTGCCGTCACCTCAGTGAATATCCCTTGAATCCCTCAGTCACCGGCAGGTAAAGGAAAGGGACAATCTCACTAGAGGTTGTCCCTTTTTCGTTAACTGCCTTCCGTCGTAGCAGCAGCCCTGTTACGGGGTAGCAGGGCGATTGCCCTGCCGGGAGGTGAAATGCAAATAAGAGCTGGCGCCGGGAATAGCCTGCCATCCCCCATCTGCCTCCACCGGGCGAAACGGCGAAACGATCGCTACGACTCCGGCTTTGGCTAGCGCCGTATAAAGAAGGTTTACGGTCGGCAAAGGAGCATCGATAAACGCCTGTTCCTCTTCGACTGGGATCTCCGCCGCGATGCGGAACTGCCCGATGTGCGGCCAGTAAGTCGCAATTGAATTTCCCACGTAGGCTACCGCCGCGTTCTGGGGAATTCCGGCATGCTGCATCCCGGCGGCAATAGCGCGGTCTTCGGAAGTGGAATGCTGGAACTCGGTGGAAGTACCCCGTAAAGCGTTGGCCGCATCGGTGCCGACCTGGGAAACAACATTGATCACCAGAAAAATCGATGCGGCGACCACGAAAGGCTGCAATACTCCCGCCTGCTGGTGGCCCAAGCGCGGTCGGAACGAACCCAGAACGCAAGCCCAAAGCGCGGTTAGATAGGGTGCGATAAGGCGCCCTTCCAAATTGAACAAGAACTGGAGCAGAAGCAGAGAAACAATCGGCACCGTCACTACCCATTGTCGGCGCATGCTCGCCAGGAGTTCCCGACCGTTACGAAAAGTCAGCAGTAATCCAAGCAGCGCCACACAGAGAGCCGCTTGCCTGACCAACACGATCCGGGCAGCAGTCCGGACATTCTTCACCAGTTGGCGGATCTGGCCCCGCGGTGAGAACGGGATCTTCACTCCCTCATACCAGTACGAGGTATCGAACCAGATGGGTATCGAGCCAGGCACCGGAGAAGCGAACCCGTAGACTGCCGGCTTCGCAAAGAGAAGCTGCGGAGGATGCAGGAGAGTACTGCCTGGAGGTAAGGGGACGCCGTGAGGATATCCATAGGGTTCCCCGACAGTGACGAACAAGTAAGTCAGGGGTCCGTTATAACTGATGGTGAGCCGGTGTGCTCTCGCCGAAATGAAGGCGATATACGGCACTACCAGGCAGGCAAAAAGAAGAGCGGCAGGTGCCCACTGCCATCCGGCAACCCGTCGCGCTTGTGCCGACACAAGCACCCCTAGGCCAACCAAGGCTGCGAAGATCAGCCCGACGGGCTTTGCCAGGTAACACAGGCCCAATAAGATTCCAAGGCCGCACCAAGTCAAAATCCGGCTCTCCCCCGGGCGCAGCCGCTGTGTTCTTAATGCCGCGCCCAGCGCCGCAAACACCAGAGAGGAGAGCAGCAGGTCCGGACCGACCCAGACCAGAGTGATCAAGTCCAGGCTACAAGAGATCAACAGCGCACAGCCGAGCACAAACCATGCCCACTGAGGTAATTCGCCGTAAAGAGTTGGATCGAACAAACGTCTTTGACTCTTTCTCAGTTCGCTGAGGAAAAAAGCAAAGGCCACCGAGCAGGCGAGAAAGAGGAAGAAGTTGATTAGATGAGCGCTCGCGTAATCCGCCAAACCCCCATGAGCGTTGCGGGACAAAGCCAGCGCAAGAAGCCATGTGTAGAGCGGATTCCAGTACGGATTGATGGCAGCGGTCCAGGGACCGTGCAGGTACATGGCTGCCACTTCCACGTAGGAGGTGCCATCCTCATTCATCTCGTAGCGCGTGGCCCAGGCCTGCACGGCTGCCGACAGCAGCGCAAACAGGGCAAAGATCAGCACAACGGCTGAAGTGGAGCGAAGTTTTCGCATGTGTTGCTTATCTTACGCCAGGACCATCGGTTAATAAGGCCACCGGTTACCTGGTTCTGATTCAGTAGGGCGGTGTATCGCTCGGGTGAGAAGGCATGGTCGGCTCATCGACCGGCAAGGCTTGAGACAGGTAATCTGACGTGGCTAGAACGAAGCTTCGGAAAAGCCTTACAGGAGACCTGCCCGCGTTTCCAGCATCGGTGCTCCCGCACAAGCGCGGTCCCGAGCCGAAGCAGTGGCACTCGGCCAAAGAGACACCAAGCTGCAGTTTTTGAGGTAACTGCCGGCCAGAGGGGACAGTCAAGTCTCAGGTAAATCCGGCTGGTCTTCTGGTTGCCCTGTTCCCCGGCAGGTCCTTACAATGGAACTGGAGCGCCACAGAGCGGTCCTGGAACACATCGTTGTCTGCTTCATCCTCTCGCAACCGTTCGATTCTTTGGCTGTTAGTGGTCCTGTTCTGGTTAAGCTTGATCGCCTTTTCATCGACCAGCTGGGCCGGGCGTTGGGCCGATTCTGCCTTTGAAACGGTAATCGGAAAGCCATTTCACCTGCGCAGCTTGGACCCGGAAAGTCGTTCTCTGATCCATTTCGTAGCCGAGAAAAACGTCCATCTGTTTATGTTTACGACCCTTGGAGCGCTCCTCTACTGGATTTATGGCTCGATGGAACGCCGGACCAGCTTCGTGCTTGGTTTCGGAAGCGTTATAGGAATCAGCAGCGAACTCCTGCAGATGTTCTTTCCGAAGCGCGATCCGAGCCTGCGAGATGTGCTCATCAATGTAACTGGAATTAGTCTCGGAGTCGGACTTTCGAAGGCCATTGCTTTCACGGTCAAGCACAAACCGCTGAGCCCTTCCTAGCAACACTGGGAGGAGCGCACCTAACCAGACGGTCCGATCGGGCGCGCTTCTCTAAGTGAGTCCAAGCCTGCTAGTTGATGTTGATAGAGGGTGCAGGCGAGCCGTTGAATAATCCAGTCGCTGCCTTGGCGCCGCTTAGCGAACCGAAATCCATCAACTGCAATTGCGCGATCCCGATATGTGACCAGTCATACACCGTGAAATAAACATCTAGATAACCAGCTGTATCAATGATGGAAGTTCCGAGGAAATGGACATTGCCCATGGGATACACAGCGCCTCCACCCCGCTTGACCGCGATGGCCGCGTTGTCGATTGTGGACCGCGAACTGTTCACATTGGTAACAGTCAGGTTCTGGAAGATCAGCGAAGCTCCATTACTGTCCCAAAACGAAGCCACCGCCCCATAGAGACCATTTTGCGTCGAGGTGGAATTTGAGATCAGGATCGTACCAGTCACCGCAGGAGTCTTTTGTTCAGCACCGTCCTGCGCAAAGAAACCACTCTTTTTGTTCCGCCCGGACTGCAAGTTGGCGACCTTAATAGAAACCGGAACGCTCGTGACGTTCATCTGCACGATGCTCATCGCCAGGCCATCGCCGTCGTTACCTGTCACGCTGCTGCTTTCGATGTCGACATTCTGGAGCACGTCGGCGACGCCATTCGGCTCGATATCGATGCCGTCAGAAGGAAGAGTACCGTTGGTATTGGTGAAGGTACAATTGCTCACCAGAATGTCCTTGCCGGACACCAAGCTCATTCCTTGTCTTCGATTATTGTCGAATCCGGAGTTCAGGATCTTCACTGTCGAACTGTAAGGCTGCACACTCCCTGAGATGTAAACCCCGTCGCCGCCGGAATTGTTGCACTGTATGCCGCTCACCGTGACATTACTCGCTCCCAGGATGGCTAGGCAGTGGCGGTACTCGCCGGAGGTATACTCCGTTTTGTTCATCCGAAAGACAGTCTGGCCGGGAGTTCCGGTCAACGAGACATTTTGCACATCGTCGATATTGAGCAGGTGATCATACTGTCCAAAGCCAGGCAGCGCCTGCACGGTCACTCCGGCGCCAAAGACCACTGAAGTGTTAGCCGGTAAATAGAGAGGGCGGACGTTGTACAGACCAGCCGGAACTGACAAGGTCTGCCCTTTGGAAGCCGCGCCGTTAAAAGCCGCTTGGAACACGGCCGTATCATCGGCACCTTGGCCGGCCGCGCCAAAGCTGCCCAAAGCCACGATCGAAGTGGAACCGGCCGTCGATTTGAGAGGTTGATCGACCTGTGCTGATGCCGAGCCTGCTAGAAGCAGGCTCATGGGCAGCCACAACATTGTCGGCCGTATTCGGAAGCAAGAAGTTTTTTGTGGAAGCATAAACCGGTGACTAGTGTCTCCCATTTATATGGCTATGCAAACAGGTTATGCAGGGTTTAAGTACTGCCGTACTAATCAATAAGCAAACTCACGCGGTTTAACAGCAGGCTTATGGGCAGCAGCAGCTTAAAGGATGTCTCCAACCGGTACCGCACCGCGATACTTTTCAAGCAGTTTGTGATCTGATAACAGGTGATCGCTTTTTGCAGCCATGAGGTAAGTTCCCGTTGCCCCATCCAAACCGCCGGGCGTAGTAGCTAGAACGTAATCGAAGAAATGAATCCAGAAAAACAGAAAGCCGGTAGCGATTTTCATTCCATCCCGGAGCCGAGGCGAGCGTACAAACCCTAGAAAGAATTGCTGGAGTGACCAGGCCAGCGTCGTCGCCGGTCCAGCACAGGCTCCGCTAGAGATCTCTTCAAAGTGACGGAATAGGCGCAGGTGCCCAAGGTGGGTCAAACGAGTAAAGTCGTAGCGCCCTCCGTGAACACTTTGCAAAAAAGGCATCTCCGAATACACGATTCCCCCCGGCTTCAGCACCCGGTAAATCTCGGCAGCAACAAGCGCCGGATCCAGCACGTACTCGAGCACCGCCTGTACGACAACACCGTCTACCGAATTTGAGCGCAGCGGAAGATAACTGGCGTCAAAGACTGCTTCTGTCCGCGACCCGATAACCACATCGCTTTCCAGGCACTCAATTCGGCCATCGTCCAGTAAAGGACTGATTCCCGCACCTCTTTCTGCGCCCCCTAGGATCAATACTTGCGGCCGGTCGGTTTGAGCCAGGAGCCGGGCAACAAAAGCTTTGAAATTTTGCAGGGCCACTAGGTTCCCGGAGATACGGGGAACCAGCCGACGCAGCCGTGTGCGCCAGGATGGCCGATATGTTCGGCCGTGTCGGCCGCGATAAGGCGCAATGCGAAAGGTACTCAGCTGCTCCGACAAAAGAATTGGGATTTTGCCTACCAATGGATACTGCTGGCCGCACGCAGAGCCGGTACAAGACAAACGATCCTCGCCGAGCAGCAGATCGGAATGGCAGGCTGGGCACACTAACAAAGACTTAAACGAGGGCTTCACGCGGGGACCTGAATTACTCTCACACCGAGGGATTTCTGCCAACTGCACTTGCCTGACCACCAATCCAATAAAACGCTGAAACATGCACAAATTTAGGTTCACTGCGATGCTGTCTTAGTTACCTTTCTCACTCAGAAGAGTACTAGGCTAGTGATCTAGTACCAGATAACAGTGGCGATCGCTCCGAAAATCTATCCCAGAGGCAGTGTCGCGAGCAGAAGGCATTGAGGAAATTTAGGATCTATCTGCCCGAGTTGCTCAGCTAGTTTGAAACCGCCGTCGGAGAGTAACTGTTGAGCTTGATGACGACCTCGGCGAACGCCTCCGCAGCTTGGGCAACAAGGAATCAGCTCATAGAGAAACATGCAGCGACCGGCTGCATGCCCGTCCAAGACTTCGGTCAGAGTCGACCGGAAACGGGAACTCTTTTGAGACATTGGTGCGTTGAAATCCCCACTTCACGCCCCTTGACCCTGTATTTGTAAACCAGCTCAATCGAGTCGGAATCGAGAGGGATCGGATGGGAACATTGTACCCACCAGCTTCCCGTTCTGATCCTGGCACAGGGCAGTAACGGCGCTGAACTCAGACCGGCGGCCCTCCGGGATGCTGTTCCAGTGGAACAGGAGACGCTCCAGGGCGTTCGGTACGCAGCCGTCGTCAGAGTCGAGGGTGAGGAAGCTCGCCCTGTGCGGTTTGAATGCCAGCATGACAAGCCGCCCGGCTTCCCAGCATTCGACTGATAACGATAGCGGATGGGAAACTTTGCTTCCTTCTGCCAAGCTTCGACTAAGCTCCTGGTTCCATCCTCCGAGCCATCGTCTACAATCAGCCATTCGAAATCGCGCATGGTTTGTGCCCGGAGCAGTGCATAGGGCCGATGCAGTGTGGCGGCACGATTGTAGGCCGGAGTAAGACGGTAAATGTGTGGGAATAGGTCATCGTGAAGGAGGCTTCTCCAGGTACTCTCAAAGCGCCTATAAATCGACTGCGGCGCTACGGCCGGATATGCGAAGAAGCAGAGGCCGGCTCGTGTTTTTCGGCGGCCTTCCATAGCGCGAGCAGCGCCGGATCGTCAGCACGCTGAATCTGCTCGACCCCTTCACCCTGATACAGCCCAAGCGGCTGCTTGTGCCGGGCACCACTGAGTTGCAGCGGGTCCCGAAAGGTAACGTTCTCAATTCCGACATGAGAGTAATCGGCAAAGCTGAAGTAATAATCTAATTTCGGCTGTCGACGCGTGTCCCGAATGGTGGTCCGGACAAACTCTACATTCCCGATTCGGTCGCGTCCGCCACCGCCGCGCCGCACGGCAACGGCAGCATTGTCCCAGGTAGAACCAGCTCCATCGGCATCGATTACGGTAAGGCCGCGGAACGAAACCCGTGTTCCGGAGCTGCTCCAAAATGACAGCACGGCCCCATATTCCTGCGCCCCCTGGCTGACGCAATCCTGGAAAATGACCAGACCCGAGACCGCGCCCCCTGCGGCCGCCTCGTTGCTGCCGAAATAACTGCTGGCGCCGGCAAACTCGTCGCGATGACGCAGGACGGTGATACTGACCGGGGTGCTGCGCGCGGTTTGGCGGCTTAGAATGAAGCGCAGGCCATCGCCGGAATTGCGCGTAGTCACGTCGTCTTCTAGGTGCACCTGTTCCAGACGCGCCTCCGGAGCCGCCCCCAGCACTTCGATACCGGGCCTCTTCTCTACCGTGCCGGCCCTGCCGCTTGGCGGCGTTTGCGCGTGGCTTTGGGAGAAGTGGCAACGGCGCACCGTTAAGTTGCGGGCGGACGTGATCAGGAGGCCCGCGCCAATGCTCCCATCGACTGTCACATCTTCGACCGTGATCGCCTCGCTAAACGGTTTCTGGTCGTCCCCGCCAATATAAAGCCCATTTCCGCCCGGGGTCTGGCACCTGATCCCTTTGATGGCCACTTGGCTAGAGCCATGAATAGATAGGCAATGCCGATATTCTCCGGTCTTGTATTCACCCCGGTTCATCTTCAGGGTCGCACCATAGCCGATGATCTGCACCGCGCTCACATCGTCGATGTTGAGCAGTTTCTGCCCCTCGGCATATCCTTCCCGCGCCTGCAACACCACCCCGGAATCGAGCAGCACCGTGGTGTGAGAGCGCAGGTGAAGCGGAGCTACACGATAGGCACTGCGCGCGGCTGGAATCTCCAGGGCGCGCCCGGTCCGGCTGGCCTCGGCGAGCGCCCGCTCGAATACAGAAGTATCGTCCCGGCCAAGGCCGGCTTTGCCGAAGTCTCCTAACCACAGTACATTCATCCCTTTCTTGTCCGGTGCAGCTGGCTTAACAGCAGCACCGGGAGTCTTCTCAGCACCGGATGACCTTAGCAGAAGCGCGCCGGGCAGGAGAAAGAAAGCAGTGCAAACAATCGCGCCGAAAGAATAGATCATAGTGTGGACCCGGTTACCTCAACGGACGGGACAGCATAGGAGACGATACGGGAGCGGAGACGTTTTGCCTGCGCTGGCCTTCGTGTGACACCCACCTGTAGCGAAATTAGGCCGAAAATCAGCCAAATTGGCTTGCGATATTCCCAGGTGAGCGAAAACACCCCGATGCTGAGCGTGACCAGCGTTGCAATCCAGACGGCGCGCTCGAAGGCAGGCATGCGCAGGCACAAACGGATGGAGTAACAGTACAGCGCCAGAAAGATGCCGAACCCAATCAGTCCCTGTTCCACCAGAATCGACAAGAAAGTGTTGTGCGCCACGTAAGCGATTCCGGTCGAATTATGCACCGAGGTGCTGAATGCCCCGGCGCCTACGCCGAGAATCGGACGTTGCCGGAAGGTTTCAAGACCAGCCTCCCAGATCACGCGCCTGTCATTTAAGTTACCACTTGAAATCTCAGTTCCGATACTCCCCAGGCGTTTCCAGGAGGCAGCCGGCACGGCAAATAAAGCCACACCGACGGCCACCACGGTCGCGGCCACCAGGATTGCTTTCTGCCGTTCATTGGACCGGAAGAATACAGCCGGCACTACCAGGAGAATACCGGCAGCTGCTATCACGGGTCCTCGCGAAGCGGTCAAGAGTATTGTCCAGGCCGTGATTAGGAACTGGACGCGGTAGAACCAGACAAGCCATTGCCGGCGCGTAACGCTCGCCAGGTAGAGACTGAGCGGGAGCGAGAGAACCAGCGTGAGGGCGAGTTCGTTCGGGTCAAAGCCGATGGCGAAAAAGCGCGATTTTCCGGCCGGATTCACCCCGTGCAGGTACTGATTGATCGTATCCAGGTCCGAGACCAGCGTCCCCAGCACATACGCCTGCAACACCGAAAGGAGCCGCCGCTGAGAAAATGCCAATTGGTGCAGCAGCCAGAGCATGGCAAGCATCTGCAGGCTGGTGCCGATTTCAATGACAGTTGCGTCGGGCGCGGCGGTCCAGAGATAACTGAGGCAGCGCCAGAAGGCAAACAGCACCACTAGCAGAAACCCTCCGGTGGTAGGGTTCAGCCGCCCTTTATCGAGCACCGCCAAGAGCCCGATGGCGAGTGCCGCGTAGCCCACCAGGTGAGCGACCGTTCCCAGGCCCGGGATCACCACCAGGTTTTCCCAGGGGATGGTAAAGATGAGGCAACAAAAGAAAAAGAATGCGATCCGAATCAGTAGCGGCTCACGCGACGCTTTCCTTCCGCTCGGTTGCCGCAGGGGGGACCGAACTTGGGTGCGCAGCGACCAACCCGGGGCCGCTGCCGAGCCAATCATAGTGACGCCTGGTGCGGCAGCAGACGGGAAACAACTGGTTCCCCAGAGGTATACAGCGCTTCATAGCCCGCCACCATATTGCCTACATCGAAAGAGCGGCGTGCGCGCAGCCGGCTCGCTTCCCCCATGCGCCTGCGTTTGACTCCATCGCCCACCAAATGGTCCAGGGCCGCAGCTAAACTCTGGCTGTCGAGCGAGGATAACAGCAATCCCTCCTTCCCGTCGGTCACCAGTTCCGGGATGCCCCCCACGCGCGGGGCAACCACCGGCAGCCCGGCCGCCATCGCCTCCATTACCGACATCGGATTGCCCTCATAGTGCGAAGCCAGAACAAACAGGTCAGATGCGGCCAGCAGGTCCGGCACGTCGCTCCGCACCCCCAAAAAATGCACTCGCTCGCCGATACCCAGCCGCCCGGCCAAGCCAGCCAGTTCGCGCCGTTCGCCGCCGCCGGCCAGCAGCAATTGCGCTTGCGGATAACGGGTTGCGGTGGCGGCAAAGCCCTCCAGCAGCAGTGGATGATTCTTCTGTGGCCGAAATCCAGCTACGCATGCCACCAGGATCGCTTCGCTCCCAAATCCTTCACGCCTGCGCCACTCCTCCCGGCTCACCTGTGGACAACTGTAGCGGTCGACCGGCACGCAATTAGGCACCACGACCGGCTCACTCGTGTTGTAGAGTTTGGCCACACTCCGCGCCACTTCTTCGGCCACCGCTACCGGCTGAACCCCGTTACGGAATGCCAGACCTTGAATCCAGCGGGCCCGCGGCTCTACCTCAAAGGCAGCCAGGTTGTGCACCGTATGCAGCATGCGCGGCCGCCGCCGGAGCCAACCGCTGTACTTGATGTAGGGGAATAGATACCGCAGCACGTGCACGTGCGAATGCAGCACGTCCGGCCGAGCTGCCGCGATGGCCCGATGCACGCGCGTAAACATGCGCGGGTCGAAGCCCGCCCCTTTCCCAAGAAACTGCACGAGAACCTGAGCCTCGGCCAGCAAACCCTCCAACTCCGAACCGTTCGAACGGCCGAGACAGATGGCCGACACATCGAAGCGCGAGCGGTCCAGGTGCATTAAGATATGCACCAGCATCCGCTCGGCCCCGCCCGGGTTCAAGGTCGGGAAAATGTGAACAATACGCATGGAGAATCGATTCCTTTCCTTGGCCCCACTGTTAGGAGCCCACCGCGGCTGCTAAAGCTTTGGATGGCTCGGGTTCGGACAACTGCCGCCGCACCGCTATCTTGCCCTCTAACGACTGCTGAATTATTCTAATAAAACCCATTCCGGGCAATTTGTCACGTGCATCACACTGCCGGTGAAGAATCAGCCTCAAGTGCGGATCGAGGGCAATTTCCAGGCGCCATAGTGCGAACGCCTGGGTTTCGGCCGGCGATGCCGGGTCCCCAGCCTCTGCCTCGCCAAACACTCGGGTCGGGGAGAACAGGTGGACGGTTTGGAAATTCAGGTCGTAACAGAGATCGCGGATGGGCGGCCAGCACTCCTCCAGCGTGAGCGCTTGGGCGATAGCGCGCTCGAAGCGGCGCAGGCACAATTGTTCGCCGACGGCGCCTCGGAAGTTGTGGTTCAGGGCAATGCGCCGCGCAATGTCGAACTCGTCATAAGCCAGAAAACGAATACCGGCCCCTGCTAACACGACGGCCAGCACCACGACCACGCCGCCCAGTTGGCGGGAGAGCACGCTGTCGAGCAGCGACAGCACCGCCGCGGCTCCGCAGGCGGTATAGAGCACCAGCGCTACTGCGCGAGGACTCAAGCCGCGCGCCAGCAGCCGGTGGTGCATGTGCCGGCCGTCGGCGGCAAAAATCGGACGATTACTCAGGAAGCGCCGCGCCACTGACATACTGACGTCCATCAACGGAATCAGCAGCGATATGATCGGGGCGGCCATACCAAGCAGGGTAGCCGCTTTCTGGCACCAGATGACTGCAAAGCAGCCCAGGAGAAAGCCCACTGTTAAGCTGCCGCTATCGCCCAAAAAGACCGAAGCGGGATTGAAGTTATAGCGGAGGAACCCGAGCAGCGCCCCAGCCAGTGGCGCCATGGCGAGCGCCAACCCCATATTGTCCCCCAGGCAGGCGGCCGTCAATGCGGTCAGTGTGGCAAAGATCCCCACCCCGGTAGCGAGGCCATCTAGCCCATCAATCAAGTTGAGCGCATTGGTACAAGCCACCACCCAGAACAGGGTGAGCGGCACTCCCAGCCAGGGAGAAATGGGCTGGCCGGCTAGGGTGACGATGCGCACCCCGCCGTAGCAGGCAATCGCCGCCGCCGCCAGTTGCAGCGCCAGTTTCGGCAGCGGTTTTAAGCCAATCGCATCGTCGACCAGCCCGGTAAAGAGAATCAGGGCCGCGGCGGCAAACAGCCAGACAAAGATCGGCGCGTGGTGTACCGCCAGGTGCGAGCCCTGCGGCAACACCACCATGGCGATGGCAATGGAGCCGGCATAGCTGATGGCAATGGGCAGCCCGCCGGCGCGCGGCACCGCCCGGGCATGCAGTTTCCGCTCGCCATCGGGATGGTCCACAATGCCGAGGGTAAAGAAAATCTGGCGCACGACGGGCGTCAGCAGCAGCGACAGAGCGCAGGCAATCACACCGAGAAAGAAGAGGGCAAACATGGCAGGATGCGGAAGGTTGGCGGGAGCGGGCGCTGGTTAGCCGATCGCAACTGGCTCGGCCGCACTGGCGACCGCAGGGCGGACGGGCATCGCCTCCGCTTTACGTCGGACCAGGTTATTTTCCAGAAACAGGTAGTCGATGCCGGTACGCCGGAACGTTTCGATGGCTTCGCCCGGCGTATTCACGATCGGCTGCCCTTTGACGTTGAAGCTCGTATTGAGCAGCATGCGGCGTCCGGTAGTCCGGCCCACGGCTTCCAGCAAGGTATGAAAATCGCTGTTATCGACCGGCGACACAGTCTGGACGCGGGCGCTGCCGTTGACATGTGTAATGGCCGGCAGCTCAGCCCGATGCGGCTCCAGCACATCCACAATCGCAATCATGTAGGGCAGCTCGGTTCCAGCCGGCACGTCAAACCACTTATGCACCTCTTCCAGCGCCACCGCCGGGGCAAAGGGGC
Source organism: uncultured Bryobacteraceae bacterium (assembly GCA_964248065.1). Taxonomy (GTDB): domain Bacteria; phylum Acidobacteriota; class Terriglobia; order Bryobacterales; family Bryobacteraceae; genus Bog-105. The sequence goes on along the minus strand of CAXTWQ010000027.1, from coordinate 39,388 downwards.
GGAACGCCTCCCGCATTTTGACCATGGCATTGATGCGGTCGCGCATCTCCGGATGACCGGGGTCGGCCAGAATACTGCGGTGTCCCAGCGCCCGGGGCCCGAACTCCATACGCCCGCGGTACCAGGCAATCACTTTACCGTCGGCCACCAGCCGCGCCGCTTCTTCGCAGGTCTCCTCAAGCGTTGCAAACGGAATCACTTCAATTTGCTCGGACTCGAGCGCCAGCGCCGAAGCGATATTGCCGTTCCGGTATTCCGGTCCCCAAAATGGCACGCTCTGCCGCACATTGGCAATGTGGCCGCCCTTCGCCGACCGGTGCAGCGCCGCGCCGATGGCGGTTCCATCGTCGCCTGCGGCGGGTTGAATGTAGATCTCGTCGAAGCGGCCCGAATTGAGCAGCTTGCCATTGGCGGTGCAGTTCAGTGCCACGCCCCCGGCGAGCGCCAGCTTACGCAAACCGGTTCGAGCCGCGAAGTAACCGCACACATAAAGCAGCGCATTTTCCAGCACTTCCTGCAGCGCAGCCGCAATATCGCGATGCTCATCGGTGATCTCTTCGTCCGGCCGGCGCTCTTTAATCAGGCTGCTGGACAGCAGCTCGCGCGTGGCGCAGTAGCGGTGATCCTCTACCCCTTTCGATTGCATTCGGAGAATCGGAATCCGCAGCGAACCGTTATCGCCAAAGGTGACAATGCGCTCGAAAAAGGAACGGAATTTCGAGGGATCTCCATACGGAGCCAAGCCCATAATCTTGTACTCATCGGCATTGAAGTCGAAGCCGAGATGGAGCGTGACCAGCGAGTAGAGGATGCCAATCGAGTCGGTCGCCGGAATACGGTGAATCCGTTCCAGCTGCCCGTTACGGGCCACGTACACCGAGACGCTATCCACTTCGCCCATCCCATCGAGCACAATGACCAGACACTCGTCCCAGCCGGAGGTGTAATACGCGCTCGCCGCATGCGCCAGATGGTGATTGACTTGCGTGATGCGTTCGGCCGGAAACCGCGGAAAGTGCTGATGAACCGTGCCGACCAACGCTTCGCGCGAATAGACTGTCTTGTACTGGCTCGCCGACGCCGGGTCGAGCAGGAAGATGCTCTTATACGGCGAGTAGTCGAAGGCATGCGCAATCTCATCGACCTGATCGATGGTCAGCCCGGCTTCGGCCAGGCAGTAGTTGATGGCATGCACGGGAAAGTCGCCCGTATGCTTCTTGCGGCTGAAGCGCTCTTCGGCTGCTGCATAGAGGCACTTGCCATCCACCACCAGGGCGGCGGCTGAGTCGTGGCCCTGGGAGATGCGGTACTCCCGCTCGTCCAGCCCGGGCCACTGCTGGCGCCGGAACGAGACCGACTGATCGAGACCACTAATGCCAATGATGTTCATGATGCTTTCCTTGTTGTGCTCGCTTCGACGAGCTGGGCGATTGTCTCGATAGAACGAAACTGATCGAGATCGAGATCACTGATGTCGGGCTGAAAGCCGAACTGCTGTTCAAGCGAAAAGAGCAGCTCAATGAGGCTCATGGAATCAAGCAGACCCGATTCGAACAGATCAGCCTGGGGCGACTGGACCTCGCGGTAGAGTACCTGCGAAAAAATAGTTTGTATTTGCTCGATGCAAGTGGACATAGAGGAGAAAAATCGAAAGACAACGGGAGGAGAAAAACGAGGCGAGCCTCAGGCCTGCTGAAGTGCCGGAGCGGTTACGGCGGACGCCAGAAACTGTTGGCGCAACAGCGGCTTGTCGACTTTGCCGTTTCCGTTCAAAGGCAGGGCTTCAAACGGCAGCCAGCGCGCCGGCAGCATATAGTGCGGTAAGCGCTGCGCCAGGCGCTGCCGAAAGACCTGGGGCTCGTAAGCGGTTCCGCTCGCGGGAACGACCGCGCAACAAATGACCGCTCCTTCGAAACCGCTGTTATCGATTGCCACCACCGCCGCTTCCCCGATGCCGGCCGTGGTTTGCAGCGCCGCTTCAATCTCGCCTAATTCAATCCGGTAACCGCGGCTCTTGATTTGCGAATCGCACCGGCCATGCAGATATATCAGGCCGTCTGCGCCCACGCTCGCCAGATCACCGGTTTTGTAAATCCGCTCCGAGCCCGGGCCAAACGGCTCGTTCACGAACACGGCCCGCGTCTTTGCCTCGTCCTGCCAATAACCCGGGCTGAGGCCCACGCCTCCGATATAGAGATCGCCGATTTCGCCTGCGGGCACCCTGCCCAGCTTGTCGTCGAGCACCCATAGCGACTCACCCCCGCACGGCTGGCCGATCGGAACGGCTGCCTCGTCGGTGGCCGGACACTCGGGGACGACATAGAAGCTGCTAGCAATAGTGGTCTCGGGCGGGCCGTAGAGATTGGTGAATTCGACATGCGGCAGGCGCTTCATCCAGTAGCGCAGGGCCGGGGTGGGAAACCGTTCGCCACACCAGAGGAGCCGTTTCAGGCTGGGAAAGTCACCGGGCCGGACCACATCGAACTTTGCCATATACGACAGCAGCGAGGGAACCGAGAACCACTGGGTCAGCTCGCGGCTGCGAATGAAATCGGCAATCTTCTGCGGCAGCAGATTGAGCTGCGCGGGCACCAGATGCAATTGCGCGCCAGCGGCCAAAGTGCTGTAGATATCCATGGTCGACAGGTCAAAGTGCAGCGGAGGATGGCCTGAGATCCGGTCTTCCGGCGTGTAGTGGAACTGCTGCAAAGCCCACTCGATGTAGGCGATCACGTTGGCGTGCGTGATGGCGACTCCTTTGGGCCGGCCGGTCGAGCCGGAGGTGAACAGGAGATGGGCCACGTCGGCCGAGGACGTCCCGCAAGGCGGTTGCTCGGCCGTTTCGGTACCGCTTACCCAAGTGAACGCACGCCGGACCGTGCCGGAGGTGGGCAGCGGATTGCCTGCGTTTTCGAGCCAGCCCAATCGGGTGTCGGTGGCGGTTTCGCGTAACAATTGTTCGGCGAGCACTGCCGACGAGGGAACCGCGAGGAGAAAGCGGCTCCCAGAACCTTCCAAAATCAAATCGAGGCGGCTGCGCGGACTATCCACGTCCATCGGCACGTAAAGGCAGCCAGCCTTCAACACCGCCAGCATGGCCACAATCGCCATCGGCGACTTCGGCAGCAGCAGCGCCACCCGGTCGCCCGCCTGGCAGCCGGCGGCGAGCAGCGCGAACGCCAGGCTATTGGACTCGCGGTCGAGCTGCCGGTAGGTCAGCTGTCCGTGCGTGCCGACAATGGCAATGCTGTCCGGCCGTTGCTGCGCTTGTCTTGTCAGGTAATCCTGCAGACGTTCGACACTCATGATGCTTGTCGCTCCTGGGGCAATCGCGCAGCTGCTTCGGCAAAAACAATCCGGCTGTGCGCCAGCTCTTCGGCCGAAGGCGGAATGTCGAGGATAAAGGTCCGGTAGCCCAGCTGCATATAGCGATGAAGATCGTCCGTCACGGCGGCATAACTGCCGACCAGATACGGACAATTGGATTTTGAAATCTCAAACGGGCCTAGCCAGTAGGTGCCGTCGCCGAGCGTCACTTCCCCCGACAGCCCGGACAACTGGTGATGCCACTGGGAATCGGACACCCGCATGGCCATCTGGTGCGCAATTTGGCCTTTGCGGTCGAAGGGAAAGCGCTGATGCGCTACTTCCCAAGCCTCTTCGGTCGTTGGGCGGGCAATGATGCCCAGGCGCACCCCAGCCGCTGTTGTTCCCGGGTTCTGCGCGGGGCGGACACTCTCTTCCGGAGGTCCCGGATATTGAATGGGCACGGCCCCGGTTGCCGCCGCCGCTGCCATGCCAGCTTCCGATGATCCGGAAATGAAGAATCCGGGTTGTAGAGGCGCTGGCAACCCCGGCTTCAGCACTGCCTGCTTCAACTGATAAAACTCACCCTCCCAGGTCACCGGACCCGTGCTGCCCAGCAACTTTTTCACCACATTGACGTACTCCACCAAGCGGTCATACCGGCGGTCGTGCGGCGTGGTATCGCCGAGCGAGAGCAGATCGTTCTTAAACCCGCCTGCCACCATGTTCAGAATCACCCGGCGTCCATACAGGAACCCGAGCGAAGCCACCATTTTGGCGGCCGCGTACGGATGCATGTACAGCGGCTGCACGGCCACTAGCGGCGTCAGCGTCCTGGTGTGGGCGAGCACCGATTGCGCCACCAGCCACGGATCGACAATCGAGTTATCGGTATAGATCAGACTTCCGGTACAGCCGGCTGCCTCAGACCACCGGGCGACCTCCACCACACTGTTGCAGTAGGTCTCCGAACGCCCATCAAGCGACTGCGGACTGGTGGCAAATACCTGGCAAGGGCCAAAGCCGGGCGGAGCCGCTACGGGCAACTGTTCCATCTGAGAGGAAGCACTGATGTTCATGGGCAAACTGACCTTCTGGGGATTATCGGCTGGGGCCGTAACGTACACTTGGCGATGTGCCGCCGGTTCGCATTGAGCCATTGAGCTCCCTACCTGCCGGGCAAGTCCGGGACTACCTGATCAAACAAGGGCATGAGCCCGCCATCATCGACTGGAAATACTTCGATTCCCGCTTCAATCGGGACCGGGTTCGTGGCTTTGCCGGCGTGCAGGATAGCCGGCTGGTCTCGTTCCTGGGCTTGATTCCGTTTACCGCCCGGCAAGGCGGCCAGCCGGTCGAAGCCGCCTGGAGTTGCGATTGGTATAAAGACCCCGAGATCAGCGGGCCACTCGGGATCATGCTGATCCGGCAAAGCATGGGAGCCTATCCGCTCACCTATTCACTTGGCGGCAGCGAGATGACCCGGGCCATTATGGGCCGCCTCGCACGTTTGACTGTCCCGGCAGCGGGAGTCGAACTATATCGGCCTTTGCGGGTCGGCGGGGCCCTGCAAATGCTACACAAGGCAACCGGCCGCGCTCAGTTTTCTTCGCTATCGTTCCTCAACCACGTTCCACTTCCCACTGCCTTTCGAATCCGCAACAGACGGCCTGAAATCTTAACGGCGCTTCCATCTGACCTTCCACGTCTGTTCGAGCCTGGGCCAGCAGCGGGGGGCGACCTGCCTTGGTACGATCTGCCCTACTTGCAGTGGCTGCTTGAGCGGTGCCCGGCTCTGACCGGCGGCGTATGCGTGACCCGGGCCCAAGGGGAACTGACGGCAGCCGTCCTGTTCTGGCGCCCGGTGCATGATCGCCGGTGGTGGCGCATCTGTCCTCTCCCCGACCGCCGGTCGCCTGAGATCAGCGTTTCCGATCTCATGGCAGCACTGCATCGCACCCTCGCCTACATCCGAAAAGAAGGAGGCTGGCTTGTGTCTCTGCTTGCCTCTCACCTGGATGAGGCAAATCTGCATCTGGCGCGCCGGTATGGCTTTGTCAAATCCAAGACCCGCCGCCCATTCTATGTTCTAACCCGGGATGCGAGCGCGGTGCCGGCTGAACCCCGGGTGTTCAGTTATCTGGACACCGATTATGCGTACCGGTTTCCAGACTTTGCCGACCAGGGCGCAAACCCGTCGTCAGCCGCGACCCGGCTCGGCAGCTTTTAGGACCCCGCCCCAGCAGCGGCGCTGGCAAGCTTCGGCGCATCGGAGAAAGCAGCCATCACTCTCTCGTCGTTTTCCCCGTGACTGGTCGGGCAGCCGGCCACCAGCAGAAACTTCTGGTTGCTGTACTGGTAGCTGGTGTAATCCAAAATCTCGTGCGCTTCGAAAGCCGCCCGGATTTCCTGAATTCCAAAGGTCAGGTCTTTGGTGCATTGAAAGCCGATCCGGGATCGAATCTTGTCGAACGAAACCCGGTAGTTGCGGCGGTCAGCCGTAGGGGCGTTCTCCACCGTCGCCTCGGGAAAGAGCCGCGCAATGGTCAGGGCCACATCGGTCAACGTATGATTGAGCTTATTGTCCCCAAGATTGAAGATCTCCCCTCCGACTTTATCGAGCGGCGCATCCAGCGCCATGAGGAAGCCTCGCACGACATCGCTGACGTGGATAAACGGGCGCCACTGATCGCCGTTGAAGATCGTGATCGGACTACCGGTGGAGGCCTTGGCCGTCAATAGGTTGACGACTAAATCAAAGCGCGGACGAGGCGAGAGCCCAAACACGGTTGCCAGCCGAAAGATGGTCGGACGAAATACCGCAGTGGTCGAGTCCAGCAGAGCGCGTTCGGAATCGATTTTCGTCTGGCCATAGAGCGAGATCGGCACGGTCGGCGAATGCTCATTCATCAGCTCTTCCGAGGCCCCGTACACGCTGCAGCTGGAGGCAAACAGAAACTTTTTGATTCCCTGCCCCTTAGCTACTTCCACCATCATGCGCGTGGCGGCATAATTGGTTTCAAGCGCCGCCTGCCGATCTTGCTCGCAAGCCGGATCGCCCACAATGGCAGCCAGATGAATGATGGCATCCGCGCCGCTCACAGCCCGGATGGCTGTCTGCAGATTACGGCAATCGCCTACCACCAGTTCGAGGTTCGGGTGTTGCAGGACACTCCGGAGAGCGCCATCGCCATAGAGAAGACTGTCGAGAACCCGCACCTTGCGGCCGGTTCGCAGCAGTTCAGCCACCATGAGAGATCCGATATGGCCGGCACCGCCTACCACGAGTATAGGCCGCTCCATGCCAGGCAAATCGTGCGGTTTGATACGGCCTCGAATGGCATTGAGCAGCGCCCATTCGCCGGCACGCGAGGTAAAGAGGAGAAGCGCCATGACGGTGCAGAAAATGAGCAGACTTCTGACGCCGAGGCTGCTGTTGGGCAGCAGCGCCAGCGAGACCGACGCGAACGCAATCAGCCCGGCTGCCAGACCGCGCAGCAGACTCATCACACGCCGGCTGAGTGACCACCCAACGTGGTCCTGATAGACGCCACTCAACAGAAGCGCAGCCGGAAAGATCAGCGATAAAGGCAGAAATAAATGAAAATACTGATCGATCCCGCTCTTGGCTTCGCCAATCATCACCATCTCGGAACCGGCGTGGGAGTTGCGGATCCAAGAAGCGATCAGGGCTGAAAGAAGACTGGTATGAACAACGAGAAAATCGGCAAAAATGCGGGAAAACAAATGGGACGAGGAAGCTTTCTCAAGTGAAGGGAACATAGAAGTGGCGTAAAGTTTTCTCTTTGCGGCAGTGCAGCCGTTTTGCCTTCCGGTCTAGCGTCCGGAAGCAGTGGGAAAAGAGCGCTCAACCCCGAAGGACTGAATGCGCCAAATGGTATCGATGATGCGGTCGATGGTGGAGTCGGGGAGCAACTCATAAATAGGAAGGCTGAGGACGTTTTCGGTCACAGCCTCGGTGTTAGGTAAAGGCGACAGATCAAACTGCCGGTAGAGCGTCTGCTTGTGCAGCGGCGGGTAAAAATACTTTTTGGTCTCGATATTTTCAGCCAGCAAGGCCATGGCCAGCTGATCGCGCGTACAGCCGAACTGGGGCGCGTCGACGTGAATCGAATAATCTTTGTAGGTGTTGCGGTCGCCCGGCTTCACTTGTTGGAAGCTGACGCCCGGCAGCCCCCGCAAGCCGTCGGTGTACAGTGCCGCCACTTGGTTGCGGCGAGCGACCTTGCTTTCCACCAGCGGCAGCCCGCGCAGTCCCAGCGCTGCATTGAACTCGGGCATGCGGGCATTCATGCCGATATGAAGCGGATCGTAGGAGCCGTCGTCGCCGTAGTTGCGCATCAGGCGAATGGCGCGCGCCAGCGCCGGATCCGCCGTCGCCACCAGCCCGCCTTCGCCTGCCACCAGCAACTTGGTGGGCGATAAGGAGAACACTTCGGCATCTCCGAACTGCCCCACATACCGGTCCCCATGCTTGCTGCCGAAACCATGCGCGGCATCGAAGATCAGCTTCAAATCGTGCTTCTGCGCGAGCGCCGCCAATCCCTCTACATCCGCCGGGTTGCCGTACATGTGCACAGCCACAATCGCTGAGGTGCGAGGGGTGATCTTGCGTTCCACATCGGCCAGATCCACATTCCACGTCTCGCGATGGCAGTCAGCCAGCACCGGCGTCAGGTGGTTCCAGCGAATGGCATGGCCGGTGGCAAAGAAAGTGAAGCTGGGCACAATCACTTCGCCGGTCAACTCCAGCGCCCGCATCACCATCATCAGTCCGCTCGTGCAGCTGGAAACGGCCACACAGTCCTGCGCGCCCAGGTAAGCGGCGGCGCCTTCTTCAAACCGTTTGGTGCAGCCCGCATTGGTGATCACGCCGCTCTCATAAGCCGAGCGATAGTCCTCCAACACTTCATCCAGTGGCGGCAGCAGCGGCGCAATAAACCGGAAGCGTTCGGAAAACGCCGGTGCGCCGCCCCAGTAAGCGGGGGTCTCAACGGACTCTAACGTGTGTTTCATAGCTTCACCAAATCCCTGTAGTGACGGACCTTTGCCACCTTCTGCAAAGCGGCAGGAACATAATGGGGCTGCACCAGCTTGCGCAGCGTGCTGGCCAGGATACGCAAATCGACGGCAAAACTGTGCCGGGCATAATACTCAAGCTGCAGCGCGATCTTGGTCGGACGGATCAGTTCTTCATAGGTGGCTTCCGGATCCGGACTGCCTTCCAGCACCCCGCCCTCGTCCGAGTTCCAAATGGTGGCCCAATCGGTGATGCCGGGGCGCAACTTGAGAATGGAACGCTGTTCGCCCACCAGCAGGTCGGTGTATTTGCGGACTTCCGGGCGCGGCCCGACCAAGCTCATTTCGCCGGTGAACACATTGATCAGTTGCGGAAGTTCATCTAGCTTCCAGCGCCGAAGGAATCGGCCGACCCGCGTGATTCGTGGGTCGTCATTGCCGGTGGCCGATCCGCCCCTTTGCTCGGCATCGATCACCATCGAGCGGAATTTCCACATCCGAAACGTCGTGTTACCGCGGCCGGTTCTGGCGCCTCGATAGAACACCGGGCCGGGCGAACTCGCCTTAATCGCAACGGCAATGCCGGCGAACAAGGGACTGGCTGCCAGCAGGCCGACGCCCGAAAGGGACAGATCGAGCAAGCGCTTCACTGTAGCGCTCGCCCGGCTTCCCCCTCCCGCTACCGTTCCCTCCAGCACCCCGTGATAGATCTCCAGCGTCTCGGCAATCACGCGGTCCATCGAGAAATTGGCCACTGCCGCATGTCGGCCCCGACGAGCCATCTGGGCTCGCATACCGGGGCTTTCCAGCAGAAAAGCCAGAGCCGCAGTGAGCGCTTCGGCGTTCCGGGGCGGCACCAGCAGGCCGTTCACCCCGTGCGTGACAACCTCCCGGCATCCGGGCGCATCGGTGGTCACAATCGCCCGGCCAGCAGCGGCGGCTTCGATTAAAACTTTGGGAACGCCCTCGCGATAAGACGGCAGGCACACCAGATTCGATTGTTCGAATACCTCGCGCATGTCCTCCCGGTAGCCCCACCACTCGACTAACCCGGCTTCCTGCCAGGCCAGCAGCTGCCCTGCCGGCACAGCTGTCGGATTGCCCGGATCGGTATCGCCCACCAGGACAAACCGTGCGTTGCTGCCACGACTTTTCAGCGTTTTGGCCGATTCGACAAATTCCAGCACGCCTTTGTCGAGCAGCATGCGCGCCACCAGCATCACCACCGGAGGCCCCGCCGGCTCGGGCGTCACAGCAAACTCGGACACATCGACGCCTGACCCGCGGATCAAAACGCTTTTGCTCTTCGGTAACGTGTTCGAGCCGACGAACACCGCCAGATCGTCCGGGTTCTGAAAAATGACTTTCAGATTTCGATGGCGGAACGCAACGCGGCAGCCGGCCAGCGTAACCGTCCGGAGCAGTAAGGCCTTGCGCGTTTGCGCGGTAAACACGTGGCCGAGACCGGTGGGCATGCTGACCTGCGCCGGAACACGCGCCGCGTAGGCCGCCAATCCGCCGTAAAGCACCGGCTTGAGCCGCAGATGATGGACCAAATCCGGCTGCACGCGCCGGTAGAGCGAATACAGCTGCACCAGGCAGGCCAGCTCCCCGGTTCCCATTCCGCTCCGCGACATTCCGAGCGGATAGAAAACGAAGCCGGCGTCCCGAATCTTGCTTTCGCCGCGGCCCGGAGGAGCCGCCACATGCACTTGGTACCCGGCCCGGCAGGCAGCAACCGGCAGCGGCATCCGATAGGAGTAGAACGTATCAATCGAGTTGTCGACAAAGAGCAACTTGAGGCGGGACGGCATAGACGATGTGTAAGAAAAGGGGAAATGAAGGGAAATGAGCGAGCGCGTAGCACGCCTGAAGCTGGTGTGAATGACCAACTTCAAATTCAGAACAGAAAGCAGCGGGGATTATTGCAGCATGGCCTGTGTATACAGGTCCTGATAGCGAGCCACAATCGACTGCAGGCTAAAAGTCTCTTCCATCCGGCGCCGGGCCGCCGCACCGAGAAGGCTGCGAAGTTCCGGTCCACCGGCCACCAATCTTCCGATCGCTTCCCCGAGAGCGGCCGGGTTCCGGGGCGGTGCAGTGAACCCGGTATCGCCCACCAGTAGCGCCGAGTCGCCTACATCTGTCACAGCGCAAGGCACGCCGCACGACATGCCCTCGCCCACGGCCAACGGAAACGCTTCGGTGCGCGAGGAAGAGACCACGATATCCATGGCGGCAAAAAACTGTTCCGGCTGCTGGACAGCCCCAAGCAGACGCACCCGATCGGACAACTCGAACTGGCGCAGTAGCGAGAGAAACGCTTCGTTGTCCCCCCTCACGCCACGGCCACAAAGAACAAATAAAGCGCTGGGGTATCGGCGCAGCACTTGCGCGGCGGCTCCCAGAAAATTCGCGTGATCCTTGTCGGGATGGAACCGGGCCGCCAAGCCCACCAAGACATCGCTCCCGTCAGCGCCGAGAAAACTTCGAAACTCACGCCGTGCTTCCGCGTCGGGCCGAAAGCGCGCGGTATCGAACCCATTCGGGATCCAGTCGGTCCTCTCGCGCGAGTAGCCAAACTCGGCATGCGCCGTCCGAGCCGCATCCGAACAACACACAATTCGCCGCGGCACCGAGCCGGAGAGCATCGCACACGCTTTGGCAGTTGCCACGGTGAGGAACTTGTTGCTACCCCAATCCAAATTCGAGTGATGGATGCCCCAGAACACCCGCCGAATCCCGGAGCTCTGCGCCACCACGCCGCCCAGCAAGTCGGCATGGTACATCCAGGTCTGCACTACATCTGGAGGCATCTGCCGGAATTGCCGGCGAAGGCCAGCCAAGGCAGCCACGCTTCCCCAATTCCGCCCGAGACCGAGCGCGCGCACCCCAATTCCAGCTTCCTCGAGCGGACGGCCCAAATCGCCGGTCGTTGTCAGCGAAATAACCTCGTTGTGAAATCGCTCGCGATCCATGCCCGTGACCAGGTTGAACAGCATGCGCTCGGCCCCATCGGCCGCCAGCCCGGTAATGACATGGCAGATACGAATCATGAGACAGAATAGCCGGCCAGCGTTTGACCCGAGCCGGCACTGCCGGCAAGAATGGACGGTTCCGACTCTCCCCGCGCCGCTGCCGCCGCGCCTGCCATCGAGAGCGACCGGAAGCCATACCGATCCCGGCACTCGCTCCAGGTCTCCAGCAAACTGCGCAGGGCAGCCAGGTTGTGCTCCGGATAGCGGCCGAAGTTATGCGGATGCCACCACAGATGAAAAATCTTGCCGCATTGAGCGGCTTGCACCAGGGCGCGTTTCATCCGCCGGAGCCGGAACTGGTCCAGCCGCGGTCGCGCCGGTCCGAAGGGACGAAAGAACTGGGAGCCTGGCACGTTGGCAAGCTGCCGGCCGCTCCACACTTGGTCCCAGCTCACCAAGCGCGAAAACGGCACCCGATGCTGATCGATCAATCGCCCGAGCCGCCGATGAGGCTGGTTGCGAAGCGCCGGGCTCGTCCGGTACATCCAGCCGCTCTCTGCGCCGCGATAGGTCCCAAAACCCAACGCCCGCAGCACATCGAGCGCTTCACCGGTGACCTGGTTCCGTGGAAAGACTATCGATTCGAGCTGGATCCCGCGCCGGGCAGCCAACGCGACGGCGCTTTCCAGGTCAGCCCGCAACGCCGGGGCGCTTGCCCCCTCTTCCTGGCAGTAGAAGTGTGAAAAGGTATGGCAGCCAATTTCCTGTCCGGGCCGGCAACGGATCTGAGCCAGTAGACTCGGCGCAAAATGAAGGGGATCTGCGTCCTCGTCCTCCCCAATCAACTCGGCATACGGATCAAGCTCCGGCCGAGGGTAGGCCGGGCGCAGCGCCGGAGCAAACTCGAGCAACTCGGCGCGGGACTCGGCAAAGAGAAACCCGACCGTCGCCCACGTTGCCGCAATCCCAAACTCTTCGAACAGATCCAACAACTGCGGGATCACCCGCCGCGCTCCCAAAATGTTCGCTCGATAAGGCGAGTCGGAACGGTAATGGTCGCGGACACCCCACTGAAGCTCGAAGTCGAGCGAAATCACCAGGGCGCCGGCTCGCTGTTCAGTCATAAAAACTTACGAACCGATCCCGGAATATCGCATACGCTTGGACCAGCAGAGAGCTTTGCTCCAAGCCTGATTGATCCGGTGACCCGCCTGGGCGCCATACCGGGCCTCCACCGACGGAACGTCCGTTACAAAGCGCCGGAATGCCTTGATCGCTTCGGCAAAAGCCGGTACATCAGCGTGAACCGGGTCATCGATATGGATACACACCGTCCAGAAGCCAAAGGGCATGTGGTGAAAGCGGCCGAGCTGCTGTGGAATCCAGAACGTACCCTCGGCGTCCCGTTGCGGAACAAACCCAAAGCCATCACTCACCGTCTTAATTCCGAACGATCGCAGCGCCTCCAGCGTCTGCGCATCGAAGGTATGAGCCGGCGCCACCCACAAGTCGGGATGAACACCCTCCCGCTCCAGAATCGCCATGCCAGCGGCTAGCTTGCGATGCTGTTCCGGGTAAGGCAACCCGGCAAACTCGCTATACCGGTTAGACCCAATCAGCCCGCGTTCCTTTGTAACGTAGATGTGCTGGTAACCATGCAGCCCGATGGTCCAGCCGCGCGCCTGCCACTCCCGGACCCGGTCCCAGAAACGCGGTTCGGCCGGCTCCTGCCGAAGCTGCGGATCCTGATTATCAGGCACCACCGCCAGAATGGGCCGAATATCGTTGGCAATTAATACCTGCTCGATCCCGTCCCAGACCGACCACCGCATGGTTGGACAGATATCGTCAAAACGGATCAAATACTCGGGGTTCTTCGGCAACGAAAGCACAGGCAAACCTAAAGGGAACAGAAAAGCTACGTAGCCGAGCCAGAGATCGCCATTTCATCCACCGGCTCGAAAACGGGCACAGGCTGCGAACCACCTTTGCGAGTAGAGAAAAACAGCAGCAGAGCAAACCCGCCCATCTGGACCAGCGTGGCCGCCATGATGGCCGAAACAGCTCCCGCAGCCCCGTGTCCCGGCACCAGCAGATAGCAAAACAGAGTCAGGCTGGAAGCGACGACGAGAAACAACGTAATCTGCGGCTTAAAAATTCGAGCCGCTGTGACCGCACTGCCCACAAACTGGCAACAGTACCCTAATCCGGCCGCGACCATCAAATAAACAAGCAGGTCCGCTCGGTCGGCATACTCGTGGCGAAACATGACTTGCAAAAGCTGACGACCGGCGAAAGCCGCCACCAGAATGCCTGCCACTCCCAGGCCAGCCCCGACCGCCACCAGCCGAAGCAGCAGCGAATAGAACCCGCGCCGATCCTGCCGGGCATAACTGGTCGCCAGCCGCCCGAAGGCCGCCTGCCCCATCGCACCGACCACCAGATTGCCGCTCGACTGAAAAAACGACAGCGCCGCAAAGATCCCAAGCTCCCGCGGACCCGCCGCCCACTCGATGAAGTAGCGCGGAATACTCGTGTTCAGCGCCACCAAAACGGACACAAGCCCGATGGGAAGCGTCGTGGTCAACAACAGCTGCTGAGTCGGCCAGATCACGCGAGGGCGTGCCGCCAAATCTGACGGGCGGACCGGCACGGGCGCAATGGTCTGCTTCAAGCTTCCATCGAACAAGAGAAGCACGCCTAAGCGCATAGCCACCAAGGCCAGCACCCCGAGCAGCAGGCTTGAGGTAGCCATGACCACAGCAATCATCGCCAAGCTCGACAGCACGCCCCGAATGATCATCGATTTTGCGATGCTGTCCATCCGGCTATGCGCCTGCATCCGCCCGTAATACACATCGCTTACCGACTCAATGGCCAGCCCTAGGCTGAGCGCCTCGATCAGCGCGGTCGTCGCAGGCGGATAGCGCATGGCCAGGCACAACACCGTCAGCACGGTCATCGCTGCCGCCATGCTGAGCAGGCGAAAGCCAAGATAGTCGGAGAACTGGTGCTCGCCGCGCACATCGGTTACCTGCACCGCCCGCAACTGGAATGAGGCGAAGCTGATCAGCGGCGTTCCCACCGCCAATGCAAACGAGTAATTGCCGACCAGTTCCGGCCGGCCCAGCTTGGCCAGCATCACAATCACGATCCATTGGGAAACAGCGAAGATGCCGTTGCCCATGAGGGTCCAGAGAAAATCGTAGCGGAGCGAGGACACCGGGTGATTGGCAGGCAGAGCCGCAGGCGGCGGAACCGCCCCCTCGGCTGGATTGGACGATTCGGCCCCGCTATTTACTACCGGCATAGGCGTAGCGGCGAACCTTCGACGGCTCCCAGCTGTTGAGGATCGTTCCCAGCACCGGGCTGCCATCGTCGGCCAAGCGCTGCCGTGCCAGGATGGCGCTCTCCCGCGCTGTCTTTCCGGCACGCATAATCAGGATCATGCCATCGGCAAAGCGGCCCAGCAGTCGTCCATCCGGAATCTGCAGCAGCGGCGGGCTATCGATAATGACGGTGTCGAACTCCTGCCGGAGCAGCCGCAGCAGTTCGGGCAAACGCCGCGAATAGAACAGGCTGGAAAAGTCTTCCTTCTCGGTTCCGGCAGTCAGGACGAACAAGCCCGGCCACCCGGTATCCTGCACCGCTTCCTCGATATGGGTGACGTTTAATGGTTCTTGCTGGCTCAGTAGATCCGAAACGCCAAATTCGTTCTGGACCCCGAACATACTGTGGAGACGGCGCTTGCGCAAATCGCAATCGACCACCAGCACGCGGCCGGTAATCTCAGCAATGGCCAACGCCAGATTGACTGCCACCGTGGTCTTGCCTTCGCCCGAGTTCGGGCTCCCAATCACGATAACGCGGGGCCGCAACGTGTTCGGCTGGCCAAACAAAATGGAGGGCAACGTCGCCCGGAAGGATTCGGCAATGAGGGAAAACTTACGGCTCCGCCCTGCCAAATCGAGCGCTTCATTCTCAGGCGTTCGGGTTAGCTCAACATCCACGCTGTTCTTGGCCGGACGCAGCCCGGTGCGGGCCCGGAACGGCTGCCGGATATCGGGAATGGCGCCCAGGTCAGGCAGGTTCAGCTGCACGGACAGCTCGCCTGGTTCGCGCACGCTGCGGTTGGCCTGTTCCCGGAAGAAAACAAAGCCGATGCCGACAAACAGACCGCCGGCAAAGCCAATGGCTGAATTGAAGGGCAGGTTCGGCTTGAACGGTAATACTGGCCGTCGCGCCGGATCGACTACCAGGACGTTGGAGGCGCGCATGGCCGAAGCAACGCCGGCTTCTTTCACCCGCTGCAGCAGGATTTCATACAGCGCCCGGCTGGTGTCCACCTCATGCTTCAGCATGTTGTATTCGACCGTTTTATGCGAGGCGCTGGCCACCTGCTTTAACTGGTCCGCGCAAGCCGCTTGCAACAGATTGACGTGCCGCTGAGAAGCATCGTACTCGTTATGAATCCGGGTCAGCAGATTGGTTCGCGCTTTGTCGAGCGCGCCCTTCATCTCTTCAATCTGCTCTTCTACCTGCTGGACCCGGTAGTGCGCCGGGGTTAAGCTCGACTTCAGTTCCGCCAGCTGGCGGCGCAAATCGGTCAGCTTCATGCTGTAATCGCGAATGGTTGGATCGTCCAGAATCTCAGGGAGGGATTCGGCGCTCACCTGGCTGGCCAGCTCTAATTTCGATTGCCGGTTCAACTGCTCGGCTTGCGCTTTGGACAGCTCGTCTTCCAGCGTCCGCAGCTTGGCATCTTCAATGCTGTCCTTGCCCGAATCAAGAATCATGCCCGAGCCGCGACCCATGCCTTGCAACTGCGCGTCGGATTTTTCGAGCTTGCCGCGCATGTCGGCCAGCTGACGCGTCAACCACTCGCCCGCTCGCTGCGCTGACCGCCACCGCACTTCCTGGCTTTGGTCGATAAACTCGCTTACGACGGTATTGGCTACATCTGCCGCTAACGCCGGATCGGGAGAATCGTAGATCACCTCCACCACGCGCGTCAGGCCAGACACTCGAACCGTTAAATTCTCGCCCAGCTGCTTGATGATGCGGTCATCTTCAGGCATCGCCGGCTTTTGCGGCAAGTGCAGCCAGTCGCGCCATTGTGAGCGCTTCACCGGAGCCGTTGTCCCGCGCAGGTTCAGCTTTGCCGCTACCCGCTGCAGCAGCGAGTCGCTTCGCAGCAGCCGGATTTGCGTTTGAAAGTAAGTCTCGGCTGCATCACTGCCGCCTGAGGTCGGGTTATCGAATCCTTTGTTCAGGAAGTTTTCGCTGGGATCCTGAATTTCCACTGCCACCTGCGCCCGATAGATTGGCTTCTGCGGCAGGCTGATACCCAGCGTAATCGCGGTACCGAGAATCGCAAAGGCGAGCAGCAGCCCCTTGTGCTTGTACAGGGTGAGGAAGTACTCAAGCAGTTTGCCCGAGTCGTCCGTCTCGGCGGCCGCAAAACGATCCGGTTCCGGATAGAAACGCTGGTCAATGCTCGGCCGGTTCGTCGCAGGCGTTGAGGCCCGCTTGGGGTCGTCGAGGTAGTGAAAGGAGTTCATTCTTGTCGGGTACAGCCTTCCTGAAAAGGGTGGGGCGGTTCGGAAACCGTCCGGAGATTAGCGGAGTCCGTAAATGGCGATACCGGAGCCGGTACTCACAGCCGCTTCAATGGCGCGCAGTGCAACGCGCTTGCCGGTACTGCCGGGCACATACAAAATGTCCTGGGCCTGCAAGCCAATGTCCTCTGTCTTGCCTTTGAGAATGCTGGTCAAATCGCAGACAATTTCCTGCCGCTTGCCCGGGATTTGCGAGTTCCGGATGATGCGGGCATGCTTCATATCGGCTGTGTGCTCGTTGCCCTGAGCCAGAGCCAGGGCCTGAATGACGGTCATTTGATTTTCATCGCCGACCACGAAGCCGCCCGACTTCCTGACTTCACCAACCACGTACACGGTACTGGCTCTCGAAATGGCAATCACATCGTTAGGCTTGACAGTAATATTTTCATCCGGCCGCGAGCCGCCAGTGATGTCCCGCAGCGAAAGTTCGACAGTGGAATAGAGCCCGCTGTTATCTAAACGTGCATTTGGCAGCGGCAAACGGCCCTGCGAGAGTGACCGCGTAACCGTCACCAGCGAACCGGCATCAACGCGCGGACCACCGGCCAGCGAGATCATTTCCACCAGCGACTTGCGGCCTTGAATCTGATGAAGGCCCGGCGAGTTCACTGCCCCGACAACTGAGACGGGCTGGCTCTTGTAGTCGGTAACCGTTGCCACCAGCTGCGGGTTTTTAACAAAGACACTCAGCCGGGTATTTAAGGTCTTCTCTAATTCGCGGATGGTCAAACCACCGGCGTGAACGGTTCCTATCAGCGGAAACGTCAGATCGCCCCTGGCGTCAATCTGCATTGGTTTGCCTGCCAAGTCTTCGGCATTCACGCCGTTGACAACGACCACGTCTTCCGGCCCCAAAACATAGAGTTGGTTCGGCTCGTTAGACTGCGTGCGGTCAATCAGCTTGCGGGCTTCCTCAGGCGGGGCTTGGCCGAACGATTCGGCGCCACCCAGGGCAGCGCCCGCGACTAAGGCGAATGCCATCAGGCGCCGGGCCGTTTTCAATTGCGACATAATCGATCTCACTTTCCGCTACTCTCGAGCGCAGAAGCTGCTGGGCGGTTCTCAGTGGCCAACGGCAGAGGAACCGTCATCGCCTGCGCTTCGAGGATGGCCAATACATGAGCCATATCGGCCTTGAGCTTGGAAAACTCAGTACTTAAACCAAGCAGCCATTGGCTCATCTGCGCCCGATTCACTGTCTCTCCCCGGGCACGGCTCAGGACAATCTCGCGCGCAAAGTCGGACACGGTTCGAACGCCTTCCGCATGGCAGGCAAAAACGATACTTTCGTACTCGGTATCGGAGAGGCGGAAATTAACGATGCGAGCTCTGGAGTTCTTATCGGACACAAGATGCGGCAGCCAAATCGACCCGAGGCCGATCATTCAATTGCCCGTAGGGAGCAGGGTTGATTACCGTCAGCGCCGATTCGGGCACTTCCACCCGAACCGAACGCTGAATTAAGGAAACAGAGAGAATCACCCGGCAAGCGGAGCGCTGCTGCAGCAAAATACCCTGCATGCCTTTCAGCGGCCCGGCATTAACTTCCACCAGATCCCCTGTTTTCAGAAACGGGCAGGGCTCAACCGGCTGGCCCGATTCGAGTACCTGCTGGATGGCCTGAATCTCGCCTTCCGTTACCGGAACGGGCACTTTGCCGTATCCAACGATGGCCTGCACTCCCGGAGTCACTAGGATCGGCAAGCGTCGGAGAACTTCAAATCGGGCGAAGATATAACCCGGAAATAAAGCTCGGGACTCCCCATATCCTGACTTACGCGTTCGGAATGCAGCCTTAGTGGTTGCCGGCAGAGCTTGGTATCCCTTGTCCACCAGAATGGATGAGATGCGCTCCTCATAACGGCATTTAACCTGAATGGCGAACCACTCACAGCCGTTCTGGGCTGTGTCTTCAACATCGAAGGTGATTGACATCTTTTCCGAAGTGCGCACAAATGTATTCCTGACAAGAATGGATTGATAAGTGACGAAGTTACTGGTGCCGAAACACCGACAAAAGCTAAGAATTAATTCAGGAGCTTTTGGTGAATAAAATAACTTTAAATTAAAGATATTTCTGCTTGTAGAATCAGGGATATTCTAACTACAATATTCACTGATAAACGGTTCGAATAGCTTATTGTTAGAAAGCTACCGCAGTAAACTGCGCTTTGAGGTTCTTAACCTCGAAAAAATGTCCTTAGGAATTTCCTAAGCTCTGTCAGAATACGGGTTTGTATTACAGGTGTCAATCATTCCGAGCCTGGGCAGAGTGCCCAATTTCTCCTTGCAGTCCTAGTACCGTTGGCGAATATGTGACAGAAGTAACTCACAAAAGATTGTTATTTCAGCTCAGAGTTTATGTTGATATAAGCTCTTCATATTCCGGTATTAAGCCAGCCCGGAATAATCGCCATAGGGTTTCCGGAAAACCAGGGAAAAAGAGCTCAACGGAAGCCCGCTCGTCCCATAAAGCTTTAACGAAGCTGTTTTATGCGAGTAGAATTCGCTTTCAGTAATTCTTCTTACTTACCCAGACGACGACTGACGTACTGGAGCATTCTGAATTCTCTATTGAATCGAAGTGACCCATAGTACGAACCGCAAACTAGAAAGACGAGAAAGTATCGGGTCGAACTTACTCGAGAACCTCAACTGGCAGCCCAGTATGTAAGGTTCCTTCCTTTGTAACTAGAGCGTTCTGGCCGAACATTACTTTTCCCTCAGTTCGCCGATAACTCGCCAGCGTCTTGAGTGGTTCCACGCCACTGACACCTGACCCCTGGTCGATTAAGACGATGGAACATCGAGCGCAAGGCTTGACCACGGCTAACTCTACGCTGCCAATTCGCATACGCGTCCAGCTGTCTTCCTGGTGAGGAGCACATCCTGAGATCACTAAATTCGGCCTGAACCGATCCATGCCCACCGGCGCTGGTAGGTGCGTATTCAGCAGTTCCAGCGAAGCTTCAGAGATCACCAACACCGGATAGCCATCGGACAAGCTCACTGTAGAACCGGCGCCATTGAATGGCTTTTCAATCGGACGCAGGATGTCTGGGGGAAGAAATACCAACCGGCATGGTCGGCCAAGGAAACCACTCGTCATAGCGGGAATCTGGATGAGGCAATTGCAGGTGATCGTCCCAGATTCGGACCGGGATAATCGCGCCTTCTCCACGCCAGGGGCGAACGTGGAGGGGCGGCATACCGGGAGCTTCAACATAAAGATCATCTCCTTCCAAGCGCGGCGTAATCTGGACCATACGCTCAGCCCGGCGCTGGGACAGGAAGAGGCCGCTCTCGTCGACCAGCATCCAGCTTCGATCGTGGACTGGCCCGCGCCTCTGCATGGAGACCTCATTCAAGGCAATCCCGCGCGCTGATTTGACTGGGTAGATGTAGATTTGACTTAGCAGCATAGTTACGTCCTAAGCCGAATGTTATTCATTGTAAAAGTACCTGACATTTATAGATAAAATTATTTACGAATTACTTCTTCTGCACAGACTAAATAAAGCGCTTAGCGCTCCCGCAAAGTTGTGTAACTGGATATCCCCTCGTTATAAGAATCTTGGCTACTTACCCTGTTCCTACTCTCTTTACCCTGCCTTACTCTCGATAACGGCATTGCCCGGTAAATGAAGCTCTCGTTTTCCTGCTGGTACACTGATCGCTCCCATGACTGGTCCACTCCGTTTCATCGGTCGCTGGACTATGACCGCTCTCGTAATCAACACGATTATCGGAAGCGGTATTTACGGAGTCTCTTCCGAGGCAACTCGTTTAGTGGGGCGGGCAAGCCCGCTAGCCATGATCGTGGCAGCTTTGGCCATGGCTGTCATTATGCTTCCCATTGCTGAGGTTGCCTCTCAATTTACTGAGCCGGGCGGGATGTACCTTTATTCCCGGAGAGCCTTCGGCCGGTTCGTAGGGCTGCAGATCGGCTGGTTTTGGTTGCTGGCAATTGTAGGCGGCGGAGCAGCAGGAGCTAACCTATTTTTGAACTACCTTCAGCCTTTGGCACCGGCCGTTGCAGGCGGATGGCCTCGCGCTATTGTCCTGCTCTTAATTGTCAGCGTTCCGATGCTGGCCAACTACCTCGGTGTACGCCAGGGCGCCAGCCTCGGCCTGCTGCTTACCGTGGCCAAGCTCCTGCCCATGGCAATCATCGTCGGGCTTGCGCTGGCTGCCGCTAGTGCAACACTCACGCATCATCCCGTGGTACACGAGCCCACTCCTACGCTGAGTGCCTGGCTGAAAGTGCTTCTCATCCTGGTGTTCTCTTATAGCGGATGGGAGGACGCGCTGGTGCCCACCGGAGAAGTGCAGCAACCCCGCCGAACGCTGCCCTTTGCCCTCTGCCTGGGGCTGGCAATCTCTGCCATCGCTTACTGCCTGCTCCAACTGGCGATCACTTTGACAATTGGAACAAAGCTCAGTGACCATCCCGCTGTCGACACCGCGTCGGTTCTCTTAGGTCAAAAAGGGGGAATCTTCATTGCTATCGCCGTGATGATCTCTACTTACGGGTGGATTTCAGGAGCCTTCCTGAACGCGCCACGGCTAGCTGTGTCGATGGCGGAAGAGGGCGACTGCCCACAGTGGCTGGGTAGACTTCATCCGCGCTTTCAGACTCCATCCATAGGAATCTTGCTGTACGGTATGGCCGTTTTCCTGCTGGCGCTAACCGGAACGTTTCTATACGCGGTGGCTGTCACGGCCGGAGCTTTAGTGATCTTCTATTCAGCCACCTGCGCGGCTCTTCTTCGGCTTAGAAAATTGCAACCGCAAGCGCCAGCTTTCCGTGTGCCTTTCGGCCCCGCGCTTGCGCTTCTGGGCATCCTGCTTTCGGCTACACTGCTCACGCAACTGGAGCCACGGCAAGTCGCGCTAATGAGCGTGATCGCTCTGATTGCTTTCGGAAATTGGTTGTGGGCCCGTCGAGCTTCGGCCCGGGTTCAAGATCAGGTTCGGTCGTTACGCGTTTAGAATGCCAAGTTGCCGGGTGAATTGAAAGCCAGGGAATACCGACGCCATCTGGCGATTGCCCATCTGTTTGGAGACGAGTTCAGCGAGCACGCTGCGGAAATCGGTAGTTACGTTCAGGTCGCGTTCCTGATAAAGTTGCTCGCGTTCCAGGCCCGGCCAGCTGCCGTAGACGTGGCCGCCACGTACGCGCCCCCCTAGCACGAACATGCAGTTGGCATGGCCGTGGTCGGTTCCCCGGTCTCCGTTTTCTTTCGCCGTCCGGCCAAACTCGGACATAGTGACAACCGTGATATCAGCCATGCGGTCCCCCATGTCCTGCGAGAACGCCGCGAGCGCATCGCCGAAGTCACCCAGCAGATTCGCCAGCTGTCCGGTGTGGGGTTGCGGGCCCACTTCGTTCACGTGCGTGTCCCAGCCGCCGACGTCGGTGAAGGCAACTTCCAGACCCACGTCCGCCTTGATGAGACGGGCAATCTGGAGCAAGCTCTGGCTCAAACGGTTTCCCGAATACTTGGCGTTATTGGCCGGAAGGTAAGGCTGTTTTTGAATTGACTGCATGATCTTGACCGCCTCGAATGTTTCGCGGCCTGTGCCGTTCAAAATGCGGTCGCTGGTGGCGCCGTACATCGTTTCGAACAACGAAGACGCGTTCTGGTCTTTCACCTGAAAATTGTTGATGTTATCGATGGCGAGAGCGCTATTGTGGCCGGTCAGGGTGCGAGGAAGATCGGCGCTTAGACTCACGGCGCGTAAGGCTGAAGGTTTCGGCTCTGCAGGCAAAGCACGGTTAAGCCAACCGTCGGCGGTCACTTTCAATCCGGGCGTGCCGGACTCCATAAAGTCCTGCGCATCGAAGTGCGAACGGGTAGGATCGGGCGAGCCGACCGCTTCCACGA
>CAXTWQ010000027.1:10404-16545 GCA_964248065.1 uncultured Bryobacteraceae bacterium | reverse complement strand
CGATTGCTAATCGCCTTGAATCCCACAGAGGTTTGAGTGATCGCAAAGCTGGGTGGAGGCCAAACCGGCCGTCGAGATCAACCGCCGAACCAGGCGAACCATCGGGGCGTGGAATAGCGATGCTGGGGCGTAGCGCGTAGTAAGCGGGCTCCCCATGCGGCACCACTACGTTCAGCCCATCCGCTGCCCCGCGTTGAAAGATGGCGATGAGAATCTTCTTTCGCCCTCCTGAAATCTCGCGGGCAAAGGTGGCGCGCGACAGCCACGTCGGCACCGAGCCCACGCCAAACATGGCCAGCGCAGAGTTACGAAGAAACAAACGGCGTGATGGCATATGGGAAATCTTTCTTGATGAATCGGTTGCGGGCCGGCTACCGGCGCTGAAATTGGGGCGATCCGATAACTAAACCGGCGATCAGACTAGGCACACGCGGGGGTCCGGCTTTCGCACTAGCCGCGAGCTGTTTCTGCAGATCGGCATCGCCCAGCATCTTATCTATTGCCGCTTGCGTTTGAGCGTCTGGGCTCCCCTGCAGTAGCGAACTGACTAGGTCCAGCGGTTTACAATCCGCGATCGCTTCCCAGTGCTTTGTATCTACTCGCACGCCCGGCAGCCGGTTATGCGCCAGGGCAAGCCCAAAGTTCATGCGCTCCAGCAGGCCTGCCGAACTAACCCAGGCATTGTTTGCGCTCGAGTAGCCGGTTGGTTCCGTCTTGCGATAGAGCGGTTCACCCAACCGTTGCAGTTCACCATTGAGCGGCAGGGCTGAGATGACGTCGGCGCCGGTTGCACGCAGTGCGCTCACCACGATTTCAAACGGGTTTTTAATTTTGGCTTGGTAGGCGCCCTGCGACCAGAACTCGGGCGACTCGATCATCACGCGCACCACTTCGCGAAGGTTGCCGTTGCTGCGGAGGAACCTGGCGCTCATACGCGCTACGAGCGATGGCGGCGGATCATCGGCTACAAAGCGCTTGGCCATCTGCAAGGAAATGAAATGCGCGGTGGACGGATGGCGCGAAAGAATATCGATGACTTGCAGGCCATCACTCATATCGCCACCGGCGGGGATCACGTGGCCGAGAACAATCTTTCTGCCTTTGTCGTGAACTTTGTCGCTGTATTCGAAACCGCCGCCATTACGCTGCTTGGCAACCGTCCAGCCAGTGAAGCAGCGAGCCACATCGATAACATCCTGCTGCGTATAGCCACCATCGACGCCGAGTGTGTGCAGTTCCAGCAGTTCGCGCCCGTAGTTTTCATTGAGGCCCCGCTTTGGCTTGCCATCTTTGGAGGGCTTGGTGTCGGCCGCTACCGATTGCCAGTTATCGAGATAGAACAACATCGCTGGCGATTTAGCCGTTGCGAGAAGAAGATCGTGGAAGCTGGAAAAAATATAAGGCCGAATAACCTCGCGCTCATATGTGGGAACCGTATAACGTTCCGCGCCTTTATCGAGTGTGACGTTGAAGTGGTTGAACCAGAAATCTGCCATCAGTTCAGAAAGCTGGTGATTGCTATATGTTGCGCGCAGGATTTTGCCCTCAATTAAATCCGTTGCAATAACTTTCTGAGGCTGCAGGGAGCGCATCAGTTCGCGGCGCAAAGGAACTGGTGCAATGGCAAAGAGCGGCTGCCTGTCACCACGCGGGAGCGCCCAAGCGAGGTCGGCCCGCTTCTCCGGAGGCACGGAAACCAGAACCGCACGTCTCTCGTCCGGCTTGCCAGTCTTGAGCGCGTCGATCTGCGCGGGCGTAAGAATATCGGTCAGCTTGATCTTAGATTCCAGATCGGATGTGTCATTAGCATCTTTGGGCGTTGGTGCCTCGCCCCTTTTCTTTTCCAGATAGCGGGCCGCCAGCCGCTCCACAATGGTCCGCAACTCCGGGTCATCAGGCGGTTGGGCCTTTCCACGCGCGACGGCTGCGATGAGTTGCGGCGACGGATAGTTCAGATAAGTATCGCGGATACCCATCTGCAATGTCTGCAGTGGCGCTAATCGTTGAGCAAGTATCGGAGTTTCCGGCACCTGCTCGGGACGTAATTGGCTGTCGAGCCAACGGTCAAGCCCGGTTCGCTCCAGACTTTCCAAGTCGCCCGGCCTTGGCCCGAACGTGAGCCGATTGAGCGCGTGATGCATACGATTCGCGCCGCTGAGCGGCTGGCTGAAGGCAGCATAAGCGGGCGGATTGCCGGAAACTTTGATCCGCTTGGGCTTGCCGCCTCCCCCCACCGACAGCACTCCCACTAGGGAGCCTACCAGTAGCATTTGCAATACGCGCTTCATGACCATAAAGACGAGTGGGGAAAAGCAGAGTTGACTCTCCCCATTGCTGTCCAGTACCGGATAGGCGTATTTTAGAGAGGGCTAGGCGATAACAATTATGGCGATTCAGCTGACTGTGAATGGGCGGGCTCAGACCGTCGATGCGTCTCCGGATACCCCTCTTTTGTGGGTACTGCGCGATGTGATGAACTTAGTCGGAACCAAATATGGTTGCGGCATCGGCCAATGCGGCGCGTGTACTGTCCACGTGGAAGGCAAACCGGCGTATTCCTGTCTCACCC
This sequence comes from uncultured Bryobacteraceae bacterium, assembly GCA_964248065.1. Classification (GTDB taxonomy): domain Bacteria; phylum Acidobacteriota; class Terriglobia; order Bryobacterales; family Bryobacteraceae; genus Bog-105. The sequence goes on along the minus strand of CAXTWQ010000027.1, from coordinate 13,976 downwards.
CTGTCGGCAGCGCAGCGAATAAGCACGTAACAACTATCGAAGGCTTGTCGCCCAACGGCACCCATCCACTCCAAGTTGCCTGGAAGGAAATCGACGTGCCTCAATGCGGCTACTGCCAGTCCGGACAGATTATGTCTGCTGCAGCCTTACTCGTCGAAAAGCCCAAGCCGACTGACGCCGATATCGATATGGCCATGAACAGGAATCTGTGCCGATGCGGAACCTATACCCGGGTGCGCGAGGCAATTCATAAAGCAGCCGGTCAGCCCGGAAAGGAAGTGGCCTAGCCATGCGAGTCAGTCGACGTTCGTTTCTACGTGTAACAGCTTTGGCCGGTGGTGGTTTCGCTCTCGCATTTCAGGGCTCGAAAGCATCGGCGCAGCAGGGTCAACAGCAGCAGCCCGCTCTCGCCCCTGGGTCATTCATTAAGATTGCGCCGGATGGAACGGTGACGCTGGTTTCGCGCAATCCTGAGATTGGTCAGGGAATCCGCAACATGCTTCCCATGTTGATTGCCGAAGAGCTGGAAGTGGATTGGAAGTCGGTCAAGGTGGAACAGGCCGATCTGGATCCAAAGTACGGCAACCAGGTGACGGGCGGTAGCCGGGCAGCCTCGAACAACTGGGTTCCGATGCGGCAGATGGGCGCGGCTGGAAAGCAGATGCTGATTGCGGCGGCAGCTAAGAATTGGAACGTTCCAGAGAACGAGTGCTACGCCTCACATGGACGCGTGTACCACCGCTCGACTGACCGCTCAATGGGGTATGGCGAATTGGCTAATGCGGCTGCGCAGATGCCCGTCCCTGATCTGAAAACTCTGAAGCTGAAAGAGCAGAAGGATTACCGGATCATCGGGCAGTGGACGCCGGGCGTCGATGTGCCGAAGATCATCACGGGTCAGCCGAGTTTCGGTATGGATTTCACCATGCCGGGCATGCTGTACGCGACATACCAGAAGTGTCCGGTGTTCGGCGGCAAAGTGGTAAGCGCGAACTTGGATGAAGTGAAAGCGATGCCGGGAGTGAAGCATGCCTTCGTCATCGAGAGCCAAGTGAAGCTGGGTCCGGTACTGGACGGCGAACCGGGGCGCGAAGGCGGCGTTGCCATTGTGGCCGATACGTGGTGGCAGGCGCAAACGGCTCGTAAGAAGCTGAACGTGAAGTGGGACGAGGGTCCGGCGGCTTCGCAGAGCAGTACGGAATTTGCAACTAAGGCGTTGCAGATCAGCAAAGAAAAGCCGGCTAAGGTGCTGCGCAACGCCGGAGATGTTGAGGACGGGCTGAAAAACTCGACCAAGCAGTTAGAAGCGGCTTACGAATACCCGTTCATTTCGCATGCACCGCTGGAACCGCGCAATTCCAGCGCACATTACAAAGACGGCAAGATGGAGATCTGGACCACGAGCCAGACTCCGGCCAGCGGGCGCGCATTGGTTGCGAAAAGTCTTGGCCTGAACGAGGACGACGTTACGCTGCATCTGCTGCGCGCCGGCGGTTCGTTTGGTCGCGGACTCAACAATGATTTTGTGGTGGATGTGGCCACCATTGCCAAGCAGATCGGTGTGCCGGTGAAGCTGGTCTGGTCGCGCGAAGACGATATGACGCACGACTACTACCGGCCGGGCGGCTTCCACTACCTCAAGGGTGGCGTGGACACAAACGGCAAGGTCGTAGCCTGGAGCAATCACTTTGTCAGCTACGGCAATGGCGAAAAATACTCGCCCTCGGCCGCGATTGCGCCAACCGAGTTTCCTTCCGGCTTCGTTCCAAACTTTCAGATTGGCTCGACCATGATGCCGCTCATGCTTCGTACCGGTGCCCTGCGTGCGCCTGGCGCAAATTCGCAATGCTTCGTGTTCCAGTCCTTCATTGATGAACTTGCCCACGCGGCCGGCAAAGACCCGGTCGAGTTCCGTCTGCAGTTGCTGGGCGAGCCACAGAAACAGATGGTGGGTGCCGCAGCTAAGCCGAAAGTAGAGAACGAACCGGGCACCAAGCCATCGGACGCCAAGCACGAGTCCTATGACGTGGAACGTATGCGGGGCGCGCTGCAGATGGTAGTGGAAAAGTCCGGCTGGGGCAAGCGAACGCTACCCAAGGGCACCGCGATGGGCGTAGCGTTCCATTACAGCTTCCAGGGTTACTTTGCTCACGTTGCAGAAGTGACGGTGCTGGCCGGCAACAAGCTAAAGGTGAACAAGATCTGGGTGGTGGGCGATGTCGGCAGCCAAATTGTAAACCCGAGTGGCGCACAGGCTCAGGTGCAAGGCGGCGTAATCGACGGCTTAAGCGAGTTGATGAATCAGCAGATTACCCTGGCGCAGGGCCGCGTTGAGCAGACCAACTACGACAAGCATGGGCTGATACGGATTAAACAGACGCCGCAAATTGAAGTGCATTTCCTCCCTACCGATCATCCGCCGACGGGCTTAGGCGAACCGGCTTTGCCGCCGGTAATTCCGGCTGTATGCAATGCGATCTTTGCCGCGAGTGGGCAACGGATCAGGACGCTGCCGCTGGTGAAGAGCGGCTTCAGCTGGGCCTAAGAGCGGCGGTTGATTTATCAGTTCAGCGTGATCCTGCGCGGGGTCTATCCTCTCGTTTGGAGGCGCTTGCAGGTCCAGGAGGAAACAAGTCTGAAGCATCTGCACCAGATGCTTCAGATCGTCATGGGCTGGGAAAATTGCCACCTTCACGAGTTCGGCTTTTCCGGTAAGCGTTACGGCGAGCTCCATCCAGAGAGTGATGCCGGCGTTCTGGATGAGCGCAAGTTTCGCGTGAGCAAGCTCACTTCAAAACCAGGCGACGTCCTGAAATATCGCTGCGATTATGGCGATGGCTGGGAGCATGATGTCTTTCTGGAAGCGGTAACTGATCCAAACACTCGAAAGTCGTACCCGGCTTGTCTGGCCGGCGCGCGCACGTGTCCGCCGGAAGACGTTGGCGGAGCACGTGGATATGGGACTTACCTCCAGGCTTTAGCGGATCCGAAACATGCAAAACACAGCGAACTGCTGGCTCGGCAGGGCCGTTTTAATCCCGAATACTTCTCGGCAGCGATCGTCAACAGCCTTCTGAAAGAGACGTTCCCGGCGAGTAAGCAAAAAGCAGGGCAGGCGTCCGTTCGGACGGGATTCCCGGGACGGCTCCTTCCAGCTTCTTATGGCAAGTCTGTAAGTGACGCAGAAAAGGTTCACTTATCGTTGAGTGCGCGTGATGCTGAATTACTTGTAGAACACTCATGGGCCGACGAGGATCTGGTTGCGCGTTTGCGGCCTGGTTTACAAGCGGCAATTTGCCAGGTGGCCTGCTACGAGGCTGGCGAACTAGACGAGCTTCTTGGGTTCGTTGCGGCGCAAGCCAATCATTCGGGTAAGACGATGGAGAAGGAGTGGGATGGACTCTACGATCGTATGTCGGCAGCGCTGTCCGGCTGATATGCTCTCCGTTCGCAACAGCACTCAAACAGTAAAAGGATCGGCACCCGAAGCATCGCTCCATCGATAGTTGATCGGCTTTTCACCCAATAACCACTTCTCGGGGGTCGAATCGTGGAGCCAGTTCTCAGGAACG
>CAXTWQ010000027.1:0-10394 GCA_964248065.1 uncultured Bryobacteraceae bacterium | reverse complement strand
GGGTTTGCTTACTCACCCCTAGGCCAAATGCTTGTCTAATTGCGGCCTTTTGCTCCGGCCCAACTGCTTTCGGATCAGGCGAGATGAAAAGCGCTACTCCAGTTTTAGCCAGCAGGTCGAGCCACTGCCGGTTCAACTCCCACGGGATCGCTTGCGTGATGCCAACGCAGTCCGGGTCCATTGCGAAGAAAGTATTGTGTTGCGGCAAACGAAAGGCAACGGTATTGACGCCCATGCGCCGGGTGCGCTCCCACTTTCGGCCGCTCGTGTCGTCGCCCGTGCGCTGTGATTCGAAGGTGCCAGCTCCGAGATGGCCGATTGTGTTGCAGCCAATCAAAATTGTTTGCTCACCAGCTGCGGCTCGGAGCGATGCATAGAATTCTTTCGTTACCTCGGCGTTGGTGCGGGTGCGATCGTGCAAGTGCCAGCCGGCAGTGGTGGGCTCGGGCCCCATTTCGCTGCCCCACTTACCTAAAAGATCGTAAGTCGAGAAATCATGCTTGATCAGTTCATAGCCCCAATGCACCGGCGTTTTCACCTTCTCAAGCACGATGGAAAGAGCTTCAGGGATGGTTGGATCATAAGCCAGCTCGCGGGCTCGCTCAGTTTGTTTGCCGAACCGGGCAGCGGGTAGAAGCAGGGTCGAAGGCGTACCTTTCTCTGCTTCCAGTGGACGAATCCAGAGACCCGGACGAACACTCTTCCTTTTAATTTGTGCGGCCAGATCAGGCATGCTCGGGAAAGTATGCGAACCATCTTTCCAGCCCATATCAATCACGGCGAAGGGCCGAACCGGATGCGAAGGCGAGAGCTCGGCAACCAGATCCGCATCCCGTAACGTCTGCTCGGCGCTGTTCTTGCCGTAGCAGTAATACCAATCGTTGGTGCCATAAATTGCCGTGCGGAGGAGCCTTGGCCTTTCGCATAGAATGCGGCAGAAAGCAGTCGCTGCCTCCATTGCTCCTTGCCCCGCTTCACCACGTCTGGTGACCACCTGAGCCAAATCAAGAGCCCGATTGCCGAGCTGAACGCCGGAGCCTCCATTGCTGGTATCGAGCCAGAGCGAAGCGCCCTGCCGGTCCAGCTGCCAAAACGCAAGAGCGGCAGCGCCGGTTTTGACTCCGTAGCCATGCAAGACGCCGTTCTGGGAAGTGAGGAAGTACCAAGGCATGACGCGTTCGGGCACAATCGAACGCCAGCCCAGATCTCCATAACTCCGCTCCCAGGCATCCCCCAAAACAAGAGGCTCTCCCACATCTGCGATTTGCCAACGGCAGTGAATACGAACAGGTTCGACTCCTGGCGAATGTAAAGACAGGCTAAGGCCGGAGCTTGTGCGGGCCGTTGCGAGAGAGATGCCCTTCGCTTCCCACCTGTTGCCTGAGCGCACCAATGAGACGGAGCCATTTGCGTCGTACGCCGCCGCATAATCGGGTGTCCGCAGCAGATCGAGAAAAGGCGAGCTTGCACCAGGTTGGGCCCGCAAAGGCAGAAGACGAGCGGCGGGAGCTAAGGCGGCCGCAGTACCTTTCAGCAAAGAGCGTCGAGAGGGCATTCAGCCATTCAGTCTAGCTGTGAGCAAATAGGTCATGCCCTCACAGTCGACATCGCAACCGATAGATCACAGCAAGAAGCTTGTGAACGGAGCAAACCTCCATGTTGCACGAATAGGAGATGGCCCTCCTCTAATGCTGCTGCATGGCTGGCCGGAGTTCTGGCTTACCTGGGAGCCGGTGATGATGCGTCTTGCGGACCGTTTTCGACTGGTAGCGCCGGACCTGCGCGGCTTCGGCGACAGCGATAAACCAGAAGGACCGTTCGGTGCACAGGATCAAGCGCGTGACCTGTTGGCCTTACTCGACACGCTGGACATCCAGCGAGTCGGTTTGATCGGTCATGACGTAGGTGGCGCCATCATGCAGGCCATTGCGCGCATGGCGCCAGAGCGGTTGACGGGATTGTTCTTCTTCGACTTCAGCTACCCCGGCGTTGGAGCCCGCATGGCGACACCGGATCGGCTGACCGAGATTTGGTACACGATGTTTCACCAAATGGACCTGGCACCGGCGTTGGTAGGAGCAACGCCTGACACCGTGCGGACTTACATCACGCACTTTCTGCGGCATTGGTCTTATCGCAAGAATGCGTTCGACGACGTACTCGACCTCTTCGTAGAAAATTTCCAGAAGCCTGGCAATCTGACCGGCGGTTTCGCCTATTACCGCGCTGCCGCTGCCGTTCGACTCGCCATGTTGCAAGGAACAGCACCGAAGCTTCCAGCCATCACAGTGCCGACCTGCGTTCGCTGGTCCGAGCACGACCCGATTTTTCCATACGCCTGGACCGACCGCCTCGGTGAGACCTTTTCAACACTCGATTTGGCACAATTCGCAGGGGTTGGCCATTTCCCGCATCGAGAAGACCCGGACCGTGCCGCAGCCGAGATTGCGCGTTTCTTCAACGGGCTCAGAGACTAGCGGTCTCTGCCGTTCGTTTGATAAACAGACTTCGCCGTTGCAGAAAGCGCCGCATAGAGAAAGCGCCGCATAGACAATGAAATGACTCGCTTCCCAGGGATAACTGCCAGACCTGCGCGAGCCGCACCAGGTCATGTCGATGGTAAATGCAGCTCGCAGGGAAACGGAAATTACTTAACTTGCCCGGCGCGCTTCGGCGCGAACCGGAAGCTTCCAGTGAGGTCGGACGAAGTGACACGTGTAACCGTTCGGATAATGCTCCAGGTAGTCTTGATGCTCGGGCTCTGCTTCCCAGAAAGGACCCGCTGGAAGCACTTCGGTCACTACTTTGCCCGGCCAAAGTTTCGAAGCGTTCACGTCCGCGATTGTGTCCTCTGCGATCCGCTTCTGTTCCTCGTTTGCGTAGAAGATTGCTGAACGATAGCTCCCTCCCCTGTCGTTACCTTGGCGGTTCAGCGTAGTAGGGTCGTGAATCTGAAAGAAGGACTCCAGGAGAGTGCGGTAGCTGATCACTTGCGGATCAAAGACAATCTCGATCGCTTCGGCATGCGTTCCATGATGACGATAAGTCGCGTTGGGTACATCGCCGCCCGTATATCCGACTCGTGTGGAAACCACACCCGGGTAGCGGCGCAATAAATCCTGCATACCCCAGAAACAGCCTCCGGCCAGAACCGCGCGTTCGGTGGATGATGTCATATCTTTACTCCTTCCCTTCATTCTCGAACAGGTTTCGATAGAAGCCGTAGCCCTCAGTCTCCAAATTCGCGAGAGGGATAAAGCGCAGCGAAGCAGAGTTGATGCAATAGCGTAAGCCGCCCGCCTCGCGCGGACCATCGGAAAAGACATGGCCGAGATGACTCTCTCCGAAAGTGGAGCGAACTTCAGTTCGGGTCATGCCATGGCTGGTATCTCGCTCTTCGACCACGTTCGAAGGCTCAACCGGTTTAGTGAAGCTTGGCCAACCGCAGTTGCTGGCGAACTTATCTAATGAAGTAAACAGAGGCTCGCCTGACACAACATCCACATAAAGACCTGGCTCTTCATGGTTCCAATAGGCATTCTCAAAGGGCCGTTCCGTTCCATTACGCTGTGTCACACGAAATTGCTCGGGTGAAAGTTGAGCGACAGCATCTGGGTCCCTCAGGTACTTCGACATGTGCTGATTCCTTTCGTCTCAGGTTACTAACATTGCTCCCATCACTGTCGTGCCGGATGAGGTCGAAGGCAGCTCATTCACTCTACGGCTGATGTTTCCGAGGTGAATGCTCAGAAGAGCGCTGATATGAATTTCGAAAAGTCATAGCTAACTATTGCGGAATGTCAGCTTCTTCCTGGCCGGGCCTTCCCTGGATGCGCATCTGCTTGTAAACCTCCCTTAGCTGCTCCTTCATCTGCTTGAGCCGCTGGAATTCGGCGAGCTCCCGCCGCGCATCATCTTCGCGTCCTGCCTTCCGATAAAGCGTTCCCAACTGGTAGTGACCTACGGAGTCCGACGGGTCCAATCGAACGGCCTTTTCGAGTAACGCTTTCGCTTTCTCCGGCTGCTGCATCGAGAGCATTACTTTTCCGAGACCGAGATTTGCCTCAGGATCGTCGGCCTGCAATTCCAGCGCCTTGGAGTAATGTGCAAACGCCCCCTTCACATCATTGCGGCCGAGCGCGATTCTGCCAAGTCGGCATTCGGACTTTTCATCGAACGGGTTTTGCGCGAGCGCCGCTTCATATTCTTTCTCTGCCTGTTCTTTATCGGTACTCGGAGATAGAGCACTGTTTAGAAGTTCGGCTAATTCAAAATGCAAACCGGGAATGCGATCGTCGATTTTCAGTGCGTCTCGATAGTGTGCGATGGCCGCTTGATTGTCGCCCTGGGTGATCATTTCTTCAGCAATTACCTCGTGCATCCACGCGGACTTCGGCGCAAGTATGGCAATCCCAAGCGCAGACTCGTCGGCTTGCTCGGAGTAAATGCGATGCGCGGTGTAGAGAATGGCCGCATCTTCCGGTTTTAGCTTTTTCAGAACAGCTATCAGGTTTGCTGCTTTGTCCAAATCGCGTGAGGCGTAATAAACCTCGGTCAGTTCCATGCCGGCCTGGACGCGAAGCTTTTCCTCGGTCAACTGCGGAAACGCCTGCTCTAAATTGGCGCGGGCTGCAGCACTATTGCCCAATCGCTTTTCACACATCCCGAGCAGCATCACGGTTTTCCAAAGCGAGGGCTCCCTCCTCACCGCCGCACGAAGATTGATGGCTGCTCGCTGGTAATCGCCACGGAAGTACAGCAGGGCTCCCAAGTCGCCTAGCGCAGTAATGTCGTTAGGGTCTAGCGCCAATATGGCCCTGAATTCCTCGATTGCCGGATCAGGCTTGTTGGCCGCCAGAAACTCTCGCGCTCGCCGCGAGTGATCCTCAATCTGCTGAGAATGGGGAACAGACTGAGCACTCGATGAAACACTCCAAAGGAGCAACGCTGCAACAGCACAGATTCCGGCTTTGGTACTCACGTTCATCAGAATATCTTTGAACTGCGCGATTGTTCAGCCTACTTCTTGGCTCGCGCGAAATCGAAGTACGCTAAGTTATTTCCTTGCTTGTAGTGCAGAGTTAGTAATTGCAATCCAGCTTTGGGGAAAGTAATTTGGCCGCAGCCGGCCTTGTTCCAGGTGTGAAAAACCATCCAGGCCGGATCGTGACGCTCGGGATACAGATTGCCGGTTTCTAATGGAAGCGCGCAGTTGGCAACCGGTTTACCGTTCAATGAAAAGTTTATGGTTTGCGCCACATGCGAGTACAACACAGCTATCGCATACGTGCCTGCCTTCTTCACATTGACCGTGTAGTTCACCCACTCGCCGTTCTCTTCCCATCCGATGTAAAGCTGCTTCCATTCCGGCAGGACCGGACTTGGATGGTTCAGATCGGCAAGCTTCTTTACATAGGAAATGTCCACTCCCTCGCTCTCCCGGAAGTGACAAGTGGTGGGCGGAACACCGTCTTCGCAGTGGCCCTGCTTATAATTCAGCTCGCCACTTCCGTGATTGATCTGGTCCACATCGTGGTAAGCAACGCCCTCTCCACCCAGATCGTAAAGCGCTGCTTGCAACCGCCCCGGTATTACCTGTGCACCAGATGTATGGGTGGCATCCTGGAACGGTCTACCCCTATAGTCTTGAGGAACTTGTCCTGCCATCGTTGCTGCCGACGTGAACAGTAGCAAGCCGATACTACGAACATTCATCTCGTCAAAAAGAGAATCGCGCACCAAGCTGGAAGAACCGTCCTGGAACCGTGGTTGTGGTGATTTGACCTACGCTCGGATTCGGAACACCCGAAGCGAGTGCGGCCGAAGTTAAGGCTGCGTTCGGCTGACCAAAGCTCGGATGATTGAGTATATTATTGGCGTCCAATCGAATCTGAAATCCTCCCTGTTCGAACTTAGGTATTCGAAAGGTCTTGGCCAGTGAGAAATCAACGCTCGTCAAATCCGGACCGCGCAGCGTGTTCCTTCCGTTGTTGCCGAAAGTGTTCGTCGCCGGAGTCGCATAGGCCAGTTGATTGAACCACCGGTTGATCGACTGATTAGGGACGTTCGGATTACCGACCAGGTTCGGGTACCAGGATCCATCAAGTGCACCGGAATTGGTGCTTGAGGCCATTGTTACGGTGAACGGAGCCCCGGACTGTGCCACGAATAGAGACGAGGCCTGCCAACCACCAAGAACCGCGTCAGCAATGCCATTGCTCAAGAATGCGTGTCCTCTTCCAAGCGGAATTGCGTACACGACGAATCCTTTGACTGCGTGCGGAATGCTGAAATTTGAGAGTGCGTAGTTGCTCGATGGATTGAACGCGTCCTGATACGGCGCATTCCCATAGTGACTTCCCCAACCAGATGTGTCTTGATCATCCAGCAGTTTGGCCCAGGTGTAGTTGACCTCAGCATTAAGACCGTGACTGAAGCGCTTTCTCACTGACAACTGCAGCGAGTCGTAATTCGAAATATTGTTGAAGGATCCAGTCAGGCCACCAGGCACGCTAGGACCGATCCCGAGGTATTGAGGATAAGGCCGCGCGGATTGTCCTTGTCCAAGCTTGTTAGCAGGCACTTGATTTATGTCTGATTGAAACTCCAAACCATTCGCGTGGCTGCCCACATAGGCTGCTTCCGCAACCAGGTCTTTACCAATCTGCCGCTGGATGCTAACCGACCACTGATAGATCCGTCCCACCGGAGTGTGATACGGCATGTACGGGATATTTCCGCCGCCTTGTCCGTTATAAGCGCCCGGATCTCTCGATGCCATCACGAATGGCAGCCCCGCGCCGGAGCCTGACAGAGTGGCTACTGGGGGCTGGCCCGGATTAGCCGACGTACTTCCGCCATTGGCCGTGCCGAAGCCGATCGGCGATCCGTCCACGTCCATGCTCCACAAAGTGGCATACTCGCCAAAACCGGCTCGTACCGACCACACATCCTTCGGAGCCCACGCTATGCCTACACGCGGCAACCAAACCTTGTAATCTGTCGCCATCACCTTGGTCCGCCCGTTGTTGCCTGCAAACCAAATAGCTCCCAACGTGTTGGTCACCGGATTGACGATCGTCGGATCAAAACTGCCGGCTCGGTTATAGACCTCGCTGAAGCCGCCATGAACTTCCCACCGCAGACCGGCGTTTAAAGTTAGATTCGGGCGAAGCTTGATGTTGTCCTGAAGGAAGAGCGATGGGTTCTTGGACCGCATGCCGGCTTCGCCTTGATTGAGTGCGCTCCAGGCTTGCGCTTGCCCCAGCAGAAAGTCTGCATACCCAACGTTGCTTTGCGTAAACTGGCCGTTGAATGTGAAGCTCCCTGAAGTCAGGTTCCCCCAAGGCGTGGAGTTGTCCTGATAAGCCAGAAGTTCACCCCCGAAATGCAGAATGTGCTTACCCCGAATAACGGTCACCACATCTGACGGATTGAAAGAGTTCTGGATGTAGATGGCGGAGGTCTGCGGGTTCAGATTATTGTTGCCGGCTGTCCCAGTAATGTCGATGTTCGGAAAAATATCTGCCTTCGCATACTTGAAGCCGATCTTTGCCGGATACCCCAAGCCCAGGCTTCCCGGCGAAAACCAATTGCCACCCCGCGCAAAGCCGAACCGGAACTCGTTGACGATGGTGGGACTGAAGGTATGGACGTCCGTCACCTGCGACTCGTAGGTACCGGCTGTGTTTGTTTGGCAGTTAATGGGGCAACTCGTGCCACCGGAGACACCACTGCTACTATGCTCGGTAATTGAGAACGTAAGCCGATTGTTTGATCTTACGTTGTAGTCAAGCCGCCCGAACTCCCGGAGAGCAGGGTTGTTACCAATCTGCAGATAGCGGTAGTTGTTACTGATCCCCGATAAGTTTGCGACCGGATAGTATTTCTGAATGGCTAAAGCCACCGGATCAAATTGCGCTGTCGGAATTTGGTTGCCGGGGTAGGCGGCGCCTGTTGCCGGATCGTGAATAATTCCAAAGCTGGCCGGGTCGAAGGTCCCCTGTGTCATGGCAGCCGTTGGCACAGTAATGGTCTGTGTGGTCGAGCTGGGGTTGACAATCTTATCCAGGTCGAAATAGAAGAAGAACTTATTTCTAAGGATCGGCCCCGCAACCGAACCGCCAAAATTGTCGTACCGTACTCTCGCCGCTTTTGCTCCGTCAAAGAAGCTTCTGGCATTAAGAGCATCATTCTCGAAATATTCGTAGGCGGAGCCATGCCACAGGTTCGCACCGGATTTGCTGATCACGTTAAATATCGCGCCTCCTCCTCCATATTCAGCGGAGAAGGTGGAGGTGTTTACCTGTACCTCCGACACAGTTTCCTGAACCTGCCCTGCGTCGTCGATGTTGGCGCTGTGCGGGAAACGGATGGATGCGCCATCTACCAGAAAATTGGTGTAGTACGGTAGCGTTCCGTTTATCGAGAGGCCAACTCCTGGATTGACAGCTCCAGCATTCGAAGCAGGAGTACCTGAAGACCCAGGAAGGAGTCTGAGGAAATTTTCCCAACTCTGACCAACGTTCGGCAGAGCCTGCATTGTTTTCGCTTGTAGATTCGTCGCTTGCTGGGCACTCTCGGTAGCTAAGAGCGGCGCCTCTTCTGTGACCTGCACCTGTTGCGATGTTCCGCCAACACTTAACTGCGCATCCACCGCAATCTCTCCAACTTCAAGATTGATGCCGCTACGTATCACCCTGTCAAAGCCCTGTTTGGCGAAGGTGATCGTATAGTGCCCCGGCAGGATCGATACTGCATCGTAAAGACCGGCCGAGTTCGTGGCCAGACTTTTCACTATCCCGGTATCGATGTTTAGCAGTGTGACGGACACCTCAGGAACGATAGCTCCCGAAGCATCAGTGACCGTGCCGCGAATATCACCGGAGTTGGTGTTCTGGGCCAGGCCAGTCCCGGCAACACTGAAAAGCGAGACCAGTATCACCGCGCATAGATTTCGTGTGATTTCTCCAGCTCGCCCCATGAGCTTTGAAAGACTATCGACAAACATTGCGATCTCCCTCCACTTGGCCTGAACGGATCCGCTTCCTTCAGTTACGGCTGAACGAAGCGGATCCGTTCCGGTCAGCTGATTCAGCCAACCGGATAGCTAAGTCGAATGGTTTAACGCATCCTTACTAGGCTATGAACCTTGTAGGTAGGAAAATATCACAGAACGTGGTGCGTGAAAAGTACTTATTTCGAAAATAGTAACTTGGAATGATTTAGAACGTATCTAAGACTCGCGAACTCAACCTTCGAGTAAGTTATGTCCCGGAATACGATTCGAACACGCTCTACTGGAGGTCTGATCTATGCCCGTACTATCGCCGCATCGCGAGACCATTTGAATAAATCCTTCAGAGTTGTTGAGCCTTCGGCTAGAGCTCAAGGCACTTGCCTGCATCTTGGCGACTCACATACGGCTTGAACATGGATGAAATCTTACAGCGCCAAGCTTCGGCTTTCGCGCATCCCTAACTACTGCCTGCTTGGCTGAAGGTAAAAGAAGGGCCGGCAAACGCCGCGAACGACTCTAGGAACGGATTGCAGACATGTGCTTACACAGCTTCGAGAGAGGCTGCCGAACTGAACTGTTGGAGAGGAGGCGATATCTAACTCCGGTCGCAATGATAGAGGTCTTGCCACTTATACGATCGCCCTCGGCATTGCACACCAGGTAAGAGCCGTCTGCATTCCGCTCCAGCCCAGAAGCGGTGGCAGGAATCATAAACTCCGCCCCGAACTTTAGAGCCTGCAGATAAGAGAGGTATGCGAGTTCACGACCTGCTATTCCACTTTGGAAATCCAGGGCAATTCTCTATGGGCGAACTAGCGCCCGCCTGTCCTCCAGGTCCAAGTCCATCCAAAACCAGAGTAGATGCACCTTCGGAAGACGCATCCACTGCGGCTCCGAGCCTAGCGGGCCCAGCCCCCACAACCACAACGTCGTAAGTTTGCTTGTCAAACGGCGGCGAAGGCCCACGTGCTCCGCAAGTTCAGCTCTGCTTGGACTCTCATAGAGGACATTTTTACCGTGAGCGATCACCGGAAAGCTTTGGACGCCTTGGTTCATCTCCGGCAGTTCAAATCGATTTTGTTGGTGCAACGTGTCGATCCACTGGTGTGGAACGGAGCTTCTATACAGGAGTTTTACAATCCCGAGAGTGGCACGGACTCCTTTGTCGCCATATACCCTCAGCCCCCGAACACTGAGAACGCAGCAGGACCTCTCTTCTCATCTGGGATGGCTTCCAAAAACGGTCCGCAAGCACGGGCTTAAAGAATGAGTGGAGTGAGCAGATCTTCGGCTTTTATACGAGCTGCTTCAACGCTGTGTCTGCTTCGCAGGTCACGACGAAGTAGTGTACTTGCATGTAAGGACGATCTAAACT
>CAXTWQ010000026.1:47100-52086 GCA_964248065.1 uncultured Bryobacteraceae bacterium | reverse complement strand
AAATTACCGGGGCAAGCGTAACATGCTTCAGGCGCTTGGCCGTTTCGATTCCATCCATGGCGCCCTGAAGGCGAACATCCATCAGGACAAGCTCAGGATCCCCCTCGCTTGCGAGGCGAAGCGCATCGGCTCCGGAGGAGGCAAGACCTACCACCTCATATCCCAGGCGTGTAAGCTTGGCTTCCAGATCGGCTGCGACCAACTGCTCGTCCTCAACGATCAGGATGCGACGGCGCATCTAACCTCACATCCTGAGACTCACGCAGCATGAGCGGGAACCGCACTCGCACGGCCGCACCCGGACCTCTATTAAGATCAAGCTCTCCATGCACTTGACGCACAAGCAACTTGATAAGCCGATACCCGAGTGACTTCAGTCGATCCAAATCTAAATCCTCGGGCAGACCCGGGCCGCTATCCTTAACGCAAACTTCCGCCCAACCCTCATCTAGGGTCTGACCTGGCTTCAGATTGGCTATCTCAGGCATGTATTTTAAGCAGACGTCCAAAGTTCCCGGCTTGCCCTGCAATCCGTGTTTCAGGCTATTGATGATCAGTTCGTTCGCGATGAGACCTAGTGGGATTGCCTGCTCGATATGCAGTACCATCTCCTGCATGTCGAGTCGCAGATCCACACTGTTCGGAACGGTCGCATACAGGGCCACCAGTTCGCGCGAGAGATGGGTTAAATAGCCGGCAAATTCGACCTCCGTCAGGTCTTCAGACGCATAAAGCCGCTCGTGAATTTGTGCAATGGCGCGCACGCGCGACTCGGTATCCTCGAAAGCTTCCTGAAGGCGAGGATCCTTCATCTGGTTCGATTGCAGGCTCAGCAGGCTAACAATCACCTGCAGATTATTTTTCACGCGGTGGTGAATCTCGCGAACCAGCGTGCTCTTCTCTTCAACAGATCGTTGAAGGCGCTGTTCCTGCTCCACGCGCGCCGTGATATCGGCATTGATCTCCAGCACCCGCGGAGGCTCGTCCGTGCTCATATGCTGCAAGGCCCAGCGGCTGGCGACCACCATAGAGCTGCCGTCCTTTTGCACGTGGCCGACAACACCATCCCAGTGTTCCTGCTTCGCCAGATGCGCACTTATATTTTCCAGCGGCTCGGGAAATTGAGTTCGAAGAAGCTGATGCAAGCTCTTACCCAAAGCCTCTGCTGCCGTCCAGCCGTATAGGTTTTCAGCACCACGGTTCCAGGACAGGATAGTTCCATCCAGTTGCCGAACGATAATGGCGTCGTGCGCCAAGTCCAACAGTGCCGCCTGTTGCTCGGCTGCTTTCCGATCGGTGACGTCGCGCATCACCTTAGCGAAGCCACGCAGGGAGCCATGCTCGTCGCATACCTGCGTCAGAACGCCGCTGGCGAAAAACCGCGAGCCATCTTTGCGTATATGCCAGCGCTCGTCTTCGGCACGACCATCGTAGCGAGCCCCTTCTAATTCCTCGCGGTCAGCACCAGCCTCCACGTCTTCGGGCGTAAATACAATCTCCGAACGTTTTCCGACAGCCTCCGCCTCGGACCAACCCAGCAAGCGCTCGGCACCGCTGGTCCAGTTGACGATAACGCCGCGCCGATCAAGCTCGAAAAGCGCATAGTCTTTGACGCTATCGACGAAGGTCCGAAACCGTTCCTGGCTGAGCAGCAGTTCCCGCGCGGCTATCTTGCGCGCGGAGATATCGCGGATGTTGAGTTGAACCACTTGCTGACTACCAACCGCATAGCCGTTGGCAATGATGTCGACGCTCACGCGACGGTCCGATTTGCAGGCCAAATCGACATTATCGAATCGCAGTACCTCCTGGCTGCCCAGCTGTGGGATAGCATTCCTCACGCCGTCAAGGAGGGTAAAGGGGGCAGCTACAGCCAAACGCTTGCCGGCAATCTCTTCGCGCCCGTAACCGGTCAGTTGCAAGAAGAACGGATTGACGTCAACAATAGATTCGGTCTCGCGATCCAGAACGACAATTCCATCCTTTGCAGTCTCAAAAAGGCGCTGGAAACGAATCTCGGCTTTCTCGCGGCGCTCGGTTGTGTCTTCGATGGCGAGCAGAAGCATTCGATGTTTCGGATCGAGCCGCGGAATGCGGCGGGCATTGAGCCGCATAGTGCGCCTGCCGATGTGTGGGAAGTCGTACTCGAGATCGAAGTCGTGAAAAGGCATCTGGCGAAAAAGCGCCGCGCCCAGTAGTTCACGCAGCCGAGCGTTGTTCCACTGTCCACTGCCGAGATCGTAAAGCAGATGGCCTTCGGTCTCCTCGCGGGACACCAGGAACGTTTCATAGAAGGCAGTGGTGGCACGTTGGACGCGCAGATCGGCGTCGAGTACCACCAGCGGTTCGCGCACGGTTTCAATCATGCCTTCGGCGTAAGCACGAGCCTCCTCGGCGGCTTCCAAGCCACGCTTTAAGGCGTCGATATCCTGCATGGCAATGACCGCACCGGCAATCCGGTTATCTACCGTTCGGTATGGCCTAATGGTGACCGAGTACCAACGACCGTCAAGATCCTGCGCTTCGTGGGCCGCTGTTTCCAGCGTTTCGATCACTGTCTTGACCTGGTCTTCCAGCCAGGCAGTTTCAATCTTGCCGCGCAGATTACCCACCGGTCGCCCGAGATCGATAGCAGCTAAGTTCAGCAACTTCTCCGCCGCAGGATTAAAGCGGCGCAGACGCAGATCCTGGTCCACCATGACAACCGCCAAGCTGACGGCATTGAGCAGATTGCGCAGGTCGCTGTTCGTGTTGCTGAGTTCGCGATTGCGGCTCTGCAGCTCATCGTTTACGGTGGTGAGCTCTTCATTGGCCGATTGCAGCTCCTCTTTCGTTGTACTGAGTTCCTCGTTAGTGGACTGCAGCTCTTCGTTGGTGCTGCGGGCCTCCTCATTAACGGCCTGCAGCTCCTCGCCATAAGCATCGAAGTCCTCGGCCAGATTGCGCAGGCTATCGCGTGCTTCAGCCAGTTCGGTTTCCAGCCTGCGAATATGATCATCAGCGGAAGCCGGGTAAAGAGTTCTTTCGCGTCCGTCATGAGCCGGTTGGCCTTGCTCTTGGAAAACGATGAGGAAGTGGCGTTCTCCGGTCACAGCCCCTTCCAGTGGGGTGGCTTCCAACCAAAGCTGCTGCCCGGCTCCATCGGCGTCGACCAGTGTCGCCGGTTCCCGAACCGAGACATTCTTTTCCATGGCAGCATCCATTAACTTGCGGAGAGGAAGCACCAGGCTCTCCCGCGCAACTCGCAGCAGATTAGGAATGGAGCCGTTGATTGTCCCTTCGAAGTAGGGGCTAGTGTGGCCGCGCACCTGGAGCAGTTGCAAGCCGGCATCCACCAGCACTGCGGCGGGCGAGTACTTATGGTGAATCAGACGATCCACCTTCTTATGTAAATCTCCGCCTGTGCTCAGCCGCGCGGGGGTTGGATTACGGGTCGGCAGCTCCACAGGAGGTGCGCTGAAGTTCATAGCAAACGTGAGCCGAACAGGAACATCGCGGCGGCGGTATATCTGCAGCTGCTTGTCCAAGGGCGCAAACATGTCCTCCCCAGAGCCAACGGTCTCAGCTGTTCCCAGCATCAGAAGCCCACTCCGGTTCAGGGCGTAGTGGAATGTGGGAATGACCCGACGTTGGAGCGCCAGGTCGAGGTAGATCAGCAAATTGCGGCAGCTGACTAAATCGAGATTGGAAAAAGGAGGATCACGCGTGACATCGTGCCGGGCAAAGATGCAGGTTTCCCGGATAGCTTTGGAGATCTGATACTTGCCGTCGATCTTGGTAAAGTGCTGAAGACGGTCGGAGGTGATGTCCTGTAGAGCCGACTCGGCGTAGAGACCTTGACGAGCGCGCTCTAGAGCGCCCTCGCTGATATCGGTGCCGAAGATCTGGATTTGACGCTGGAGATTCAGCTCTTCTTTCAGCTCCTGAAGACAGATAGCGAGTGAGTAAACTTCTTCACCGGTTGCACAGCCTGGAACCCATACACGGATTGGCCTGTCCAGTTCCCGGCTGCTCGACAAGTCCTCACGGAGGAACTGCTTGATGGCGGTGAACATGACAGGATCCCGGAAGAAGCTGGTGACACTGATCAGCAGGTCGCGATAGAGTTCACGAAGCTCCTCGGGATTGGCCTCTGTATATTGCGCATACTGGCCCATGCTTTCAAGACGAAGCACCATCATGCGGCGGCCGATGCGACGCCGGATCGTGGTGGTTTTGTAGTGCGAGAAGTCGACCTTGGTAGCGCCCTTGAGAAGGGCGAAGATACGCTGCATCTCCCCATCGCCTTCCGGCAGCGTTTCGGTGCGGGCCTGGCCTGGGACACGAGTGATGAAGTAGGGATGCTGGCCGAGTTGGGCCAGCTCAATACCAATTTCACGCGGGCTGAGAATAAAATCGACTGCGCCGGTGAGAATGGCATTGCGGGGCATACCCGTAAAGCGAGCGGTTGATTCCTGCTGCGCAAATGTTATTCCGCATTCGCTCTTAATGGCGCGCAACCCTAAGCTGCCATCGGAGGCGTTGCCGGAGAGGACGATGCCAATGGCGCGACTGCCCTGCACTGCAGCCAGAGAGCGGAAGAAAGTATCGATGGGCAGATGTACGCCTGGCTCACGCGGCACCAGACGCAGGTGCGAGTTCTGCAGCATCATGCTGACATTGGGCGGGATCACGTAAACGACATCAGGCTGCAGGAGCATCTCGTCATGTGCCGTTTCGACCCTCATGCGCGTGAGAGGGCCAAGTAGTTCGGGGAGTTGACTGGTGTGAAGCGGGTCCAGGTGCTGCACGAGAACGAATGCCATGCCGGTATGCGGCGGGATAGCACTCAGCAGCTGGCCAAAGGCCTCCAGACCGCCTGCGGAAGCGCCTACTCCGACAACGGGAAAGGGATTGCCGCGCGGTGGACTGATATCGGAATCAGTTACTTCAACGGGCGCCTGATACGGGTCAGGTTGCAACGCGGAAAATTGCTCGGGTGTAGAC
>CAXTWQ010000026.1:3455-47090 GCA_964248065.1 uncultured Bryobacteraceae bacterium | reverse complement strand
CGTACAGCTTTGCTCATCTTTCAGTATATTGGCTATTTGCCAGGGCGGGTTAACCATTTCAGGCTCTTGGGCTCAGAGCTTTCGCAGTTCACAGTTTCCGTGACTCCGGACGCGATATCGGCACACGAGTTCTGAATTCCGGAGCGTATGGCTCCTTCCTCACTGCGCGCAGCTACCGTCTTGCAGTTGTAGCGGCCGTTGAAATACATGCAGACTTCCACGCGGTAACGGGAACCGTGAATGGTGCTGTAGCCAATTAGGATGGCAATAAAGGCAATAAAAGCGGCTATGATCAGGCCGACCTTCAGACGAGAACCTCAGTGAAGAAGTTGCCCATCTGGCGAAACTTGTTATACCGCTGTTCGATTAACTGCTCAGGAGATAGTTGAGTTAATTCATCGAGTGCCGATTGCAGGGTTCGACCGAGAGATGCAATGGCAGACTCGGGATCCTGCTGCGCGCCGCCTTCCGGTTCAGGAACAATACCGTCAATGAGCTTGAGGGAAAGCAGATCATCGGCGGTCATTTTAAGAGCTTCGGCAGCGAGCGGAGCTTTCTTGGCGTCGCGCCAGATAATGGCAGCGCAGCTTTCAGGGGTAATCACGCTGTAGTAAGCGTTCTCAAGCATGTAGACGCGATTACCAATGCCCAGCGCCAGAGCACCGCCGCTGCCACCTTCACCAATCACAACTGTAATGATGGGGCTGCGCAGCCTTGACATTTCGCGCAGGTTAAACGCAATCGCCTCAGCCTGACCGCGCTCTTCGGCATCAATGCCAGGGTAAGCGCCCGGGGTGTCGATCAGCGTAATGACCGGCTTATTGAACTTGGAAGCAAGCTGCATCACGCGCATTGCTTTGCGATAGCCTTCCGGTTTCGGCATTCCGAAATTACGAAGCAATTTCTCTTTGGTATCGCGGCCCTTCTGCTGCGCAATCAGCATAACGGGTCTGCCGTTCAAGCGCGCCATACCCGCCACAATGGATTTGTCATCGCCAAAGAAGCGGTCTCCGTGCAGTTCTTCGAACTCGGTGAAGAGACCGTCGATGTAATCGCGCGAGTGTGGACGTTTAGGATGGCGCGCCAGCTGTACGCGACGATAACTGGGATTGTCGAGAGCTGGGTCAGGAGGGGAAGACGGCTGTTCTTTGTCGTCGGCCATTTAGCTTGCTAAAACTTCCATTGCTTCCGGGCCGCAAATCTTCTCGAGCTCGGCGCGGAACTCCCGGTCGGGTCGAACCTTGGTGCTCACATCCATCACGACAGAGAAATCGCGGGGCTTTTCTAATCGCAGGCGCACATCGGTCTGGCCGCTCTTTCTGGAGAAGAGCTGATTGAGGGCGTCGGCTTTATCAACAGCCGCTTCGTCTTTTAACCAGATGCGAATAGAGATCACCGAAGGCAGATGGACGCGAGCCTCTTCCAGTTTCACCATTTCCTGGATGGATAGTTTTGGCGGACCGCCTTCTTCGGGTAGTACTGCAGCGCGAATGAACACAGCCGCATCGTCGCGCAGAGTATCCAGCAGCTCTTCATACTTATTGGCGAAGGCCATAGCTTCTACCGTTCCGCGCCGGTCATCAATCTTCAGCGCGGCCCAGTACTTTCCTTCGCGGTTTGTCTTGCGGACAATGTTGGTGAGAATGCCGCAGAGTGCGACGGGCGTTCCCTTCTCCAGATCTTCCAGCTTGTCTGTGAAGTGCGTTGCAAGATCACCGATTTTCTCCTGCCAGCGGTCGAGAGGATGGCCGGAGACGTAGATGCCGAGCATTTCCTTCTCACCCGCAAGCTTCTGCTCCATGGTCCAGTCGGGGAGGTTGGCCAGCGGGTACTCTTCTTTATGTTCGTCAGCAAACATTCCGAAAAGGCCATGCTGACCCATGGCGCGATCGCGCGAGGCACGCTGACCCGATTCGAGTGCGCGGTCAAGAGCTTCAGTCAGCTGTGCGCGATTGCCTCCGAGCGAATCGAGGGCTCCGGCTTTGATCAGGCTCTCCACTGCTCGCCGATTCAGGTGCTGCAGGTTGACGCGCTCGCAAAAGTTGTATATGGAAGTGAAACGGCCTGCCTCGCTGCGTTCGGAAACGATCGCTTCGATCGCGCCCTGGCCGACGTTCTTCACTGCGCCTAAGCCGAAGCGGATCGCTTGCTCGGTAGGCGTGAAGTTCCAGTCACTTTGATTGACATCGGGAGGCAGGACGTTGATGCCGGTCTCGCGGCACTCGTTGATGTATTTGACAATCTTGTCCGTGTTGCCCGATTCAGACGTGAGCAGCGCAGACATGAACTCTACTGCATAGTGAGCTTTCAGGTACGCCGTGACGTAAGCCAGATACGCATAAGCTGCCGAGTGAGACTTATTAAAGCCATAGCCGGCGAACTGCTCCATTAAATCGAAAATCTTGGCGATCTTCTTGGGCGGGAAGCCGCGTTCGGTTGCGCCGGTAATAAAGCGCTCGCGTTGCTTGGCCATCTCCACCGCGCTCTTCTTTCCCATGGCACGGCGCAGAATATCTGCATCGCCTAGTGAGTAGCCGGCGAGCTTGTTGGAGATCTGCATCACCTGCTCCTGATAGAGAATGACGCCGTAGGTCTCTTCGAGAAGCTCTTTCAACTCCGGCACATCGTAAACAATGGGCTTGCGGCCATGCTTACGATCGATGAAGTCGGGAATCATGCCGCCCTGGATAGGACCTGGCCGGTAGAGAGCGTTTAAGGCACAGAGATCTTCGATCCGGTTCGGCTGATAACGGCGCAGAATGTCCTGCATGCCGTTCGATTCGAACTGAAACACGCCGCTGGTGAAGCCGTTACTAAAGACTTTGCTGAAGGTCTCGGCATCGTCGAGCGGCAGATCTTCGATATTGACCGACTCGCCGCGGTATTTCTTGATCAGCTTCAGCGCCTGCTCAATGATGGTCAGGGTGGTGAGCCCCAGGAAGTCCATCTTGAGAAGGCCGAGCTTTTCGAGCCCCAGCATGTCGTACTGGGTCACCAGTTCCTGCTTGTTGGTGACAAACAGCGGCACCAGTTCGCGCAATGGCACAGATGAGATAACAACGCCAGCGGCGTGCATGCCGGCATTACGGCTCATGCCTTCGAGCTTCAAGCTGATATCGAGGACTTCTTTAACGCGCGGCTCTCTTTGCGCAACAGCCTTGAGTTCGGCATCCTCCATAGCCTGATCGAGCTTGATGTTGAGCGTTTTCGGAACCAGCTTGGAGATGCGGTCCACCTCGGCATAGCTCATATCGAGGACGCGGCCGACGTCTTTGATCGCAGCTTTGGCGGCAAGAGTGCCGAAAGTGATGATCTGCGCAACCTGCTCGCGGCCGTACTTCTCGGTAACGTATTGAATCACCTCACCCCGGCGGTTGGTACAGAAGTCGATATCGATATCCGGCATGCTGATGCGCTCCGGATTAAGGAAGCGCTCAAAGAGCAGGCCGTACTCGAGCGGGTCGATATCGGTGATCTCCATAGCATAGCTGACCAAGCTGCCGGCAGCGGAACCACGGCCCGGGCCCACCGGAATGCCTTTCGATTTCGAGAAGCGAATGAAGTCCCAGACAATGAGGAAGTAGCCCGAGAACTTCATCTGCTGAATCATGGTGATCTCGCGCTCGAGCCGTTCGACGTAATCCGGGAGGTCGAACTTCAGGCGGCCCTGCTCGCGCAGAGCTTCCAGGCGAGGCCGGCGTTTCTCAAAGCCTTCGCGGGCCACATAGCCAAAGAAGCTGTCGGTAGTGTGGCTTTGGGGGACGTCGAAGCGCGGAAATGGATCTTTGACCTTTTCGAGCTTCACCTGGCAGCGTTGCGCGATATCCCAGGTGCGATCAAGCGCATGCTCGACATCACCGAACAGCTTCATCATCTCGGCACGCGACTTGACGTAGAAGTCGGGCGTCGAGAAGCGCATCCGGTTTGGATCGGACATGGTCTTCCCGGTCTGAATGCAGAGGAGAATTTCGTGCGCCTTGACGTCGTCGTGAGTCAGGTAGTGCGAATCGTTGGTGACCACCAGCGGAATGCCGGTGTCGGCCGACATGCGGCGTATCTCAGGGATAAGTATCCTGTCCTGATCGAGCCCGTGATCCTGCAGTTCCAGAAAGAAGTTGTCTTTGCCGAACAGATCAACGTACTCGCCGGCCAAGGTGCGTGCCTGTTCGTACTCACCAGCAATAACCTTTTCGTTCACATCGCCGCGCAAGCAGGCCGACAGGCAGATAAGGCCTTTGGAGTGCCGGGCCAGCAGATCTTTATCAATGCGCGGCTTATAGTAGAAGCCGTCGAGGTAGCCGGTGGTGACAAGATTGATCAAATTCTTGTACCCCTCCTGCGTCTCAGCCAGTAGCACCAGGTGGTTGTATCTGTCCGTATCTGAGCGAGATTTGTGCCCCTGTTGTGACACATACATTTCACAGCCTATGACCGGATGGATGCCTTCCTTATTGGCTTCGTTATAAAACTCGACTGCGCCGAAGAGATTGCCATGGTCAGTCATGGCGATAGAGGGCATGTTCTGACTTTTGGCAATCGACATCAGCTTTTTGATGTCACAGGCACCATCGAGCAGAGAGTAGTCGGTATGGCAGTGAAGGTGAACGAACGGACGTTCGGACATGAAGATTCCCTTACAGTTTACCGGGCGGTAATAAAGGAGAGCGTCCCCGCAGCTTCGTAACAGTGTAGCTGAGCTTTAACCGATGCCGAAGTACCGGTAAACCCGAGATGCAGGTCGTTTGTCATTGGCGTGTAACAGCAATCAGGTAATTTTTGTAAAGTCTATGAGAGGAAAACAATGTCTTTCTTTGCTGGGTGCGAGCCTTCTCGCCATGCAGCTTTGGGGAGGGGAGCCACCTACGCCTCAAGCCTCGGGCTCTTCCAATTCCAACAACACAACTCCAACTTCGCTAGATGACCTGAAGATTTTGCGTGAGCGCATTTCTCAACAAGAGGAGCAGATCAAGAAGCTGACTCAAGCAGTTGAAGAGCAGCGGGCTATTCTCGATAAAGCCGTCGCAAGCAGGGACGTCCCATCCTCCCCGGCGCCGGCTTCCGCAAGTACGCCAGGTGGAGCCGATACAGTGGCAGTGGCGAACAACTCCAGTTCTACGATCCCTGTCGTGCCTGCTTACAATGTGGGCCGTCCGCCACGCTTCGCAGCAGCTAATCGTGCAGGGGGACAGAACCTGCAGGCCGCTAATCCATCTCCGCTTGGTGTCAAGATTGGAAACTCCACCTTTACCCCACTCGGATTTGTCGACTTCACTTGGTTTGGGCGTTCGAGTGCCTTAGGAAGCGGATTGGGCACCAACTTCGCCGGTATCCCATACAACACTTCGTCCCTGGCTCACCTCTCTGAAAATGATTTCAGCGCGCAGAACTCGCGTATTGGGTTCCGGGTTGATTCGACAGTGGCGGGAAACAAGGTTTTAGGGTACTTCGAAGGCGACTTCTACGGTAACCAAGCTGCCAATGTCTTTGTGTCTAACAATGCGGCTACGTTCCGGTTACGCCTGTTCTATGTGGATTTGACCCGCGGCAAGCTCGAGATTCTAGGCGGTCAGGAATGGAGCATGTTCACGCCAAGCCGCAAGGGATTTTCACCCTTACCTGCTGACATCTTTTACACCCAGAATATGGACTTGAATTACCAGGCTGGTCTCGTCTGGGCTCGTCAACCGCAGTTCCGGCTGCTCTACCATCCGACGAAGGATTGGGTGGCTGGTATCTCGCTTGAGAATCCGCAGCAGTACATTGGCGGTTCGGGTGGTTCCAACGGCGGCTCGGTCACTCTGCCCACTGCTCTAGCGCCGGTCTTATTGACACAGTTCAATAACGCGGCTAATGCGGTTGCAGTCGGCACATCGACCGTGACCGGTGGTGGAAATTACTCCACACCGAACCTGCATCCCGACATCATCCTCAAAAGCGCATATGACGCTCACGTCGGCAAAAAAGATCAGATCTTTCACGTGGAAGCAGGAGCTTTGATCCGAAGCTTTAAAGACACCATCCCTGTCGGCACTCCTATCAAGTACGTCAGCAACACTGCGACAGCAGTGAGCGGAGAGGTGAACGCAAATCTCGAAGTAGTAAAGAATGTCAGGCTCATTGCCAATACGTTCTTCGGCGAGGGCGGCGGACGCTACATCTTCGGCTTAGCTCCGGATCTGATTGTTCGGGCAAATGGAACCATCTCACCGCTTCATTCCTACTCAACTGTGGATGGCTTTGAATGGCAGGCTCAGAAGAACACGTTGATTGATGCCTACTACGGCGGCGTTTACATTGGAAAACAAATAGCCCTGGATCCAAGTAGCAGAACCCGGTTCATCGGCTACGGCTACCCCGGCTCGGGTCCGAACGATAATAAGTCAATACAGGAAATCACGTTCGGCGTTACTCAGACCTTCTGGAAGAATCCCAATGTCGGCGCCCTGGCTCTGATTACGCAGTACTCCTACCTCAATCGAGATCCATGGTCTGTGGTTAGCCCGGCTCCCAAGAGCGCCCACACGAACCTGTACTACATCGATCTGCGCTACACGCTTCCATAACGAAGAGCAACAGCACACAGCGAAGGGCACTGGTAACAATCAGTGCCCTTTTTGTTTGGGACGGGCAAGCAGCTTGGAAAAAGAAAAAGCCCCCAGAATAATCTGGGGGCTGTGAGGATAAGAAGCCCGCAAGCGCGGGATGAAGTTTACTTCTTCTTCTTTGCTGTTGCTTTTTTAGCCGGCGCGGCCGTTTTGGCTGCGGGCTTCTTGGTTGCGTTCTTCATTGAATAGATCTCCCTAAACGTTAATTTGCAATCTCGTACGAGATCGCAGCGTGATCCATATATAAATTTGTTCGGCTAAGAAGTCAAGCAAAAATCGCGTTGATGTGACCAGCAGCCTTAATAAGCACTGAAGAGAGTCGATCGCAGCGGAAGATACACGCTTATGACCTTACGTTTGGAAGAACGAACGAGTCTAATAGAACCTATGAGCGAGATCATCGACAAGCTGAAAGATGGAGTCCGGCAGTTTCGAACAGACGTATATGAGCCGCAGGCGGAGGCATACAGGAAGGCAGCCAGCGAACCGCAGCGGCCGCACACGCTAGTGGTCGCGTGCGCGGATTCGCGAGTGGATGTTGAGACGATCACAAGTTCGGGAACCGGAGATGTGTTCATCGCCCGCAATATCGGCAACATGGTTCCGGCTTACGGGGCAATGCTGGGAGGCGTGAGTGCCGTAATCGAGTATGCAGTCAATGGACTGAAGGTGCAGCACGTGGTCATCTGCGGCCATTCTGATTGCGGCGCCATGAAAGCCTTGCTGAACCCGGCATCCACTGAGAGCATGCCCATCGTCAGAACGTGGTTGAGTAACGGGCAAGCGGCGTTAAGCATAGCCGAGACGGTACAAAAAGAAGGGGAACGCGAGATGCTGAGCGTTCTTACGGAACAAAATGTACTCATGCAGATGGCGCATCTGAAGACGCACCCGTCCGTGGCCGGTGCAATGGCGCGTAAGGAGCTGACGATCTCCGGGTGGGTATACGAGATCGGTTCGGGTGAAGTGCGAATTGTAGAAGATGGGCAGCAGGAGTTCATTCCGGTGGCCGAGGTGGTGGCCGAACATGAGTTGACGGGCCGGCCATGATTGTTCCGAAAGGACCACAGCTGTGGCGCATGGTGGCCTACGTAGGTGGCCCGCTGCTTTCGCTCGTTGTCTGGGATGTACTTATCGTGCTCGCTTACATGCTGCTGCATTGGAGCTGGGTAGGGTCGAAGAATATTCCGCTGGCGTTATATGGTTCAGCTATCGGTATCATCGTTGGCTTCCGAAATAACTCAGCGTACGGACGGTGGTGGGAAGCGCGACAGCTGTGGGGACAGATCGTGAACAACAGCCGGAGTCTGGCACGGCAGGTTTGCACGATCATGCATCCTTCGCGGGCCGGTGATGAAGGCGAACAAATTGAGCTACATGCCTTGCAGCACCAACTGATTTACCACCAGATTGCATTCGTTCACGCCTTACGCCAGCAACTTCGGGGTTTGAGTCCCTGGAACGAGTTAGAGCCGCTGCTCGGAGCAGAAGATTTTCAAGCCTTGCGCAAGGAAAAGAACGTTCCTTTGACTATTCAGCAACAAATGGGCTGGATGCTGCGGGCGGCGAGGGATCGTGGCTGGGTTGATCCGCTGGAGTGGCAGGCAATGGATCGCAATCTTGACGATCTGGCGGATGCGCAGGGCGGGGCCGAGCGCATTAAGAACACGCCCATGCCCAAGCAATACGACTATTACCCTCGGCTCTTCGTTCAGATCTACTGCATACTGCTGCCCGTGGGAATGGTGGAGCAACTTGGCTGGTTTACCCCGCTCGGGTCGACGCTGGTTGGGTTCATGATGCTGGCGCTGGATAAGATCGGGCGAGATCTGGAGGATCCATTCGACAATACGATTTATGATGTGCCGATGACGGCGATTACGACGACCATCGAAACGAATTTGCGGCAGTTGCTGGGCGAGGCGAAACTGCCAGAGCCGATTCAACCGGTACAGGGTGTCCTTTGGTAAGGCCTCCAGGAGGAAAACAAATACGCACATAAATGTTTGTTGCCAGGGTGCGCGAAAATTCCCGGCTGCTGGGAAACTGGCACTTACTCTGCTTGTCTTGCTAAGTACGGCAGGCTGCCATCATAGGACCCAGGTCGCGCGCCGATTGCCTACCGGATCGGCAACTCCCGTCCCTAGACATACAAAAGGGAAAACAGCCGCACCCGTGGCGATTGGTTCTACTGAACAAGGCACGGCCAGTTGGTATGGCATTCCGTACCATGGTCGGCCGGCAGCGGATGGCGAAATTTACGATATGGAAACGCTGGTGGCCGCGCATCGCACTATGCCGTTTAACACTTGGCTGCGAGTCACAAATTTACGGAACAGCAAGACGGTGGATGTGCGGGTGATTGACCGTGGCCCTTTTGTGGGTGATCGAATCATTGATCTTTCGAAAGCGGCAGCGCGGCAAATCGAGCTGTTGGGACCGGGCGTTGGGCCTGTGCGGCTCGAAGTGATAGCTGCGCCCGCAGACATTCCCTCCAATGACTTCTATGCCGTACAGGTGGGTGCGTTTTCTATATACGCAAACGCGGAACGTGCCCGGCAACAGTATGCGGCGAGATTTGGTTCGGCGCAGTTGACGATGAAGCAGGGAGTGGCTCCGCTCTATCGGGTGCTGGTTGGAAAGGCGAGTTCGATGAGCGCAGCACAGCAGCTCGCAACTCAATTGCAGGCTGAGGTGGGAGGAGTGTTCATCGTGCGCTTGGATGAGACCGTACCGGCAGTTCAGGCGCCCGCGCCAGATCATCTAACAGCGCCTGCTCCCACGGCAAACCCGCTGCCATCTGCACCCAAGAACAACTGATACGGCAACGAGAAATATACGAAGCGCCTCCCACTACCTTCACGCAGGGATAGCTTTGCCCGTGACTTCGCAGACCGCACTCGACCTTTCGCCCCTCTCAACACTGGTCGGCAGTTCAGCGGCTATGCGTCAGGTTCACAGTCAAGTGACCAAGATGGGGAAGTCGCGCTTCCCTGTCCTGATACTGGGCGAAACAGGAACCGGCAAAGAAGTAGTAGCGCGTGCCATCCACAATACAGATGGTCGCGGGTCATTCGTCGTAGTGGATTGCTCCTCTCTGGTAGGGCCGCTGATGGAAAGCGAACTCTTCGGCTACGCCAAAGGCGCCTTCACTGGAGCACATAACCAAAAGCTGGGCCTGCTGGATGCAGCCAATGGGGGCACCGCGTTCTTTGACGAGATCGGCGAACTGCCCATGGAAATGCAGATGAAGCTGCTGCGCGTGCTGCAGGAAAAAGAGTTTCGCGCCGTGGGTGGACTTTCGCAACGGAGCTCAAATTTCCGGGTGAACGCAGCCACTAATCGCGATCTGGCAAAGGAAGTTGAGGCAGGACGTTTTCGCCAGGATTTGTTCTATCGCCTGAACGTGATGCGGCTGCGGCTGCCTGCGCTGCGGGACCGGCGTGAGGATATTCCGGTGCTGGTCTCTCACTTTCTCAGTCGTTACGGAAACGATCACCAGTTAAGCACGGAGGCGTTGAACAATCTCCAGGATTACGAATGGCCCGGCAACATTCGCGAGCTCGAGCACACGGTGCAGCAAATGGTGGCGATGAACTCGGGACCTTGGATTACGCCCGCCGATCTGCCGTCCACAGTTGTGAACATGACGGCCGAGCGCGAGTTTGTAGCGGCCGGCGGTCTGGCACCGATAGCCGCGAGTTCTTCTCCAGGCGGCATCGGCCACGGCATCATTCCTTTAGCTGACGTAGAACGGCGAGCCATTCTGGAAGCCATCAGCTTCACCAAAGGTGACCGCACCGTAGCCGCAGCGATGCTCGGCATTGGGCGCACAACGCTCTATCGCAAGCTGAAAGAGTATGGCCTGTAGACTGTGAGTAGTGAGGATAGCGCTTGATGCGACGTATAGCGTTGACCCTCATCCATCAGGCATCGCGGTCTACTCTCGCGAACTGATTCGGGGTCTGCCGGCATTACATACAGCCGACGAGTTTTACCTTTGTTACCGCCCAAAGCAGTGGAGTTCCCGCACAGACTCGGCACTGCCGAACGTGAGAAGCCGGATGCTGCTCAGGCCTTTTTCGCCGGGCCGGCCGCGTGTTTTTCATGCTCTCAATCAGCGGGTTGATTGGCGTCCCGCGCCGACTGTCATTTCCACCTTCCATGACCTGTTTGTCATGACTGCGGATTATTCCGCGCCGGAGTTTCGGCGGCGGTTCACTGAGCAGGCGAGAAATGCTGCGGAACGTTCCGACGTGATTATTGCAGTGTCTGAATTCACCGCGAGTCAGGTTGTGGATTTACTTGGAGTAGAGCGGAATAAAATCCGAGTGATTCCGCATGGGGTTCATCATCTCTCCCTTGACTTCTCCGTTCCACGCGAAAACATCATCCTGTTTGTAGGTGCATTGCAGCGCCGGAAAAATATAATCGGTCTGGTCAAGGCTTTTGAACAGCTGGGGAGCGGATGGAAGCTGGTGCTGGCTGGGGCGCCGGGCGGTTATGGTTCGGTCGAGATCATGAACTACATCGATGCAAGCAAATCGCGCGACCGCATTCAGGTGGTGGGATATTTGCCCGACGATGCTTTGCAAAGGCTGTACGCGCGCGCCCGAATTTTCGCATTTCCATCGCTTGATGAAGGCTTTGGCATTCCTGTACTGGAGGCCATGGCCCACGGAGTACCAGTTGTGACTTCGAATCGTGCCGCCCTCCGTGAGGTGGCCGGAGACGCCGCCTTATTAGTGGAGCCGGATCGTGTTGACTCCATAGCCGACGCGCTGAACCGATTGATTGACAGTGAGGATCTGCAAAAAGAAATGGCGAGAAGAGGCTGCGAACGTGCCGATCAGTTTCGCTGGAGTACGTCAATCAGCGCGACGTACGATCTGTATAAAGAAATGGCCGGAAATTAAGGCTATTTGCCGTCGTCCTCAATCGAGATCTTCAGCGCGCGTAGAAACTTCTGATCTTGCGAAGTCAGCTTGATGTTACCGGTTGCTTCAATGTGCACAGGAGACCCGGAGTCGTCACTATCTTCTGACTCTTCCTCTTCGCCTCGCTTATTGAATCCGATGGTGGCTTCGAGCACGAGGAAAACATCATAGCCGGCCCGTTTGATCTCGCCGATCGCTCCAGCAATGCGATCAGAATCGGAAAGAGATTCATTGATAGCGTTGCCAAGCTCCTGCATCAACTCTTTCAGTCGATCGTCCAAAAAATGTCCTTTCCTCGACGCCTTCAGGTTAACACCAATTTCACAACCCGCCGATTCGTGCTGTAAATCGATTCGAAGCACCAGCCGCACAGAAACTAAGTGCAGCTCCAGCGAATTAGTTGCCAGATTTTGGATGCAGAATGCTCTAGGATTGCTCCCAGAGTTTGCTCCGATTTAAGGCTCCTTAAGTTTCTGAGTTCTTCTGCTCGTAAGCTTTCGCGGAGTACTTGCCGGCTTCGCCCTGGGCGCCACCGGTATTATCATGTGTGCGCAAGGCTTGTTTGTATTCGTTTACAGCCCGATCGCGCTGGCCTGTGACGTCAAATATCTTACCCAAATTGACATGAGACCAGACTTCCGTCCAACGCGGCTCCAGATCGCCGTTGATGGCTGAACGAAACTCATTGGCGGCCTGCTGATAGTTGTTCTGCTTGAAAAACAGTTCGCCAATCCGGTAATGTGCAAGGGAACTGCTCTTGTTAACATCCAGCGCTTTTTCATACTCGCGTAGAGCATTCGAATAATCGTTAATCTCAACGAACTGCTCGCCACGGCGGATGGCAACTGCGATTTGAGTCGATTGATCGAAGCGCAGCAGAACGTGCCCGGGGTCCAGGGTCAGCTTCTTTGGCTTACCGAAAGTATCGACACTGAACTCGGAGGAGGTTCCGGTGACTTCGATCTTCTTGTCTTCCGGATTCCCTTCAGTCTCGATGCGCAGGTCAACAGGCATGCGGAAGGTGTCCAGATCCTGGGTGATTTTGCCTACAACGCGGAAACCTTTTTGCGTCCGAAACACGGTGTAGTCAAGCTTAAATTCAGGCGACCCGCTTGATTCCAGCCATTGAATAAAGAAGTAACGAAGCTCCTGGTTAGAGACCTTCTCCATTATTTTGCGAAAATCTTCGCTGCTGACCGGCTTCCAACTGTAAGTATCCAGAAACGCTTTCAGGCCTTTCTGAAAGTTTGCTTCGCCAACGACGTTGCGTAACATGTTCAAGATCGCTGCGCCACGGGCAGCAGTCAGCGCCCAATACTCGGGCGAGTAATCGTCCAGACGGGCGGACTGTAGAACCGGCGGTTCTTTAACGGTCAGCGCCTCCACATAAGTTGCGTGAAGATCGGAGTCACTCGCGCCGGGCCCACCCACATGCGCCATGTAAGCGAGTTCGGAATATCGCGCAGTGCCGTTCTCCAGCCAGAGATGGTTACGATTGACAGGAGAGACCAGCATGCCCCACCACTGCCGGGATAACTGATTGCTCAGAATACGCGTGTTCGTTTTCGCAGTGATAGAACCAGGCGCCAGGAAGAGAATGCCGGGGGCCGCGTAACCATTTACGGCACCATCTTCGGTCTGCACCAGCGTGAGATTTGCTTGCGGAGCCAAACCATACTGAGAGGTGAGAAAGCTCATGATCTTGCCAGTTTCCTCGCCGTACGCCTGAGCCTGCGCGGCCTGTTGATCGCGGAAGAAGATAGTCGAGTTGATGCCCTGCGAGGATACCTTGACGGGAGTCGCTTTCACGATAGCCAAGCTGCCGGGGAAACTGGATTGATCGTAGTGAAAGGAAGAGAGCGTCTGGCCATTGGGCGCCCGCTCAGTCTTGGTATCACCGCTGGCAACCACGGTGTATTCGGAGGGCGTTGCGATATGCAGGTCAGCCTGGAAACGATCAGCGGTATAGCCGCTCACAGGAAACCAGCGCGATGGATACATCAGATAACCGAAGTCCGGATGGAGTGCGGCGAACTTGATACCCGAAACCGGCGACTCCTCGTTGCCGGTTAACTTGCCTCCGTAAGTGACCGTGATTTGGGAAGGCTGGCTGGCAGGCAAGCTGGCCGGGAATGTAACGTGAAGCAGCAAATCTCCCGCCGTGCGTGCATTCGGTACTGACTGTCCACGCGCATCAACAACCTTAGTCACTGTCAGCGCATTGTTGAGCTCAAACGCCGCCTCGGTGACCGAAGTCTGTGGCGTGAACTCGATGCGAGCCGTCGCGTCCAGCGATTGTGTCCGGGGATTGATTGTGGCGTCAATCGTGTAGCGAGTGACGTCGATGGAGGGAAGCGTCGGCTTGGTTTGCGCACCGGCAATCGCGCTTGAAAGCACCAGCACGCACAGGAATTGGAAACGGCCTAGCATGAATTACTTTATTGTCTCCTGCCGAAGGAAAGATGTCGCGTCCAGCTTCCGGGCGCGACTATTCAAATCTTGAGCAATACGCTCGGCGGCGAGATGGAAGGGATCGCCTTCGCTCGTAAGCAGGCGGCGGACACGGGCCAGCTCCAATTTCATGGTCGCAGCAGCCGCGGGATTAGACAGAAGCTCGGATGACGCCGCGACCAGATTGGCCGCGGTCATATCATCCTGAATAAATTCGGGCACTATCGGACGCTCTCCAATCAAATTAACCATTGATAAAAAAGGTAGCTTTACCAAGCGGCGTCCAACGGTCCAGGTCAGCGGTGTCACCCTGTAAAAGGTGACGGTAGGCGTCCCCAAAATGGCTGCCTCCACTGTGACCGTACCGCTGGCTGCTAACGCCAGATCCGCATGGCCGATGCAGTCGGGGGTTTCGCCTTCAACTACTTGGATGGATAGCGCCTGAATGCGTTCCCGAAATCTCGAAAAAGCATCAGCTTTGTAAAAGCCTCGCGGAGTTGCGAGCAGGATAGAAAGCTGGAACCGCCGGCGAAGTTCAGCGACCGTGTCGAGAAGTACAGGCATGTGGCGGACGGCCTCGCCCGTGCGGCTGCCCGGAAGCAAAGTAACAATCTGCCGGTCGGGCGGGATTTGCTGCTCAAGTAGAAATTCTTGGCGCGAGTGGCGAGTGCGCGCCACCGAGACCAGCGGGTGTCCTATATATGTTGCATCCACGCCGCGACTTCGGAACCAGTCTTCCTCAAACGGGAAGAGGCAGAAGAGCTTGTCGACACGCCGTGCAATTGTTTTGACCCGACCTTGACGCCATGCCCACACCTGCGGAGCGACAAGGTAATAAACAGGGACACCCAGGCGTTTAAGATGCCTGGCAAGGCGCAGATGGAAGTCCGGACTGTCGGTTAACAACGCAGCTACCGGCTTATGCTGCCGGACATAGCGGAGCAACTTCCGATACTCGCGGTAGATGCGCGGAAGATGACCGACCACCTCCGCCAGCCCGACCACTGCCAAACTCGCGGCATCGATGATTGGCTTGACACCCTCAGCCTGAAGTCGCGGTCCGGCACATCCATAGAAAGATGCTTCCGGGAACATACGACCGAGAGAACGGACCACGCCAGAGGCGTACAGATCACCCGAAGCTTCGCCGGCAGAGACCAGGATCTGCACTTTGTACCCCGATTTTAACAACCTGCTCAACATCCGGGGGTCGGCGCTCCGATTACCCAGATCCTGACCTTTGGTAGAATCGAGGTCGAAAGTAGATGTCCAGTCAAACAGAGCCCGTTTCTGCGAATCAGGCTCCGTCCAGTCTGTCCCGGGTTAGTGTGGGACAGTTTGCAGAACGATTCCGAGGCGAGGCAATACCTCTTAGCAGCACCTTTGCTTACTTCTGCGCTTCAACACCGGTCACCGAAGATGTTTTAAAGGAGTACCTGGAAGAACCAGTTGCCGCATTGCCGGCCTCGGTCGCTGCAGTGCTGCCGCGTATCTCCATCTTGCTGGTGCCATATCTGGAAAAATCGAGCGACCGCGCCTCGCGTACGCGCCGGAAAACGCAGACGCCGGTTGAGAAATCATCGGACTTCGTGGTGGAAGAGCGCCCTGCTGATGGTCAGCAGTCCTGGGCTTCCCAGGTAAGCTTCGAGAACGAAACGGTCCTGGTCTTTGCTTTAAAAGAACAGGATGTCGCCGAGTATCATTATCGGCTCTATCGCCGGTTGGCCGAGATTGTTGCTGACAAGTGGACGCCCGAAGCCAAGTCGGCATATAAGACTTTGATCCGGGAAGAGTTGACCGGAGCCGTGCATGGCGAAGTAGATGATGAAAGCTGGCAGACTAAGCAGTCGCTAATTCGAAGGCAGTCAAATATCAAGCGCGAAACTGCACTGTTTGATGGGTATGTGCGGCAGTCGTTCATCGATACGCTGACGCTTTACCTCCACGGGTTGTGCTGTGACATCGATGTGGAGACCGGGCCCCGGCAATTACCGAGCCGCTATCTGCGCAAGCGCCTGAATTTGTTGAAGACGCTGTATCCGCCGCCCGTTGGGCATCCTGTGTTTCCGGAAGACGAAGAGCGGAAGCCGAGTTAACCCTACACCAGCTGCCGTAAAATTTGTATCGCCACTTCCTTCCCGCGCTCACCAACTTCGTTGGCAGGTCCAACGCAACTAGGGCACCCAGCATCGCACCGGCAATCGCCAGCTAACGCAAGACCGGCTCGAAGCAGTTCTTCACGCCTGCGAAACAGCGGCTCGCTCTGGCCAATGCCACCCGGATAGTTATCATAGAGCACAAGGTCCGGCTCAAACGCCGCATTGTGCTGAGCAGAGTCGTCCAGCACGGCAACAGCGATATCGCGCGGATCGCTCAAGAGAATCACCGTTCCCACAACTTGCAATGCATTGCCCAGTGCGCGCAAGCCATCCTGCAGGTCGGCGTTCGAATAACTGGAAAAGCTATTGAAGAACGAAGAACTGAAGTGAAGGGAGAACGCAGTAGTATGCATCTCCTGTTCCGGCAGTGAAAGCAGCCCGGCTCCGATGTTTTCAAGCGTATAGAACTTGATCTTCTTGAAGCCGACAATCTGGCGCTTCACCCGAACTTCGCCGTGTGCTCCGCGCACCTGCCCGTCGTCGCTAGCGTCAGCAACTTCGAACTGGGCCAACTCGCTCACCTGTGTGTAAACAATCGCGTCTGTAAAGTAGTCGGAGTCTACCTGGCGAACAAATGCTTTCCGTCCATCGAAGTCGAGCCGCTCTACCTGGAACTGCCTCGCGTCATGCAAGTAAATGGCTTTCTCATGTAGAGTTGTCAGCGCCGACGGGAAGTCCACTTCGCCGATAATGCGGTGATCGTCTGTAACATCAACTACCAGAAAGTTATCGCTGGTTACCGCGCGCAGGCTGACCGTGTCGGCAGGATAGCTGTCATTGACCCAATGCCAGCAGTCACCCGATCGGTGTAGCAGCTTCAGTTCTTCGGCCAGGAATGCGCAAGACTTGCCTGCGTCATGTTTGCCGAAGCTCTCGCCATCCCGTAGGGGCAGTTCGAACACAGCACACTTGAGATGCCCGAGGTAGATTTCAAGGTTATCCGGATTGATGTGCGCCTCCTCTGGCGAGCGGCCGAAGAAGTAGTCGGGGTGCTCGACCACATACTGATCAAGAGGAGCACTGGAGGCAACCAGAACAGCGAGGGACGCGGTCTGACGGCGTCCGGCACGACCCGCGCGTTGCCAAGTTGAAGCAATGTTGCCCGGATAACCGGCTAAGACGACCGTATCCAGAGAGCCGATATCGACACCTAGCTCAAGCGCATTTGTGGCTACTACAGTGCGAATGTGACCTGTACGCAACCCTTCTTCTATGTGTCGACGCTCCTTGGGAAGGAAGCCGCCGCGATACCCGCGCACTGCTTCGTGGGAGAAGGGCAGATTCGCGCAAGCATCTTTCAGATAAGTGGTCAGGATCTCAGTCGCAAGCCGATTGTTGGTGAAGACCAGTGTCTGTTGTTTCTGGCGGATAAACTCCAGCGCAATGCGGCGGCTCTCATGCAGGTAGCTGCGCCGAATGCCCAGTTGGTGGTTGACAACCGGCGGATTGTAAAGCACAAAGTAGTTGTCACCAGCCGGCGCGCCGTTGTCGTCTACCAGCTCAAATGACTGCTCAGTGATCGCTTCGGCCAGATGCTTGGGATTGGCAATGGTGGCCGAGCAGCAGATGAACTGCGGGCGTGAGCCGTAAAATTCGCAGATGCGTCTGAGGCGGCGAATGATGTTAGCCAGATGGCTGCCATACACGCCGCGGTAGAAATGCAGTTCGTCAATGACGAAATATTGCAAGTTCTCGAACAGCTTGGCCCACTTGGTGTGATGCGGGAGGATGCCGGTATGCAGCATGTCCGGATTTGTCATCACAATGTTGGCGCGGTCGCGAATGGTCCGCCGTGCATCTGACGGCGTATCGCCATCGTAGGTGTGGCAGGCCAGCTTACTGCCAACTGCGTCGTTTAGGCGCTGAAGCTCCAGCCGCTGATCTTCCGCCAAGGCTTTCGTCGGAAATAGAAAGATAGCTCGTGCCGCCGGGTTGGACAGCATCGAGTGAATGACGGGCAGGTTATAGCAAAGTGTTTTGCCACTTGCCGTAGGTGTGACGACGACAGTGTTTTTGCCCTCCAAGGCGTGTTGCACGGCAGCAGCCTGATGGGTGTAGAGCTTTTCGATACCGCGGCTGGCGAGCGCCGAACGCAGCTCAATGTTCAGCTGCGGAGGATACTCGGCATACCGGGCGGCTCGCGCGGGCTGATGGCGAACAGCGCGGACCGGGGACTCGTGCTGCTCCAGGGCGGTCTGGAAGCGGGCTGCAATAGCGTTGACCGGGCTCGGCAGCGCAGGTGCAAGAGTCTCCGCAAGAGCAGATGAAGAATGATCCGCGAGTTCGTCCGGAAAGCCCAGGCTGAGGTTCATTGCTTCGCCCTTTGTTCTACCGTAGCTGAATCAGGGCTCCAAAACAAGATTGGATGTAATTGTTTGGTCAGCAACGCAAAGCTATTGCTCGAGCACATTCACTGGCGCAGTCATGTGGCTCAGATTCTTTGTGTTGTAAGAAGCAGTAGGTGAAACAGTATGCACGTTCCAATCCATCTAGATACTGCCCGGAAAGTCACGCTGAAGCTGTCTGGAAAGTTCGACTTACTCTGTCACTGTTCAATGTTGGGACAGGACTGTTCGCATTCATAAAGCCCGATCCACCGCTAAGTACGTAATCTTGCTCATGGATCGACGGTCTGTAAGACTCACAGCCAGCTTTTCTGTCTGGAGCGCTTTCAGCAGGTGTCTAATAATCGGATCAAGATGGTTAAGACAGAAAAGAAACCAAAGAACAATAACAGCGCCGGCCCAGTTACAAGAACTGTGGATCGAATGTACCCGAACCGGGTTGCTCTTTCCGATGAGGTCAAAAGGAACGTTGTTGGAGTGATGCAGGAGCGTTTAGCCGAAGCAACTGACATGTACTCGCAAGCCAAGTTTGCTCACTGGAACGTGAAGGGCGACAACTTCTACCAGCTTCACCTGGTTTTCGATCAAGTTGCCAAGGTGATCGGAGATCAGATCGACCCTATCGCCGAAAGGTTAACGCAATTAGGCGGTGTTGCTAACGGCACCGTTCGACAATCCGCTATGAGCTCGAAAATACCGGAGTATCCCGTCGAGACAATCAACGGCATGGATCACGTTCGCGCCTTGGCGGACTCTCTCGGCCATTACTGTCAGGAACTTCGCGAAGCATCGGACAAAATTGACGACATTGGTGACGGACCAACTTCAGATTTCTTCAATCAGTTGATCATAGAAGCCGAGGAACAATTGTATTTTCTGGAATCGCATTTAGAAGCAGGCGACGTTCAGTAAGTTCGATCTTGTAGCTCAATAAGAAGAGGGCTCTTACAAGGGCCCTTGCTCAGATGAGTAATTATTCCGGCTTGCGCCGCTTCTCAGGCTTCAGCCGTAACAAACAATTTGCTGATTCCCATGCCATGCGTTACCCCCGCTTCCTCGCCCGGTACCGCTGAAACGCGACTGGTCGAGACGGAATTGATGTGGTTCATCCGCGAGCCTGATGGCCAATTATGGAAGCAGCAGAGCAGTCGGATTCAACAGCGAAGCTATAGGGAAGAAGAGATCCTCAGAGCTTTGAGCGAAGCTGGATTTCGAAATTTGGAGAAAGGTAGCTCGTGCCGCCGGGTTGGACAGCATCGAGTGAACGATGGGTAGGTTATAGTTTGCAGCCGACTTCTGGGATTACACTATTCGAGCCGGTTTTGATCGTGCTGAAATGCTGACTTATCGTTACCCTGCAAGCGTTGCTATTCTAGCCAGCAATCAAAGTGCATCCGGCACAGTTCCACGAAGACTTGAAGAAAGTTCTTGGTTTAGCCTATTTGAAACAACCATGCTAAGGAGATTTAGTAAAACCAGCCTTGTTATGTGTGCAAGCATGACCAAGACCTGCGAGTTCATAGCACGCTTGTTCACGCACTTGTGAGGATTCTGCTTGCGCTATATTCCGTAGACGCTGGCACGCCACATCTTTCGAGAATAGCGCGACTAAGCCAGCACTGGCCTTTAATGCTTCAATCATCTGCTGGTCAGTGCACCCAGTACCTCTGGTCAAAAGGATATTAGCGATATTTTCAGATGGATCGCTAACTTGCTTAAATTTAGATGAGCTCCTGTAAGAACAGGAATTACACAGTTCCTCCATGTGTCACAAATGGTACGTAGGTTGCTGTTCTCCCTTTGCAGGAAATACATTTCACGGTCTCCAGGCTTCCAAGTGCCTCCTTAGCCAGACATGCCCAGCCGAGGCGGACCTTCAGTTGCCCTTAGATCTCTATAGAAGAAGATTTCAGTGTCCCCTGGAGCCGTGTCGCCTTGGATGATGTTTTCCAGCTTCACATCAAGTCTGACCAATTGCATGAGGCTACCGTCATTCCACCGCGAATCGTGAGGCTTTCCAAGTAATGAAGAATGCTTGACTACACCGACCGCAATTATCGGAACAAGGGCGACCTTATCGTTCCCAGGCATTCGCGTAAAAGGTGGATACTCATAAAGCGATGGAGTTCTACTACATCCGAGGCAAGCAATCACGATAGCAGCCACACTCACCCGATGTTGAAATGCGGCCATCGAATCCTACTGATCAAGAGAAGCTCTAAGAGTCAGGCGAGCAAGGGCTTTGAGACTGACATGAGGACTAAATTCATGATTGATAAATTCGTCTGGGCGAACACTGGTCTGAGTCCCTAGAGTCGCCTGCAGCTTCACCATATGATTTACTATAATCGCGCTTCGTTGCTGACCTAAATCATGAAGTGCAGGGGTAGTGGAGGCAATGATTGTCCCTGATCAAGGGCTAACTGCGCTTGCTGTCGGAAAGCTTGAACTACTATGCGTATGAGCACTCGACTTCAGGACCCGAACTGAAGCATGTCGCTCAATTAAGTAGGCAAGTTCCTTGCTTAAACGAAAAAATTCGTAACCTCGAAAGCTTTTTATAGTCATGTTTATGATATGAGCTTGATTTGCCTTGTGCATGGTTCGACACAGGGTCCTGAAGGTTGGGATCTGCTTGTACCGGAACTGGAGCAGCTAGGCCATCGTATAGTCAGACCTGATCTTCCGACAAACCAGCCCGCCGTTAGCGGGGACTTTTATGCTGAGATTATTGCAAATGCAATCCCACCCGGCGTAGACGATGCAATTGTGGTGGCTCATTCCGCTAGCGGTTTATTTCTCCCGCTTGTAGCTAATCGCCGATTGGTCGGACGGATTGTTTTTTTGACCGCGGCCATTCCTCAGGTGGGTTGTAGCTG
The DNA here is from genome assembly GCA_964248065.1 of uncultured Bryobacteraceae bacterium. Lineage (GTDB taxonomy): Bacteria > Acidobacteriota > Terriglobia > Bryobacterales > Bryobacteraceae > Bog-105. Next base: position 25,714 of record CAXTWQ010000026.1, on the reverse strand, counting down.
ACTTGATCAGTTGAAAGCTGATAAGTCGCTGGTGAATCCCGACTGGATCGGCATTGACCCTACCAAAGACGAAAAAAGTGCTTCGTATTTTCTTTTTCATGATTGCCCGCCAGAAACACTTCCATGGGCACTATGTACGCTGCGACTTATGAACCCTAGGCAAGCCTTGATTGAACCTTGCCCGTTAGTTTCTTGGCCAGATGTAGCATCCTCATATATTCTGTGCACCGAAGATCGTATATTTCAGCCAGAGCCATTTCGGCGCTTAGCGCTAGACAAACTGCGAACCGTTCCGATCGACCTACCGACAGGGCATTGCCCGCAGGTTGCGCAGCCAGTCCGATTAGCTAAGGAGCTATCTAAGTTAGCTCAAATTTGAACTGCTTTGACTCTTCTTGGCTAATAAACTTTTGCCAGTAGCTTGGAATGGAGAGGATTAACTTGTAATGCTGGACTGTCATGCTTTTTAAGCTCCTCTTTAAACAGCTCGCGCCTCTTGTTGTATCAGGTTTATCTCTGGAGACATTAAATTTGCCGCCCCTCCGACAGTTCAGGGAAGTGTACGAAGTTCCCGAACCCACTAGTGCTCCGTGCTCATCCAGGTAGGCGATCCAACCTAAGAAATGTATATATAAATAACGTAAGCTGGGACCCGAACGTCTTGAGATGCTTTATTTGAACAGTAAGGGATGACTGGGCGAGGCACATACTTGCCATTCCTGGCCATCACTGGTTACCAATCGACGATTCATAGACGACTCGCAGATAGCGTTGTTATATGAATTTCCTTTGCGGCTCATGCTGATCGCCACGAAGTGCCCTGTCAGCAACCTAGCCGAGTCCCTTTCAAGCCTGAGCCGTAACAAACAATCTGCCGATTCCCATGCCATGCGTTACGCCCGCGTCCTCGCCCGGTACGGTCTCCAAATTTCGAAATCCAGCTTCGCTCAAAGCCTTGAGGATCTCTTCCTGCCTATAGCTTCGCTGTTGAATTCGACTCCTCTGCTGCTTCCATAATTGGCCATCGGGCTCGCGGATGAACCACATCAATTCCGTCTCCACCAGCCGCGTTTCAGCGTCGTACGTCCCGCGAACCATGCTCACCCTTGTGTCTTGCACCTCAACCACCCATTGCTGCTTGTCCACCTGGTATGCCTCATCCAGGTTCATATCGAAGCAGAACCAGCTGCCGGGTTCAAGCGCCGCACGTACGCTTTTAAAAGCAACGGCCAGATCGGCTGGATCCGTTAAATGGTTCAACGAATCGAATGTGCAAAGCGCGGCCTCGTAGCCGCCAGAAATGCCGAGTTTCCGCACGTCCCCAACGCGCCAATCTACATCCGGCATCTCTCGCCGTGCAATCGAGATCAATCCAGCCGAAGCATCCATGCCCGTCACCTGATACCCGCGCTTGACCAGTTCCTTCGTGACATGTCCAGATCCGCAGCACACATCCAGCACGCGTTTCGTCGTTGGGACACGAGAGAAAAAAATCTGCTCCAAAGCCGGCACTGCAGACGAGAAATACCAGTCCGCCCACAGCGCGTGATACATCTCGGCCACCGGGTCGTATGTTGAGGGAGCTGGCGTAGAAGAAGTCGTTGACATTAGCTTGTGCGCAGTAACAAGTATGTAGGTATGACTCAACCGGTCTCGCTCACTTTCAAAATCGGAGTTGATGCTGAGGTCAACCTGAGTTGTGGCTCGGAACTCCTGACCGTGCAGTACACAGGACCTTCCGAACATTCCGTGTATTTAGCCCTGCAAACAAACGAGGTCAGCAATGGCTCGCCTATCGTGCCTTATACACAGGGCCTGGAAGGATCGACGATTTTTCTCCCGTTTCCTGCCCAGTATTTGCTCTCTTTCGCAAATGGCAAGGCTCTTGGCCGCGCGCGAAAGAATCTTGCTTGGACAGACCCTTCCGACACCGCCGTAGCGAAGGGGCAGAGCGATGCAACCGGGCATACGTTTACTCTCTCGCTTGCCAGCCTTGGCTGCCAAAACGGTTACAACCTTTGCATCTATTTGAAAGATATTTGCTCCAACAAAGGCTGGGGCTGGTTCCTCGGTTCTAATGACGGCGCGGTTCGCCCTGGATTCGGCGATAAAGTAATTAGCTCGTTTTACAGCATCATCTTTGACTCCGGCCAAGCCCGAATCGAGAAGCAAGCGCGCCTGCATTCACCGGCAAGAGAGCGCATCTACGAACTATTCGTACGGCTCTTCGGCAACACGAATAAGCGCCGCAAGCCTAATGGAACGCTCGCGGAAAACGGCTGCGGGAAGTTCGCCGATATTACCGAGCGCGCTATCGCCAGCATCGCCCAAATGAGCTTCACCCATATCTGGCTGATGGGAATCGTCCGCCATGCAACAACGAGTTCGTTCGACTTGCCCGGCCTTCAAGCCGACAAAACAGACCTGATGAAAGGCTTGGCTGGCAGCCCGTACGCGATAAAAGATTACTTCGATATTGCGCCTGACCTGGCCACCAATCCTGCTGATCGCCTCCTTGAGTTTTCAGCCTTGGTGACACGCATCCACGCAGCAGGCTTGCGCCTAATTATTGATTTTGTCGGCAATCATGTTTCGCGAGCCTATGCATCCCAAATCCGCCACGATCTGACTTTCGGAGTCCACGACGATCGCAGTACATTCTTTTCACCCGCAAATAACTTCTTCTATCTGCAGCCGTCTGACACGAATGGTCCACCGCTACGCCTGCCCACCTATAATCGTCAAACTCATGCTCCAATCAGCCCGACTTGCGCCGTCTTGAACGATTGCGACGGTCTCTTTGAAGGCGAAACAACCTTCGGTCGCGTCACCGGCAACAACGCTGTGACATGGTCTCCCTCCCTCAATGACTGGTATGAAACAGTAAAGCTGAACTACGGCTTTGACTTCACAGGCCTCACCACGCCGACCCGCGAATTTCCGAGTAGCAATAACGCGCAGCTTGCCCTCCCTGATACCTGGACGAAGATGGACGCCGTTCTCGCCCATTGGCAGGCACTCGGCGTTGATGGTTTCCGTTGCGACATGGCTCACATGATCCCGCCCGAATTCTGGAGCTGGAGTATTGCTCGCGCACGCCGGCGCAACCCCGCAGTCTTCTTCATGGCGGAAGCCTACAACGATTACTTCGTTGTCCAAACAACCGCTCCTGAGGTGCTTGCCCTGCACGACCGTCCGCTGTTCCATGGTCTTCTTCATGCCGGGTTCAATGCCGTGTATGGTCACGATACCTATCGAGCCATCAAGAATCTGTACGACGGCAGCACGTGGGCCAACGACGTCGACGCCACTCTCGGCGCTGGCTTTGTTTCGTTCAATAGCGTCGCCTATGCTGAGAACCACGACGAGATTCGTCTGGCTTCGCAGGAGGGTTGGGGCAACATCGGGATGCAGGTTGGCATCCCTGCCTCAACCGTTCTCTTCACTTTGGGCCGTGGACCCATCCTGTTCTATAACGGCCAGGAGGTGGGCGAACCGGCTTTGGACGCCGAAGGTTTTAGTGGAGCAGATGGCCGCACGAGCATCTTTGATTATTGGTCCATGCCTGAATTGAGCAAGTGGGTCAATAAGGGCGAGTTCAACACCGAATTACTTTCAGCCCAGCAGCGAAGGCTAAGGCAGACCTATTCGCGCCTTGTGGCTCTGTCTGCCAACGAAGCCTTCCGCAGTGGAGACTTCTTCGGTCTGAATCGGTTTAACATTGACAACCCGGCCTATGGGCGACTCGCAGGCGAAACAGCCAGCGGTCACTGGCTTTATGCCTTTCTACGCTTCCATCTTCCTTCCGCCCAGGCTTATCTAGTACTGGCTAACTTCCACCGCGGCCAAAGCTTCTCGTCCATACGGGTTTCGCTTCCGCCCGAGGCTCTTCGCTTTCTCAACTACGCCGACCGAGCAAGCGTCGTGCTAACAGATCACTTACTTCAGAATGAGGCTAAAGCGACTTGGCAACTACAGGATCGCGCCGTATTAATCGACACCCTGCCGCCGCTTAGCGCTTGCATTTTTTCCATCGCGCAAACTAGCCCCGAGCTTCCCTGAGAACAAAACAGCCTTCTTCAGATCTGCGCTTGATTGCTTCTGACGGCCAATCAATCAGGGTGTATAGGCGACGGGAACAACGGGCGGCTGCGGAGTCAGGCGATTGTATTCCAACAGCAATTCGTCGGCAATTGTCTTGCCCAGCATGCGGTAGCCTTGTCCAGTCAAATGCGTGAAGTCCGGCTGCGACAGACCAGCCTGCAACCAAATATTCCTTCCACCTGAATCGGTCATGTGAGATGCCCAATCCCAGAAAGCAGATCCTGTTTCTCTTGCCACATCGCGCTGGATCTCAATCACCTGTCGCAAATGTGGAAATGAGTGCCCGCGGCCGCAATTCGGTGGTCCTACCAAAAGCAAAGAAGCATTGGGAGCAGCATCCTGAAATTTTCTCATAAGAGCCACTAAGCTACTCCGGTACGAGTCTGCCGTCCATAAGGGATTTATCGCCTCATTGGTCCCGTACGCCACAACGATTAGCGTTGGGTTGCGCAGCTGAAGCTGCTCCTTCAATAAGTCCTGGTCCCAGTTCAGAATTCCTTGCGCCTGGGCACCGTTGATCCCCAGTGTTTCCCACGTAAGTCCCTGGTCATTCTGAGAAACCCATCCAAACAGCCGCACTGGCGCGTAGGAGTCTGTCGTCAACACATAGGTATGCTCGCCGGCAGCCGCGGGAAGATCGTAAACTCCGCTACCGAACGGTTCATCCGTACTCACGCTGTCTATGACGGTTCCGTTATCACTGATAGAGAAGGAGCCCCCGCCAGGCTGTTTGAGAAAGTAAAGCTCAAGGTGATCACACGTGGTAGTTAAGCTGACGGTTTCACCTGGCTTGGTAGCCGTCACGCTAACTCCTGCCAGCCCGTTCCTCCCATCCCCGATGTGCCCCATCGTTCCTGTAGTAGTCCAGCCCGAAGAACCAGACCCGCTCACGTCAAATCGACGATACCCCCTGTAGGGGTGCCCCGCCACCGTAAAGCCAGGGCCGCCATTGCCGAACTTCTGCTGAAATTCCTTGCGCATAGCGTCAGCCCAGTCGTCCGACGCAGTGTGTGAATCACCATACTGCAGAACATGAATGGGTTCTCCATTGCCTTGAGCAAGCGCCAGCGCGCGAAAAAAAGGCTGAAGCGCCTCGATGCCTTGGATATGCTCCGGATCAGATTCCATCTTTGCCCCAACAAAGCGTAAGGCTGCGTCACTTACCTTAGTTGGGAAGACGGAAGCAGGTGTATGCGAGACACGATACCCGCTTTTTGTCGTCCGTAAGACGCCGCTCACTCGAGTAGAGCTCTTTACGGCCAATGGCGCTCTCCGTCGGCTTTGCACTCTGGACGCGGCGTATGCCGACTTTTTTGCGATTGGTTTAGAGCGAGGATTACCGCTCAACAACGAGGAAGGCAAACCCGTGCTCAGCGTGATGAACAAGGTAGCGAGTTGGAGGTGCACACTCATTCAATCAGTCAGTAAATGCTGAACCAACGATTTCTCTTATAAAAGCCATGCCCGGGATTTCCCGATTATCTTACTTCCTGACCCTTAGTTCAAAAGAATCAAAGCATTCTAAAACTCGGGTCACAAGAGCCAAAAAGAAGATTGGCTTCTCTTGCAACAGGTTAGCGTAGTTTCCGAAACTCGGCCTGACCAGATACACCCGAGACTTCTCCGAGAGGTGTCTTGAAATCGATGCAATCGGATCACTTAATTGAAGCCGCCAGGCATGCAGTCATTTGCGAGCGCATGACAGAGGTTCCGGCGGAGCTAACCGTGGCCCAGTGGGCTCTTGAAAGCGGCTGGGGTGCTCATCAGCCGGGAAACAACTGTTTCGGCATCAAGGCCTTCCCTGGGTGCCACGGGGTTCAGTCTCTTGAAACGTTTGAGGTCGTCAAGGGAGTCAGACAGCGCTTGGTTCAGGATTTCGCAACGTTTGAGGTACTCAGCGAATGCTTTCAAAAACATGCCGAACTCATCTGCAAATCGAGCTCTTATCGGCAGGTTTGGAATCGATATCGAGACTCAAAATGTCTGGTCAGTCTGGTTCAAGGCATTGCGCCCATCTACGCCACAGCGCAGAACTACGACCAGAGCCTGTTGAAAATCATCAAGATGGAAAATGTGGCCTCTGCTTTGGCCGGCGCACGTCAGCAACAAGGGAACGGACAACCCCTGCCCAGCCCGACAGCTTAAGGCCTTGCGGAGCCTGTGGAGGCTAAGGCAGAAATTACAAGGTCGGCGTAAGCTTTGGCACCTGCTGGGCCTGCGTGAACGCCGTCAGGACCGAAATATTCTGCGTGCCCCTCTGAAGCTGCCCGCCAATCGGCAAGAACGGCATTCGGGTAATCAGGGACCACTCGTGCCATCAGAGCATTGTCGTCATCTTGCCACCGTCGTGGTACTCGTGTGTTCACGACAACCACCCGTTGGCAAGTTCTCAAATCGTTCAGGATCGCCCTCAGCGTTGCTTCATCGACAACGCCGTTATTGCCGAGATTAATAATAACCACCGGCTCCAGTTCACCTGCCTCAGCCATGCGCTCGATAATCTTCCGGAGCTCTCCCGCTTGACGGCCGACCACTGCATCCACCTTTACTACATTTACTTGCCGCGCAATCCATTGGCTGACACCGAGCAGTACGGAGTCTCCCAGCAGGGTGGCAGGCAACCTCAATACCTCCGCAGATTCGGCTCTGGATAAGGGCTCTATGTTTGATGGCGAGACACTCTTTTGGGAGAGCTCTTGCCGGCCCAAGCCGCCCGGCCCACTAATGGACGACGCAGCCGAGCTCCCGGCGACCGTAGAGCTCGCTGATGATTGAACAGGGACAACCTCTACCCGATTCGGCTCGGCACGTATGGCCCTGGAAATCAGCGTTGCTTCCCCAACGATGACGACTGAAACAACTATAACGGTTGTCCCGGCAGCCATCCGGCGAGTCTTTACATCCCAGCTAGAGCCAATCGACCGCCATTGCCGAAGAGCGCCGTTACGCACCGGCATCTCCACGTATCGGTAAGACAGTTCTGCGATACCCAGCGTCAGAGCAAGCCGCAAAGCAAGGTCAACCAGCCCGCCAACAGACACGTCAATGCCTGGCCGAGTTGCCTGAAAGATGGGCCAGTGCCAGACATAAATGCTGTAGGAGCGTTCGCCAATCCAAGCCATCGGTCTCGCTCCCAAGTAGCTCCCTACAATGCTCCCGGGAAGTGTTGTAACAGCGATGAGAATGGCGGAACACACGCTGGCAGCCGGAAGACCGATCCGATACCGTGCAACTGAGTCGTCTACGGCATGACATAGGAAAACCAAAGCCGCAAGCGCCAGCACTCCAATCACGTCGGGAACAAACCGCGAAACTCCTGTACGAGCCTCTGCTCGTGGCCTAACCGACCAACGAAAAGTCGCGAGAGCAGCCCCAAGAAACAGTCCGACCGAATGTGTATCCGATCCAAAATAAACATGGCTCGAAGCCGTCCCGGCACCTGCATTCACACTCATGCTGACCAGCAGCAATGTGCTTACAGACAGAACTCCGCACGCGATGGCAATACGTCGTATGCCGGAGATCCCAAACGCACGGTAAGCAAAGCAAATCAGGAACGGCCATACAAGGTAGAACTGCGCTTCCACCGCCAACGACCAGGTATGTCGGAACAGCGGCGGGCGCCCCATGGCTTCGAAATAGGACTGATGATGAAAAACAAACCACCAATTGCTTAAACCGGCAAGGGCCCAAGGTAAATCCTCAGCCGTGGTCTTAACAACGTCCTTCATAAAGAGCGCCGCGCAGGTTACCGAAACGAGCAGCATTGCCACCAAAGCGGGAAGTAGACGTCGAGCGCGCCTTAGATAAAAGGCTTTCAGGCGGATCGTTTGGGCAGAGGCTTGCTCCCGGATCAAGATCCCGGTAATCAGGTAGCCGCTCAATACGAAAAAGACATCGACGCCCAGAAAGCCGCCGGGTAGCCATCCGATGCCGCCATGAAACAGAAGAACCGCGATAACTGCAATGGCCCGCATTCCGTCGAGCCCTGGTTGACGTGACTGCTCCGGCAAATGTGCCGGGGACTTTTTCGGGGCCTGAAGCGCGCCTGTAAAAGGGATGTTCGCGAAGTCCGCAGATCGACAGTTTTCAAGAGGTTGAAACGAGTAGCTGTTCTGTTCCATCGCTAGCGCTTCACACTTTCTAAGTGTGAAATTCATAAGAAACTCTTACGACGCCGCTGGGAACTCAACCAAACGTAAGGAGGAATGCGTTGAAGCTCTTAATTCAGATCAAGACACAATGGCGAATACAGAGTTTGAGGCTACCAGAAAATGGACAGCCTCTGCTGCCCAAGACCGATTAAAAACTGTTAGTGCTGGATAGAAAAGCTGGATTCGCCAACGAGGGCAGATGCTTCCTACCAGAGTTTTCAACTAAGCAAATTGAATCGGAAACGTGACGCTGACATCCTGCCATGCCAAACTGACCGATGCCGCATTCCCCGTCGTCTTCGCAAGCTGAATCGTAAACTCTTCGGTCATCGCCGCCTTCTTTACTGGAACCTGAAACCGGCCCAGATCCTGCGACTTGTCATATTTAAACGCTCCCCACTGGTTTGCAGTCTTGTTTACGATCATCGTCCAGGAGGTAGCGCCCGGTATGGCAAACATCGCATATGAGCCAGCCGGCACTTGCAAAGTTCCGTTCATTGTCGCCGGAGCGGAGATCGTCAGCTTCGTTGCCTCATCCGCCCCCAGCCGCCAAACCTCGCCTGCCGGCGTAAAGCTGTTCCCGAAAGCCTTACGCCCTTTCAAAGAAGGCCGCCCATACACAATCTCAATTCGCTTCCCACTCACTTCCAGGCTCGCCGTCTCATGCGGACTTTTCCGCTCCGCATCCTGCGCTAACGCCACAACCGGAGTAAGTGCGGCCGCCGATATCAATAGTGATCGTCTCGTCATGTGATCTATTTACTCACAATCGAAGCTGTTTGCTTGGTGACAGGGAACTCGATTCCGGCTTAGTAAGTTGCAGCTTAAATTCCTGCAAATATAGTTCGTTATCAGTCTCTATTTAGAGTTATTCCACTTTCAAACACCGAAGAATCCGTTTTCACTCCACTAGGGACGGACACTCCGGAATTCAAGCCTGCATTGGACGTTCACGCCCGCTGAACACGATCCGGCTTCGTCGCAAGTGTGTGTCCCGGTTCACATTAGGGCCTTTCTTAGTTGCTTCCGCCCGGATCTGACAGAACATACCTACGGACCTTTCAGCGTTCACGAAAAGGCATTTGCCCTCGGAAGTAACTAGCTCCACTCTAACCACCTGCTAACTATCATCACAGACTGATCATGTTAATTCCCTCTAACTCAAGTAAATCAAGTATTTGTAAACGACTCTTTCCCTGTTTGTAATACCGCATTTAAGTCCGGTATATGTGGGTTCTAGTACCCATTAAGAAGGCTCCGAGCAGCAAATTCCTAGAATCTGGGTCTGTAAACGTGGTACTACATAGTTCACGCCATTAATAAATTAGTTCACACAAGTCGGGAAAATACTTAGCGCAATTCAAAGCGAATACCTGATATGTGCTGTCCTAATTTCAGAGTACTTTTCTCCGTCCCAATCGCAAATGGCGTTTGGGACCGAAAGGGCGGAAGCCTGTCCAAACGCAGACAGCCCGTCGCACTATTTCTTTTTTAGGAGACTTTCCGAATGAGCTGCTTTCCCTTAGGCCTTTCCAGTCCCGCCGACCTGCAATGGTATGCCGTTCGCACCAAAAGCAATCGTGAAAAGTCTGTCTCCAGTCTCTTGGAAGCTCGCGGGCTCCAGCCTTATCTGCCGCTCTACCGCACGCGCCGCCAATGGTCAGACCGAACGGTTGAAACCAGCCTGCCGCTCTTTTCCGGCTACGTCTTCTGCCGCTTCGATGCGCGCGTGTCCAGCTCTGTCCTTTGCAATCCCGGCGTTGTCTCAGTGGTCGGGTTCGGCGGCAAACCTGCCTCTATCCCGGAAGCGGAAATCAATGCCATCGAAAATGTGCTGCGTTCCGGTCTCCTTGCCGAGCCTTGCCCCTATCTCTGCGAAGGCCAGCGAATCCGCCTTCAACGCGGTCCTCTCGCCGGTCTCGAGGGCATCCTAGTCCAGAAAAAGTCTAATTGGCGAGTCGTTGTCTCTGTCGAGATGCTCCAGCGCTCGCTCGCCGTCGAGGTCGACCCGCAGTCCATCGCTGCCCTCTGAAAGCCGCCTCGCCCCAGTGAATTTTGTCTCTATGTCCTCCGCTTCGAAAAGCCATATGGTGAGTTTCCGCCTCACCAAAGAAGAGTATGAGCAACTCCGCGATCTCTGTTTCCTGAACGGGATTGGCAATGTCTCGGAAATGGCCCGCGCTGGCCTAAATCTGCTGCTTCAGCAACCTGCCCGCGTCCCGCAGGAGTCTCTCGAATGTCGCGTCGCCGAGATTGAAAGCCGCCTCCGCCTGCTCACTCTCGAATTGAAACGTCTCTGCCAGAGCAACCAACCCCGCTCTGCCTGACAGCTCCCCGTCCCAGCTTGTCTGACAACTATCGCCTGGCTGTTCCCAGGCTCCACGTGTATCCAGCACGTGTCAAATCCCAGGAAAGCAAGGTTAATTCATTCATCCATGAACGAAAAAGAAATATCTTTATTACATTTAATTACCCGCCGCTGGAAGCTTTCGGTCGGCATTATTGCGGCTACCATCGGCCTCGCTGGACTAATTACACTCATCCTTCCGCGCCGCTATGAATCGGAAATGAAATTCCTGGTGAACCACGAACGCGCCGATTTAGTCATTACTCCCGATAAAAACCAGAGCACAGTCACTGCCTCGGAAGTCACCGAAACGGAGGTCAATTCCGAGATGGAACTGCTCAAGAGCCACGATATTCTCGAAGCCATCGTTCGCGACCACCAGCTTTACTTGCCGTTCGAAACCAGGAAATCCGCCCAGCCCTCCCGCAAAAGCATCGAGCGCGCCAGCCTCAAGCTGCAGAAGGCGCTCTCCATCTCGGCTCTCCGCAAGACCAACATCATCGATGTCACCTACCGCGATGCTGACCCTGACCTCGCCGTCGCCATTCTTCACGACCTGGGCGATCACTACCTCACTTCGCACCTAGCCGTCCACAGCGCCCCCGGCACCGACAAGTTCTTCTCAGAGCAAGTCCAAAACTTCAGCGTTCAGCTGATTCGCGCCCGGGCCGCCCTTGCTGTTTTCCATCAACAGCGCCATCTCTTCTCCATGCCTCAGCAGCAATCTGCCGTTCTCGAACGCTTCCAGACAATTGACTCCCAGCTCAAAGACGTCGATGCTCAACTCGGTGAACAGCAGAGCCGGTTGAACGAAAATGCCCGCCAACTCTCAGGCATTTCTCCACGCGTTGTTACCCAGGTCAAGCAAACCTCCAACCAGTTCGCCTTACAGCAACTCGAGCCCATGCTCACCCAACTGGAGAACCGCCGCATCGAGCTTGTCACCAAGTTCAAGCCTACTGACCGGCTCGTGGTCGAACTCGACAGCCAAATTGCCAACACCCGCGCCGAACTCGCCCGCATCCGCGAAGAACGCACTGATGAGCAGACCACCGATCTGAATACGCTCCACCAGGGCCTCAACTCCGATTTCACCAAAGGACAGGTCGAGCTCAAAGGGCTGCAAACCCGCCGCATCGAACTGGCCCGCATGCGCCAAAGCTATCTGCAGCAGCTCGGCGACATGGATCAGTCTTTCGTGCAACTGCAGAGCCTCGAGCAGTACGAAAAGCAAGCCGAGGACAATTATGTGCTCTACACGCACCGCCTCGACGAAGCCCGCCTCGCCCAAGCCCTGGACCAACAAAAATTTTCGAACGTCGCCATGATTGAGAAGCCGGTCTCTTCGCCCATCCCGGTCTCCCCAAAACTCAGCCTCAACCTGGCCGTCGGCGCCTTGCTCGGTCTCTTCCTATCTCTCGGCATCGCCTTCCTGCTCGAAACCCGCGACAGCAGTACACCGCCCGCACCCACTCCCGGCCTCTCGCGCGAGCCCCTCTTTCCCGCCCGCGCCTACCAAGCCGCCTCAGGCGACTGAGCTTCTCAGCCGAATTTCCAAGAACCTATCCATTCAGGAGCTATCTATGTCTACCCGACTTTGCCAACTGATCGTTCTCGCCCTTGTCGCCGCCGCAAGCTTGTGCGCCGCCCCCGACACCTTTGCCTCGCGTGAACCCCGCTACCACCTGCATCCCGGCGACGTCATCTCCGTCGAGTACCGTTACACCCCCGAGTACAATGCCACCCTCTCCATCCAGCCCGACGGCTTCGCCTCTCTGCCTCTGCTCGGCGACCTCAAGCTCGGCGGCCTCACCCTCACCGAAGTGCACGACCAGTTACAGGCCAAAGCCGGCGAGCGTCTCAACCAGCCCGAAATCACCGTCGGCCTCAAAGAATTCGAAAAGCCCTACTACATCGTGGGAGGCGAAGTCGGCGCACCTGGCCGCTTCGAAATCCGGGGCCGCATGACCGCCCTCCGCGCGATCGAAATGGCTGGAGGCTTCCGAACTTCCGGCAAGACGTCTCAGATCCTATTGATCCGCCCCGTCAATGGCGTTGATGCTGAAACCAAACTGATCAACCTCAAGAGCGTACTCGACCAACGTCAGCTCAACGAAGACGTCGAGCTTCACCCGGGCGACATGCTCGTTGTCCCCAAAACCCGAATCGCCAAAGTAGAGCCCTACATCCGCTTGTTCAACCCTAGCTCGTTCGGGCTTTACCTGAACCCTTCGAACTTCTAGCGCCTTTCCCTGGAGCTCAGCATGCATCGCAACCACTCTTCTTCCGTCTGGCTCTGGTCCAGTCTCGATTCAACCATCGCGGCTGCAGCTACTCTCTTATGCCTTCTGGTCGTCTATGTTGGACCCCATGCAGCATCATTTTCTACCGTCCTCTCCGAGCGGCTCTCGGTTAAGAATTTCCTGCTGCTGACATTGTTTCTGGTCATTTGGACCGGCATCCACCAGCTCAGCGGGCTCTATCGTAATCCACTAAAACGGTCCTGGGGCTCACTCGCCTTCCGCGCTGCTTCGGCCAGTGCTTGCGGTTCGGTCTTCTTTCTCCTCTTTCCGCTTTTCAGCCACGAGCACGATATGCCGCTGCTCACCCCGGTCCTGATCTTCTTCTCCGCTGCCTGCACCAGCAGTCTGCTAGCCCGATCCGCTCTGTGGCCGCTGTTTTCGTCCTACGCCGCCGCCCAGCAGCGCCGCCCTCTCCGCACCCTCATCATTGGTAGCGGTCCGATAGCCGGCCAGCTCTTCCAATCGCTGCATGCCCAATTACGGCAATCGGTGGTCGGCTTCGTCGACAGTCCCGGCAGCCACACAGTCCCGGAAACCGGCGGTGGTCGGCTTCTCGGCAGCTTCGATCAACTCGAGCGCGTCCTCATGTCCACCGCCGTTGACGAGGTGCTCGTGGCCTTGCCGCTCCGTTCCTGCTACGACCAGATCCAAATGAGTATCCGAGTCTGCGAACGCGCCGGCGTCCCGGTCAGCTACCACTTTCAGCCCTTCTCCCACTCCCTCGGCTTTGCCCGCATCCAGGAGCGCTCGCTCCAGCACTATATCTCCTGGCGCCCCAGCCGCGTCGAACAATCCAGCTTCGCCAAGCGAACGGTTGATACGATCGTCGCCTCCGCCGCACTTCTCTGTTTGGCTCCTCTCTTTGCTGCGATCGCCGTCGCCATCAAGCTCACCAGTCCCGGTCCAGTCTTCTTCTCCCAAGAGCGGTATGGGCTGAACAAGCAGCGTTTCCGGATGCTGAAATTCCGCACCATGGTGCCAGATGCCGAAGCCCGCCAGAAGGCTCTTGAGTCCCAGAACGAAGCACAAGGCCCGGTTTTCAAGATGAAGAACGATCCTCGCGTGACACCCATCGGCCGTTTCCTCCGCAAGACCTCGCTCGACGAACTACCACAATTTGTGAATGTAATAAGGGGCGATATGTCACTAGTAGGCCCCCGGCCGTTGCCCTTACGCGATGTCGCCCGCTTCAACGATGCTTGGCTCATGCGCCGGTTCAGCGTCAAGCCTGGCCTGACCTGCTTATGGCAAGTGCAGGGACGCAGCGGCACGACCTTCGACCAGTGGATCGCCTACGACCTGGAATACATCGATACGTGGAGCCCCATGCTCGACGCCAAGATTCTCCTTCTAACTATTCCCGCCGTACTACGCGGAAGCGGGGCTATGTGAGCCAGGTTCTTGACGCCGCAGTCGAAACCGGACGCACCTCCGCTTTCTCCGGTCGAAATGGTCGAAATGCGGTTGCTCTCTCCTTATCGGCGAAGATTGCGGTCGTTTTTCTGAACGCGGGAACCGGCGTCCTCACCGCCCGCCTACTCCTGCCTGCTGGCCGGGGCGAGCTAGCGGCTCTGCTGCTTTGGCCTCTGGTGCTCTCTGGCGCTGTCACTCTTGGCCTCCCAAGTGCCCTGACCTTTTTCATGCGCTCCCATCCTGAACGGAGCAACAGATATAAATCGACGGCTATCCTCATGGCTTTTGCCGTCGGTTTTGCTGTTTCCGCTGCCGCTGTCATCGCGGCTCCTGCCTTACTGCGGCAATATGATCCTCACGTCGTGCGGCTCGCCCAATGGCTCATGCCGAACACAATGGTCGCCCTGCTTCTCCTTGTCGGACGTGGGGCCTTGGAGGCGACCGGCGACTTCCGGCACTCCAGTTCCGCTCTTCTCATTCCCCCTACCCTGACGCTTACCAGCCTTGCTCTCCTCGGCGCTGCAGGCTTGCTGACGCCAGAACGCGCGGCCTTGGTCTACATCCTCTCCGGTTTACCCGCGTTTGCCTTTCTCTGGAAGCGGCTGTCCTTTTCCGTGTTCGATTCCTGGCGAGCCCACTACGGTACTGCCCGCGAACTGCTGTCCTACGGCCTGCGCTCGTATGGCATTGATCTTTGTGGAACTCTGGCGATATACATCGATCAAGCACTCGTCGTCACGCTGCTGGCGCCCGCTCAGATGGGTCTCTACGTTGTTGCTCTCAGCGTCTCACGCCTCATTAACGTTCTTCCCCAAGCATTAGGTGGCGTTCTCTTCCCCAAGCTCGTCGGCCTTTCCTCCGATATCGTCGTTTCCACTGTCGGCCGGGCACTTCGACTCGTTCTCTTGATTTCCGGCGCTGGTCTCCTCCTCGTAGCCGCTTGTGGACCTGCTGCCGTTCGCCTCCTGTATGGACCTCGCTACAGCGGCCTGCTCAGCATCCTCTACATCCTCGTTATCGAAGCAGCCATCAGCGGTTTGGTCACGCTCGCCTCGCAGGCTTTCATGGCTTGCAACCGTCCGGGCGTCGTCACCATTCAGCAGCTTGCCGGACTGCTCACCGCTTTTCCATTGCTGATCTCCCTCATCCCTCGCTTCGGCGTGTCTGGTGCCGCCTTGGGACTCTTGCTCTCAACTGTCATCCGGTTCTTGCTCATCTTCGCTAGCTTTCCGCTGGTGCTGAAGCGCTCCGTCCCTCGCCTGCTCATCACCAAAGCCGATTGCTTCTGGGCCTCTCATGCCTTCAATCTGCGCCGCATCCTACCGATCCGGGCCAGCCGCTAAGCACTATGGCGAGAAACATTGTGATCGTGAATGACAACGCGACTATCAACGGAGGTGCTGCTAAAGTCGCCATCCTGAGCGCAATCGGCTTAGCCAAACGCGGCTGGAACATAGATTTTTTCTCAGCTGTCGGACCCGTCGCCGCTGAACTGCAAGGCATCGAGAACCTACGCGTTCATTGCACCGGTCAATACGAGATTCTCGACGATCCCAACCGTTTGCGCGCCGTTTCCCAAGGTCTCTGGAACAGCACCGCCGCTGCTCAGTTTCGCTCTCTGCTCAAAACGCTTGCTCCCGATCGGACCGTCACCCACGTTCACACCTGGGCCAAGAGCCTGTCCTCCTCGGTCACCCGCATTGCCAGGGAGCATGGCTTTCGTTCAGTGCTTACGCTCCACGACTATCTCTACAGTTGCCCCTCCGGCACTCTGTTTAATCATCAAACCCAGCAAATCTGCACCCTCAAGCCAATGAGCGCTGCGTGTATTTCCACCAACTGCGATGTTCGGAACTACGGCCATAAACTCTGGCGTGTTGCTCGACAAAGTGTGCAAAATCGTTCCTTTCACGATGCCTTCCACGACTTCGTCGCCCTGACCCCGGGAAGCTTGGAGGTCCTAGCTCCGTTCCTGCCGCGCAACGCGAACATCCGCTTCATCTCGAACTTTGTCGATTCTCCCCAACTGCCCAGGGTTCATGCAGAAAATAACGCAGTGTTTGCTTTCAACGGCCGCTTAGTCGCCGAGAAAGGCCCTGTCCTGCTAGCCAAAGCAGCTCGAGCAACCGGGTCAGCTGTTATGTTTATCGGTGAGGGACCCTGCCGTCAGGAAGTTCATCAAATCTCTCCGGAAGCCGAAATCACCGGATGGCTCTCCAGTGAAGAAGCCCGTAGCCGGCTCCAGACAGCCCGCGCCTTAATACTGCCTTCGCTCTGGTACGAAGCGCAGCCGCTGGTCATCCTCGAAGCTCTCGCCCTTGGTATCCCGGTCGTCTTACCCGATAGGTGCGCGGCCCGGGATCTTGTCTCACCCGGGGAAACGGGACTCTGGTTTCGCACCGGCGATGAAGCCGACCTGGCCGCTTGCCTCCGTCAACTAAGTGACCCCGGTTTCGTCCGCCAGTTAAGCCGGAATGCCTTCGATCGCTACTGGGCCGATCCGCCAACCCTCGACAAGCATCTCAATGCCCTTGAGTCGCTCTATCAATCGGTACTGGACAACTAAGCTCCGATGCACTTCAGTAATATTTCCAACCTCAAACACCAACCGTCCTCGCCTCGAGTTCTGCATGTCCTCGAAGCCACCCTCGGCGGCACCATGCGCTACCTGCATAACGTACTCGCCGCCTGCGCAGACCTCCCTTTTGAATCAGGTTTCGCCTATGCCGAAGCTCGAGCAGACCACCAGCTGCCGCCCTTCCTCACCGCTGCCGAAGATGCCGGTTGGAAGCTGTTTCCTATCACTGCTAGCCGTGCCGTTTCCCCTCTTGGCGACGCGAGAGCGATCAGTCAAACCGTGCGCGCCATTCGCTCTTTCCGGCCCGATATCATCCACTGCCACAGCTCCAAGGCCGGAGCGCTTGGCCGCTTGGCGAGCCTTTCGCTCTGGCCAAGACCCAAACTGATCTACAGCCCTCACGCTCTTGCCGTCTCTTCGGGTCTCTATCTCGCCATCGAACGGAGTCTCGGGCGCCTGACAAACAAATTTCTCGCCGTCTCTGACAGCGAACGCGACCAGATCCTGAACCTGCGAATCGGCAACTCTGATTCTGTCGGGGTCCTCTATCCGACTATCGACACCGAACACTTTGCCCCTATCCCGCAAGCCCGGGCCAGGCAGCAGTTGCAACGGCCAGACCGCCCCACCGTTGTCGGCGTCGGACGTCTCACCGGGCAGAAGGATCCCCTGCACTTCCTCAAAATCATTGCCGGTGTCCGCGAATCATTGCCCAACGTCTCAGGCATCTGGGTCGGCGACGGCGAACTGGCGCCCGCGTTTCGTACCGAATTGCAGCGTCTTCAGCTCGAAGATCACGTCCACTTAACGGGATGGCAATCCGACCCCCGCCCATTCATAGCAGCCTCAGACCTGCTGCTCAGCACCTCACGCTTTGAGTCGTTCGGGTACATGGCAGCCGAAGCCCTCTCCATGGCAGTTCCGGTTGTTGCCTCGCAGGTGTGTGGAACGGTGGACATCCTGACAGGGGCTCTTTCCGAAAACCTCTACTCTCCCGACAACACGGCAGACGCCGTTCAAAAATTACAATTGCTGCTCACCGATTCACCGCGCGCCCGAGCCATCGGAGCAGCCGGCCGCTCAGCTATACAGAGCCGCTTCTCCGTAGAGAAACTACGATCGCAGCTCTCCGAACACTACACGTCGCTCCTGGCGACAAACTCCAGGCAGGAGGCCCACCGTGCCCGCTTCGTCTAAGCTCAACATCTTTATCTCGCATCCCTCTCACTACCTGACCAATCACACGTCCCATGGTGACGGACTGATTGCGTACTCATTTCTGGAACGCTTGGCTGATCGAGGACACCAATTGCATGTAGCGACCTCGCTTTATAGCCTTCGCGGCACACTACCAGACTCGATCACCCTTCACCCGATCAAGATGCAATTTGCCGGCACTCCAAACGGGCTTACTGCCGGCCATAGGATTGAGTACGCCATCAAAGTTCGTTCACTATTTGATCGGCTAAAAAAAGAGATAGCTTTCGATCTTATTCATCAACTCAATCCAGTTGTTCTAGGAGTAAGTGGGCTTCTATACAACCCGAAAATTCCGTTGGTAATGGGGCCTTACTGGCCTTCTTGGACTAATAATGTTGTGAGCAGTAGGGCTCAACGGTTTCGCCGATCCATTCAGGAAGTGGCGAAATCTTTGACGCGTGAGTTGAACTTTCACCGATGCGATGCAATCATCAGCCCGACCGCCGCCAGCACGGATGAAATACTCTCAGCCAAGACGTCGCCCTCCAAAATTTTTCCTTTGAACGTAGGGATTGATACGTCCGCGTTTTCTCCATCTGCCGAGACGGAGCCTTCGGATCCAACAATCCTGTTCCTCGCCAATCCTATGCGGAGAAAGGGAATCTTCACTCTCTTGGATGCCTTCGAAAAGCTCTCCGCTCGGGTTCCGAAATGCAAGCTGCTTATCGCTGGAAGCGGCCATGACATCACAGAAGTTAACGAGAGGATCGGTCGGATGCAATGTGGCCCACAGGTATCGTTACTCGGCCATGTGCCGCGTGAATCAGTTAACAAAGTCATACGCGGCTGCACCGTCTATTGTCTGCCCTCATTCGGTGAGCCGTTTGGAATGAGTGCGCTCGAAGCTATGGCCGCTGGCAAACCGTTGGTCGTGACCAACACAGGCGGACTAGCCGATCTCGTCCGAGATGAGGGTGGTCGCAAGGTTCCTCCTGGTGACGCTGGTGCGTTGTCGAATGCTTTGGAGGAGGTACTGACGAACAAATCTCTACGGCAGGACATGGGGCGGTTTAACCGCGATCTAGTTCTCCGGGACTATGCGTGGGACCGAGTGATGGACCGTCTGGAGTCAATCTACGCCACAGTCATTGCCCGAAAAAATAAGCCGTCGTTCTCCCGTGAACTTAGTGAACAGGTGATTTGATGTCAGCTTTCTTCACGCAGTACTTCAATGCCGGGGTCATTCGTCGGCAACTCTCAATCTCACCCGTGTTTGGGATCATTGGCCTCATCGTCCTCATAGCAGGCGCTTTCGCTGTGCATCGCTCAGGCCAGCTAAACTCGACCTTTCCGTTGTTATCCCTTTCGGTTGCAATTTGGCTGTTCAAGGTCAACAGAAGGCTTTACCTTCACTTTGTTCTTGCTCTATGGTTCGTTGTTCCTTGTCTTCGCAGGTTGGTCGACTTCACTTCCTCTTGGACCGACCCAAGCCCAATACTTCTTGCGCCGTACCTCGCCACGCTTGTCGCTCCAGCTTTCTCTCTACGCCGCTTTGCAACGACTCCGGTTAAGAAGACTCTCCCTTACGCGTTGGCTATGGCAGCAGTTCTGATAGGCGGCTGCCTGGGATTACTTACGAATCCTCTCAACTCAGTAATTATGGGGGTTCTCAATTGGGGCTGTCCGATTTTATTCGGGGCTGCGCTCTTCATAGATCGAGAACACTGGGGAGACTACAACCGCGCGATCAATGCTGCTTTCGCTTTTTGGTTAGCGATTACTTCTGGATACACCCTGCTGCAATTCTCCGTCGTGTTTCCTTGGGATGCGCTCTGGATCATAAACCTTGATTCCCCCAGTATGCGAAGCACCGACCCCTACTCGATCCGAGCATTCGGAACGCTAAACTCTCCCGGAACCGCGGCCTTCGTGCTCGCGATTGGAAGCCTTTGGATTCTTCACAGCCGAACTCGCTTTCGCATTCCCCTACTAGCAGTCAGCCTGTGCGCACTTCTTACAACTCAGGTTCGTGCCGGCTGGCTAGCCTTTGGCTTTGGCCTTGTTCTCTCGCTATGCTGGCGTGTTCGCCATACTTTGTCCGCTGTCATCGCGTTAATCACTTTTGCGCTGCTTATTGCCGTCTCGGGTTCATTTCAGACCAACGGTTTCGCTTCGCTAACAGAACGAATACATACGCTCGATCAGGGCAACGACGACGACAGTGCAAACAGCCGCATGGATGGATACCGGGCAGCTTGGGATGAAGTTCAACGGCACCCGCTTGGTCGTGGGTTGGGAGTAGCCGAAGATGTATTTGATATCCCTGGCAGTTTTAGTCTCCGTGACAGCGGGCTGATCGAAGGACTCATTTCATTAGGTGTTGTAGGAGCTCTCCTCTACGGCTTTAGCCTGGTTTCAAGTGTTTGGTCATTTTTTGAGACTGCAATGAAATCGCCGTCACGAGTACAAGTACCTTATCGAATTGCAGTTCTCACCCTACTGGTGGTTCTACCGTTGGGAAGTACGACAGTCGCATTTGTGGGCATCCTGCTCTGGATGTTTGTCTCGCTGGGAATTGCCGCCCCTGAGCAAGCCGAAGCGATAGAGCGTCACTCATGAACATCAGTGTCATCATCTGCTCCATTGGAAGGCCCAACGTTCTTCATGACACGATCACGTCAATACTCAGCCAAACTCATCGACCTAGCGAGATCCTAATTTCCACTCCCTCCGAAAATCATGTTGCGTCTGCTACCTTCCAACTTCCCGGCGTACGTGTGTTGCGTTCTAGACCGGGGCTTCCCGCCCAACGTAATGACGCGCTCAGCCAGACTTCGAGTGAAGCTGACCTAATTTGTTTTCTGGACGACGACATGGAATTATGCTCCACTTACCTCGCACAAATAGTGGATCTTTTCCAGAACGACCCGGCTGCTGTCATCGCTTCTGGCTACCTCTTGCACGATGGAGGCATCTCGACCCCCATTGATCGGCAGAGCGCTATAGATCTTTGCAAAAAGTTTGAGTCTCAGGCTATGCAGGGCAACTCGAGGAGATCGGAGTATCGGCGCTTTGGTTATGGCTGCAACATGACAGTTCGCGCTCGTTCAGTCAAAGGAATAAAGTTCGACGAGTCCCTGCCACTCTACGCTTGGCTTGAAGATAGTGATTACTCTTTCCATTGCACGTCAGGAACGAGGACTGCCTTGACATGTCTCAACGCAGTGGCTGTACACCTCGGGTGGCAAGGTGGCAGAGTTTCCGGCTACCGCCTAGGCTTTTCTCAAATTGTTAATCCGATTTACATTTGGAAAAAGGCCAGAGTCTTCTCTTTGCCATACTTAGTGCGCCAGTTCTGGCTTCGCTGTCTGATTGGAAATGTTCTCGGCACCATAGCGGGAAATAAGGAAGAAGATCGGCTCGGTCGACTGCGCGGCAACCTACTCGGACTGCATCACATCGGAACAGGCCGGTGCGACCCGACTATTGCCCAGGAGTTGTATAAGTGAGAGGTCTTGGTGAACGAGACAAGCTTATATTTCGATGCTGGAAATCCAGTTGTATCGGTGATCTAATCGCATTCTAGAGAGAGCGATTCATCCTTGTGCAGGCGCTGAGCGCGTTTGGGAAAGAATCCCTATCTTTGTCTGTATCCTTTTAAGCGTTCAAGCAGCGGCTCTATACCCCAGAAAGTCTGATTAGTGTCAGATGAAAACTAAACCTTTTGTGTCGGTTATCATTCCGGCCTTTAATTCAGCGGACCGGATCGGCGTAGCCATCACGTCCGTATTGCTGCAAAGTGTTGAGAACCTCGAACTGATAGTGGTCGATGATTGTTCCTCGGATTCCACAATAGAGTCTATTCAACGTTCGGCTGCCGGAGATCCACGAGTCAGGGTTATCGCATTAACCAGTAATAGTGGTCCAGGGGGGGCACGTAATGCCGGTATCGAGGCAGCACAAGGCGAGTGGATTGCTTTGCTCGACGCTGATGACTCCTATCACCAGCAGCGCCTGGAACGCCTCACACGCAGGGCCCTTGAATGTAAAGCAGACCTGATCGCGGATAACCTTTGCATTCGCTCAGGACCGCTGAGACTTCCTCCGTACCTTGCTTTCCCAATGCGTCGCATGGAACAACTCAACCCAATCTCCACTTC
>CAXTWQ010000026.1:0-3445 GCA_964248065.1 uncultured Bryobacteraceae bacterium | reverse complement strand
CGATCGGCCTCATCACGGGCTGAGAGCAGCGGGTTTCATGAAGCCTCTAACTCGACGTGACTTTTTACTCACCAATCAGCTCAGATACGACGAAAGATATCGTGTCGGGCAAGACTTCGAACTATACATCAGGTGCTTACTTATGGGAGGAGCCCTGTTCTACGTTCCCGAAGGTCTCTACAATTACGAGTTTCGGCTTGACTCCCAGTGTCGAGGCAAGAAACTCAGAAACTCCCGCCAGTTCCTGGATGCAAACGATCATCTTTGTTCCATTGCGAAGAGTATGGGTGACCTTGCAGCGGTCGACGAGTTAAACAAAAGGAGAGTAGATCTCGTTAACTGGCTGGAGTATGTCGATTTCGTCGAAAAACTTCGAGCCCGTCAGTGGTCCTCTCCGATCGCTCTATTTGAGAGCGCCCCACCTTTGGCCTACACTGCTGGCCGACTCTCTGCGGCCGCTATCCGGCGGCTTCCTAGCTTACTAAAATTATAGTTCTTGAACGGTGCAGTGAGGCGACCACTAACCCTATCCAAGCATTCGGGACCGCCAATCGCTTCGGGAGAATGTGGTCCAAATGCTTTAGGTAAAGGGGCTCGGAGGGTGAAAAGAATTGTTCCAAGTGAAGGTGGTATGGCCTTTTCCATGGTGCTTTATCTGCTCACTTGTGACCTTGGCTAATTTGCCGTTTGGCTTCTTCCGCGAGAAATTGCAGCTCTGGCCTCATGATCACTCGATTGCCAGCGTGACGGTCACCCTTGTTGGATTCTTCCTTGGGCTCTTAATACTTAATCGCGTGGCTGTCAAATGACAGCCACGCTTATTGCTCGTGGTAGCCTCTCCGACTCTGCGAAAAATTAAATCTCAGCCACACAGCTTGCTCTTTCTTAAGGAGCAAGAGTCAGGAACTCGAAATGAAACAAAAGTTTAAAGCCTTGAATGGATTACGCTTTGTAGCAGCTATTGCGGTTGTTACTTTCCATTACGGCTCTCAGGTATCTGGGTTTAGCTATCTGCCTCCTGCTCTCCGCAATCTGGTTGCTTGTGGTCCAGCCGCGCTCGGCTTCTTCTTTGTTCTTTCCGGCTTCGTGTTAAGTCACGGTTATGTAAAGTCGCCCGAGAGAGCGCTCCATTTACATTCACGCGATTTCTGGGTATCCCGATTCGCTCGGCTCTATCCGGCGTACCTGCTTGCTTTCCTGCTCTTTCTACCTCTCGCGTTTCAGAAATACATTCTTCATCCGGCCGGGAGCTATCAGCAGGGGCACACAACTTTCATACTTGGAGGCTTACTCTCTATCAGTCTCCTGCAAGCTTGGACATCTCTCTCGCAGGTTTGGAATGGTCCAGGCTGGTCCCTCTCTGTAGAAGGCTTCTTCTATCTCATCTTCCCTTTTGTTCTGCCTGCACTGCTGTTCCTCAAGAGCCGTTTGCGTCTGTGGCTCTGTGTCTTTCTGTCTTTGATACCGCCTGGTTTTGCTTTTGCTGTACTCATCGGTATTGTTGATAGAAGTCGCTGGGAAGCAATCGGGAGAAACAACCCCATTCTTTGGTTGCCGCTCTTCTTGGTGGGCATTCTCATCTCGAACTACCTGCCTGATTTTGAGCAACTTCCGGTTCGCAGACTGGGCTGGATAAGTGACTGCTGCAGCATCTGTGTTCTACTTTGCTGCTGTCTCTGTCCTCGCGAGTACCAGAATTTATTAATCACTGGCGGCCTCACGCCATTACTCACACTGCTCATCCTTTGTTACACGCAGGAAAGCGGTTTCTGTGCGCGTTTTCTGTCCAGTCCGATTCTCGATAGTTTAGGCGGAATCAGCTACATCATCTATATTCTTCAGGCGCCTGCCTGGCACTACTACTCCGCTCTCACAAACTTTGCTCTCCATAAGCCAATCTCATCTCACACGGCTTCACTTGCGCAGTTTCTGCTTTTCATCCCTGTCTTAACTATTGCCTCGTTCTTAGTTCAGCGCTTCATAGAAGAACCTGCCCGTCAGTCGATCATGAGAGGGTGGAAAGATTGGAGAGCTGATAGGCTCGCCGCAGCTGCCGCCAATGAGAGCGTGGGCGTATCAACTCTTCGGTAAAATCCTCCCCACTTATGTTCAAGATTTGATCGATACTCGAAGCTCAGGTCATCACTTTGGGCATGTCTTTGAGCTGAAAACTACTCAACTTCTTTCCCTCGCCCCTATCGCGCTGCTGGTGCTTTCGTTGACTGGTGTGTCGGCTGCCTCTCCCATGAGGAGCAACCGACACCAGCAGCAGACTTGCCTTAGTGAGAGAACAAGCCGTGCTATGACACCTCATTGGCGAAGGGTCCGCATGAAGCCTTGTTCGAAATTTCTATCATTTGCCTGTCTGTCTTTCAGTAGGATCTACTGTGAATCAGCAACTCCCGCGGTACAAGTCTCCGATACCATCGGCATAAATATTCATCTCGGCTTCGGCGAGACACTCTACTACACAAACTTCCCTCTCATCCTGAACAGCCTGAAAACCCTCGGCATCAAGCACGTGCGCGATGGTCTCGTGCTCCGGAACTGGCCGGGCGACACTTACTACTCCAATCACAACGCCCTCGCTGCCGTCGGCATCAAGTGCGACTACATCACCTCAATGAACGAGTTGCCCCAAACTATCCAGCAGTATCCAAGCCTGGTCCACGACATGGAAGCGGTGGAAGCGCCGAACGAGTACGATACTTCCGGCGACTCCAATTGGGCCTCAAACCTGAATGCCTATCTGCCGGTCATCCACTCCGCAGTCAAAACAGACAGCGCCATGCAGGCCGTCCAGATTCTCGGCCCTTCGCTGGTCGATCAGAACTGGTGGCAGTCAAACAACTCCTACGCCCAGGTTGGCCCAGTCGGTTCGATGTTCGAATCATCCAATCTCCATAACTACCCAGGCGGCAGGAACCCCGGCACGCCCGGCTGGACTCCGCAAGGCTACGGAAGTATTGCTTTTGCCATGTCCAACGCGAAAGCGGTCTGGCCTGTCAACCCCATCACCACTACTGAGACCGGCTACATCAACGATCCCAACCTGAACCAGTCTGTACCTGAGAGCGTCTCTGCCGCCTACATGCCCCGTTTGGTTCTTGAGCAGTTCCTCAGCGGTATCAAACGAACGTACATTTATGAGCTGGCTGACAATCAATTCTCGGGTGGCTCCTATGGCCTGCTACACAGCGACGGAACCCCCAAACCAGCCTTCACCGCTCTCAAGAGCCTCAGCACTCTTCTGAACGACTCTAAAGCCCCAACACAACTCTTTAATTTGAAGTACTCCATAACAGGCGACACGACGAACGTTCATCGTCTGCTGGTCCAGAAAAGTTCCGGTACCCTGCTTCTGTTCATCTGGATCGAGTTACCCCGCTATGACGTCGACAAAAAGCTCTCAACACCCGTGCCAAGCCGTCCGATTACGCTAGAC
>CAXTWQ010000025.1:51966-53325 GCA_964248065.1 uncultured Bryobacteraceae bacterium | reverse complement strand
TTTTCCAGAAACTTGAGCATTCCATTTAAGACAACTGGACAGGGTGGCCTGCGAGTTGTTGCGTTCGTACAGGACCAGGCTTCCCATCGAGTTCTTGCTGTAGCCCAGCAGAAGTTATGAGCAAGCTGACTTTCTCAAGACGAAACTTGATTGTGAGGACCATTACCGCCTGTTTAGCAGCGGCATTGCTGATCAGTGCTGCCCCTGGCCACGGTCCTAAGCTGAACCCGGTGATGTGGAGTCTTTCAACCGACTCGGTATCAGTGGCTCCCGGTTCTACTATCGTTTTGCATTTACACGCCCAGGTGGCTGATGGCTACCACCTTTACTCACTGACCACGCCACGCGGGGGACCAATCGCAACCGCTATCAGCCTAAAAGAGGAGACCGGATTTGAGAATGTGCGCGTATTTCAGCCCGCTCCAAACCGGCATGCCGACCCAGTGCTCAATATTCCCGTTGAGACATTTACCGGAGATGTTGATTTTCCGGTTGAGGTTCACCTGCAACGGAACCTTGGAGCTGGCTCCCGAACGCTCGTCGTACAAACGCGCTATCAGTCCTGCAGCAGCGAAATCTGCCTGCCACCCGTACAACGCAGCGCAGAAGTGTCGATCACGATTGCATCCGGTCTTAGGGTCAGTAAGGCCTTAGTGCCGCCAACGTTCCATTTGGTTAGCTCGAACCCGCACGCAAAGACATGACTGCGAACTATAGCCCCGGCTTCCTGCGCATCCCGTGACGCCCCAATTGATGATCAGACGTCCTGCTCTAACACTTGCAACATCTTGCACCCTTGCTGCCGAACTTAGTCTTGCGAGCACTTGAGCAGCATTGTCAAGGCGCCTCGCCCACAAGTTCTACCGCGGTAATCAGAGCTTTGCCCACTTATTTAGGGTCAGCCGGTTTCAGTGCAGGGTGAGCACTGTATTGACTTTGCGGCGGCTTCAATTGCACATCCAGCTTTTTTTCGTCGCTGTCTAAATCAATCTTTTCGCCGTAGGTCTGGTACTTAGTCGTAATAACCTGCACCTGCACAGTGCCATAAGGGACTGG
Source organism: uncultured Bryobacteraceae bacterium (assembly GCA_964248065.1). Taxonomy (GTDB): domain Bacteria; phylum Acidobacteriota; class Terriglobia; order Bryobacterales; family Bryobacteraceae; genus Bog-105. The sequence continues at coordinate 52,269 of CAXTWQ010000025.1, read as the reverse complement.
TGGGAAGTGTGCCTTCCCCTGCTGGTTCGTGTGGACCTCCCAATGTACCGGCTTACGCTTTCCAAGCCGGGCCACATCGTGCGCGCCCAAAAAATCTAAAATGACCGTGGCATTATCGACCGGCTTTTCGTACTGGTTCGTCACCTCAACCGACAGCGTTGCTTTACTATCGGCCGCGTTTGCAGCCAAGGCCACCAAGAGAAGTCCCGCTGTAATCGACCAAAAGCTTTTCATGAAAAATTTCTACAGCGCAAGGGTCTTCAGGTAAGACCGGAACTGATTACCAAGATCGTGGCGCTCAAG
>CAXTWQ010000025.1:38976-51956 GCA_964248065.1 uncultured Bryobacteraceae bacterium | reverse complement strand
ACTGTCGCCTTTAGGAATCCCAACTTATCGCCCGCGTCAAAACGCTTACCTTCGAACTTCAACCCGTAGATCGGCCGATTACGAAGCATGTGTTTGAGTGCATCCGTCAATTGAATCTCGCCGCCGCTTCCAGCTTCGATGGCTTCCACGCAGTCGAAGATTTCAGGGGTCAATATGTACCGGCCAATGATGGCGAGGTTAGACGGCGCATCCGTAACCTTCGGCTTCTCCACCATATTTCGGATACGGTAAAGCCGTCCTTCGCGCCCGTTGTCTGAGACCGGCTCGGCGTCAACGATGCCATAGGCGGACACCTGATCGTCCGGAACCTCCATGAGGGCCAGCACAGACGCTCCATAGAATTCGTAAACATCCAGCAGCTGCCGAATACAAGGCGTTCCAGAGGTGATAATGTCATCCGACAGCACAACCGCGAACGGTTCGTTGCCAACTAACTCCTTCGCGCGAAGGACAGCATGCCCCAATCCCAATGCTTCCTTCTGCCGCACATACGAGACATCGATCATGTCTGAAATGGATCGCACCATGGACAGCATTTCGGTCTTACTCTTTGATTCGAGCAGATGCTCCAACTCGAAGCTGACATCGAAGTGATCCTCAATGGAAGACTTACCCCGGCCAGTAACAATGATGATGTTCTGAATGCCGGAGTGCATGGCTTCTTCAACGCCATATTGGATTAGAGGCTTGTCCACGATGGGAAGCATTTCTTTAGGCGACGCCTTGGTCGCTGGCAGAAACCTGGTGCCTAATCCCGCAGCAGGAAATACCGCCTTCCGAACTTTCGCAGTCATCACCGTAATTGTAAGCGCAGTTGCGTAGGTTGCGGGCAGGGCTGGTACTTAGGAAATGTCCGAAAGGATTCAAGGTTAGCTAATGAACCACGTTCAGGGCATACATCTTGGCTCCAGGATCGTACAGGAGCTCCCAGAATCGACTAACGCCGCTTTCAATAGCAACCGAATCGGTGATGTCTCAATTGGAAGAGATCGACAATCCTCAGTCGTTAAGAGTCTTTGCGCGGCGAGATCACTATCTTGTTGCAGGAGCTATCGACACCGACGCTCCTTTTGTAAATTCCTTGACTAGCGTGTCAAGCTGTTCGATTCGCGGTGTACCCTCAATTTTTAGTCCATTAATGAAGATTGTGGGTGTACTGCTCACGTCCAGAGCTAATGCTAACTTTCTGTCGGCCTCGATTCCCGAAGCGGGGTTGACCTTTTGACGAGAGAGGCACGATTGAAATTTACCAGCTAGAAATCCTGTTTCCTTTGAAAGTGCTTCGATTACTTTCACCTCAATATTTGTTGGTGTAAAAGAGTTTTGGTTTTCAAACAGAAAATCATGAGCGATCCAAAATAGCTTATTGTTCTGCTCGTAAGCACACTCTGTCATCTCTGTAGCTCGCTGTGCCCATGGATGATAGGGCAATGGATTTTGGTGAAACGTGATCCGTAGAGCTGACTTGTGTTGCGGGAAGTACTCTTTGTCGAGCATGTTAAACTCCTTCCGGCAATACGGGCATTCAAAGTCCGAGAATACGTCGATGGCTACCGGTGCCTCTGGCGCGCCTAGGCTCGGCCGTTTAGATTCGTTGCTCAGCATTGTCGTCATCGCCTTGAGCTTCATCTGTTCCTTTTCCCCAAGCTCGGGCCGGGTATCAATAACTTGCTTACTTACATAGCGGTGATCCGGGGACAATAGCAGAGTTTCTTTGCCGCTCTCACCGCTTTTCCTAATCGTTATTTGGTGGTAACAAGCACCAGTCGCGACGGAAATAGGCTCAGGGCGGACTTCAAGTATTTTCGGATCTTGCGCCTTTAAGAATGCCTCAAGACGCTTTGCTTCGCTTTGTGATAGCGGCGAGCAAATAGTTTGCCCTTCAACCGCCAGACTTAAGCTGGCAGCGAGAATAGTTAAACCAACCACCCGGAACTTTGTTTGGCGCAAATTCATTTGGCGCCACCAACCAGTAAAACGTCGTAAGTCGTGCGGTCTTCCCAGATCTGGTTTCTTAAGACTCGCCCTTTGAAACGGAATACATTTCCGTATACGTCTTGCCAGGTGCCAAGCTGATAAGCTAAGTCAATCGCAACAATGCCAAACTGCTGGAGAGAGTGCAACTCCCCTGGCTCTGAAATTCCGTTGTGATTATAGTCAGTCCAAAGCCTTAATTTCGCAAAGACAGCATCTTTACTATTGATAATCCCATCTCCATTGCCACCATTCGATGACTTATCAAATTCAGCAAGGGCCGCGAATCCATTAGGGTTCGCGCTTGGCCGTTGGGGTGTGTAGTTGCCAAACAGCTCTTTACCTGAGTTGATTTTACCGTCGCCGTCACGGTCTAAGGCCAGCCAAGCATTCGCACCTCCGGGCGCGAGCCATGACACGAGGTTGGGCGTGCCATTACCGGAGAAGTCGAAATTAACGCCATCCGCGGCGTCCGTCAACTGGAACCCGAGTCCTAGCAAATCGATAATAATCGGGCTCTGTGTCTCATAGCAGCATCCACTGAACTGCGCGTCTGCCAAACTTCCGCATCCATTAGTATCGGGGTTTTCGCAAGGATCATTCGGACCCTCGAGCAAATAGGCTCTCCCTTCGTTTGGACAACTAGTTACTCTAGGACACGAACCGTCTTGAGGAGCACCCACCGGTGAAAGAGCAGCTTGCGTATCACAAGTGGACCGGTTTGTACAATTTTGATTTGTTTTAGCTATGTCGGCAGAAGTTGGCGCCGCCGTAACTAATTTACAACCGGTTCCATAGTAACCTTCCATAATACTTGCGCCGTAAGCACAGCCGCTTGCCGCATTATCTAGACCGATTCCGTGACCTATCTCGTGCTCGATTAAAGAAGCAACTTAGCCTGCTGGGTAAGTCGTCGATTGAAGTGAGTTTAGAATTTGTATGGTGTAAGGATAAGAAGTAATAATGTCGTCCCCGCAACCACCTGTAGGATTGGAGCTTGAAGCGACTAGGAAATCCGGTGTTCCTGACGTTATTACTTGAAAGAAATAACACGTTGCATTGCTATTCCAAGTATCGGTAGCAATCTTGACAGCATTGGTTATGTTTGCCGGTGGCGGTGCCCCCCACGTCGCAGTATCAACCTCGACCAAGATCACTCTCCTGCTATCAGTTGAACTCACTGGTCCGTGGCCCGATAGAGGAGTCTGATTGACATAGCATGGAGGACACTTTTGAGCCGACATCACCGGAGAAAACGCCAGCGCTGTTAAGAAGATCACACTAAGGCGGACTTGTTGTCGATGGTCTTTAGATGTAAACATATGTAGCTCCAGTAATTGATAAATAGCTAGGGCAGAACTGTACTTATTGAGGGAGCGCTGACAACTTCTTGCTTTTTGCAATCTTTCGCAACTCATCGAGAGAGCCGGCCGTGGAAGCCCCGAAGTCGACTTGCATCGGCCCATCGTTAGCAACCAACGGCTCAATTTTATTGTTATCAGGTCTGATGGTAAACACCGAATTGCCGCCGGATCGCACTGAGGCAAACTTGCCGGAGCTGTCTGGAGCTAACAAGAATAGATACTTTGTGTTGAGAGTTAGCAGGTGAGTATCTTGGTCTGTAACTGTTACCTTTACGCCGTCCATCGTCACCGTGCCGCCAGGTACATAAGTTACGATTTCCCCTGAGGCAACGGGCAAAAGAGATGTAGGTAAAGTCTGAGCTGGGACTTCCGGATTGGGATGGGCGATCAAAGTCTCATCGATTTTTATTTTGTACCAAGTAACAACATGATAGGGATCAATCAGCTGTGTTTGGGCAGAAATTGGTGTTCCTAGAAAAGCATGATACGTGGAAAGAGCCTGATCAAGGCTTGTGATCTGCTCAGGAATCCCTACTGGTCCAGGAACGGTAATAGAGGTCTCGCCTTGTTGTTTGGCTTTGTTCGCGTACCACTGAATCGTGCCCGGGCGTACGGGTGTAGATTGGGCTAAGCCGTAGACGGCAAAGGTAATGAAACCTAGCAAGAATAGCCGACCAAACAATTGGAGATGTGACATAGATAATTCCAAACTGTAGTAGAAGTAACAGTAATTGAAGTTGAGATACCTGTCAAGCACAAATACGTTCCGGTGTCATAAATGTGAGTTGACGCTTTAATTCACAGATGATCTGTCCGTTTCAAGAGAAGCGGGGGCCGGAGCAAGAAGCTGAGGATTTGCAATCCAGCCGAACGTATGCGAGCTCCGAGATGGAGCGAATGATGAAGGTGCAAGAGGTGCTGTTGCGTGCCATGGCGAAGAAAATCATCTGTAGCAAGCAGCAGAAATCATTGGCGTTCAGCGCACGGACGATGCGGCGCTGGCGGGAGCGGCTGCAAGCATAAGGGTATGACGGACTGGCGGATCGGCGCAAGGGCGTGGTGAGCTCCAAGCGGGTGTCGCTCGTCTATGCGAGCAGGTGCTGCGCCTGTATCGGGAACGCTATTACGATCTGAATATACGCCGTTCCATGAAAAGCTGAGGGAGGAACACGGCATCGAGTTGAGCTGTACGTGGGTGCCAAAGGCGCTGCGAGGAGCGGGTCTGATCGTCAATCGAAGCAGGCGCGGGAACGCATCGCAGAAGACAACTGCGGTGGTCGATGGCAGGCATACTGCTGCATATCGATGGCAGCAAGCATTGCTGGTTTCAGAACCGTCAACGCTATGACCTGATTATGATCCTTCGCGCAGTCATCGAGTCGAAAGGTTTGTTTTGCGCGCTGTACAGCGATCGCGGGAGTCATTTTTTTGTGACTCCAAAAGCCAGCGAGCCGGTCGACAAGCATGTTTGACCCAAGTGGGAAGAGCCCTGAAGAGGTTGGGTGTGCAATGATTCCCGCTTATTCGCCACAGGCGCGGGGGCGTTCGGAACGGAATTTTGCAACCTGGCAGGACGTGTGACTAAACGAAAAGACAAAACGACTCACGCCGCCTAACATCAAAACCAAAGTGGACAGATCACTTGCTAATGAAAGCGGACATCTTGACGTACTAACGACAGTGAGATGTTGATGACGTCTAAAGATCCGAAGAAGTTCTATGATCTGCTCTGACGGCTCTAACTCAATCTAGTGCGTATGCGCCGGAAGACTGACACCACTCTGAGTCGTCGCTCCTGGAAAGGTTACGGCAGATCAAGAAGCTCCAATTCCCCGACGAGTTAAAATCCAAACATGGCATACGTAATCGCCGAACCTTGTATCGGCACCAAAGACAGCGCTTGTGTGGACGCCTGCCCGGTCGACTGCATTCATCCCAAGAAAGATAGTGCGAAGTTTGAAGGTGAAGAGATGCTCTACATCGATCCTGTCGAATGTATCGATTGCGGCGCCTGTGTGCCCGTCTGCCCGGTCTCCGCTATCTTTGCGCTGGATGATCTGCCAGAGAAGTGGGCCGATTTCTCCGGTAAGAACGCGGCTTTCTTCGGCCGTTAGCTTGCCTGCAGTTCTAGCTTTACCGCTTGGGCCGGTATGTCGCGCTCGACGTATCGGTTTCCCAGACTTTGACGAAAGAAATCTGCGCGTTCGACAAACCTTTCTGCACTTCTTCGCAGATGAATCTTGCAATGTTCTCAGCTGATGGATTGACCAGATCAAACGGCTTCAGATCATTGATGAACTGGTGATCTAGGTATTCACTAGTAGCACGCAGCCGTTTCTTCAAGTCTGCAAAGTCATGCAGCAATCCGTTTTCATCGAGCTCAGGACCTTCTATCGCCACCTGTACGCGGTAATTGTGTCCATGCACATTTTCACACTTGCCATGGTAGTTCCGCAAAGCATGGCCGGCGGCGAACGTATGTTCTACACATATCTCAAACATCGAAAAAGTCTTGAACGTCTCCTAATCTGTCGGTAAAGCGATACGGCGGCAGACTGTCCCGAAAGATCTTGCCGTACGCCTGTTTGGTGATCCTATTATCCAGCAAAGCCAGTACGCCCCGATCAGTTGCACTGCGGATCAATCGTCCGAATCCCTGTTTCAGCGTTAAGGCTGCTTGCGGAATCTGGTAATCGCGGAATGGATCGCCGCCAGTCTCGCGCACGTTCTGAGCGCGTGCCGCAATCACGGGATCTGATGGTACGGCGAACGGTAACCGGTCGATGATGACGCAGCTGAGCTGCTCGCCCTGCACGTCAACGCCCTGCCAGAAGCTGGATGTTCCAAACAGCACTGCCCCCCGCTGGTTACGGAACGCTTCGAGCAAGGCTGACCGCGGCGCCTCCCCATGCAGCAACAACGGAAACTTCAACTCATCTTTCAAGCGGTCGTAGACTGCGCGCATCTGCCCATGGCTGGTGAAGAGGACGAAGGCACGGCCTTGCGAAGCCTCCAGGATTCCTTGCACCTCCTGCGCTGCGCGTTCTGTGAACAGATTCGACCGCGGGTCCGGCAGTTGCGGTGGAACATAAAAGAGCACCTGGCGGGCGAAGTCGTACTGGCTGTCTACCTGCAGCGTTCGTACGTGGGGTAGCCCGAGCCGGGTCTGCGTGTAATCAAAGGTTCCTGCGACCGTCAAGGTCGCTGAAGTCAGAATGACAGAAGGCACGCGGTCGAAGAGTCGCGCCGATAGAGTCTGGGATAAGTCAATAGGAACGGCTTGCAGATGAACACCACGTTGCCGCCTGTCAGTCCAATACACAAATTTGTTATCGGCCTCTTCCACCCAGAAACGGAGTGCCTGTTGAATCAGTCGTGCACGTCTTACGAGCGGCAGCGTGTACTCGACAGCGTTTGCAGTCACCTCCAACCTTGCGCACAGATACTCAAGCGAAAGCGTCAATTCGGCATAGCTTTCACCGTGCTGCTCGAGAAAGCGCTGATGATTGCTGAACGCGTTTCTGCCTTCATGCGGAAACAACGCGAAAAACTGTTCGCTTCGGTCACCTAAATCGATGGACGCCCGGTCAATCTCAGGCGAGGAAAACAGCTTCTGCCGCGAGACATCGGCCACATCACGAATCAGATGCTGAATCTGAAAGTTGCTGACGCTCATGCCGAAGTACTGGCCGGCGATGTCCTCAATCTCATGCGCTTCATCAAAGATCACAGCAGCATAGTCTGGCAACAAGGCACCAAAAGCCTGGTCGCGCATGGCGAGATCTGCAAAGAAAAGATGGTGATTCACGATAATGACATCGCTCTCCACTGCGCGCCGGTGCATCTCGGTAATGAAGCAGCGGTCAAACTGCGGACACTTCTGTCCTGCGCACATTTCGCTGCGGGCATCGAGTCGCGGCCAGAGGGTACTTCGTTCGGGCAGAACAACCAGCTCGCTTCGGTCACCCATCTGCGTTGTTTTTTCCCAGTCGCGGATGAGCTGATACTCCCGAACTTCCTCCAGCCCGTGCAGTACCGGTTCACGTTCTGCGTCGTACAACTTCTGCCGGCAAAGATAGTTGTTCCGCCCCTTCATGTAACAGACCGAAAGCGGCGTTCGAAACAGCGTTTGAAGGAACGCAACGTCTTTGAAAAACAACTGCTCCTGCAGATTTTTTGTGCCGGTCGAGATCACTACGCGCTTACCCGACATCAGGGCCGGGATCAAATAGGCCAGCGTCTTACCGGTTCCGGTTCCAGCTTCCACCAGCAGATGCTTGCGCTCCCGCAAAGCTTCCTCGACAGCTTTCGCCATCTCGAGTTGACCCTGCCGATACTCATACTGCGGATGTAATTGAGCGAGCAGCCCTCCCTGCGAAAAGAAGGAATACAAGCTCGTCAACTTCCGATTATCTCCACCTTTCGCGCTCAAGCTACACTCAAATTACCAGCCCATTCCGGCTCGTGCCCCAGTCTCTGTCGTTTCCAATATGGCGGAAGAAATCGTCTATCTTTCCGAGCTGCTAGGTCTCAAGGTCTTCGACCTGAAAGGCCGCCGTATTGGCAGGCTCCGAGATGCCGCCTTGGTCCCGCTCATTGATCCGATCCGGCTGGATCGCTTTCTGGTTGGCGCCGGCGCTGTCTGGTTAAGCATCAGATATGACCAGGTTCAACGCATCACCGACGATGGCATACACCTGAAAAACGAGAACTTGACCCCTTACCATTCTGATGAATACATGCTTCGGATGGTGCGTGATCTTCTCGACCAACAGATTATCGATGCGCAAGGGCACAAGGTAGTCAGGGTGAACGACATCACCTTCGTGCGGGAACGCGAAGGTGACCTGGACGTTTTACATCTCCTTGAAATCGATATCGGGTTGCGCTCTATTTTGCGGCGCGTGCTGCAAGGAGTAGTTCCGCCGAGTCTAATCCGTCGACTGCAAGAGCCGATTCCCTCGAACTCAATCCGTTGGGAGTTTTGTAACATTCTGGAAGCCGATCCGCAACGCCGCGTCCGCCTCAATATTTCGAATAAGCTGCTCGAGAACATGCATCCGGCAGATCTTGCCGACATTTTCGAGGAACTGGGTCACGAAGATCGTGACGCGCTGTTCAGCAGCATGGATAACGAAACTGCGGCGGAGCTTCTGAGCGAAGTTGAACCGGACATTCAGATGCACATGATCGATTCGCTCAAGACGGACAAAGCAGCCGACATTCTGGAAGAGATGGAGCCTTCTGAAGCCGCTGCTCTTCTGAATGAAATGGAGGAGGAGCGGTCTGAACAGATTCTGGAGGAGATGGAGCCGGAGGAGAAGGAAGAAGTAGAAGACCTTCTAGATTTCTCCGACAGCACGGCAGGCGGCCTGATGAACACCAGCTTTCTCACTTTCAGAGCCGATACTACTGTTGCTGAGTGTATGGCTGAGCTCCGCAAACATGAGGACTTGCTTGAGTACCTGCACGATCTTTTCCTGGTGGATGGGGAAGAGCGGCTCCAAGCAATTCTGCCCTTAGCGCGCCTATTTTTTGCACCGGGCGACGCTCTGCTATCCACGTACGCAACCGAACAAGCATTGTCTATCCATTCCGAAGAAAGGCTCGATCTTGTCTCCGAAATGTTTGATCGCTACAACCTGCTCTCGCTGGCGGTGGTTGACGACGACAACAAAGTCATTGGCGTCATCTCAGTGGATGATGTCGTTGCGCTGCTGCGCAATCCGTAAGACTAGTGAGCCGACACTGCCACGCGGCGACCAATCAGAGCGAAGAGCAAAAGCAGTGAGGCGGTTAGCCATCCTCCCAGGCTCGCCGGCATCGGTACATACATGCCGATGAACAATCCCGATCCGATAAGCAGCGCGGCGAGTACCCCGAACTGCCACATTCCGTACATAAATATGCACCGAAAATAAGGACCATGACCGCTGTTCGAAACGAGTGCCATGTCAGGCAAGCTGCTGAGGCAAACCAAACCGCACTGGACGCCAACTGGCCTGCGAACCCCTATGAAAACAGTTCGTACGTCCTTTTGAGCTTTGGCGATGTCCATAATGGCCAACATCCTAGCTCACGAAACCTAAGATCCTTTTTTCGGCGAGGGTTTTGCGTCTGCGAATTGTGTAGATCTGGGATTTCATCCCTGTACCTTTCGTTACAATAAGGACAGAACGCAGTATCAGACGTCTGGGAGTGGCACGAAGGAGCATCCTCTCAGGTAGTCGTCTCCCTTAAAAACTACTCACATCAGATGGCGCAAGCACAAGACCCCACGTTGGGCGTTAATAGCTGGTTAGAGGAAGAACTCTTCCATCAGTACCAATTCGATAGGACCAGCGTTGATGCCGGCTGGACAAGCCTGTTCAATGAAGGGCACACGAACGGAACCACTCCGGTAGAGCCGAGTGTTCCAACAGGGCCTCCTACGCCGCAAACTGATCCGCCACAGGAAGTGCCAAGCGAGCAGGAGCCGCCCGCACCGTCGTATCCGGAGCGCGAGCCTGGCCCGTCTCCAACGCCGATTGGTGATCCCGGCACTTCATCACCAGCTCCGCAAGAGCTCAGTGCTAAGCCGGTCGAAGCGCCTGGACCGCAAGCTTCTCCAGGAACAACGGCGATCACTTATGCGCCCGCTGCTTCGCCCGCTCGTCCCGAACCAAAAGGCTCCAATGCAAACGATCAGCTGATACCACTTCGTGGTGCTGCCGCTCGCATTGCCGAGAATATGACGGCCAGCCTTTCCATCCCGGTTGCGACTTCACAGCGGCAGATTCCTGTTCGTGTCATTGAAGAAAATCGGAATCTGATCAACAAGCAGCGTGCGCTACAAGGCCGCGGCAAGCTGAGCTTCACTCACCTGATTGCGTGGGGCATCGTTAAGGCCCTCAAGTCCAACCCGTCGCTTAACCATGCCTTTGCCGAGTCTTCGGGCGAACTCTTCCGCGTTGTTCGCAACCACGTAAATATCGGGTTGGCTGTCGATGTGCCCGGCAAGGATGGCTCACGCTCGCTCAAGGTGCCCAGCATCAAGAATTCGAACGGCATGAGCTTTGCGCAGTTTGTTGCTGCCTATGACGACATCGTGGTTCGTGCCCGCAGCAACAAGCTGCAGGTATCTGACTTTGAAGGCACCACAATCTCGCTCACCAATCCAGGCACGGTTGGTACGCTTGGCTCGGTTCCGCGCCTGATGCCCGGCCAGGGTGCCATTATCGCTACCGGGGCTATCGATTTTCCAGCCGAGTTTGCCGGAGCCAGTGAAGAGACGCGCGCCATGCTCGGACTGAGCAAGGTGTTGATGATCACCTGCACCTACGATCACCGTATTATTCAGGGCGCGGAATCAGGAGCTTTTCTTGCCAAGCTGCAGGGCCTCCTACAAGGCGAAGAGAACTTCTATGAAGAGATCTTCCGCGATCTGAAGATTCCATACATGCCGATCCGTTGGCAGACGGATGTTCAGATCACCCCTTCACGTTACGGCGCGGTAAACGCGGACGTCGCCAAAGAGGCTGCTGTCATTCAGCTCATCAACTCCTACCGGATTCGCGGGCATCTGCTTGCTAACACGAATCCGCTGGGTAGCGACCCCGCCTACCATCCCGAACTCGATCCTGCTTCTTACGGCCTTTCCATCTGGGATCTCGACCGTCCTTTTCTTGCCGGTGCCGTCAAAGCTCCGAGCGGCGCGATTGCTTCGTACATGCAGCCGTTCGAGACTCTGCGCGAAATCATCGACCGGCTCCGCTCCACCTATTGCGGAACCATCGGCATCGAGTACATGCACATCCAGGACCCGCAAGAGAAACAGTGGCTCCAGGAATACATGGAAGCTTCGACCAATCTGTGGCCGCTTGATAACGGTATCCGTCACCGTATTTTCAATCGTCTGGTGCAAGCCGAAGAGTTCGAACAGTTCCTGCAAACCCGTTTTGTCGGGCAGAAGCGATTCGGTTTGGAAGGCCTTGAAACGTTCATCGTCGTGCTTGACGAGATTCTGGAACGCGCTGCCAACGACAACGCAGTCGAGGCTGTCATCGGCATGGCGCATCGGGGACGTCTGAACGTGCTCGCCAACATCGTGGGTAAGTCGATGACCCAGGTGTTTTCGGAATTTGACGGCGAGCCTGATCCGGAAACAGTCCAGGGCTCGGGAGACGTGAAGTATCACTTAGGCGCAAGCGGAATCCATCGCTCTGCCAAAGGCCGTGAGATTCTGGTCTCGGTTGCCTTCAATCCATCTCACCTGGAAGCAGTTGACCCGGTTGTCGAAGGGCTGGTTCGCCCCAAGCAGGACCGCATCGGGGATGAAAAACGCGAGCGCGTGATTCCAATTCTGGTGCATGGCGATGCTGCTCTAATCGGTCAAGGTGTTGTTGCCGAAGTTCTGCAACTCTCGCAGTTGGAAGGCTACAAGACTGGCGGGACAATTCATATCGTCACCAATAACCAGATTGGTTTTACAACCAACCCGCTCGATAGCCGCAGCAGCGTGTATTGCACCGACGTGGCGCTCTCCGTTCAAGCGCCCATCTTCCATGTGAATGGCGATGATCCTGAGGCTTGCCTGCGCTGTGCCCAGCTCTCCTACGATTACCGGCAACGGTTCAAACGCGACGTAGTTATCGATGTGATCGGCTATCGTCGCCAGGGTCACAACGAAGCTGACGATCCCAGCTACACTCAGCCGGTGATGTATCGCAAGATCAAGGCGACACCTAGTGTTACAACCCAGTATTCGGATCGCCTCGTTCGCGAAAAGTTTGTAGACAAAGACTACGTCGCCAACCTCCGCAGCCTTTCGCGCAACAAGCTGAACGAGCTGTACGACCAGGCGAAGAAGCAGCGTGAAAGCTTTGCTACTGAGGACTTGGCAGATGCTCCGTTTGAGCAGGTGAATCAGCCTATTCCTTCCACCGCCGTTGACCTCCCTTTGATCAGGCAAATTGTCGAAGGCTGCACCAAGCTACCTGACGAGTTTCACCTTCACCCTAAATTGAAGGGCTTGCTCGACAAGCGGCGTGACGTCTTGAAAGGCGCGCCGATTGACTGGGGATTTGCCGAGACTCTTGCTCTTGGCAGCCTGGTTCTGGAAGGAACGCCGGTTCGCCTAACGGGAGAGGATGTCTCGCGCGGAACCTTCACTCAACGGCACCTGAAGTTTTCTGATTACGAGACTGGCCAAGGTTACATCCCGCTTCAGCATCTGGACCCCGAGCAGGCCAGAATCGAAGTAGTCGACAGCCTCCTGAGCGAGTACGCCGCCATGGGCTTTGAGTTCGGTTACAGTGTTGCCGATCCGCTGACGCTTGTTCTGTGGGAGGCGCAGTTCGGCGACTTCGTCAACGGCGCGCAGATTATTATCGACCAGTTTGTCTCCTCTGCTGAGAGCAAATGGAACCAGCCAAGTGGTCTTGTTCTGCTTCTACCGCATGGGATGGAGGGGCAAGGCCCTGAGCACTCCAGCGCCCGCATGGAGCGCTTTCTGCAACTCTGCGCAGAAGACAACATGCAGGTTTGCAACTGCACTACGCCCGCTCAGTACTTTCATCTTCTTCGGCGCCAGATGTACGGCGGCATCGATCGGCGCGGCATGCGCAAGCCACTGGTTGTTAT
>CAXTWQ010000025.1:28057-38966 GCA_964248065.1 uncultured Bryobacteraceae bacterium | reverse complement strand
ACGCCGAAGTTCCTGCTGCGTTATGCGAAGGCTACATCTCGCATTGACGACCTGACCAGCGGAACGTTCCAGGAAGTGCTGGGCGATACGCAGTATCTCGGTAACGGTGTGAAGCGTGTGCTCCTTTGCACGGGCAAGGTTTACTACGACCTGATCAGCAAGCGGGAAGAGCTGGGGCGCAGCGATGTAGCAGTGATTCGCCTGGAGCAGCTGTACCCATTTCCAGCTCAACGCCTAGGTGACGTTCTGCGGCGCTACTCCGACGCTGAACTGTACTGGGTTCAGGAAGAGGCCGAAAACTACGGTGCCTGGAATTTCGTGGAGCGCAGGATTCAACCTATAATCAACCCGACCGGCATAGCAGGCCGCCGACGTTTACGCTACGTGGGCCGACCCGCCGCAGCCAGTCCGGCCACAGGCAGCCATAAGATTCACGGGGATCAACAGCTTGCATTGGTTGCTGATGCCTTTGCTGCCACTCCCGGAGCTGTTAAGAAGACCAGGCAGTTAGTTCGCAAAAACGCTTAAAAAGCAAATCAATAAAGCGGTACGTTGAAGTGCAGCAGAGCCATCCGGTTCTGCTGCACCTCAACCTCTGTCCAGCTTCCATTATCAAGCGTAGGAAACAACTCGCGATAGCGGCTTGGCGCAACGCCGAGCCAATCGCAAAGCACCAGCCGGATCAGGGTGTTATGCGTGACAATAAGCGCCCGTCCTTCGACCCCATCCGCAAGGTCGAGTAGCGCTTCTCGTCCTCTTATTAATACAGCTTGCGGATCCTCTCCGCCTGGTAGCCCATGTGCAAATGGATTCTGTTGAAACTTCGCAAAGGCCTTGGGAAATTGTTTGCTCATTTGCTGCAGAGTTAAGCCTTCGCCTTGCCCGAAGTGAATCTCGCGCAACCGGTCATCGACGATTGCCTGAAGTCCTAACGCTTCTTCAATCGGTAGCATTGTCTGTCTTGCCCGAAGAAGCGGCGAGACAGCCAAGTTAGTAATCTGGGCATCTTTCGCCCATTGACCTAACGCCTGTGCTTGCTGATGTCCCCGTTCACTGAGGGGCACATCGCTGGATCCGGCATAGCGATTCTCCTGTTGCCAGATAGTCTCGCCATGCCTCACCAGAATGAGCCTGCTCAAGCAGTGCCAACCCGGTCAACCCGCGCTGCATAACAACCTGGCTTGGCAAAGTGGATGTGCAGGTAAGCCACCCGTGCATCGCCCAGCATCTCCTTAATTGCTGACTCCAGTTCCCGCCCGTCAGTTAGATCCGCTCCAATCATCATGCCCTGTGTGTCGAACGCCCGCAGCGAGAGGACGCGCGACCGAAGCATCTCAGGCACCTGATCCGGCGCGAACAAAGCCTGCTTTAAACCAGGGCGCACATAGACCGCATGGCTGGCTCGAAAGGGTGAGCGTGCCGTTTGATGCTCGTAGTGAACCAGAATCACTTCCTCACCAATCTCTGCGTCTTGCAAGCTTACCCTGCACGGGAAACCGGGTTTTTGATCTACTACCGCACGAACCGCACCGTGTGCTTTCAACTGCTCAGAGGAATTGAAGCAAGTGCCTAACCCGTTTATTAGGATGAGTGGGTGACATGCGCGAATTCAACAGACACAAGCTATCGTTTCTCGGTAGCTATCTGCAACCGGTTTTAAGCAGCTTCGACATTGTTTTGGATGACGAACGTGCATGTTTGTCGACCAAGTCCGAGTCCACCTTAAGAAGGCCATTCAGGGCTTCTTCGTAAATGCCGGCGCGCAACAGGCATTCATAAGCCCGCGCTGTGTCGCATCCTTGAAACCAGGCCAAGCAGTTCGTAATCCGACTGCTGGATCAGATGGGGTTCGATGGCACCGATGCAGGTCCGCTCTCCGAATCCTGACGCCAGCAGCCGGGAACTCCTGCCCACTGCACCGATTACAACGCGAGAAATTGAGAGCGTCGCTTGCGAGCGCAGACCGGGCAATCTCTCCTCAACTGCGCGACCCCGCGATGCAGAAGTTGCTCAGCCTTCCCCCCAATACGTCACCACCAGAAGCCGTTCCTTTAGCGGGAGTCGTGTGGGCGCAGCATCGCACGGACTAAACGTGTCGGGAATCGGTTCGGGATCCGGCAACGCCGCCGAACGTATGCCTTTTCTCTAACCCCAAGTAGCTTTCAGGTGCAAGAAGGTGCTCTCGTTCTGGTTCTTTCTTCGCCTTCTCCGAGCCATCTAGAACTCACGGTTAGAGAGCTGCAGTGATCGAACGCAGGTCGCGGCGAACGTGTCCATTGCTACTCTCCGTCAGCGTTCATCGTCTCGAGTACAGCCGATCGGGAAGCAGAGCTGTTGTGCTACAAGCGACGCGCCAGGTAAGGGCGATACAGACGGAAAGAACAAGCCACTCAAAGAAGAATTGACTCATGCTAAGTAGCGCGAGAGACACGGGAAAGGGCGAGAATGGCAAATAAAGCAAAGGGCGGACGAGACTTGTATTAATTGCCATCACAAGAAAGGCAAACTGAAGAGTGCTTACGGAGAGACTGGAAGAGAGACGATCCAAAACGAGGGCGGCGAGAAGAAACGCGGCTATGGTGGGCTCAAGGAACGTGATGTACGCAGGAACCTCGACATGCCACCCGTATGGAACTCGGTAGATCTCATCGTGGCTCAGATAGCGAATGGTCTGGAGTATGTGCCCCAGAAGTGAAGAGAGCACCGGAACAAACACATAGGTGGTGATAACTCCAATGGAGAGGGCACCGACGAGTCGTGCAGCCGGACCGCGAAGATGCGGGGCTGCAGCAACGGCGAGGCACGCCAGGAAGAACGGCACGAGAAACCGGGGGAGATCGCTAACGAACGAGTAGCGCCAAGCTGTGGTAACGACCCCATCCAGGATGGTGACGCGCATGGCCTCACGGAGCATGGAGGCTAACAACGCGATTAGGAGTACGCGAGTTGGGAACGAGAGGGTAGCTAGTCGGTCGGCTGTGAGTTGGCAAAACCAGAGAAGAGCAAAGGCGGAGAGAGTAACACCGCAGAGGATTGGCCACCCAGTGATTGGATAACCGGTCGGATAGGGAACATGTGCTACCTGCAGCATGATGACGTGAACACTGAGGCCAGCCATGCAGGATAGAACGATACCAGCGACGGCGCGAGGCCATCGAACCTCTTGAAGTCGATTGCGAAGGATGGGCATGATACTCCGGGCTAGCAGCACACGTGGAAACACACCAGGAGCTCGTTTATTCCCAATTAGCTAGAAAGAGTTGTGATTGGGATGCTGAGCGATCTGTAGACCGCACCCTCAGATTAGCCCCCCGCTCTGAGACTGCCAGCGCCCGATGTGAATGATAGAGCGTTCACCAGAAGAGCATCGGTTCTATAGATGAATCGCTGGAAGACTTTCTATTTCCGCTTCCAAAAGCTGTTGGTATCCCAAAGACCATGTTACTCTCCCTGTGAGAAACCCAATAGACCGAATGAGAAAGAACACAGATGTTCTGCAGGGGACGTTGGCGCTGACGACGCTGAAAACTCTCGACGTGCTTGGCCTCTGCACGGCTATGGCATTGCACGGCGTATCGAACAGATTAGCGGAGATCCTTTGACCGTGAATCAAGGCACGCTCTATCCCGTGCTGCTGAAACTGGAGCAGGAGGGCTCGATTGCTTCCGAATGGGGCCTTCCGAGAACAACCGGAAGGCACGCTTTTATCGGCTGACCCGCACCGGGCGCAAACAATTGCAGGCCGAGACGCAAGGCTGGAAGCAGACAGCCACTATCATGGGACGATTCTTTACAGCCAAAGCAGAGGATCTCCGATGAGAAGGCTGCAACGATTCTTCCGACGGCTGCACTCCTGGAGGAAAACACGGGATTACGAACGGTTGCAGGCTGAGATCGAGGAACATCTCGCGCTGCAAACGGCAGAGAACGTCAAAGCCGGTTCCTCGCCAGTTGACGCACGGCGGCAGGCGATGCTGAAATTCGGCGCGACAGCGGCAATCAAGGAAGAGTATCGGGACCGAAGGGGATTCCCGTTCTGGGAGAGGCTCCGGCAGGATGCGCGTTTCGCTCTTCGGCGCTTGCGAAAAGCGCCCACTTTCACCGTTACCACTGTTTGACGCTGGCCTTGGGGATTGGTGCGACGACGTCAATCTTTACGTTGGCATATGCCGTTATGTGAAAATCGCTGGCAGTCGCAAATCCTGATGACCTGTACCGATTGGGCAAGCAGATGCAATGTTGCAGTCGTACCGGGTACAGCCAGGGAAGCGAGTTTTCGATGGTTCGTACGAACTGTACAAACACTTCCGGGATCACACGCCAGGTTTTGAGGCGTTAGCAGCCTTCCAGGCCTCGGATGAGATCCAGTTTGGCGTGTGGCGTTCGGGTGACTCGGAGCCGGCGCAAAGCCCTGGCGACGTCGCTCATTCCAGCTTTTCGGGTCAGTTCGATTTCGCCGATAGAAGCTTTGCGGTCGGAGTAGCTTTTTCACCTTCAGTTAGCCTGATTCGGCCTGCAAGACGAGAATACTGACCTCTCGTCTTGCAAACTGATATAACCCGTAGGTCAGCCATGCGCTATCAAGAGACACAAGATAGCTACAAGAGACCAACCGTGGCAGAATTCGAGGGTTCTTCGTCCTTTCACTCTCTTCCCAAAAGAGTATGTGCCGACCAAGATAGAGCTACGGCAGCCACTCGGCAGCCAAAGAAGCTTTTCACAAGGAGCGACGAAATGAATCTGACGCATATTCATGCCTTCACCGAAGCCATGAAAGGTAAGAATTTGGATGGCATGCTGACTCACATGGCTGAGGACGTAATTCTCAGGACTCCGCTCGGCGCGGAACCTCTACACGGCAAGGCGGCTATCAGACTGGTTGTCGAGGCTCTGCTGGCTGTGGTTGATAACTTCGATTTCGTTGAAACGATGCAGGGGCCTCAGCATGTGTCTGAGTTCTTCCGGGTGACAGTCGGGTCGTATGAGTTGGACGGCGTGGACTACTGGCTCCTCAACGAAGCGGGATTGATACAGGAGATGACCGTACTATGGCGTCCCCTTCCGGCAGTGGTGGCGGTGCAGAACAAACTGGACGAGGCAGCAACACAAGTTCGCGTTGCGCCGTCCGGCATTTCTCAATTGGCAGTCACCTAGGGAGAAGTTAGCCACATGTCAAACAACAGGGAGAGAACAATCCTCATTACCGGGGCTACCGGGCAGCAGGGTGGCGCGGCGTACCGGCATTTGGGCAAGCGCGGGTTCAAGTTGCGCGCCCTCGTTCGCGATCCGAACTCAGACAAAGCACGTCGGCTGATAGGTGACAGGCAAGAGGTCTTTCCCGGAGATCTTGACGACCCGGACAGCCTTTCTCGTGCCCTTGACGGTGTCTACGGCGTGTACTCAGTCCAGCGGACTGCCCACGAAGTCGCTGGTGAAATCAAGCAGGGGCTGGCGCTCATTGAAGCCGCCCACCGGCAGGGCGTCAGCCGGTTCGTTTACAGCTCTGTCGGCTCGGCGGACGAGCAAACCGGAATCACTGATTTCGAAAGCAAGGGGAAAATCGAAGAGCATCTTCGCTCCAGCGGCCTCGACTACACGATCTTCCGGCCGGTTTTCTTCATGGAAAATTGGCAGACCCTATTCGGGGCGCCGATCCAGGAAGGCCGCATCCCACTCCCACTCAGTCCGACGACGAAGCTGCAGATGGTAGCCGTGGACGATATCGGAGCATTTATCGGGCTCGCCTTTGAACACGAAGACAAATGGAGCAACCGAACGTTTTCGCTAGCAGGTGATGAACTCTCCATGCAGGGGATCGCGGAGGCGCTAAGCCGCGCTGCCACCAAGCCTGTGCAGTATATGCAGGTTCCCTGGGACGAGTTTGAAAAGCAGGCCGGCCACGGCTTTACAGTCATGTTCCGCTGGTTTGAAACGCATGGTTTCCACGTCGATTTAGACGCAGTGAGACAAGAGTACCCGCAAAGCACCGGCTTCACTCGATGGCTAGAGACGTCCTGGAGTGCGCGGTAACATGCCGCGTGCGGCGATCGTGACGGGCGCATCGAGGGGCATCGGTCTGGAGATCACACAGCGGCTATTAAACGAAGGTTACTTTGTGGTCGCGAGCTCCCGCCGAATTACTTCCGCAGGGAGTCTCAAAAGCACACCTCAGTTGCAGCTCATTGACGGTGACATCGCGCTTCGCGACACGGCACAACGAATTGTTGACGCAGCTGTTCAGAGATTCGGAAAAGTGGACTTGTTGGTGAACAACGCAGGCGTCTTTATTCCTAAGCCATTCACCAGCTACACGGCCCAGGATTTTGAGGCGGCCATACAAACCAACGTCTTCGGGTTCTTGCATCTCTCGCAGCTGGCAATGGAACAGATGCGGATCCAAAAAGCCGGACACGTCGTGAACATTACTTCCTCCCTCGCCGATCAGCCAATAGCCGGAGTGCCAGCTGCTCTCACGAATCTGACAAAAGGCGGCCTTGAGTCGGTCACGCGAGCATTGGCTATTGAATTCGCATTGGAGGGGATCCGCTGCAATGCCATTTCACCAGGCGCCGTCAACACTCCGATGCATCCGGTGGAGGCACATCCGTTCTTGAAAGGATTGAGTCCAATGCAGCGGATGGCTGAAGCTAGTGAAGTCGCGGATCTCTTGCTTTACTTAGAACGTGCTGCTTTCGTAACGGGTGAAGTGATCCATCTTGACGGCGGAGCGCATGCCGGCAGGTGGTAGTGCTCGCCCCTGGACATCAACGAAAGTAACGGAGCAACTCGATATCGAGTACCCGATTATCCAAGCCCCGTTCGGCGGATTGCCTTCTCAGCGCCAGGCAGCAACGGTTTCCAACTTGGGAGGACTGGGATCTTTGGGCGCTGTCACGCTTAGCGGTTCAGCGATCGCTGAAGTCGTTGCTGAAATATGCAGTCTCACGGCGAAGCCATTTGCTGTCAATCTCTGGGTCTCAACTTCGGATAACACGGCTTATCAAATCAAATCGGAGGAGCTACAGCAAGCACTGAAAGCGTTTTCTGAATATTACTCGGCGCTCGGTATCGATCCTCCCGCAAACGTTTCCTTTAAGTCTCAATCTTTCAGTGATCAGGTTCGGGCAGCGGTTGACGCCTGCACTCCCGTCCTTAGTTTCATTTATGGTGTTCCTCCAAAAGAAATACTTGCTGAGTGTCGCAGGCTAGCCATCACGACGATCGGCACGGCCACGACATGCGAAGAAGCTAAGGTTTTGGCCCAAGCAGGGATTGACATGGTTGTCGCCTCAGGGTTCGAGGGCGGAGGCCACCGGGGTTCGTTCTTGCGTAGACCTGAAGAGTCGTTCATCGGAAATTTGTCACTGATTCCGCAATTGGTGGACGCGGTGAATATACCCGTCATCGCAGCAGGCGGCATTGCGGATGAGCGTGGTGTCGCGGCAGCACTGGCTCTGGGTGCTGGTGCTGTCCAGATCGGTACAGCGTTCCTAGCTTGTTCTGATTCCGGCGCGAGTGATGCGTACCGGGGCGTTCTCCTGTCTGACGCAGCTGCCGATACTGCGCTGACTACAGTGTTTAGTGGCCGCCTAGCTAGGGCTGTCAAGAACCAGCTGATGGACGAATTGACGAGCTCACTCGGTCGCCCTCTGCCGTTCCCGCTGCAGCACGCTCTCACTCAAACTGTCGCCGGGCCGGCCGCGATGCAGCAGAGATGGGAGTGGATGACATGTTGGGCAGGACAAAGCGTGAAATTGAGCCGTGGGGGCAGTACCGAACATTTTTTTCAGCAGATCATCTCGAGAACGGATGCCCTGCTGAGTAGGCTGAGCAAATCAGCAACAACGAGGCAAGATTCTTAGAGTGGCAGCAATGGTGGCATCGTTGTCCTTGTTCTCGCGGGCCGAAGCGCCGACCTTCTTCGTCTAGTAGTGCAAGAAACAAAATCCATGTCAGCAGATTCCACCAGCACAGGTGACGAGAAGTCCTCGTTACACAACAGCGTTTTCGTTCATGGGGCGCCAACAAACGCCTCGATCAAACCTCGAGCTTCTGAACCGGAGCAGCCTTCCATCTTGGTCCAGGGCCGCGCTGCGGGAGCGACAGCTAAGATCACCCATCAGGCTCTGCGTCGCAATGTCAGCGTGCTTATGGGCTCCGGTGGCAACATCGGAGTGCTTTCGGGTGCACAAGGAAAGCTGCTCGTGGACACCGGTTTCTCGACGTCCAAGCCGCAAATCTCGGACGCCCTTGCGGCCATAGGCGATGGCCCTGTTCAGCACCTGATCAACACGCACTGGCACTTCGACCATACCGATGGCAATAAGTGGCTTCACTCCGAAGGTGCCAAGATAACGGCTCATGAGAACACGCGCAAGCGTCTGTCTGTGGCGACTCGTGTCGACGGCTGGCAATGGACGTTTCCGGCGGCTCCTACTGCCGCAATTCCCACAGACGTATTCGCGACCGAGATAACTCTATTCGTCAATGGCGAATCCATTGAGCTTCGCCACTACCATCCAGCTCACACCGACACCGACATTTCGGTGCACTTCACTGACGCCAACGTTCTGCATGTAGGAGATACGTGGTTCAACGGCTTCTACCCGTTTATCGACTACTCGACGGGCGGGAGCATCAACGGCATGATCGCGGCGACAGAGCGCAACCTGAAACTCACTGACGGCAACATGCTTATTATCCCGGGCCATGGCCCCGTGGGCGATGAGACTCAGCTGACTGCTTTTCATGAGATGCTCGTCAGCACGCACGACAGCGTCGCCCAACTCAAACGGCAGGGTCGCTCATTGGATGAAAGTATCGCCGCAGAACCCACGGCTGCCTACGATGAGAAGTGGGGCAAGGGTCGTATCAAGCCAGCCGTCTTCACGACTCTGATCTATGCGGGAGTATAGACACGAACACGCGTCACCACCCGGCCGCTAGTAGGCGACCGAGAATCTCTGTTTGCAGTGAGCCGGTTCTCCATATCATCCAGGCACCGGTTGATGGGACGTGTTTGGCATGTCAAAGCGCGAAACTGAACCCGAATTCCTACACGGATGAACTTTTCCAGCGGATCATCTCAGGAACAGATGCTGTTCTGAGCAAGCTGACAGGATCAGCAAACACATCTCAACATATCTATAGCGTGGCAGTAGTCGTCTTGTCTTTGTCCTTTTTTCCATCTTGCCCGGACGCTCACAAACTCATCTCCTTCTGCAGGAGTACAACCTTCATGTCAAGAGATTTAACCAGCACGGCTAATCGAACAAATCTTATGAGATTTGTTCGTTACATCGTGTGCCTGATAGCCCTAATAGTTGTTGTCCCCGCGCTACAGGCGCAACAGCTCCAACCCGCCCCGGGAGTTGCCCTTCAAGGGCCTGACCACTACACATTCCGGGTAGGAGCCACCCTGCACCCCGGACACACGCCCGGCAGTGCATTCTATACGCTCGTCAGCGCTGGGCAAAACATCGTCTTCGTAGGTGACATCATCCATGTTGCAGCCGTTCAAGCACCAGCACCCGAAGTAACGATCACCTACGATGTGGACCCTGTTCATGCAGCCTCTGTTCGCAAAGAAGCTTTTGCCGATTTCGCGAATGAGCGCACTCTGGTTGCGGTGCCGCATCTACCGTTTCCGGGGGTCGGTCACCTGAGGACAAACGGGACAGGCTTTGAGTGGATACTCATAACTTACGGCAACCGCTAGCCGGAAGCAATCCCGGTTCGAACAGCATTGCCGCTGGTCAGAACGCGAAGAATGCAAGAGTAAAGATGTAAGCGAGTGGAATACCATGCACGGGAACAATACAGCAGAAGTTCCTCGAATAAGGACCGCCAAAGAGATCATCTCGCGACCAACACGCCATATCATGCTGGTCGCGGTACCGCCCGTTCGCACCCTGGACGTGTATGGCCCCCTTGAGGTATTTGGTGATGCGAACCGGCTGCACGGTGGTGCTCCGGTCTACCACATCGATGTGGTTGCGGCGGCGGAGGATCACCACGTGACAAGCCACACCGAACTGCCGCTGCTGGCAAATCGGACTTACACGGAGGTGAGGGATACCGCCGACACCCTCCTCGTGGCAGGCGGCCTTGGAGCACGGCGAAGACGACTCGATCCTGTGTTCCTCGAGTGGTTGAGAGAGCACAGCCAAAAAGCACGCCGGTTCGGGTCGGTCTGTACAGGCGCGTTTGTGTTAGCGGAAGCCGGACTGCTCGATGGACGCCGGGCCACCACCCACTGGAACTGGTGCCGGGATTTGGCACGAGATTACCCGCAGGTCAGGGTTGACCCTGATCCGATCTACGTTCGTGATGGAAACTGCTATACCTCGGCAGGAGTGACCGCAGGTATAGACTTAGCGCTGGCCCTGGTAGAAGAAGACCTTGGCAGTTCTCTGGCCCTAGAAGTAGCGAGAATGTTGGTTGTGTTTCTACGTCGGCCGAGCGGGCAATCGCAGTTCAGCGCAACCTTAACAGCCCAGAAGACTGAGAACCACTCGCTGGGCGACCTGCTCGCCTGGTTGCCCGACCATCTCCACAGCGATCTCTCGGTTCACTCTTTGGCACGACGTACGGCCATGAGTCCGCGAAATTTCGCACGCGTCTTTCTGCAGGAAGTGGGCGCTACGCCTGCGCGGCACATTGAAGATTTGCGCTTGGAAGCAGCGCGGCGGCAGCTTGAGAGAGGAACAGAGACAATTGAAGCAGTTGCCGATAACGTTGGGTTTCAAAGTGCTGAAGTTCTTCGTCGCGTATTTGATCGTCGCTTAGGTGTAACGCCCGGACATTACCGCGCCTCGTTCGGACCTTTGCGGTCACAGCGTCAAAACAAAAAAGAACACTAGCTTGACCATTTATCCCGCTGGAACGGCCACTCTATCCGGCGCCCCTG
>CAXTWQ010000025.1:19199-28047 GCA_964248065.1 uncultured Bryobacteraceae bacterium | reverse complement strand
TTGATCGTCGCTTGGGGGTAACGCCCGGTCAATACCGCTCCTCGTTCGGCCCGGTGCGATCACAGCTCTAAAGCAGAAAAACAGTAGCTCGACGCTGGTTCCAACCTCCACGAGCTTCGCCGCAGACGCGCCCCTATGACCCACATCTCACCGAACCGGACCGTGGGCGACAGCTCCGATTGGGCGGCCGCCGCGTGTAGATCGCAGACACCCTGAGATTGCGGTCCCTTGTTGGCGATGAAGTTTCCCAACCTTCCTCAACGTCTCCGTCAAACCAATGCCGACGCACGTAAGGGTGCCCACCCAGAGCAACCATAAGCTAGTGGCCTGTCGCAATCAAATCGTTAGCACCTGATAACCCCAACGCCAAAAACCCGGGACTTGCTTAAGCGCTAACGTTGTCCCTGTGACATGCCACTAGCTGCAATGCGTGCGATCTTACAGGCCATACTCAGCACGAATGAAGCGACTAGCGAGCTCGCCTATCACAACGCAAGGAGCCATCGTATTACCAGTGGTTATGCGCGGGATGATCGAGGCATCGGCAACTCTAAGCCCAGTAATGCCGTGTACTTTCAGATGACTATCTACAACGGCCATCTCGTCCAAACCCATCTTCGCAGTGCAACTCTGGTGATAGAAAGTTCGGGAAGCATTGCGCACGAAGTTCTCGAGCTCAGCACCCTTCAGCGGCCCAGGCGACACCTCCCGGCTGGAGAACCGTGCTAGCGGCGCAGCATTACCAACTTCCCGAAAGAGTTCCACGCTGGCGAGCGCAACTCTCATATCATCTGGTTCGGAGAGTTCATTGCCATTGATTTCAATAGGATCATGCGGTTGCGCGCCGGTAAGACGCAAGAAGCCCCGGCTCTTAGGCCGCACGTTCCCCCGAAGAACCCCCAACCATTTTGGGGAATCTTGTAGAGCCTGCTGTTTTCGACGCTTGCAAGAGGAACCTCCACTTGAACGCCTTGAATATCCGGACCGGTGAGAGCAGGATTCCTCTTCCAGAATAGAAGCGCCTCGCACATCGCATTTCGTGGACGCAGTGGCTCCCGAAGTTCCCAGGTAATATCCATGGCGACATGGTCTTGGTAGTTGCGGCCAACTCCTGGTAGATGCATCTCAACGTCGATACCGAGTCGATTCAACTCATCGCTATCGCCGATGCCGGACTGCATCAAGATCTTTGGTGATTGGATCGCGCCCAAACAGAGGACGACCTCCCTCGCCGCTCGAACTTGAACGGGTGAACCTTGATGAAGCACCTCGACGCCGACAGCCCGCGTCCGCTCAAAGAGCACGCGAGTCACTTGCGTGCCGGTCACGATCGTGAGGTTAGAACGGGCTGCGACGGGATACACATATTGACGAAAGATTGATCGCCGTTCCCCTTTATGCAAACAGCTCTCAACAAGCGCACAACCTCCACCGGAACGCATCATTCGCCCGTTGTGCCCGGGAAAGTCTGGCATCCCGAGCGAGACACATGCCTCAAGCATTGCAAGAGCCAGCGGACTCGGGTCGCTTGCAGGTTCAACGTACACGGGCCCACCTTTGCCGCGGAACTCGGGATCTGGCATCCCCTGCCAATCCTCTATCTCGCGGTAGATAGCCCCAACCGAATCGGAGTTCCAAGCAGCGTTCCCGGATTCGGACGCAAAGAAATCCCAGTCGCTCGGATGGCCTTGCGCCCATGTCATTACGTTGATGCTGGACCCACCTCCCAGAATCTTGCCCGCATCTACCATCATTGTGCGATTGTTCAGGTTGGGATTGGGAGCGCTTATGTAGCGCCAACTTCTCTCCGAACCTAAATTGGTCGGCCACTTCGAAACATCGCTTACAGCTTCAATGTTTTCAACCCCGCCCGCTTCGATGAGGAGAACTTCGGCGTGGCTGTTCTCAGCCAAACGACGCGCGACAACAGAGCCAGAACTGCCCGAGCCGCAGATGACAAAGTCGTATTGCGCCTTCAATGGTCTGATGGGAATCGAATTGGTAAGTCTTGCATGAATGGCTCCTTGGAAAGTTGTTTTACTGTTGTCCGTTGTGGATTAACCGCGCGGTAAAACCGCACCTACATGCCATCGTTACCAGGACGGGTTCTCTGGAAAACGATCCCAGCTAGAAGCACACTGTGGAAACACAGTAGGAGCTCCTTTTATTCCCAATTAGCTGGAAAGTTGTGATCGTAACGGTTAGCGATCTCTAAAGAACATCCTCAAATCAGCGCGCCGCTCTCAGGCCGCAAACGCCCGATGTGGTTGATAGAGCATTCACAAAATCGAATCCCGCTTGCGTGAACAGAACCCATCGCCAGTCCGCCTCGTTTACCCGGAACGGTCTACGGCACAACGGAGGCCGAGTCGTTGGTCAACGGCTCCGCTCCTCTCCCGGCGCCCCGAAACCGGGATAGCGGGGCAGCAATTTCGCCGTCTCGGTCGGTGTGAGAAATTTAAAGCCATACTGAGCGGAAAGGGTAACAGCGGGGGCTGGATCGGAAAGTGCATACGTGATCGCCCCCCGTCGACAGTTCCATGCTGGTAGCCGGAACGGACATTGCTTCGAAGTACCCGTCCAGACCGTTGCCGGGTTGCACGAGAGCGAGAAACCGCACGGTGGGCGACACGAAGCGGAACGCGTGCGCCTGCTGGCGGGGCAGAAAGATGGCGTCGCCCGCCCGCGTGGTCCGAACCTGGTCCCCGCAGTAGACCTCGATCTCGCCTTCTAAGATATAGAACATTTCATCCTGTTCATAGTGAAGGTGGGGCGGCGGCTCCGCGCCCGGTTGCGTCCGAACCTCTAGGAAGAAGAAGCCGTTGTCGGTCTCGGCCGAGGTGACGAGAAACGTCTGGAGATTACCCATATAGGACCGGGTGGTCTCGAGAATCGCACTCCGCACGAAAAACTCTGCTGTCTGCTTGGCGATCAATGTGTTGAATTCCTTTGTGTGTGGTCAGTGAATGGTTCACTGGCGGCTTTCTGCCCGGGGCCGAAGCTGTGCGCCGAAGGCCGCTACTGTGAAAACAAACGAAGTCTCGTTTTATTCCCTCCTCCGCCTTCTCTGAGGTCGGGATCGGCTGCTGATGGAGCGGTAAGCTTTTCAAAACGAGACCCTCTGTAGTGAGTGCTTTGTAAACCCCATCGGGCGCTGCCGGACCAAGGACGGTAGGCAGATTTCCTGGTGCGGTTTATAGAGCGCTCAGCGCCGGTCCGCTACTTTCGGGCAAGGCCGGATAAGAGATATGGTTCGCGAACCCCTTAGGAACAACGTCCGCAGCAATCGTGGGTTTTTCGTCTGCCTGCGCTCTTACGAAATTCGGCTCTTCAGCACAATACTTAATCGTGTGATTGTCGTTCACCGGCAAAGAAGACCGAAGCGGAGACTATCCACATCGACAATTCCACCATCTCGGCAAATGATCACCGAGTAAGTGGCAGCCGTGACGGTCACTCTGCTGAGCGAACACCAAGAGGAAGAGTTCGCCACTGACCGAGTGATCCTCCGGCCTGAAAGGAGAGAGTGTCGATGAGCAAATCGCAATTAGTAGTAGGCTGCCTTGTATTTCCACGACAGGACCAGATTGACTTCACCGGTCCATTCGAAGTGCTGTCGCGCATTCCGGATTCTACTGTGCATGTGATTTCAAAGCATGCAGATCCGATTCGTGACGTGAAAGGTCTTATTCTGACCCCAGAAATGAGGATTGCCGACGCCCCGCCGCTCGATCTCTTGCTGGTAAGCGGCGGTTTAGGACAACAAGCGTTGATGGAGGATGAGGAGATCCTTTCATTCATCAGAAAACAAGCCGAGTCCGAGCGGTATGTGTTGTCGGTCTGCACCGGAGCACTCTTGTGCGGAGCTGCGGGCATCCTGCGCGGCCGGCGCGCGACGACTCATTGGGCGGCTTGGGATTTGTTGCCCTACTACGGCGCGATACCGGTGAAGTCTCGTGTGGTGGTGGATCGCAAGCTCATCACCACTGCCGGGGTCACGGCTAGTCTTGATGGTGCCCTGACTGTGGCGGCTATGTTACGAGGGCAAGGTGTGGCGGAGGAAATTCAGCTCGACATTGAGTACGCTCCCGATCCACCTTTCCATAGCGGAACTCCTGAAACAGCGCCACCGCAAGTTGTGGAGGCGTTCTTCGCCCACTATGGGCATGTGAAAGAGTCGCGGAAGGCCGAGGCCCGCCGATTTGCCCGGCGTTTGGGTATCGTCACCCATCCCGAAGGATGAACCATGGAGACGTTTTGTTCGGAGGTGATGTGCGTCGACCAGAACTCAATTTTGATGTCACCCCCTAGATCGCAGCCTGCGGCTCATCCCGTGGTCGGCCCGGCGCTGCTGGAGCACTTAGATGCGCTCTACGGCTATGCGCTCGGGCTCACCCGCTCGCACATCGAAGCCGAGGACCTGGTCCAGGAGACCTGCGTGCGCGCTCTGCGGGCCGAAGAAAACTTACAGCCGAACAGCCATATGAAAAGTTGGCTTTTTACCATTCTGCGAAACTTGTTTCTCAACCAACTCCGCCACGCCCCCACGCGTGCTGCGATTCTCGAAATTGATGCCGAGGAAACGAGTGAAGCGGCATGGCAGCAGGAGCGCGGAGATGATCCCGATACCCTGTTAGTCCGCCAGTGGGAGCGAGAGCAGGTGCAAGTGGCGCTGGCGAGTTTGCCGGCGTTGTATCGCGAAGTCTTGGTGCTGCGCGAGTGGGAAGGCCTCAGTTATCAAGAGATAGCGCAGGTCTTAGGCTGTCCCGTCGGCACAGTGATGTCGCGCCTAGGCCGAGCGCGCGAAAAGCTGAAGAATGCTTTGCGGTGGTAGCCGACGCGAAGAACTTACTAGCAACAGCAATAAGCCTTAGTTGCCAATCGGGTCTAGTTCCAAAGGAGAAGAAATATGAGCGACTTCCTAGACGTTCTGAATGAGCGAACGTCTGCTGAGCATTTCGAGTCCGGAACTTCCATTTCAGTTCCCGAGATCGAGCAGTTGATTGTTGAAGCATGTCAGGCTCCTTCGGCCTTCAACATACAACATTAGCGCTTCATTGCAGTAACCGATGAACGAATTAGAGAAAAACTAAAGGCGACCACGATTGGGTCCAATCAGGAGAGGGTCGCCAAGGCCCCCCTTGTCTTACTGATTCTTGGTGATTTAGACGGGTACGAGAAGCTGGGAGACATTCTGGACGAGGCGATGCACGCGGGCCTTCTTTCCCGAAAAGTGGCGGATGTATGGTTGACGATGGCAAACGGAATTTACCGTGCCGATCGTCGCCTGGCGCGAGACGAAGCGATCCGATCTGGTTCGTTGGCCGCGATGACGTTCATGCTTGCTGCTGGGAACCGCGGCTACGTCAGCTGTACTATAGGTTTCAATCCTGTTCAGGTGATGGAGATCCTGGGGATCAGCGACCGTTATGTACCGGTCATGATGCTCACAGTTGGTCGTCCCGCTTCAGGGAATAATGCGCGCAGACCGCGGCTTCCCCTAGATCAAATTCTTGCGTTCAACACCTTATTCGATTGACGAAGGGACTAGCCCATCACGCTCTTCCATTCTCACTGCACTTGTCCGGCTTTATTCAGACCCAAACACATCGCCGGCAGCAATTGACTGTCGAACCAGCTCAGCAGTAAGACAAGATCCACAAGTTACGATGATCAGTTAGGTCGAGAGTCGTTATTCGAGGCGGCTATCTCGGATGACCGCCACAAGGCGACCACGTCTTTATCATCCTCAGATAGAAGAGCACAGCAGAACAGAGCTCCGTGTCTCTTCACAATCTATTCCGACTCATCTAGAATCATTCGACACTCGTAAGCTGAATACTTTTCCAGAGGAGACCTGGAAATTCCTCCGGGGACTGCGGATTCGAGTAACGGAAAGCCAAGGCGCGGCGCTGATCGAAACTTAAGCCATGCACCAAAGCGCTTCGCAGCAAATTATGTCCTTTGGGATCACTATGACAGACCACGCAGGACTGGCGGCGAGGAAGTTTCACATTCGACACCAGTGCATAGGTCAAATGGTGAACTGACCAGGTGATCACATCCAAGTCGCCTGTTTGCACGGAATGGAAGGTGATGCTCTTGGCGGTCGTGATCTCGCCGCCGGAGGCCGCAGCCTGGTCGGCGGAAGTCACTAACAGACTAATTAACTCATTACGCATCTGGTACGCGATGTAGGCTGCGCTTTTTCCCTCGAACGATGTCAGGGAGGCGCCGATTATTTTGTATTGGGACCGGTCCCCAACGTCATCCTGGTACGTGGGAAGCCGGAAAGAAAATGGAAGTTTTGAGCCAAACCAAGCCGTGATCTCACGCGCGGAGGCGCTTTGGAACTGAATCGGCAATGAGCCTCGTAGCTGGCGCTGGTGCGTTAGGGTTGCCATCTGAACGAAGCGGATCGCACGAGCTTCTCTTCGTGCTAGAAACCATGAAGTCCCCATGCCAACGAGCATCAGGAGAAGAGCGGCATAAACGAGTGCAGGCCACATCAGTCCGGTCCACCCGCGTTCCGGCGCGGCTGGCGCCATACTCCCCGCCGGGTCCCTTTGCTTGAGTTCCGGCAGATCGTCATGAAGAATTCCGGAGACCCTCTCGCGCAAACTTAATGGGGCTTCCACGCGGGGGCGCGCCGCGCGGATCACCAACAGCAGGGCTCGCCGACTTTCCAGAAGACTCCGGCAGGTTTCGCAGTGGGCGCAATGTGCCTCTAAAAGCTCCCGTTCGGAGTCCTGTAGCTCACCATCTAGATACGCGTCGATGTGCTGCCGACGGCAATGAGTTCCACTCAAGCTATATCCTCCTCGCTTCAGTGCTGCGGTTCTGGCACAAGACAGGATCTGGAGTCGTCGTCGCCCGTCACTTCATTGGTCTCCGGCATTATTGCTAACCTTCGGAAAACACCGATTGTAGTATCTTTCTTTCCGCCCCTAAGCGCATCTGGGCATCGACTTCAGCCGCTATGTGATCGAGGGCATCATACTGCTGAAAGTTCTTGGCGAGTTCGCCTGCCTTCGTTCGGAACGAGTCGTTGCCAAGGACGGTTCGAACAGCGGATCGGATCTGTTCTGGCGTGGGACGCTCGGTCTGGAGATCCAGGCCGCTCCCGCTCCAGGCGACCCGGGCCGCCACAAAGGATTTGTCTTCGGTTGTGCCTGCTACCACCATGGGCACTCCGTTTTGCAACGCTTGGTTGACAGCACCATAACCGCCATTGGTGACGAACAGCTTCACCTTTGGCATGAGTCGATCGAAGGGTATGAACGGAACGACTCGGGCGTTGGGCGGTACTTCTATAGACAATCGCTTCGGCTCAGCGGTGCCAAGCGACGCTATGACGGTCACCTTTTCATCCGCTAAGGCCTCTAGAGTGGGTTCGAGTAACTCACTTGGATCGAGGTTCGCGATGGTGCCCTGTGTGACCAGGACGACCGGTCGGGACCAGTCGAGCGTACTCCACCAAGGCGGCTCCTGCCATCCGGTCGAGAGCCTGGGAATGACAGGGCCCACGAAGCGGATCTTATGCGGCATGTCGCTGCAGGGAAATTCGAAACGATCGCCTGTGAGTTGCAGATAGCAATCGGGTAAAGCATGCATGGCATCGAGAATGAACGAACGGGGTGCCGGGACCTGCAACTCAGCAAGCACCTTTTCGAGATATTCATCCGCGGGCCGAAGCGCTGCTTGGAAAGCGTGGTGTTCTTCGAGGTAATCACGCGCAACCTCGCCTAAACCCGAAGGCGATCCCATCGGAGGACGATCCCGGCTGGTGAGGAATAGCACGGTAATGCCGCAGCTCACAACCGCCGGTCGCTCGCGAGTATCTAGAAGCAGTGGAAACGTACCCAGAAAAGTTGTATCGGTGAGGATCAAGTCGACAGACGAGCGACTCATTACATTGCGGATCGTTCGGTACTGGTCGGGGATAGAGTCAGAAAAAATATGCTGGAAATCATGCATTAATCGGGGTAGTCCCACCGGCGTTCGCAGCCGGTCGGGAAATTGTTCTATGACCCGGTAATCGAAGTTGGCCTTACCCAGCAGCGGCACAAACGTCAGTCCGGCAGCTTCGATCCGTGACTGGAAAACGTCCGACGTCGTGAACGTAATGTCGTATCCGCGTTCGGCGAGCGAGACGGCAATGGTGAGCATCGGGTTGACATGGCCCGGCGCAGGACTTGCACAGACCAGGATGCGACTCATAGCGCGCTCCGAATGATAAGCGGTATCAGGGTGGGCGCAAATAGGAGATA
This sequence comes from uncultured Bryobacteraceae bacterium, assembly GCA_964248065.1. Taxonomy (GTDB): domain Bacteria; phylum Acidobacteriota; class Terriglobia; order Bryobacterales; family Bryobacteraceae; genus Bog-105. The sequence goes on along the minus strand of CAXTWQ010000025.1, from coordinate 19,777 downwards.
TTGGCTTTGCAATAGCAACGCCAGCCATCTCCACTGATAATAATCCGTCATACGAGTCATAACCCACCAACTTCGGAGTTATTCCAACGCCCGTTGCGGCTCTCCGGCATGGCCCAATGGAGGGCGGCCGCAGCATTCGTTTCAGAACCCGCCGATTTCGGATTGAACCCCAAAACGAGTCTGCTGATGATCCCTAATCCGCACAAACGAGCGGTTTCGCATAACTAGCTCCTGCTAATTGGCGGGCGTTCTAGCATTCAAAAAATATTGCACAATCAAATCAAATAGCAATACGTTTATGCAATGCTGATCGGCTATGCGCGAATGCGTACCAAGACCAGGACACCGCGCCCAGGTTGCAACTTGCGAGTGGCCCAGCCAGTGTCGGGGATCTGGCGCAGCGTCATCGCATGGCGTTGCCCAGCTTCATGAAAGACACTCGCTTTCTCAAGGCCAGCAAGATCGTGGTATCTCGCAAAAAGGGCCGTGTCCGGACGTGTGAACTACGTCTTGATGCTCTAGCGTCAGCACAAACCTGGATCGAGAAGGAGCGCCGCATTTGGAGCACTCGCCTCCAC
>CAXTWQ010000025.1:0-19189 GCA_964248065.1 uncultured Bryobacteraceae bacterium | reverse complement strand
CGCCTCAACCAACTCGATGCCTTTGTCGAAACTCTAGCCGAAAAGGAAAAGACAGATGGAACTAAATAACGAACTCGATCTCCTACTCGAGCGTGTCGTGAAGGCCAGCCCTGCGCAGCTGTGGCGGGCATGGACGACGCCAGAGCTGCTTCAACAGTGGTACGCACCCAAGCCGTACGGCGTTGCTAAAGCGGAACTCGACCTCGTGCCCGGTGGCGCATTTAACATCGTAATGCTCGGCATCGTTCTCCTAATCGGCATCGTTAAGAAGAATGCCATCATGATCGTCGATTTCGCACTGGCCGCCGAACGGGAAGACGGTTTGCCCCCGGCCGCTGCCGTGTATCAGGGCTGTCTACGACGTTTTCGCCCGATCATGATGACTACCATGGCGGCGCTTCTCGGAGCAGTTCCCGTTGCGCTAGGCACCGGCGTTGGCGGCGAGGTCCAGCGGCCGCTTGGACTTGCCGTTATCGGTGGCCTTCTGCTTTCCCAATTGGTGACGCTTTACATCACGCCAGTCATTTACCTCTACCTTCACCGGGTAACGACACCGCGCCCGCAGCCGCAGAAAACGGGCGCTGCGAACCGGTTGAGGCGCAGCTGGCACAATGAGCCTGCCTAATCGCAGCGTTTACTACGCCATCTGGATAATCCGCTAAATGCTGATAAACATCCAGGATATTAGATCTATCTGCAGCTCTGCAGGGAACCACTTTTTGTGGTTAGCTTTAGGCAAGGAGAAGGATGGTTCGTGGGTTTGCTGGAGCAGTAAACGGAACGGGGCCCAGCACTCGACTTGCCAAGAGCAACCCGTATGGCGTTGATACCAGCGGATCAACTTCTCCAATTGTGGAGCGTACGTCGAATCCAACCGTAGATGGTCGTGTGATGAACTTCGAAGCCGCGCTCCAGCATCACTTTCGCCACATGCCGGTAACTGACGTTGAACTTCAAGTACCAGCGCACGCACAGCAGGACGAAATCGGCAGGAAAGTGACGTCCCTTGAACCCGTTCGGCATCCCTCATTTTGTTCCAACTTGCTGTTTGCAACAGAGCCCTTCCATCTCTTCCCGACTCTGTTGCACATAACCCAGGTCATCAATGATCAAGCCTTCGAAGTGCGCCAGCTTCTTGCTAAAAACGGCTTAGTTTCAAGTCACGTTTAGCCACGAGGGAATCCTGTACCAGAAGAGCCGAAATGGTGAAGTGGATGCGTCGTCCGCAAGCGATAAGTTCCTGACCAATGGCACAGAAAAGATGCGTTTTGCCGCTACCAGGATTGCCGAACGCCCGGTCCAGGACCTCGCCTTCAATCAGTGACTTGGTTAAAGAGTGCCACTTTCGCTGGCAGCCTTTTGGGGTTGAAGTTAGCGAGCGCCTTCTCCGGAGGAATGCGCGATTAGCGCAGAAGTCTCTGGATTCGCTTCTGTTGGCGATCTTCGCATTCGTGAGTGATTACATCAAGGGGATAGCGCTCGTAGCTCAATGTCTCGCGTTCGGCTAACGCGCTGCTTCCTCATAAATGCGTCTGACCGTTGGCAGGTGCAACTCGTTCAGACCGCCGGTAAGCGCTGCCTTTACGTCTATGATGTCCGTCATGCTGCTGTCTCTTCCCTGGTAAGCAGGTCGTCAAACACCTTTAACGAAACCGAATCTACATCGATGGTGGCGATCAATGCCGTCGCATGTTCCTTTGTCATCCGAGCGGTCACTACTTCCGCATCACAGCATGCTAATTTATTCACCGCGACACGCCACTAGTTAAGGTGGAACCCTCCATCTACCTCGATCACGGTGCTGGTCATGAATGAGTTCCTGACCAGCAGAACGATAGCGTCGGCCACATCTTCAGCCTGACCGTTTCGGCCAACCAGAGAAGCGTCCGAAGATTGCTTCAACATCTGTTCGCGTACTTCGGATGGTGCCCTGTTCCACCATGTTGTCTCGATCACTCCAGGAGAGACGGCGTTGATGCGAATAGGTTTTAATTCTCTTGCGAGTGGCTTGATCATGGATTCGATTGCGCCATTTATGGCTGCGAGTCCAGCAGTACCCGGAGTAGCGGCTCTTGCTGAAATTGCCGTAACGAATATTATCGATGCGTCTTTGGAAAGAAGCGGAAGCACTAGTTGGGCGGAGCGTACTTGCGTGAAGAATTTGCCTTCGAACCCCTTCATCAGAGTGGACAGATCAAGCTCTCTAAACTGACCTAATCCCTTTCCCCCACTGACGGTGAGAATCAGATCATCAACGGGCGCGTGCCGTTCAAAAAACGTCTGTAGTGCCTCCACCGAGGATGCGTCGACCGGTTCTACGGTTAACGCTGCAGCCTCTTTCAAAACGTCGGCGATTCTCTCCGGATCCCGACTGGCTACCGTAACTCGCGCACCTTCCGCTGCTAGTTGCTTGGCGGTCGCCAATCCGATTCCGGACCCAGCTCCAAGCCTTCAAGCTGGCGACTCTCGTTCTGTTCGAAGCTGCTCACCCGCACGTATCCCACCGTCTGTCCCTTCGGCGGGTATTGTGTGGCGTTAGGCTTTACTATTTTCGGCATTGCCTGTAGCCTAAACCAGAAATCGACCCTATGCCACTGCCTTTCAGGCATCCGGGCAACGTGGCGATACGGTATACGCCAACGCAACAGCCAGCGATGGAAGGTACTTTGCGGCTGGTGGCGCGATTGTTGGTTTCAACCCGATTACGGGAGCAAACAAGGGCATCGGCTTCGAGGTCGCCCGCCAAATGGCCAACGCTGGCTGGACGGTTCTCGCCGCCGCTTGCAACGAAGAACTCGGCAGGCAGGCAGTAGAAAAACTCCAGGCGGAAGGCCTCGACGTGCAGTTCAGTCGCATCGATCTCGACGCGCCGGAGACAGCTGTGATTGCAGCCGAGGCCACTCGCCAGCAGTTCGGCAAGCTCGATCTCCTCATCAACAATGCTGCCGTAGCGAGCCAGGGCGACGGGCCTCCCAGCAAGGTCGACCTTGAGGCCGTGAAGAAAACGATGCATACCAACTTCATCGGCACGGTTCCGGTTACGCAGGCGATGCTTCCACTGCTTCAGGCTGCGGGAAGGGCGCAGATCATCAATGTTTCCAGCGAACTCGGCTGTATAAGCCAGCAGACCGACCCGAAGTGGAAGTACGCTCCCGTGAAGGTGCTTGCCTACTGTGCTTCGAAGGCGGCGCTCAACATGTTGAGCGTCCAGCTGGCTTACGAGTTCCGCGACGGAAGCATTGCTGTGAACTCGGTCAATCCAGGCTACACAGCCACGGACCTGAACGGAAACAGCGGTCCCCAGAGCGTAGCGGAAGGTGCCGCTAAGATTGTCCGCGTAGCCCTTCTCGATCTTCCTGTAACGGGCAAGTTCCCCGAAACCGGTGGCGAGATCCCCTGGTAAAAAGCGCGGCAAGTGGTAGGCCGGTTGCCCATTTACTTGCAAATTCTACCTTATGAACGATCACTCGGTGCATAGCCCGATGAACGATCACTCGGTGCATGGCCCGCTGATTGGCGAGATGGTGGAAGCACGGCTGCACGCCCGCACGGTGGAGATCTGGTACGGCGGTCGGAAAGTGGAGCAGATGCCGCGCTTACGCGGCCGAAGTAAATACTGGATCGACTACCGGCGGATTATCGATTAGCTGGTCAGAAAGGCGGGTGCGTTTGAACTATTGTTATCGCAGCGAGCTGTTTCCGAGCAGTTAGTTCCGCCTAGCTGATAATGCTTTGCGCAAGGAGCAAGGCCCCAAGCGCGGGGCACAAGAATAGTTGCCATCCTACTACTGGATGGGTCATTGTGTTGCTCCTGGATAGTTCGGCAGCGCTTTTCTGGGGATCATGGCGTCGCTCTGCGCCGCGTTGAAAACAAAGATCGCCATGATCGTGGCTGCCTGCTTTAGATCCGCCTCCGACAGGCGCTCATAGGTGTCTAGGTTGGTGTGGTGAGTTCGGGTATCGTAATCGCGAATGTCCTGCATGAACTCAAAAGCCGGTAAACCCGCCTCGTCAAAACGAACACTGTCAATGCCGCGTCTTGGTAGAAGCGAGATTTTGTCAAAGCCCAGATCCCGGACCGGCTCGACCCAGTGCCGAAATACATCAGCGGCACCGAGGTTGTTTTCGGTGTAGATCCCAAGGATACGACCAGCTCCCGCATCGACGTTGAAGTACACGTCGAAATTGCTGTAATCCTCTTTCGGGAAAATGCCGATGGGCGGTCGTTCCCAGGCAGGTATGTCGGTCCAGGGAGCGACCACTGGCCGTTTCACATTGGCGAAGTGCTGCGCAACGTAGCCAAGCGAGCCGAGCATGCCTTGCTCTTCCCCGCCCCAAAGGCCGACGCGGATGGTGCGGCGCGGCTGAACCCGACATGCCTTCAAGATGCGAAGGGCTTCCAGGGCAATCAAGGAGCCGGCTCCATCGTCCGTGGCTCCGGTAGCCGCTGCCCAGCTGTCCAGATGGCCGCCGAGCATCACGATCTGGTCCTTAAGCCTGGCATCAGTACCCGGGATGTCGCCGATTACATTCTGGCCGTCCACATGATCCGGTCCAAATCGTGCGCGGATGTTGACCTTCACGGTCACAGGGACATTGCGAGCGAGAAGCCGAGCCAGTCGTCCATAAGAATCAGGAGCTACCGCAGCCGAGGGGACCGCCTGCTTGTGGGCTGCCTGGAAGATTAACCAGCCCATGCCGTCATCGTCGTGGAAGGTACCTGCGTCCCCGCCTGAGGGAAACATCACAGCGACCACGCCTTGCTCGGCGAAGAACCGGCCAACGCGCCCACGAAACTTCTGCGCGCGAGCAGCCTTCAAGTCTCCCGACTGCATAGAAGGTCGCGGCTCCAACGGATAGTTCATCCGCGCTTTGAAATACGCGTCATTGATGGGCACCAGCGGCGACTTCGGATGCAAGTCAATCTCGGGGGGAGCACCGTACAGCACCACTTTGCCGGCCAGTTTTCCCTTCCATTGAACCAACTCCGACTCACTCGTCAGTGCCGGGATGAGAACGACCGGTGCAGTGATCTCCCCTTCCGTTGCCAGGGACCAAGGAGTGGCTTGAGCAACCAGGGTCGCAGGCACTGGCTTCTCGAGCAGCAGCGTCGTGCCAAGCTGAGTCCACGCCATGCCAAAATCGCCCCAGCTTTCCTCGTGCGCATCCGCCAGGCCGATCGATTGAAGCTTCGCGATAGCCCACTGTGCGCCGTGTTCAAACTCAGGAGATCCTGTGAGACGCGGCCCTACCTCATCGGTCAACTCGGAGGCGTACCCCATCATGTGCGAGTGGTTCAGCCCCTCCTCGCGAATGCGCGAAATGGTTGCGAGGTCGAGAGCTTCGCTGGACGAAGGCGGTTGAGCAGTTGCCAGCGAAGATGTGGCGGCGAACAATGCGAGAAGGAGCATAACGGTGTGATGGCGTAATCGATACGTCCATTGCTTACAGGGCAGAAGTTTCATGTACTGCTTTTGCTGAACAAGATCATGCCGCTATATACGACAGCATCGCGCAGGCAGTTCCTTCGTTCTGTTAAACCGAAGTGCAGCCCGTCCTCCTCACCTTCCAGGAAGATGTTTCGATAAATGCTGGGGTCGCGAGCGCTCGCGAATCTAGCGACCGATCTGCATGCAATACAGTCATGTCCTCCCAGCATTCAAAGAAGATCGTCAGCAGCGATTCTGGCTTGGGTAGAACCCGCGCGGCAGTTTCCTTCCCACGCCCATGTCTCTCCTTGGGCAGGTATATCCCGGCACCCACGAGAGCGCCAGCGTACGTAAGACCGGCCGAAGCAATCGCGGAGATAATTGGCTTCGAAGCATACTGACCAGTGCGCCTGGGCAGCATTAGGTCAGAAGGACTCGATGCTTTAAGCTATGTCTTGTCGCCTCAGTCCCAGGTGCAGGAGAAGACAGACGATCGTGGCTCCCGGTCACCTAAGACGCGGGGCGTCTAAAACGTCCTTCTACGCCTCAAACCGACTCAATTAGCTCGAGTGGCGAGAGGCCGAACAGGACGGCCGCGTCCAATAGGTGTTTGAGATCATTCAGCGCCCAATCCAAGCGCCTGCTGAGGAGCCGAAGCGCCGGATTGGATTTCGACTTCCCAAGCCGGTGGGGTCTTAGCAGGTTGATTCATGGCAGCGAACGCTCCAGCGGTTGTGCCAAGCCGGCGCGTTTCCGGCAGTGCTTTCTCTTGTGTCTGGTATGTGGAAGGAAAGAGCTCTGCAGCTGCGGCTTTGTAGGAGTCCGATATAGGAGATCTATACCGATGCCTGACGCTGCCTTCGAACTACTTAAGGGCACTCTGAATTTACTCATTCTCCGGGCTTTGGAACTGCGCCCAATGCACGGATCCGCAATTGCAGACCGCATGTTTAAAGTCACGCGAGGCACGTTTCAAGTAAATGCAGGTTCACTCTTTCCCGCGCTTCATCGATTGGAGCAACAGGGCTGGATTAAGGGCAAATGGCAAGGAACGGCCGAAGGTAAACGTGTCCGATCCTATACGTTAACCCGCGAAGGCAAGAAGCAGCTCGCCGTTGAAAAGAGAACATGGACGCGGATGTACAGGCCATGAGCGCGCTATTGGAGTCCACTTAGCATGCGCGCTTACACGCAAGTGAAGCGGCTTCTCGGTAATTTGCTCCATCGGCGGCGCGTTGAGGATACGCTTCATGCCGAACTGGGCGCCTACCTGGACGAGATGACGCGTCGCAATATCGCCAGCGGCATGTATCCCGAAGAAGCGCGTCGTCGGGCCATGCTCGAGGCCGACAGCATTGAACAAATCAAAGAAGAGGCTCGCGACGCAATGCTGGGCCAAGGAATCGAGACCACGCTTCACGACGTCCGTTATGCATGCCGCTCTCTGGCGCGCTCACCTGAGTTTACGATCATCGTTATCGCAACTCTTGCACTCGGGATTGCCGCCAATGTCACGATTTTCAGCCTCATGCGCGCGGTGCTGTGGCGCGGTCTACCCTATCCGGATTCAGACCGGATCGTCAAGATTCAGGTCGACGCACGGAACGTCGCCAACACAGGTGCAACAAGAAGAGAACTGCTCAGCCTGCAAGAGCGCAGCCGCTGTCTGGAATCAGTTTCGACACTAGAAGAGGCTGACGCGAATCTAGCGTACGCCGGCAGAAGTGAATACGTTACGGCTGCGGCCACGTCCGACAACTTTCTGCCGTTGCTCGGTGCAGGCCCTGCACTCGGAAGGGTGCTCAATTCGAACTTTGACGCGACCGCGCAACAACCGCTAGCAATTCTAATCAGCGATCAATTGTGGCACCGAAGGTTTTCCGCTGATCCCGCCGTCATTGGCAAAAGCATCCGCGTCAACGACATCTACGTGCAAGTCGCGGGTGTGCTGCCCGCTGGGTTTCGTCTCTTTCTGTCGCCTTCCATAACTGATTTGGAGCATGTCGATATTTGGTTTCCGTATCGGATCGACCCTACTGAGCCTCATCGCGGTATTCCGCTCTTAGCTCGGCTGAAACCCGGCGTTACGCTCGACCAGGCAAATGCGGAACTGCAAACCCTCGCCGCGCAGTTCGAGCGTGAGAACCCGGGCTTCTATTCAGGTCCGAACGGGTGGCAGGCGTCGCCATTTGACCGCGGCCCCGGCGCGAAAGTACACTTCGCCGCTCGACTGCTACAGAACGACATGACAAGCGAAGTTCGGCCGCGACTGTTTCTTCTATCGGCCTTGGTGGTGTTCGTACTGGTGATCGCCTGCGTGAACGTTGCTAACTTGCTACTCGCGCGAGGCGTAGTACGGCAACGCGAACTGAGTATTCGCCGCGCGCTCGGTGCGCCGCGATACCGAATTATTTGCCAGCTCCTCGTGGAAAGCCTTGTGCTTGCCCTCGTCTCCGCTGGCATAGGTCTACTCAGTGCGCAACTCGCGGTCAAAACAATAGCGCATCAGAACGTCTGGCATCTTCCTTTGCAAACGAGGGTCGCCATAGACTGGCCGGTGATAGTTTTCGCTTTCTTCCTATCGGTCGCAACCAGCATCCTGTCTGGATTAATACCAGCATGGCGCCTAACCGCGACTACCGCGGGCCAATTGCATGCGGGAAGGTCGGAGACCACAGGATCGGCGGCGAGACGCTTACAACGAACTCTCGTGGTGATGGAAATCGCATTGTCGATAGTGCCACTCGTTTGTGGAGGCCTGATGTTGCGATCCTTCCTGAATCTTTTGCACACGCCGCTCGGGTTCGATGCTAGCAATGTTGTCACTGCTTCTATTCCGCTCGATTTGAAACGTTACCCGACCGTAGAGCAGAGATGGATGTTGCTCCGGAGCGTACTCGACAAGGCCCGTGCGATCCCTGGCGTTGAGTCGGCGAGTGCCGTAGATGTATTGCCGCTCCAGGGCCAGGCGAGCCGGCGAGTGGGTCGTGAGGACCGGCCTGACTCTCCGCCGATCCTCGCTTCACAACAGTTCGCTTTACCCGGATACCTCCATACGATCCGTACGGCTCTCCGTGAAGGCCGAGACTTTACCGATGAAGACATCGCGAAAGATCGTTCCGTAGCGATTATCGATCAGGAGTTGGCCAGACGGCTGTGGCCGGATGGAGCAATCGGTAAGCAACTAGTGATATATCGGACAGGGCGGCAGGACGTAGTCGAAGTGATCGGAGTCACGAACAGCGCACGGCTGACCCGGGTTCGCGACCAGAACACACCTCGTTTCATCTTGCCGTATGGCAAATATCCGTCTGGCATGTCGCTGGTGATACGGACACCAGTCAGCGCCGAGAAGCTGGCGCTGCAGATCAGAGCCGCCGTCGATGAGGTTCGTCCCGGGCAGGCTGTTCTCGAAATTCGTGGCATGCGCGAATACGTCTTGAATTCTATTGGTGATACACGCTTTATGGTATTCGTGTTGACGGTGTTCGCAGGACTTGCGGTTTTGCTCGCCGCGGTCGGTTTATATGGAACGCTGACGTATCTAACCCTCCAGCGCACACGAGAGTTTGGCATCCGGCTGGCTATCGGTTCTAGCCTAAAGGCAATCATTGCCATCGTCATGCAAGAGACCGCGACGCTGACGCTTGTTGGGACGACTCTAGGACTACTCGGAGCTTCAGTTACCGTCGGGCCGATACGCGGAATGCTTTACGGTGTACGTCCCCTGGATGCCATGACATTTGTCGGCGTAGTAGGTCTAGTCGGAGTGATTGCCCTTGGCAGTGCCACTATTCCCGCATGGCGTGCTGCGCGAATTGATCCCCAGATTTCGTTGCGGAGTGAGTAGCTTACGCAGTCTTAGGAGCACCCATCTTTGGGATGGTGATTGCTGACACGAATCGCGGCTCGGATGCATTCGCCCTAACAGGCTCAAATGCTTATCGAGGTGCGCTGCTCACGAGTTCAAAAGTGCGAGATCGGGAACTTACAGAGCTTCGTACAGACACCTTTTATATTTCATTTGTGGCGACCCGACTCTGACTGCATAAACCTTCGTTGCTGTTGAAAATTCTTCTACGCCCAGAAACTGCTAATTTTAGGAGGATACATGATGTCTACCCTGCGATCCGCGATCGCTCATAGCGGGGCTAATTGCGCCGCCGTTCGACACGCAAATCGCTGGCAGTCTAAGAACCGAGTTTCAGCAGCATCCATGGTTTCTAGCATAACTATCTTGATGGCTACTCCGGTTTGCTCCAATCTTGGTGACGCTTGGAATGCTTAGTCTCGCTTCCGAGGCCGGTGCATCTAAGTAGCAGTGACTGTTGAACCTGAACGCATTCGCCAGCTGAACGAAGCGGCCGAGAAACCGGACGCCGAGTACGTTCTGTACTGGGCGCAGATGAACCGCCGTGTCGATGCCAATCATGGCCTACTCTATGCTGCCGAAATCGCGAACCGGCTCAATCTCCCTGTTCTGGTGTACGAGGGACTAACGTGTTCTTATCGGTACGCGAACGATCGGATGCACACGTTCATTCTGCAAGGGGTTCCGGAGACGGCTCGCCGATTGGAACAGGCTGGCATCGGATATGTGTTTTATCTGCGGCGTAAGACCGAATCGCCGAATAATACGTTGTATCAGCTAGCGAAAAACGCCGCCGCAGTAGTGACAGACGACTACCCGACCTTCATTGCGCGCGACCAGAATCGAAGCGTACCGGCTAAGCTCGATATTCCGTATTACGTGGTGGATTCCAGCTGCGTGGTGCCCATGTTGCAGATTGAAAAGCGCCAATTCGCGGCCTATACGATTCGTCCCCGCATTCACAAACTGCTTCCGAAATTCTTCAGGGCACCGGATCCGTTACTGGTCCGCAAAGCTTTTACCGGCGTGATACCGGATTTTCATGTTAAAGTGACGGACTCCGAGATACCGGACCTAGTCGCATCCTGTGATATTGATCACTCGATTAAGCCGTCTCTCTCGTTTGACGGCGGTCGTCTGGCGGCAGAGAAGCTTTTGAAGTATTTCGTCGAGCATACACTCGAGCGGTTTGCAGCCGAACGAAACGAACCGTCCAAGCACGCCACATCGCACATGAGTCCCTACCTTCACTTCGGGCAGCTGTCCTCTTTGGAGATCGCGCTCGCAGTCAAAGCTCATGCGGAGAAGCACGATATCAACGCTGATTCTTACCTGGAAGAAGTGATTGTGCGCCGGGAGCTTTCTTTCAATTACGCGAGCAACGTCGAGCTTCCCGATCGCCTGGAGAACCTTCCTGAATGGGCATTGGCGAACATGGCGGTGCACATTAGGGACGTTCGCGACCCGCTTTACACGCCTGAACAGATTGAGCGTGGTGAAACCTACGACGAACTATGGAACGCAACGCAGAAAGAGATGCTGCTGCGTGGCAAGATTCAGGGCTACTATCGCATGTACTGGGGCAAGAAGATTTTGGAGTGGTCAGAGACTTATCAACAGGCTGTCGATGTGATGGTCGACATTCATGGGAAATATGCGCTGGATGGCCGCGATCCGAACACTTTCACCAACATCCTCTGGTGCTTTGGCCTGCATGACCGTGCTTGGGGCGAACGGCCTATCTTCGGCAAGTTCCGCTACATGTCCACCGCCAGCATGAAGCGGAAGACCAACACTAAAGCCTACATCGAAGAAATTCGTCTCTTGGAGCAAACGGGCAGAGACCCTGCCAAACAAGTCTGAAGTTATGAATTACTTACTGACCGGAGCGACGGGCTTTGTTGGCAGCAAGTTGGTGGATACCCTCTTGCATGAGGGAGACAGCGTCAACTATCTAGGGCGCAAACGTAGTAAGTCACTGGATAGCCGTGCAGCGTTTCACCACTGGGACGGCCTGAGCCTGCCACCACTTAACACGATCGCCAAGGTTGAAGCAGTGGTCAATTTGGCTGGTGAGCCCATTTCACAACGCTGGAGCAAGGACGTGAAAGAGCGGATTTACGAGAGCCGGGTGGAGGGCACCCGACAACTGGTCAAGGCAATGGGACAGCTTCGCGATAAGCCATCGGTCCTGGTCTCGGCTTCAGCGGTCGGCTACTACGGTGAACGCGGGAATGAAATTCTGACCGAGGAGAGTCGCGTGGGGGTTGGTTTTCTAGCCGACGTTTGCTCGGATTGGGAGAAGGAAGCGTTACGCGCCCGGGAGTTTGGAGTGCGTGTGGTTCTGATTCGTATTGCTGTAGTGCTTGGGAAAAACGGCGGCGCGCTGAAACAGATGCTTGTTCCATTCCGGCTCGGTATCGGCGGCAAGTTTGGAAACGGTCAGCAATGGATGCCATGGATTCACCTGGAAGACCTGACAGCTCTGCTGCGTTTTGCCGCGCAGAATTCGAGTGCAGAGGGACCGCTGAATGCGTCGGCACCGAATCCCATTACGAACGCGGAGTTTACCCATGCAATGGCAAAGGCGGTCCATCGGCCTGCAATTATGCCGGTGCCGAAATTTGCGCTAAATGCTTTGCTAGGTGAGCTGGCCGGATTTGTTGTCGGGAGCCAGCGCGTTGTGCCAGCCCGGACACAAGCGGCCGGATTTCAGTTCAGGCATCCGGATATTGGCGCCACTTTGAGAGAGCTTGTCTAGTCGTACTCGCAGCCAGGAAAGGCTCCTAGGCGTTTTGTTGCAACTCGATCTCGAGCCTGCTCCATAGCTCTGCTAGATGGATGGCTGTTCCATTTGAAAGATCCAATGTACTGACCTCAATTAATACTCCTTCCCGTTTTTTCCATTCGAAACCAACGCGTTTGTCCGGGTCAATGACAAAGATTTGGCCTATTTCGATTTGCGAGTATCGTTTGCATTTTGCCATCACCTGGCTGAATGGGTCTCCAGGAGACAGGATTTCGACCACGATCTCGACTGGTTTGGTTGGGTAAGGCCGCTCTATTCTGGTTGCTCCAATAACATCTGGAACGGGCTCCCAATCTTCCGAAATGCGAAGTTCAATTTCTACTCCAGCTTTGAAGCCAGCCTCGCGCAAGAGATCACACATAAGACTTTGAATCAGACCATGTAGCCAGGTAGGCATGGCTTTTTGAACTGGCTCTCCACTCCAGTACTCAAAATGAGGCTTACATCCTGCGTAACGCGCGCGGAACTCTTCAAGGGTGAGTAGCTTAAGTCCCGAGGCCATAGTTTAGTCTACAAAGCTCCCTGGCATGTTAATCTGAGAATCTATGGCCACTATCCCGAATGTAAAGCGCTTTCGGCCTTTTTGCCCGACCTGTAACGACCATTTCACGCTGATGGTGGTTCTTCCGAAGGATGCCGACGTGAATGCTTACCTGGCAGACGCTGTCACCCGTCATGATCACAAGGCATTCAATGATGCCAAGCAGCAGACGACTAAGGTTCGTGTCGGTCAGCAGAAGCAGAAGAAAGCCAAGTAATTCTTTTCAGCTGTTCATACAGGCCCATGGTTCTCCTTCAAGAGGATCGATGGGCCCCTATTATTTTCAGGGCTTGAGAAGCGGCGAGTGCAACGTCCGGATCGATGTCTCGCGTCAGGTCAGTTAGCACGGGCACGGCTTTGTCGGTTTGACTTTGGCCGAGCACTTGGCAAAGCGCCAGTTTCTGGTCGCGACTGGTGTGCTTGATCTCGGAAAGCAATGCGGCCTCTACATCATCGCGGCGGGCCAGTTCGGTCAAGTAGGCGCTGGCCGTTTCCGATTTGCCCTTATTACCCAAACTCTCAATTAAGTATGGTAACGGGCTGAACTCGGCGGTATCTAGTTTGCCTTCATTGACTAAGGCAAATGCGGCGGCTAAATGAATTTCCCAATCTGCGTTCGGTTCGTTGTAAGCGGTTTGCAGAGTAGGAAAGTCAGATGGTTCGCGCACTCGGCCCAAGCCTTCAAGAGCAGCTACTTTAAGATCTGCATCCGAATCACTCGAATACTGAACGAAAGTGGGCCGATCGTCTGGAAGACCCAAACTGGCAAGCGCGGAGAGTGCCGCCCTCTTCACTTTTATGTTTTTAGCAGTTTTCAGGGCGTCTCGAACGTCAGGCGCCGAGGCTGGGCTATGCAGCAGGCCAACGGTTTGCAAGGCTGTAATCTGAATACGCTCGTCTAAGTCACGCGTTACGGGCGAGACGGCTGGCCCGGCGCTTGGGTCTTTAATTTTCTGTAGAGCGACTAAGCTCTCGAATATCAGCTGACTGTCATGTGCGCGTAGGGAACCGGTCAACGCTGGGACGGCGGGTGTGGCTCGCAAAATTCCTGCCGCTCGGGCCGCATTTGTACGAGCATCAGTATTGCTGGAGTTGCTGATTTCGCTGCCAATCGCCTGCGCCACATCGGGCCGAACTGTCACGTCAGGACCGATGACTTGATCGTTACGGGTTCCAAACACGGCTTTTGCTTGGCGGAGCCCGCGAGTGAGTGGCCCCGTTATTCGGCGAGCGACGTAACCCGGGAGATAAAAATTGACCAAGCCATCGGTAGCACGAATATCGACCTCTCCATCGGCGTCGTGAGTAGCTTTCGCCAATGGTGTCAGGCTCGGTTCGCCACCAATCCTGATTATGGCCTTCACTGCTTCGACGCGAATGTCCCGGTCGGGATCGTTCAAGTATCCGGCTAGCGTCGGAATCGCATCTGCACCACGCTTACCAAGACCCCGAACCGTGGCAATTCGCTGCTTGGGCGTATATTGATCGTCTGTTTGGGCGCATAAAGCGGCGCAAATCAAAAGACCGCCCGCTGAAAGGCGAAGCCAAAGGACGCGCATAAACGAAAGTCTAGCGAACGACTTCGACAGTGACTCTATGTGGAATTAGACCAGCCTCGAATCCCAGATCCAACAACTTTTGCGCTGCTCTGGGAACCACTTCGCCACAATCAATGGTGTCCTGATTCACATACATTCCAACAAACTGCTCAGCTAAACGGGTATCCAGGTCGCGGGCGAACTGCATGGCATAATTCAATGCCTCTTCGCGATGGTCCAGCGAGTACTGAATGCTTTCGCGCAGAAGTTTAGAGCACTCGGCTTGAATCGCGGGTGGCAGATCCCGTCGCATCGCATTGGCCCCAAGTGGAAGCGGCAGCCGATATTTCGCTTTAAACCACTTGCCTAGATCAATGACGTTGTAGAGTCCGCCTGATCCGTACGTCAATTGCCCTTCGTGAATGATTAGACCGCCATCCACGTCGTTTCGCTCTACCGCTTCGAGTATTTTGTCAAAAGGCATGACAACCTGTTCGAAATCAGGCTGAAATAGCTTCAAAGACAAAAACGCCGTAGTCATTGTGCCGGGAATGGCAATGCGCTTGCCTTTCAGATCTTCGGGCGACATATGGCGGGAGCTGACGACGATGGGACCATAGCCGTCTCCCACGCTCGATCCACTTGCCATGAGCACATATTTGTCAGCTACATAAGGATAGGCGTGATAAGAAATAGCCGTAAGCTCATACTGGCCGGCCATTGCTTTGCGGTTAAGCGATTCTATGTCTTCCAGAACGTGGCGGATGGAAACCAGCTTCGATCTGATTTTCTTGGTGGCCAAGCCATAAAACATGAAGGCGTCGTCCGAATCCGGACTATGCGCGCAGACGATATCCATCATCTTTGGAGAAAGCTCATGAGGAGATTGTTCAGGAAACTCAGTTTAGCAAAGAGTTTACGAGCCAATTCGGGCGTTTCGCAGCTTCAACAACTCCGGTTTTAAGACATCCAGATCGGCTATCACGGCCTGTAGCAGCGGGCCACAGAGTGGCGCATCTCCAATTTTGGCGGCTTGCTCCAGCCCCTGGGCATGAGCACTTGCCTGTATGGCGTAGAAGCTGCCAAAAGAACCTTTAATAGTGTGGGCTATGCGGCAAAGTAGCGGGAAATCCCTGGCAGCGAGTGCCTCATGCATCTCTACCACCTGAGTAGCCGACTCCCCTAAGAACAGATCAATCAGTTCGACCACGAGTTCGGCATCGAAGCCCATTTGCTCTTCGAATTCATCAGACTTGAAAATCGGCAGAGCCTTTGCCATAGAGCTCGAAGCTTGGTCTCCGGTGGCTGAACTAGTGCGCAAACCGGATGCCAGGTTTGAGACGGTTTCAGCAAACAAGATCGGCTCAAAATCTTGCGGCAGAGTACCGTCAACTTTAGGCTTGTCTGCAGCTCGGCTATCTGAATCAGCGAAATAGGTCAAGATAGGCGCGCGCGTCGTGCCGCGTCCCGAAGCTTCCAATCCTCGCAGCTTTGCAGCAAAGGAGCTTAGTTGCCCGTCGGCAATTCGCGCCGGAAGAATTACTGCATCAAAGCGCTGAATTTCGAGGGCTTCGGCAGCCTCATCAAATCCGCTTAAGGGCAGAACAGTATGCTGGGCTCTCTCCAGTCGCGTCGCGATCCGCTCACATTCTGCTGGGTCGTCGTCAATCAAAAGCACTCGCAACATGTTCATGACCATCTATCGGTAAATTCTTTGAGCAACTTTATACCTCCGAACATACCTTTTCTTATATGTTGTATACTCTCGATTTAGTGGGGGTGTGCCTTCCCTAGTCTCACGACTCGCACCGTCATCGCAAATAAAAAGTTTCGGCCTCGCGTCATACTTCCCAGGCTTCAGAGCCTCGGGTCCTTTTTTGTCAATTTGGTGTTTCCTGATGATTGCCGGCTCTGCGATCGACCGCTTCAGAATTTGAGTCGGATTCCGGTCTGCCCGGCCTGCCTCGCAATGCCGGAGCCTCTGCAGGCGTCATACTTCTGTCAAACCTGCCGTACGCCGTTTGTCAGTTCATACTCTCTTACGGATCGCGGAATGTGCGCTGCCTGTGAGTCTGGAACCATCAGTTTCGATGCGGCGTATTGCTACGGCAGTTATGAAGGCAACCTGCGGAAGCTGATTCACCTTTTCAAATACGGCAAGGTGGAAACTCTGGCTCAGCCGCTGGGGCGGTTTCTAGGGACAGCTATTCCACTGGAGGCGCAATTCGATGCCGTAATGGCGATGCCCATGCATTGGCGCAAGCAGTGGGATCGCGGTTTCAACCAGGCCGAATTGCTAGCTCGTCCTATTGCTCAGCGCTACGGCCTTTCGCTTTCCGGCAACTTGCGCCGCAGCCGCTACACCAAGTCTCAGGCAGGGCTGAACGAAGAGGCGAGACGCAAGAACCTGAAAGATTCGTTTCATGTAGCCCGGCCCGAACAGTTGAAGGGCAAGCGAGTGCTTATCATCGATGATGTTTTTACGACTGGCTCCACCCTGCGCGCGGCTGCCGAATGCTTGAAGCGTGCAGGCGTCCGTCACGTGACGTGCTTGACGTTAGGCCGAGTGGACCAACGCTCTCTGAGCGGCACGGCCCAGTCGCTGCAAGCGTTACGGATTGCCACATCAGCCGCCGAAACAATTTCGCTATCGAGAGAAGTCCCAAAACCGGCTCGTAAGCCGACAGAAGTACTTACCAGTACCGGGGTGGGTAGCGATTAGCTGTTAACTTTGAGGGAGAGCGTATCCAATGCCTGGTCAGGATCGACTGCATAAACCGGTTCTCGTGCTGAATGCCAGCTACGAGCCGATAAACATTTGCGCTGCGCGGAGAGCCTTAGTTCTCATTCTAAAAGGCGTCGCTTCGGCTGAAGAGACTGCGCCTTCTCAGGTTCACTCCGCTCGCCGGATCCTGAATGTTCCCTCGGTGATCCGTTTGCTTGAGTACCGCCGCATTCCGCACCAGACACGCGCGCTTTCCCGCAAGAACATCCTGATGCGGGACCGGTATACGTGCCAGTACTGCCACAAGACGCTGCCTTCCGGCGAGATGACATTAGATCACGTAATTCCACGCTCCCGGGCGGGTGAGACAACTTGGGAGAATCTGGTTGCCTGCTGCCATACCTGCAACAACCGTAAAGGTAGCCGTACTCCGGAGGAAGCTGGGATGAGGCTGCAGCGTCCGCCGCGTCCATTTAGTTTGCATACGAGTCGTCATTTGATGCGCCTGCTGGGGCGAAGCGACGATAAGTGGCGTAAGTATCTGTTTTATTCGGATTAGCCCGAGAGGGCAACTTAGGCTTTGAGAGGCGACCGTCGGCTCTGCCGCTTAGCCACCATCATGAATGACCAGTCGAGGAGTTTTGAGTTTATCATTGGCCTTTGCTGGTTTTAGACGGAAGAAGTTCAGGCGATTGCGCAAGGAGCTCTCCCAGTTGCTTGGTGGATTCCCACTCAGCAGACGCTTTTCGAAAACCGTGTATGGGTCTGTTGCAGCTCCCGCTTTGCGCAACGTGTTCTCGTCGTTTACCCAGGCATAAATGATTACCCTGTGTTTGCTGCTGAACCGGAAGAATAGACGAAAGCGCCTTAGAAACTTTGCCCGCTTCCAATGCCGCTGATCTTTACCCAGAGTATTGCCCTGATCAAACTCTGGCGAGCTAGGATCTTCAGGAATTTCTCTTAGGATCAATTCCCTTATACGAGCAAGCAGTTTGGTTTTGGGATGGCTGAGAAACTTTGTGGGGTCTTTGCCTGCGAGGATTTCAACTTCAGCAACTAACTTTAGAAACGGTTCCGCAAAGGCCGGATGTGCCAGCAGTGTCCACCCGTTAACTTGCACAGATATTCATCGCAGCGCACCCTTTGGTACTTTCAGAAACTAATATCGTCTGGCAGAACTTCGGTGTTATCTACGATGACGTCCTTCGTTAACGTCTGAGCGCGATCAATGGCAGCTTGAGAGAGGGGAGCCAGCCTCCCTGGGTTAGACTGCAGATCCTCAGCAAGAAACCCTAGGAAAGCTTCAATTACAGGATCGTCCTCAAGTTGCGCGGAGACAGCCTCGTCTACAACAGAGATTAAAATCTGGCCATGACTAATCACCTTGGCTCGCACTTTGGCGTGCTTTCGGAACTCGGGAAAGCTGCGGAAAAAAGCCTTTTCCACACAGATAGCCTGGGATGAGCCAGAGGTGGTGATTGATCCACTAAAAGCAGTAGTTGGCATAAGTCAGCTTTCCATACGTATTATTATACGTACCGTCAAATATTGCAAGGATTGTGAATACTTTCAGACTTTGGCGAGCAGCCTAAAAGAAAGTTCAGCGATCTCCGGTCTCTTAGCGCTTCGCAGCGAAGACGAACACGCAGAGCTTTACCGCCGCAAAACTTCCTAGCAAAACGAGGATGACCAGCCCGATATCTACCTGCGCCCTGTCAGCAAGTGCTGCGGTTACTGTTCGCGCTAGATCGTGAAACGTACCGCCCTCCGTACTTGCTTCAAAATTTGATTGCTCAAATATGGCGGGAACGAAGGCAAGTATCATTGGCAAAGCGACCAAGCCGGGCAAGGCACGAGTCCAGGGAAAAGGAAGTGGCATTGAGACCTCTGGCTTTCTCTGAATCGTCTGCAGGACTGATTCGACAAATCCTGAGCTGGGAACTATGTTCTCCTCCCGCGCGAGTATCGAGTCAACAAACTGTTCCGGCTTCATTGAATATCCTAAGCGCTAAACGGTGAGACTCCCTGAAGCTTCCGTTTTAGCATTTCTCGACCGCGGGAGAGCCTGGCCTTAAAGGTACCCTCTGGCAGGCCTAAGCTGGCCGCTGCTACCGCGACGTTCATATCGTGAAAATAGAACAGGATCAATGCCTCGCGATACTTTTGCGGCAGATTGTCTATGGCTCGATGGAGAACTCTTCTCTGTTGTTCACCTTGCGCTTCTTCTGTTACGTGATGATCAGCCAGCTCAGGGAGAGTCTCGAATGGAATATGGA
>CAXTWQ010000024.1:39110-53946 GCA_964248065.1 uncultured Bryobacteraceae bacterium | reverse complement strand
GCAATTTGGGAGTGTAGAAACGAGAGCAATTTGCGAAAAGGGCTGGTCGCTCTGCGGCTTTGGATCGTCAGGCGAACCGCTCACGTCAGGCTGTCCCCTTGGCCGTCCCTTGGCCGTCCCGTCAGGCTGTCCCCTTGGCCGCTGTCCTCTTGGCTGCTGTGCGTTAAGTCAGTGTTCCAGTACAACTCACGTAGCAAATAGCAGCACTGGCAGTGCTACCAACATCTTCGTGAACGGACTTATTGCACTGACTGTTACCGCTGCACAGTTGGATGGTCGGCTTACGATGCGGAGCTAACGGAACCGCCGAGAGTGACTGCTATCGAATTCTCGCTTGCTGCTGAGCCAACCGCTCCTCTTTCCTTTGTTGCAGGTGAGCAGGCAAGGTGAGACCTCGCATTGCACGCCCACCCAGAAACTCCCCCGTTTGTGCATCAATTAGGACTACTTGGTGAAAATTGTCGATCTCCTGCTCGGTCCAATGCACCACAGGAACTCCTGTGCTCACAGCCCAAACGGCTCGGTGCTGGAATTGAGTTAGGCCTGTTTGGGCGGTTGCTGCATCCCAAAAGATCTCGTATCGCTCACAAGCTTGGGCGGCTAGATCTAAAGCTTCTGTTTCGGAAATCATTGAGTTTTCTCCTGCTCTCCATAAAACACGTTGTATGTCATTCCGCCGGCCATCACTGGGCCTAGCAGTAGTCCTTTAGCTTCATGACCGAGAGCTCCAAAGCTTAACTGATAATTCTCATTTAAAGCAAATTGAAAGCCTTGTTGCAGTCTTCTGGGATCAAAGCCATGAACCCGAAGTAAGGCAATCATCTCAGCCAAAGATTCTTCCAGATAGCGGAGGATGAACGAACGGCGGTAAGCACTCTGCGCCACGTAGATGCGGATCTCCCGAAACAGATACAGCTTCGGAATCAGGAACTGATGTACTTTCTCGTGGAAGAGCGTTTCCCGCATTAAGTCCGTTAGATTAGGTGTCTCCGGATAAAACTTTCGTCCAACTCGAATATCACCCACGATACTGGTCGCACCTCGATTTGCGTCAAGTGATCTCGTAAAGACGGTTGTAGGGTGATAACGAACTGGCCCAGTACGAGGCAGTGCTCTGGGAAAGACGACTCGATAGGCCGGCAACGGCGACTTAAAGGACTGCTTAAAGATGTCGCTCGGCTTCTGACGAAGTAGGAGTGCCAACACTGCTTGTACTCCGATTAAACTGATTGCTTTTGCAAGCTGATCAGCAGCTTCGTCCAGATCGGCTTGTGTTCTGCCGTTTGAGAACTTTTCCGATTACCTGAAAGATTAGTTCGCCGACCTGAATAGCCACACCACCTAAGGCGGCATAGCCAACGACTAGCAGTACAATGTCAGCTAACTCACCGGCTCAAAAAAATGTGATCCAGCCCAAATCATCAACGTAAGAGCCATCGCAGCGATAGATCCCGGACTTAGTAAGGCGACAAGCTGCTGGCCTACTTCGCTCGGCAAGAGAGCAGCAGTCCCTTGAATTAGTAGCCTCAGCCGTTGCTCGGTCGTGAACTTGGAAAGGGGCACGACTTCTACTGGCACATGACCAGTGTACGCAAAGCAAGTGGCCGTTGAACCGCACCGAGATTCGGCATCTCTTTCGTTAGAACGCCAGCTTAAAGACTATTTAGCGGTCCACAGCTGATCTAGCGGCAAACGGCATAGCCAGCTAAGGGGAGGACACAGATTAGAGCAAACACTGCTTAGAGCACACACTGCAATCAGTCCTAACTCCCTACGGCCGCCCCATCCACTTCTCAAACTCCCGTGTATGCCTTGACTCCAACTCCACGCTTCGCCCCGCAATAAACATCGCCTTAATATTCGTCTTAGCCTCAGTCGGGTCGCCATCGGTCAAGATTAGATCCGCAATCTTTCCCTTCTCAATTGACCCCAACCTATCCCCAACGCCCAAAATTTCCGCACTGTTGATTGTCAATCCGCGAATAGCTTCTTCATGCGGCAAACCAAACGCCGAAGCCTGCGCTGCTTCAAACGGTACGTTGCGCGCGAACTCTACATCGAACGTTCCGAAGCATATTTTCACGCCCGCCTTGTAGAACTCATTGGGCAACGTGTACGGCGCATCGTACGGATCGTCATCGTGCATTGGTAAGGTGAACACTTTGCCCAGCACAACCGGAATCCCATGCGATTTCAGCAGCGGTCCTGTACTTCCAATCTCGTGCGGATCGGCAATGATGATCTTTACTTTTTCTTTGTCCGCAAACTCCACTGCGTCTTTAATCTGACGTTCACGCTCTGCCCTGATAAACAGAGGCTGCTTACCGTTAACCACTGGCAGCATCGCTTCCAACTTCAGATCAGGCCGAAAATCGGCAGTGCGAGCAGCCTTTGATTTCTCATATCCACGAGCCTGCTCAAAGAACTGGCTCATGCTCTGGAGCTGTTCCTTATAGCGCTTTTCTTCATCGGTAAACGTGCGTGGCGGCCCGCTGGCAAAGGCGGCGAACTGCGGCGGCACAGTCTGAATCTGCGGGAACAGCACATCCATCAATGCACTCCGTTTCACAGCCATCTCTTCCCACGTCCACCCCGCTAAATGCATCAGTGCGCCTTGTCCGGTAATCACCGTTCCCGGACCGCTGTTTCGAAAGCTCCGCGCACCGCTGCCAGGCAGACTCACCACTGTCGTAATTCCCGATGCCCGCACCACCTCCACATGCTCGCTAGTGGGGTTGAACGCAACCTCAGCTCGCAACTCCGGGTTGAACAACCCAATCTCATCCAAATCCACCGTGTCACGCAGCGCCGAAATCTCCGACAACCCCACATTGGTCGCTGCATTGATCAAGCCCGGATACAGATGCATGCCCCGGCCATCAACTACGTGCGCACCGCTGCGCCCACTTACGCGCGTGCCAATTTCCGTAATCTTTCCATCGACAACCAGCACCGACCCGCCTGCGATCTCAGGCCCGGTTACCGGATGCACAATAACGTTCTTGATCAGCACTGAGTCGTCCGCGGCCAGGGCAAATGCCGCAAAGAACAAACTGACTAGCAATGCGCGTCTCATCCGGCCTTCACCGTTCCTTTTGCCTTCTCGCCCGCAGCATTCTCTTTGTCGAGCAGCAGTTTCTTGCGTTCCTGAAACTTCGGACGGTTCTCTAAATCGCGATCGCGATCAAAATATTCGTGCCCATCAATCCAAACCTTCAGCGCCTTCGAAGTGCCCGACAACGGATGCTTATCAAACAACACCAGGTCCGCTGACTTGCCCACCTCAATCGAACCCACTTTGTCTTCTACGCCAAGCTGCTTAGCAGGATTGATCGTTACTAATGCCAGCGCTTCGGTCTCGCTGAGCCCGCCATATCGCATCGTCTTTGCCGCTTCCAGATTCAGATGCCGCTGCAGCTCATCGGAATCCGAGTTCAGGGAAACAGTCACTCCCTTGCGCGTCATGATCGCCGCATTGTATGGCGTCGCATCGTAAGCCTCAATCTTGTATGACCACCAATCACTAAAGGTAGAAGCGCCTGCACCATGAGCCGCAATTTCTTTCGCAACCTTGTAGCCTTCCAGCACATGTTGCAATGTTCGGATCTTGAACCCCATTTCGTCCGCTACACGAAGCAGCATCAGGATTTCATCCGATCGATAGCAGTGCGCATGCACATAGCGAGTGCCTTCCAGCACCTCCACAAGCGGATCTAATCGGAGGTCTTTTCGAGGCGGCACCGGATGTTCACCGCGCGATACTCTTGCCCGATACTCTTTCCAATCCGCTTGATAGTTCTTAGCTTCTGCAAAGCTGGTGCGAATCACTTCTTCCACACCCATGCGCGTTCCTGGATAACGTCGCTCCTGCGGCGGTCCCTGGCTGAAGAAGTTCTGCGAAGGCTGCCCCTGGCGTTTCGGGTTTTCGCCCAGTGCAAATTTGATGCCCGGCTTCGCGCCTTCGAACCGCAGCTCATCGGCCGACTTGCCCCAGCGAAGCTTGATCACCTCCGTTTGCCCGCCGATCGCGTTCGCGCTACCATGCAGCACGTTCGATACTGTCAGCCCACCGGCCAAGCCGCGATAGATGTTGATGTCATCCGGGTCGATTACGTCTTCGATATTCACCATCGATGAATCGGACACCGTGCCCTCGTTCACGCCGCCTTCAATTGCTGTATGTGAGTGGCAGTCGATAATTCCGGGCATGAGAAATTGGCCGCTTGCATCGACAACCGTTGCGTCCGCTGGCCCACTGACGTTCTTCCCAATGGCAGCAATCTTTCCGTTCTCCACCAGGACGTTGCCGTTCTGCACCGTGCCCTTGGTCACCGTTAGGACCGTTGCATTGCGAATGAGAATCGACTCTGCCTGGCCAGGTATAACCGTTACGCATAGGGCCAAAGCTAACCAGACGCTTCCTCGCCCTCTCATTGATTTCCCTCGCTCCATTCGGTCGGCGTTCCGCTACGCCGCGCTCCCGCTCCACCGCTTGCCGGAGCCGTCTGCAAGTCTTTGGAAGGCCGGAACTGCCGTCCATCGATAAACAAATATTCCACCGTCGACTTCTCCTCAAATGCGTCGCCGCGCATTACCACCAGATTGGCAATCTTGCCCTTGTCGATACTGCCTAGCCGGTCTGCCACACCATAGATTTCAGCAACATTTAGAGTCAAGGCCTTCACCGCTTCACCCCGATCCAGGCCGGCATCAATCGCCTTCCTTACTGACTTCCGCAGCTCCGGCGCGCTCTCCAGCCCATCCGAATAGAACGCAAACTTCACGCCCGCTTTGACCAATGCTGCCGGAACGGCCGGAGCTTGCTCGCGTCGCAGCAGTTCACGGTAATCCGGAGTATCCGCCGGGTCCGCCTCCTTTGGCTTCTCCGGCCATTTCAGGCTGACCAACAATGGCACTCCAGCCGACTTCAGCTCATCCACCCGCTTGAAGCCTTCATGCAGGCCGTACAGAACGAACGGAACTTTCAGCTCTTTGCCAAAGCGAAGAACACGATCAATCTGCTGTTCTTCTTGGGCCGGCAGCAAAATTCTGGGCGACTCCGCTAGCGCCTCCAGGTCGTGATCATACTCAGGCCGCCTGACGCCAACTGTATGCGCCCCATACAACTGCTTGGCTTGTTTGTACTGATCAAGATCAAGATACAGCTGCCGCACGTAAGCAAAGTTGCCCATCAAAGAAGCTGGGAAGCTGCGTCCCAGGCCGCCACCGCCGAAACGGAACGCGATTTCCTGGCCTGCCGGCTGCTCGACCACCATGTCTCTGCCGCGTTCGCCCGCAAGATTAATAACTGCTCCCAAGCCTTCGAAAATGCCCTTGTTCGGAAACGTAACTGAACTCGTGTACCCGGCTGCTCGTACGGCATCCAATCGCCGGTCTGAGGGACCCACTTCATCCGCTGCTCGTTCCGCCGCATAGGTCTGTGGCCGATCTTCCGGCCCATGGACCGTTCGCGGTGGTGCCGCAGTCGCCGGTGTAGGTGCAACCGCAGTCGGCGTACCAGCCCCCGAACCGCTTGGGGATGCTGGAGCCGGTATGCCCCACGTGCTCAAGCCGTCAATGAATCCCGGATATACGGTTAATCCAGTGCCGTCGATCACTGCTGCGTCCGCTGGCACAGCTATTCCTGTCCCAACTGCTTCAATCAATCCGCTCCGCAGCACCACAGTACCCTTGGGCAAGTCGGCCCCGCCCACGGTCACAATGTGCGCATCCCGAATCGCAATCGGCAGAGGTGATTCGGCTGCCCAACAACCCGCCGTCATACTCGCAGCCAGCGCCAGAACCCTCGAAGCCCTCATGGCAGTCAATCTCCAGTCACAAGCGAAAGAAAGTTCCTCATTGTGTCACAGCGTGACCGTTAGCTGAATCGAAACAGTTACTTCGCTCAGTAAGAACTTTTGATCGATCCCACTGGCTGCGAAAGGGCTAGAACGACTGCGCTAGCGTTTTGGGCATGAAGCGCACAAAAGACGCCAAGGGTTCCATCACCAAGCCGCTGCTGGCAGGGCTGAGTGATGTGAAGCCTTCTAATAGAACCGAGAAAGGAGACGGGAAAACGCCGGCACCAAGCTTCGGCAAAACTTCCACCGTGCAGCCAGATCTCTATCAGGATCCGGGCTGCGGCTACAACGCCGATCTGTCCTGTATCCAGGACTGAACGAATAGGGGCTGCTGCTATGGGCAGCCCTGTTCTACGCGCGAAAGCCGGGCAGGTGAAAGAATCCCGCCAGATCGCGATTGAGCGGCGGCTCCAGAGAATAAACCGGCATATCACGCCAACTCGCCTCCCCACGTGCTAGCCTTCCGTACCAGTCTGAAAGCTCGGTCGCCTGACGAACCTCGCGCTCGTCATCCAAACTCCACACCCCCATCGGACTTAAAGTGAAATTGGCGCGTGTGCATAACGTATTCCAATCGGTCGCATCAATCGCCGGAAACCAGCAAAACCCACGCACGTCCGCAGTCTTACTGAATTCCTCGGTCTGCTGCTCCATGCATCGCAACCAGGTCACACGGTCCCGCACCGTCCCGCCCACGTTGGTTTCAGTCAGCATCACTGGGCAGTCAAACCTTTCGGCATACTGCCTGCCAACCTCAGCAAACCCCAGCGCTCGCCGACACGGAAACTGCACAGCATTCTGACCCCAGTCCATCTCCGAATGAGCGTAATAGTCGAGCCCGAGAATATTGAACGGCGCGGGTTCGTCTCGCAATTGGGCCAGCAACTCGTTGCCGAACCCGTGCCGTTGCAGATAGTCGTGCATCGGATGACCTTTATCGACACGTCCCAAAATTAGGTCGTGAAATAGAAACCGCCGCTCATTCACGAACCGGACTTGGCTCTCCGACTCGGCATCCAGCGCGCGATGGTGTTCGCAACTGTCGATATGAATAAGTTCAACCGACGGATTCGCCGAGCGCAGCTCGCGAGTGGCTAAAGAGATTGCTCGTACAGCATTGGCGGCCATGTGAACGAAGTCGGCATCAGTACGCCGGTTGGGATACCAGTCGCCGGTCTGCGAACAGAGAATCAGGGTTGGCAGCGGTTCATTAAAAACCGTGTACTGTTGCACCCACTCATAACGTTGGACAACTTGCTGAACGAACCGCGCGTACAGGGTAGGGAACTCGGCATTCGCAAAGCCGTTCTTCAACCAGTTTGGAAACGACACATGGTGAAGCGGATCAAGAATCGGCTTCAACCCATTTGCCCGCATCCACCCGACGGGTCCGTCCATCCAGCTCCAGTCCCAGCGCCCGGGTTCGTGCTCAATTCGGTGCCACGGAACCGGGTAGCGCAGTTGACTAATGCCGGCCGCACACAACATCTCTAAATCCTGCCGCCACCGTTGAGCGTGCCTTGTTGTTTCAAGCAGATCGAAGCCTGAGCCATGAATGTTTGTGCTTTCAAACGACCCCAGGTGTGGGATCGGATGTTCATTTGTCTTCACACCGTTATAGATCAAAAATGCGGGTCCGGAGCACGATCAAACTCCGGACCCGCTCGGTCTTACTGCACCGGAACCAGTTGGAACTGCTGGTTCGGACCGCCATTGCAGGTGTACTGCGCCACTGGAGCGCCATCGGTTTTAAGCCCGCCCAGTACGTCAATACACTTACCACTGTTATTCGGACTCAAGCTGTAGTACCCTCCACCAGCATTTACCAATGTCCAGATTTCATTGGACCCGCCCCAGAACGGGTACTGAATGATCGGAGTCAGATCTGCTGTGGCTTGAAAAAGCACGTCCAGCTGAAGTCCGCTAGCCCGGTTAGTGATCTCGTAGCCGCCGCTCACTGGAGTGAGTTGAAACTGCTGCATTATGCCGCCCCAACAACTCCACTGCTGAAGTCGAGTGCCCGGCTGGAGCTCTGAGCCATTCCCATTAGCGATAATGTCCAGACAGCTGCCACTCCAGCGATTCACCAAGTTCACCCAGCCGGTTGGTACGGTGGGCGCGCTGCTGACCGGGGCTGGCGGCGCGGTCGAAGCCGGTGCGCTGTAACCCAAGTCTTTGCCGTCAGTTCCCGCATTCTTTAGCGAGCTGCCCGGCCCTAGTTGATAATTGCCGTTTGCATAGTCGACAAAACCCACTTGGCTGATGGTTGCCGGGAAATAGTTAGAGGCCGGATACTGTGCCGGATTTCCGCCGATAATTGCGTTGTCTAGGAACAGTCCACCGCCTGCGTAGGCTACGAGGGTTGAGATAGGCCCACCCGATCCGTCGCCTGCAACGCCTGCGCCGACCAGTGCAATGTTGTTGGTGAAACTCACGTTCGAACTGGTTCCGGAATCGAATACTGCCAGAAAGCCAGTCTCGAAAGCAGTATTGTGATCGAACGTCAGGCCTTCGACTCCTGCCTGTAGCTGGAACAACCGGCCGTCCCCGCCCCACTTGCCGCTAATGTCCTGGAACGTGTTGTTCTGGATCAGGATCTGGCCCACGCTTCCCTCGTTATTCGACGCGCCGTCTCTGCCGACAAACACCATGCCTGCTGCAGCATGGCGAACTATGTTGTTGGTGACCGTTATGTTATTGACAACCGCCCACGGCACTGCGCCATTTTCGCAACGGACGTTGAACACCAGAGCAAAACCTCTCTGGTCGGCGCCGACCCAGTTATTGTCGAATGTGTTGCTGTCCACCGTGACCCGCTGCGCATTCTTGAGTTCCATGTGATTCTTCGACCAAACCGGCACTCCGGCATACGTCGCGCTGCCAGGCCGCCAGCTTAGCGGCTTGTTGAAGCTGTTGCCTCGAATCGTGATGTCGGATGGGATAAGGCCGGCAATGGACGGTACCGCGCCGCCAAAACCAATAGTTTCGGTCCCGCCCTCCAAGTAATTGTTAATGATCTGGAATGGGCCGGCTCCGTTCCACCCGGCAATGGCTTGGGTATCTTGCCACGTGCTTGTAAACCCGCCAATGTAGGAGTTCTCGACCGTGATATCGACACCGTTCAGAGCAATGCCGCGCTTGGACCCAACTATCGGATCGGCATGGATGTAGTCGCGGTCAAAATCGATATCGTGCGGCAACTGACCGATTGATGGCTCACCGCCATTTCCGACCTGCACCAGATCTTGTACGTAAACGCCAGCTGCAGGGGCGAACTCAACGCCTTGAATCCGGTAGTGATTGGCGCCGGTTGTCATCTGAAGCGCAGGCGCGCTGTCTGGAGTGATGAGCTTTGGCATTGACGAAGACTGGGCGGTTGAAATCCGGTTCCCTGGACCGGGCAGCGCACTCATGGACGCACTCTGAATCGTGATCCATTGCGAACCCGGGTTGGCTGGCAGGAAATAGTGGCCAATCCACTGAGCTCCGGCTGCTAACTGCACCGTGTCGCCGGGTTGTGCCGCATTGATCGCTGATTGCAGGTCTCCGCCTGCGGGTACAAAGCGAGTAGAGGCGTCCGCCGAATGTAGAACTACAGCCATAACGGGCAGAAGATACTTCAATTTCTTTCTAAACGAGACCATTCACAACCTTTCAAAGAAAGTTGCCGTTGCGCCTCGCCCTGCGATCTTGGCCAGAGATCGATGGTGGCTGGCAATTAACGACATGAATGATTCTACACAGAAAGTACCGGCACTATGCAATTATTTTATGGTCAGATTTATCTGTGGCATAGAATTCTGTAGCCCGATGAGACAATTCCTGCTGCCGATTGCTGGATAATGAGGACTATGCAGTGGTACGAGGCCGACGTAAGGGCCCTGGAAGTAGCTAGGTTCCAGCGCGAGTTGATTCTGGAACCGGTTGTCTTCTATGGAAGTTCCACTCTGAGGCTCTGGACCAATCTGGCGCAAGATCTAGGGGAAGCTCGAGCTGTCAATCTCGGCTTTGGAGGTTCTACTCTTGAGGCTTGCTCGTTCTTCTTCGAACGTCTCGTTGTTCCGGAACAGCCCTGTTCTCTGGTGCTCTACGCCGGCGATAACGATTTGGGAGATGGTCTTTCCCCGGAACAGGTGCTTGCGTCTTACCGGGCTCTGATGGACAAAGTTCAGTTGTACTTCGGATCAATACCCAGTGGCTTCATCTCAGTAAAGCCTAGTCCCGCCAGGCTCCCGATTATCGCTAATATTCGGCGGGCGAACGAGCTGGTGCAAGAGGAGATCCAGAAACGGCAAAATACTTATTACATAAACGTGTTCGACGCAATGCTCAACCAGGATGGCACGCCTTGCCCAGAACTGTTCGATGCTGAAGGATTGCATATGAACCACGCAGGATACGAGCTATGGACCGAGATACTGCGATCGCATCGTAACCAGATTTTCACGCACTTGTCTTACCTAGTGGGAGCGGGCGGGGTAAGCTTAACGGGAGAGTGAATCGAGAGTATCACCGGTGGTTCAGCCCGAGTCTCGGGCGCGACATGGAACTACTCATCTTCGGTCACGCCGGTGCCAAAGTTCTAGTCTTCCCGACGCGCGAAGGCCGTTTTTTTGATTATGAAAATTGGGGCTTGGTGGGAGCGCTCGCCTCGGCTATCGACGCCGGATCGCTCCAGCTATTTTGCGTAGACAGCCTCGACAGCGAAAGCCTGTACTGCGGCTGGCGCATTCCTGCTCATCGTATTCAGCGCCATAAAGAGTACGAGCGATACATTCTTGACGAAGTGATCCCTCTAATGCGATCCCGCCAGAGCGATCCTTTCCTGGTTGCGCACGGCTGTAGCATCGGGGCTTATCACGCGGTAACAATTGCTTTGCGTCATCCCGGCGTGTTCCGTAAAGTAGTTGGACTCAGCGGCAGATACGATCTAACGCGCGCCGTCCACCCTTTTACTGATCTCTTTGACGGCTACTATGACCACGAGATCTACCTGCACACGCCGAACCACTTTTTGCCCGACTTACACGACGACCACTTGCTCGAGCTTTTAAGAAATACGCAGTTTGCGATTGCAGTCGGCAATGATGATCCATTCCGCAAAAGCACCGTAGAGCTGAGCCGGATTTTAAAGAGCAAGGGCATCGAACACCAGCTTGCTGTCTGGGAAGGCGAAGCACATCGACCTCGTTACTGGCGCAAGATGGTCCAGCTGTATTTATAATTGCTATCCTCCAAGGCCAGGATCATTAGTTGTATCGCCGGCAATCTCGTCCTCGATGCTGGGCTGATCGCGTTTAGCCGTGCTACCGCCGTGCCGATCTCCGCCTGTTCGGCCTCGTGAAAGCTCGGGCCGTTCTCCGACACTTCCGGTCCGGCGGTCTCCTGTGAAATCAGGAATACTCTTGCGAACTCGGGCACGTGTTTTCTCAGAGTTCATGTAAGTGCGATGAAAGTGCATGTTATTGGTTTCCTTCCAGCTATAGAAGATGGTCATTCGATACACTGACAGTTCAGCAGTGATCCCACCGACAACTTATAGCGATGCGGGCGTTCATATCGATGAGGCGCATCGCGCCGTCTCTTTAATTCGGCAGCACGCTTCCAGAACTTTTACCAACCGGGTGTTAACTTCAATCGGCAGCTTCGGCGCAGGTTACTCTCTGGAAGGTTGGCGTAAGCCTGTTTTGATCAGTTCGGCCGACGGGGTAGGCACGAAGCTGAAGATTGCCTTTCTAACTGGCCGGCACGACACAATCGGAGAAGATCTGGTAAACCACTGCGTCAACGACATAGCTGTCCAAGGCGCGGCACCACTGTTCTTTTTGGATTACTTTGCGACCGGCAAGTTGGATGCCGCAGTGTGCGGCAGCGTTGTTTCCGGAATTGCTCGTGGCTGTAAGCAAAATGGCTGCGCGCTGATTGGGGGCGAAACTGCCGAGATGCCTGGCCTTTACGCACCGGGCGAGTACGATCTAGCCGGTTTCATTGTTGGCGCGGTGGAACGTAAGGCGATGCTGACCGGCAGTGATATAAGACCCGGAGATGTGCTGATCGGCTTGCCGTCAAACGGGCTGCATACGAACGGCTACTCTCTCGCTCGTAAACTTCTCTTCGAGGACGGAGGCAACTTCGTTGACGGCCAGGTTCACGGTCTGCCTAGGACGATAGCCGATGAGTTGCTCAAGGTCCATCGCTCATACTTACCGGCACTGCAACTGTTACAAAAAAAGGGGCTGCTCAAAGGCGCGGCGCATATTACCGGCGGTGGATTGACTGACAATGTCCCTCGCATGCTGCCTGAAGACTGTGGAGCCGTGATCGATGTGAAGACATGGCCCACACAGCCTATCTTCGAAGTGTTGCGCGAACTTGGCAATATTCCCGATGAGGATTTTCGGCGCACGTTCAACTTAGGGATCGGCATGGTAGTTACTGTTTCAGCAAAAAAGGCGCGGGCAGCAGCTAAGTTACTTACTAAGGTTGACCAGCCTTGCTTTGAAATTGGGCACGTGACTAAATTAAAGAAGAAACAGGGTCAGGGAAGGGTTACTTACCTGTGAAACCGCGGCTAGGCATTCTGCTATCCGGCCGCGGCTCGAATTTTGAAGCCATCGCTAAGAATGTCGTGGCTGGAAAACTTGATTGTGAAATCGCGGTCGTAATCTCGAATAAGCCCGGGGCAGCTGGCTTACTGCTGGCGCAGGAACTCGGATTGCCATGCGTTGCTGTTTCTTCGGCGGGTGTTGAGAGAACAGAGTTCGATAGAAGAATCGCAGCCATACTTCAGAATCAGAAAGTAGATTTAGTATGCCTGGCAGGCTATCTTCGGTTACTCAGCGGACAATTCGTTTCTCAATTTACAGGTAGACTCTTAAATGTTCATCCTTCACTGCTGCCGTCTTTTCCGGGGCTCGATGCGCAGTATCAAGCTTTGCAGCATGGTGTAAAGGTGACTGGCTGCACGGTTCACCTGGTGGATGAACAGTTGGATAGCGGTCCTATCCTCGTGCAGGCAGCGGTGCCGGTGTTGGACGCAGACACGGTGGAAACGCTCTCGGCCCGAATACTGGCCCAAGAGCATCGGATTTACTCAGAAGCAATTGCGATGGTGCTAAGCGGCAACTATCGTATAGAAGGGCGACGCGTTCTTACAACATGTTAAGAAGAGTGGGGGCGATTGTTGGTGGCTTGATCGTTCCTTTGTTGGTTGTCCTCCTGCTGCTTTCAGGCAAGCAGGTGGAGCTCAAGTTTGCTCGCCCTGTTAAGGCGATTGCAAACGCAACTACGGTAGTAGTTCAAGCAGATGGCCGAAATGGCACGAAGCTGTTCACCGCAAGCGTTGAGCAGAATGGCCAAACGCAGGTGGTCGAAGAAGACAAACTAAATTCTCCACAGCGTACACGTATTTACACGTTTACGGCAGGCCGGAAACAAGCACCCTTTCTTAAAGAGGGTCCGGCGAAGCTGATTGTGCGCGCAAAGTCAAACGATTTCCGGGGTCGCACGACAACTCTGGAGCAAGCCGTTCAAGTAGTCCTGCGGCCACCGACAATCGTCGCGGATGGAAGGCAGCACTATATTAACCAGGGTGGTGCCGAACTGGTAACGGTAGATGTCGGAGGGAACTGGACTGACGCCGGAGTGAGAGCGGCGAATTATTCGGCCGGAACGTTTCCGATGCCGGGCGAGCCTTCTAACTCCGTCCATAGATTCTCGCTTTTTCCTTATCCTTGGGACTTATCGCCGGAGGTTATACCCGTTGCATTTGCACACAACGAGGCGGGTACAGAAGTCACAGCTTCCTTTTGGGTAAAGATCTTTCCCAAGAAGTTCCGGGAGAGTACGATTCAGTTGAATGACCGCAACATGTCCAAAGTGGTCGGTGAACTAGACCCTGAGGGCAGCGGCAGTTTGGTAGACCGCTTCGTCCGGTTGAATCGCGAGATGCGCAGAACGAACGGCCAAGTGATCTATAACTTGCGAACAAACACGGAAGAAAAGATACTCTGGTCGGGTCCGTTTGTTCCACTTAAGGGTGCACGGGAATCTTACTTTGCCGATAAACGGAGTTATATCTATCAGGATCGGAAAGTAGATGAGCAAGTTCACTTAGGGTATGACTTGGCGCAAACCGCTAATTCACCTGTACGCTCTGCTAATTCGGGAAAGGTGATTTATGCGGATCGGCTTGGGCTTTATGGCAACTGCGTGATCCTGGATCATGGTTACTCTTTGCAGAGCCTTTACGGACACCTCAGCAAGATTCTGGTGAAGGTTGGCGATTCGGTCGGCAAGGAACAGCAGATTGGCGTCAGCGGCGCTACCGGAATGGCGTTTGGAGATCACCTGCATTTCAGCATGATGGTAGCTGGTGTACAGATAGACCCGAAAGAGTGGTGGGACGAACACTGGATCAAAGATCGGATCCTAAGTAAGATCGGTCCGGGCGCAAGTAGCACCCCTGTTACGGCCAGTGCTGCCCCGGCTCCGAGCAATGCGGATTCTGCCGTCAGAAGAAACCACAAGCACACCGGCGGTAAGAAGAGTTAGTCAAGTCAGCTAGAGCGATTTGAGGAGCGAACTGGCACAGGGATCGGCAGAGGCCAAGACATAAGAACCAGGTGGTCGTATGCCCAGAAGTTAATCAGTCCCAGTCCCCGAGTTGAAGCAGATTGAAACTCGTTCGGCCACGGACAGAGACCGTTAAACCAGGGAATCAGGTAAGCTACATCTGCCGTGTCCCAGGACAGTTGGGGAGTTACTGCAAAGATTATTGCCTGTTCAGCGAGAGTCAAATTCAAGTAAGTGGCGCCCCAGCTGAGAGCTTCCACTTTGAAGCGATCGAGACCGCTGCCTTCTTTTGTTTTCCAAGCTTGGGGTAAGTTGACTGCCGAGTTTAAACGGCCACCTTGTGAGTAAGTTACCGCCGGTCCGGCGTGACAAACTGGGTTGTTGACGTCGTTCGGATACAG
>CAXTWQ010000024.1:21306-39100 GCA_964248065.1 uncultured Bryobacteraceae bacterium | reverse complement strand
AGCTTTCAGGCGGGCAGCAAGGAACTCCACGTCGGCTCCGTTGTTCACTGTCGGGTCATCATCCTGGCAAGTGAACCTGTATAGCGGCCGACCTAGTGCCGATTGAGCTGCAGCAACCGTAGCAGCGTCGTAGTAAGCCATGGAACCATAGCGAACTTGACCGGTACCTGCCGTCCAAGCGTCATCTGCTGCAACAGGAATCGTGAAGTGAGAAGGATCAGTAACGGTGACTGCCCATGTGCCATTAGCGGCAACGCATCCTCGAACACCAGAGATATTGACGCGATCGCCTGTTTGCAAGCCGTGAGGTTCTGCTGAGCCAATGCTGATCGGATCAGTGTACGCACAATATCCGACCGGCTGTGAATGCGAGGAAAAGAACCACCAAAGAAATTCACCGAACTGCAGCCATGGTGTAAGGCCAGCCGCGGTTTGAAGTTCCGCGGTGGAGGTGTAGACCGAAGACTGGAACTTAGTCAAATTAGGAACCGGGGCGCACTGGGTTGAGCTAAGGTTTGCAAAACCGGTGTCGGTTTGAACGCTTGAACTATCGTAGAAGCGGGCACTCCACGTATTCTCTACTGTGCCGTCGTCATTGGGCGGGTTTACCAACTCCATTGAAAAGGAAGTGGTCACGAGCAGGTTTTCCGCAGCAGCGTTAGCAAAGAAGTCGGAGTGCCATTGACGGATGGGAAAGTTAAGTGGATTCGCTGCTGTAGGGTCAACCTGCCATGTTCCATCCGCTCCAAAGTCGAGAGTTCCTGCATATTGCAACTGACCGCCAGCAGACTTCACACTCCCTGAGAATGTCGCATGCCAATTGGGTGTGCGGGTGAAAATAGTAAGTTGCCCGGGGCCAGACTTTTCCGCTCGGACGATGATACTTCCGGAGTTGATGTAGTAAACGAAGTGCGCCGCGATAGTGTCGAGGGTGTCCCAAGTTGTGACGGTCTTTTTGAGCGGAACATCATCAATGGTGAGGGTGGCTGTTTCGCCACTGATCCATGTGCCCGTAAAAGAAACGACAACAGAATTCCAAGTGCCTCCTACGCGCTTTCTCTGATTCCACCAAAACACGCCTAGATATTCGTTGATCTGTCCGGCGAAGCCGAGCTTCCCTAAATGCCAGAGTAGCCGCTGAGGGCTTATTTTGTAAGTAGCGTCCGTATCGAAGTCCAGTGCTGGGCTGACATTGCTGTAGGTGACAAGCGCATCGGGCGGTTCACCAGCAACAGCTGCTTCGATGAAGTCGAATAGGAACGCGCCGGTGTTGGACGTGAGCGAAATCGTTACTGTATGCGTTCCGGCCGGAACAGATGTTCGTAGAAGCCTTCGAGTTACCGTCTCGGAGCTGGTTTGCAGAAAGCAAATTTGCTTGGTGGGTGAATCGCCATCGAGGCTCACAGTAACTGTTCCTCTTGTTGTGTCCAGAGAGGTCCCTAGATATAGGTCGTGCGTTAGGGTACAGGTGTAGGTGACGCTCACCGAGTCGCCCTCATTGCCTGTAGACCTCCCAAAGCCGTGCCAATAATCGTTGGCGGCGACAGTTGCCCATCCAGTGCCTGTATATGTGCAAGCTGACGAAATATCGTTTCCAATTCGAATACTTCCGGCAACCGCACAGGGCAGGGAGGTATCGCCAGCTGAAGTAACCGTCCAGTTTGCGAATGAGGCCGTCCACTCTGTGTCTTGATAAGTAGCGCCGGTTGTCAACTGCGGGGCGAAAGTAAGCCAAGCCTGGCGGATGTGCGTGATTCCGAGAGCGTCGAAGTCAAGGCTGATGCGCCAGGTTACTCCGTCCGAGCTACCTCCGGAAAGCGGAGCGGAAGTCTGGTCGACTCGCAAGGTCTGGTTACCAGGACGGACAACGATGTAAGTCGTTGTGCTGTTGCCGTCTGCGCCGCCGTACTCAGCTAAGTAGACGATGGATGATCCCATGCCCGCGTCCTGAGTCAGCGTCAGGTGAGTAGGGCTGTCGACTGTTGCAACAGTGTAGCCGGTCCCACCTAAGTAGATCGTAGAATCAACTGCAATGCCAGCAAACTTAATTCCGTCAGCGAACGTTACAGACGTGCCAAAGATATTGACGTGGCCTGTCCGTGCGTTCCTCAACGTGAGATTGCCGCTCGAATCATTTGCCGCCATTACTACGGCATTCGTATCCGCATAATTGGACCAATCATGGCGATTGATGCTGTTCGCGAGTATCTGCGCAACGTAGCTGGCGGTTTCACCACCATTGACGGAGGCGAAGTCGAATGCCACGTTGTTAACAAATAATGTAAGTTGATCACCGGCTGAGCAATTACCAGGAGCAGTGATCTTGTAACTACAAGAGGCTACCGAGTAATTGCCGGTTAGCAACGTGGCGTAATCCCATAAGCGAATCTTGGTTGAACCCGTGTCGAGCTTAGTGACTGGATCAACCAGAATCAAGTCCATTTGGGACCAATCGATCCACGAGTAACGGGCAGAGTCAATTGACTGTAAGCCCTGGTAGGTCAGATCGAAAGTAAGTGAGATTCCTGAGATGTCGAAGTTCGGAAGATAACGGACTGAGTAGTGCTCAAAACTGTTATCTGCATCGAAGAGAACAAGAACACAGAAGTCGGCCATGTCGCGGAAGACTCCGAAAGTTGAGAAGGCCGTCGAACTAGTTTGGCAGAGTGAAGCGGCAGCGCCGAATCCAGTGAACCCGCGAAGGTAGAAGGTACGATCGGGCTGAAATTTATTGACCTGGGCGGAACTCAATGCGGGCACCTCGTTTCGACACGACGCTAGCACCGGAGGGGAAGAAGTCGAAACGAGGTTGCTGTGGAAAATGCTTGCAACGCGTTGGGCACACGTCAGTTAGAAATTTGACTGAACGCGTGACTGAGTCGCGGTTAAAACGCGTAGCGAATGGCGCACTCAGGCAGTCGTTCGGTCAGCAGCTGACAAAACTCATCAACAAGATCTGCCTTGAAGCCGCGCTTGTACCGAAGGTTTCGGCCGCCCATTTGGCTGTATTTGGTCTCTTGCAACTCCGGCTTCCAAAGTAACTCTTCGCCCTTGGGATGCCAGCCGAGGTTGATCTGATGAAGCCGCTCATTGTGCGTAAGAAAGATAATTTCGGCGCCAAGCTGCGCCTTCACTTCAGGTCGGAGCACCTGCGCAAGCTCGTCAAAGAGCAGCCGATAATCTGCCTGCCAGCCCTCGTAGTAAATCACGGGCGAGAAGTTTAAGTGAACTTCGTAGCCAGCGGCGTAAAAGTCGTTTATGCTTGCGATACGCTCGGCAATCGAAGAGGTGCGAACGTCTACGGTCTTAGCAATACGCTGCGGCATCAGGCTCAGACGAATGCGGGTCTTACGCTGTGGATCGTAATTGAGCAGATCGCGATTGACGTACTTAGTCGCAAAGCTCGCCTTTGCCGTAGGAAGCTTAGTAAATAGCTTCACCAGGTCGCGGACGTTGTCGCACACAAGCGCGTCGGCTGAACAGTCACTGTTACAACCAATGTCGTAGACCCAGTAAGTAGGGTCGATCTGGCTCGGCTCTGCCTTCCAGCCTAGCTTCGTCGCATGACGGGTCAGGTAAGCGGAGATCTGCTCAATGTTGACGAAAGTGGTAATCGGATTAGCGTAACCCTTCTGCCGCGGAACGTAGCAGTAGGAGCACGACATGGCACAACCGTTCGCATGGGAAGGCGCGATAAAGTCAGAGGAGCGGCTATTCGGCTCGGCCCGGAGCGATTTCTTTACGCCGAGAACGAGCACATTGCGCTTGATCTTATTCCAGTCGGCGACGTTGCCTTCGAAGCCGAACAAGCCTGGAATTTTCCAATGGGAAGAGACCTCAATCCTCTCCGCATTGGGGAACCGTGCAAGGATCTCACGGCCGCGTTCGAAGTTGGTAACCGCAGGCTCCATGTAGATAGCCTGAACATCTAATAACCAGCTTGGAGCGGGGTGCGCGGCCGGCTGATTAACGAGAGGAAGAAACGGAGTGAGTGACGCCTGTGCTGTCGTAATCATGCGTATTTGAGCTAGGTTTTTGATGTATTTAACGGCCTAGAAGTCGCATATCGAGCTCACGCTTAAGGCGTCTATGAACCGTCCATTTACCAACATTGGCTCGACAGAACTTACCGCGTATTCGGCCGCTAACTCCACATCCAGACCGAATCCTCTAAACGTTAGTTCCTCGCCGGACTCACAAAGCATCAATGTTTGCTGGAGGCTTGGGCGAAAACGCTCAAAGGCCGCAACAGCCATCTCGGCTTCTGGCGACAACGATCCGGGAAGGTGGGCCAGAACTGAGCCAGCGCCGATGAGGTCCTCTAAGCAAGGTCGAAGGGAGCCGTTGTTCCACTGTTCACCAGCCGGGATCAGGGCAATGTGCGGGCCACAGGCCGCGGCTCGTTTAGCTACCGCCGGAGCGTTTCGCAAACATGCGGTGAACGTTGGAACGCCGGCAGCTTCCAGGGATAACGTACTGCCATTGGGAGATGGCAACACCAGAAGGCTCTCAGGCGGTAGGGAGCGAAGCGAAGCTGGTGAGAGCGTGTATGCGCCTTTGGCAGTACGGCTGTCAGCCAGGAATGCGTGCTTCTCAACAGCAAACTGTTTTGCCGAACTATTATCCCAGCGATACGGCAGTACCGATGCGCCACGTGAGAGAGCAATATCGACTGCGGTCGAAAAGGACAGAACGTCGACAATCACTATGGCATCGCTGAAAGGCTTGAGAGCCAATAAGCCTTCCAGCCCCCACTCGCATTTCACGTCGTACTTCGATTGGTTTAAGAGCACTTCGGCAGCTTATCTTTGTCGTGAGCTCCTGCTGGTAGCTCTGCAGGCGTGAACCGGAGTCTTTGCCGATCATCCCGCTAAGTAAGTCCCGTTCATTGATCGGTTCCGGAATGCTCAAACGGCTCGCATGACAACGAGCGTCATGTCATCGAATTGCGGAGTGCCAGCAACAAATTGGTCCGCCGACACCATAATGCGCTCAAGTATTACCTGTAACGGCGCCGACCGATTCGCCCGGATTTCGGCGATCAAGCCGTCCTCACCCCACTCTTCGTCGGATGCGTTCATCGCTTCACTGACTCCGTCGGTGTAGGCTACCAGCAAGTCTCCCGGCTCAAGTGTCACTTCTCCTTGAGTCCAGCAACAGTTAGGCATCAAGCCGACCACCGACCCGCCCTCTTCCAAGCGCAACACATCGGCGCCTTCCCTCGCAGCTCGCACCAAAATCGGCGAGTTGTGCCCGGCGTTGACATATTTCAGCAAGCGCGATTACGAATCGAACACTGCCAAGAAGAAGGTCGCATACCGATTCTGCGCGGAGCTTTCATATACCAGGCGGTTGAGGTTTGTGATTACAGCGGTCAGATCGGTTTGCCCATCAATCGCCTGACCGCGCAGAAAAGCGCGTAACGTTGCCATCAGTAAGGCGGCCGAAATTCCCTTGCCGGATACATCTCCGATTGCGATGACCAAACCGCTGTCCGACACCGGGATGAAATCGTAGTAATCGCCGCCTACGCCCAAAGCAGGCCGGCATGCTCCCGTGTAATCCAGTCCGGGCAGACGCGGATACTCCTGCGGAAAAAGGCGCTCCTGCACCTCTCGCGCAAGCTCAAGCTCCCGGTCACGTTTTTCGCGTGCTGCAGCTTCGGTCTTAATGGCTTCAGTCAGCCTGCCGTTCTCCAGAGCAAAACCTGTCTGTGCCGCGACTGAATCGAGTAGCCGAATGTCTGTTTTCGAGAATGGCTCCTCCGACTGCTTCGAACCCAGGCTCATGATGCCGAGCACTTTTTCATTGAGTGACAGCGGCAATAGCAGTTCCGGTTTGAGTTCTTGGAGGGCCGCACGCTCTTCGTCCCCGGTTGATTGAATCCAGGAATCGGGATTATTGAAGTCAACCAGAGCATGCTGCGCTTTGCCGAGGCGTCTCACAGTCAGGCTCTGAGTGGAAAGAGATGTAGCTGGAGGCGCGGCATAACCCAGCGCATAAGCCGGGCGAAATGCGCCGCCGCCGTTCAATAAGATTGCGATGCGCGGCACGTGAAGGGCAGAGGCAACGCTGCTGGCGACGGTCTCCAGCAGCGGCCCCGTCTCAATCATAGTTCGCAACTTAGCCGACAACTCGGCAAGTATTGCGTCTGCCTCGTAGGCGTCGCGAAAGAACCGGCGGTCGATCCAGCCACGCAGTCTCTGCGCCACTCCGCCAACACCTGCAAGCAGCGCGAGACCGAGCGAAATCAGGATTACGCGCTGCAGTACGCTCGTGTTCGCTGTCATGCTTGCGGCGGCAACGATGATCCCGATGCTGATAAGAACCTGCAAGACCCTGATGCCGCCAGTTGCGAGCAAATACTGGACGCCCTGTCGCACCACGACACGCACATCCATGGCGCGATCGACAACGATGACGTATGCCATCGTTACCGGAAAGATAAACAACATTGCAATAGCAGCAGCGCCATACCAGCCCTGAAAGGCTATCCCTCGTACGCTGCAAACGATGATGACGACCAGGAAGGGTAGCAGGCCGGCACGGCTGCGGTATCCAGCAGAAGCAATCGCCGGCGGGCATCCTGGTCCGCGGCCTTTGCTGTCTTGTAAAACAGCGAAAGAAAGAAAGCCGAGATTGCAATCGCTTCCAGAGCACTTCCTGAAGCCGCAATGACCTGGAACGCATTTTGCAGCTTCAGAGTCAGAGCGTGATGATGTAGAAACAGCCCAGACACGACCGACATAAACGCAGCTCTCGCCAGCATCGGACCTAGCAGGATCCATTTGACCCACGGATGATGTCGATCGAAGGCCAGCGTTTCCGGAAACGTGATGCCGAAGTAAGCCAGTGCGACTGGGCCAAGCATGATGGCTGCGAAACTAAACCAAGTGAGGAACGGTTGCAATGCATCCTGATTGCCGAACAAGGTGCGGCCTTCTGTGATCAAGTTTGCCACGCTCAGCAGGATGATCAGTAGGGTCCAAGCGGCGCGATCGTATATGCGCACAGCGACTACCCAGAACCCGAGAACCAGGCATAGGAACGGAGTTGTGATGCGGAGCGCCAGCAAGCACCAATACGCTGGTGAGCTCTTGTCATATCCGACATACGTAAACGGTCTCAGCGGGATAGAAAGTTCGTGCTCCTGTGAACCGGCGGGTGTGATACGCCGGATACGCACGCGCAGCCGGTCCCCAGCTCTCGCATTTCGTACTGACCCGTTATAATCAGCGAACCCGTTGACGGGCCGCCCGTTCACTTCTAGCAGCAGGTCTCCTTTCCGAAGGCCGGCTGCTTCGGCGGAAGGACGCATGGAATCAACTTGAAACGTGAACACGCTTACGTCGAACGTCGGGAATACATACTGCTCGCCGTAGAACATTTCGTCAAGGCGGTCATGGGTGTCGCGGACCCACGCTGTCCCTGCGATGAGGAACAGCACAAGCAGACCCAGAGTTGCTGCTGGATAGGTCCGTAATGTGGATCGCAGGGCGGGCATCGCGGCTATTTTACCCGAGGTGCGAACACAGCCCTGCGGTTAGCGTGACAGGTGATGATGCAGCAACCGCGAACGCCTTCGACGCCAGGTGGCCGGTTCCCCACAATTCATCACGTCTCGATTGCCGTTGAAAAGGACAGAACGTCCGATAGTTACGACGGCGTCGCTGAAGGTAAGAAACCAGCAAGTTTCCAACCCCTCGATTCCGCACTTGAAGCTACTCTTGACGGAGCGCCTCCAATGGCTCGACACGAGATGCTCGCCAAGCGGGTAGGAACGCGGCCAGCAGGGCAACGGCAAGTAGCGTAATCAGTACCAGGCCATAGACGTTCGGATCGGATGGTGAGACTTCGAAGAGCTGAGATCGTAGTAGCCGGGCTGCGGCGATTGATCCCAAAATTCCGATTATGAGGCCGACGCCGATTAGCCGGAGCGCTTCTCGGAGAACCATGGTAAGCACTCTTCCCTGATCTGCTCCGAGTGCCATGCGCAAGCCGATCTCGCCGGTTCGTTGCGCCACCGAGTAGGCAATCACGCCATAGATACCGATCGCCGAGAGCAGAAGAGCCAGGCCTGCGAAAGCGGAAATCAGAGAACTGCTGAAGCGGGGCGTCGCTACTGCGTTTGCGAGATGACTTTCCATCGTGCTCAGCTTCACCGTTGCCTCCGGGTCTAGCGACTGGGTCAGCCGCCGGATCGGCTGAGCAACAATAAGTGGGTCGACTCGAGTTCTCACCAGAAGATTCATGTCGGCCTCCGGATGCTGAAGATAGGGCAGGTACATCTCTGGCATAGGCGGCTTTTTCGGATCATCCAGCCGGGCATCTGCAACAACGCCGACGATGGTCATCCCATTTGCTGTGACCCGGTCGCAGCCGCAAACAAGTTTGTGACCTATGGGATCCTGCTTCGGAAATGATTGCTTGACCAACGCTTGATTCACGATGACCGTCAGCGGAGCAGCAGCGTTATCGCGAGAGGAAAATGTCCGACCGGCTAGCAGGCGGATGCCGACGGTTTCGAAATATGAGCCGGAGACCACCGTGAAGCCGGCATCTGGGCTCCTTGTGTTGATGACAGCGGAGGCCTGGCCAGAGGCGATGTAGCTTGCATCAGGATGAAACTCAGCATCAATGGGGAGACCTGAACTGATCGCAGCGCTCTCGACTTCAGGATGGGCAGATGCCTGCTCCAGCAAAGGCTTGAAAACGCGCTTCAGAGCAAGACTACTCTCACTCTCAGGAGCACTAATTTGGGCGACCAAAATCTTGTCGGAGCGAAAACCGAGATCGACAGATGTAAGGGCGTTAAACGTCCGAAGAAGAAGACCTGCTGATACAAGCAGAACCATGCATAGTGCGACTTCTGCAGCCATGAAGATCTGGCGCAAGCGAGATGCGATTCCACCGACGACTCCTCTTGCGCCTGTCGAGCGAAGGTCGCGGTTCGGGTCGACACGGCTGGCGTGAAGCGCAGGCGCAAGTCCGAAGAACGCGCTCGACAGCAGCCCGATAAATCCGCAGAAGCACAGCACGGTCCAGTCGATCTGGACATCATTCAAGTGAGGGACGTAGCTGGGCGCCCAGTGTATTAGCAGTGGCAATCCGGCATAAGCCAACGCGATTCCACCTGCCACGCCGCCGGCAGCTAACACGAGCGCTTCAATTAGAAGCTGTTGAACAATGCGAGTGCGGCTTGCCCCCATCGCGGCGCGGATAGCTAGTTCGCGCACTCGTCCGCTGCCACGCACCAGCAGGAGATTCGCGATGTTGGCGCAAGCGATCATCAGTACAAGAGCTACGGCCAGGAGCAGGACGTAAAGGCTGGTCTTGACGTCCCGCACAGTGTAGTTCGACAAAGAAGTTACGTAAACGCCCTTGCGCTCATTTGTGCCGGGATACATCTTCTGCAGCCGATTCGCAATGACAGTCAGCCGTGCTTGCGCCTGTTCTACCGTACTGTTCGACTTGAGTCTTCCGACAGCGCGATAGTTGTGGGCGCTACGGCCGGTATCTTTGAGCACCTCAAAGAGTGGGAACCAGACCTCTGTATGGCTCCCTTCAGGAAAGTGGAACCCGGACGGTAGTAGCCCGATAATGTCGGCCTGTGCGCCAGCAGCTTTAAGCAGATGCCCAGGGGAGAAAGGAGCACCGCCAAAGTGACGTTGCCAGAACTCTGCGCTCACTAAAGCGACGGTTGGATGGCCTGTGAAATCAGATGGCGCAAAGGCACGACCTGCCGACGGTTGCACTCGCATGGTGCGCAGAAAGTCTTCGGAAACAGCAGATACACCGGTGTACTCGGGCTTCTGGTTGGCGACAATGCTGAGCAGTTGATCCTGGTAGACCGCCATGGACTGGAAGGTATCCTTCGTGCCATCACGGAAGTCGAGGAAATCGGGCCCGGACACCTGGCTGTAACGCCTGCCTCCATCCCATGTTTTCGTAATGGAGACCAGTTGCTCAGAGTGATCGTAGTTCAGCGGCTTGAGGATGACGCCATGCACAACGCTGAAGATTGCAGTATTCGCTCCGATGCCC
This sequence comes from uncultured Bryobacteraceae bacterium, assembly GCA_964248065.1. Classification (GTDB taxonomy): domain Bacteria; phylum Acidobacteriota; class Terriglobia; order Bryobacterales; family Bryobacteraceae; genus Bog-105. The sequence goes on along the minus strand of CAXTWQ010000024.1, from coordinate 29,056 downwards.
AGCGACAGAATGCAAATGGCCAGTATCGTGAAACCTGGTGTACGAGCGAGGGAACGGAATGCAGTTTTCAGGTCCATGTTTAGTTGTTTGGAGGCAATCGGAGTTCCATCGAAAAGGGCGGAATCGAAGCAACTTTGGAGTCGCAGGTGTTCGAAGGTGGAACCGTGTGTCCGAACGCGGGAATCTGGTGACCAAAATTAGTCAGCGCAGGTGATCACTCTATTTCTGGGGCTGGCGCAAGTCGTACAGGTAAATCGAATAGCCAACCTTCCTCGGGCATTCAGATTGGAGACACTGACAGCCACGAAGCGATCCGGTACCTGGGAGCTTGAGACCTCTTGAGAGGTGGGCACGGCGCGGCCATAGATGCCGTAATAGTGCAGGTCAGCTTCGCCGGCGCATGCGAGGCAGGCCTGTTGTACCTTGTGTTGAGCCAAATATTCGGCGATACCTTTCGCATCCTGGCCCCAATCTACATCGGAGTTACTGACGTAATTGACGTCATTTGCCGGACCGCCAAAGGCGTAATTCAAAAATGCAAGATGGTGTGGGTAGATACTCAACGATTCGAAAGCCAAGGCGGCGCATGAGAGAACGACGGCACATTGCAACCAGACTCGGCGTTTGGCTGCGAGCGCGGATACCACCGATCCGGCGATGAATGCGAACAGGAACGGAAAGACAGGCAGAATGTGGCGCAATCCGATGTTCACGTGACTGCGCATGCTCACGGCAAGAAAGACGGCCGGAGGAATGGTGGCCAGATACCAGCGGAAATCGAGTGATCTGAGCCAGCGCAGCCGAGCGGAGCTTCTTTGGGCAATTCGCCAGACGGCGAGAGTGCACGCGAGAAGCAGTAGGGCGAGAGTTCCCAGTGGCGTTTTCATGACGAAGACGGCCGGGAAGTAAAACCATTGTCCAGTGGAGTAAGAGTGACCGGCGAGAAAGAGAGGTCTGCCAACCTTGCTATCTTCAGGACGCTCGACAAACCAAGGAACCAGGGTCCGGCGGGAATGGGCACCTGCTTCGCGGTCCAAACTGCGGCTTGGGTAAGTACGCTGTCTCACCCCGGATGCGTGAGGGTTACGGTGGTAAAACAGAACGGCCCAGCAGAACTCGCGCTCTGCTGGGCCGTTTGCGTGTGATTTATGGGTGCTTATTCGCCGGCGTTGCCGTTGTCGTTCTGAGCTTTCAGGCGCTCTTCACGTCGGGCGGCGCGTTCAACACCACGCTTAACCAGCTCGGAGCCGACCAGTTCAAGCTTGGCGGTTTCAGCGCCATCGCCTTTGCGCCAGCCGAGCTTGACGATGCGGCTGTAGCCGCCTGCTCGTTGATTGAAGCGGGGGCCGATTTTGTCGAATAACTTCGTGACCGCTTCGGGCTTCAGCAAGAATGCTGCTGCCTGGCTGCGGGTGTGCGGAGTGTCCTCTCTGGCTAGCGTAATCATACGCTCTACGAGCGGCTTGGCTGCTTTGGCCTTGGGAATAGTAGTGGTGATCCGCTCTTCTTCGATAACACTGGTGACCAGACCGCGCAGCAAAGCGCGCCTGGCACTAACGTTGCGTTTAAGTTTATAGCCGGCTTTACGGTGGCGCACGTTAGTCGTCTAGCCCCGCGTAGTTTTCGTTGTCGTATTCGGAAGGTGCTGCCGGAGCCGAGCCACCGACCAAACGTCCCTGGCCGTCGAACTTCATGCCGAAGTTTAGACCCAGACCGGAGAGGATTTCTTTGATCTCGTTGAGCGACTTGCGGCCAAAGTTCTTAGTGCGGAGCATTTCTGATTCGCTCTTCTGAACCAGATCGCCGATAGTTTGGATGTTGGCGTTCTTGAGGCAGTTATAGGAACGAACGCTCAGCTCGAGTTCTTCAACCGAGCGATTCAACACTTCGTTCATCTGGTTAGCAACGCGCTCGGCTGGTTCCTCGGCGACCTCGGCCGTTTCTTCAAAGTTGATGAAGATGGTCATGTGGTCTTTGAGGAGCTTGGCAGCCTGGCCGACTGCATCCTGCGGCGAGATGGCGCCGTTGGTCCAGACTTCAATCGAGAGCTTGTCGAAATCGGTGTTCTGACCGAGACGGGCCGCTTCTACCGTGTAGTTGACCTTGCGAACAGGCGAGTGAACGGAGTCAATTGGGATGTAGCCGAGCGGCAGATCTTCATCGTAGTTGCGATCGGCGGAAACGTAGCCTCGGCCACTCTTGATGCGCATTTCGATGTCGAGTTTGCCACCTTCGCCAACCGTCGCGATATGAAGGTTGCGATCGAGCACTTCAACGTCGTGATCGGTTTCAATCTGACTGCTCATCACTTCGCCTGCCGTATCGACGCGCAGACGGGCAATGCGCATGCCCTCGCTCATCATCTTGAACGGAACCTGCTTCAGGTTAAGGATGATGTCGGTGGCATCTTCGACAACGCCGGGGATGGGGCTGAATTCGTGTGAGACGCCTTCGATGCGAACGCCTGTGATGGCGGCGCCTTCGATAGAGCTGAGCAGCACGCGCCGGAGGCCGGTGCCGATGGTGGGACCGAAGCCACGCTCGAAGGGTTGGGCGGTGAACTGACCAAAGCGCTCGGTGAGCGTTTCGGTATTGGCAACTAAGCGCTTGGGTTTTTGAAAGCCTTTAAACATAGTGTCTCCTTTTCGTCGATTGTGCGAAGACGCTTACTTCGAGTAGAGCTCGACGATGAGCTGTTCGTTCAACTGAATTTGGACAAGCTCTTCACGCTTGGGCTGTTGCAGGACGCGACCCCGCAAAGCTTCGCGATCCACTTCCAGCCAAGCTGGGCTGGGAGTGTGGGCCGTGGCGTCACGAGCAGAAAGAATACTGACGTTATCGCGACTGGATTCCCGGATCTCAATACTGTCGCCGGGCTTGACGGTAAACGATGGAATGTTTACCTTGCGGCCGTTGACGTTGGTATGACCGTGGCGAACCACCTGACGGGCTTGCGCGCGGCTGGTAGCGAGACCCATGCGATAGAGCACATTGTCGAGACGACGCTCGAGCATGCCGAGCATGAGTTCGCCGGTGATGCCTTTTTGATTTACCGCTTTTTCGAACAGGTTGCGGAACTGGCCTTCGAGAACGCGGTAGTAGCGGCGAGCTTTTTGCTTTTCGCGCAGCTGCAGACCGTAGCCGAGAACCTTAGCTTTCTTGCCGTCCTTGCCGTGCTGGCCAGGAGCGAAGTTACGCTTTTCGATGGCGCACTTTTCGCTGTGGCAGCGCTCGCCTTTCAGGAATAACTTCATGCCCTCGCGGCGGCAGAGCCGACAAACGGGGCCACTATAACGTGCCAATGAATAACCTCCCAGTTATTTGGTCAGGTGCGGTTTACGGCTTGAGCCTTCGTCCCGCTTACAAAATAAAACGCAATTTATAGACTCGGCGTCATGGTGAGAAAGACGCCTTAAACTTACACTCGGCGCTTCTTGGGCGGACGGCAGCCATTGTGCGGAATGGGAGTGACGTCCTTGATGGCGCGGACTTCGATTCCGGCGGTTGCCAAGGCACGGACGGCCGATTCGCGACCTGAGCCCGGACCAGCAACACGAACCTCAACCGTACGGACGCCAGTCTCTTTGGCCTTGTTGGCTGCCGTGAGCGAAGCCTGCTGAGCGGCGAATGGCGTACCCTTGCGGGAGCCGCGGAAGCCAAGCGAGCCGGAACTCGACCAGGCCAGCACATTGCCAATCGGATCGGTAAAGGTAACGATCGTGTTGTTGAAGGAAGCCTGAATGTGAACCGTCCCGTACGGAACGTTCTTCTTTTCCTTCTTCTTGAATGACTTCTTTTTCGAAGCCTGTTTCTGCGTAGCCTTTGCCATGATGCGTCCTTAGGTCTTAGTTGCTTTCTTCTTGCCGGCCACGGTGCCCTTGCGAGGACCTTTGCGGGTACGGGCGTTGGTGTGAGTGCGCTGGCCACGGGCAGGCAGGCCACGGCGATGGCGCAATCCGCGATACGAACCCATTTCCATCAAGCGCTTGATGTTCATGGAGATCTCTTTGCGCAGATCGCCTTCAATGGCTCCTTCGCTTTCAATCAGGTTGCGAAGGTTGTTCACTTCCTCTTCGGACAGATCGGAGATTTTCTTCTCCGGATTGACGGCAGCCCGATGCAAAAGAGACAAAGCACGGGTGCGCCCGATGCCGTAGATGTAGGTAAGCCCGATGGCCGCCCGCTTCCGATTGGGTAAATCAACGCCTGCTATACGCGCCATAACTAATCCTTTACTTTCCTAGCCCTGCCGCTGCTTATGCTTGGGGTTGGTGCAGATAATCCGGACCACGCCGTGGCGATGGATCACCTTGCACTTATCACACAATTTCTTTACTGACGCCCGCACTTTCATGGCATCCTACCTTTCGTCAATAGCTCTACCACTCGTCCTCGGGTCCGGTCTTGAACCGAGACGGCAACCCGAACCCGGTCGCCAATACGAAGACGTACAAAATTCGACCGCTGGCTGCTCGGCAGGTGGGCGATTAATTCATGTTCGCCTTCCAACCGGATGCGCACCAGAGCACTGGGAAGCAACTCAGCCACTAGTCCCTCGGCAGTTCGCTCTGCTCGATTGATATCTGTGTTCATCGGCGTTCATCTGCGGCAATACTTCTTTACGGCCGCGACAAAACCCATGGTCCATTGTCGGTCACCGCGATCATGTGCTCAAAATGGGCTGAATACGAACCATCTTTGGCGACCGCCGTCCACTTATCGCCTAACACTTTGGTGTCCGGCTTACCAGCATTGACCATCGGTTCGACGGCCAGCACCATACCCGGTTTCAGACGCGGATTTTCGCCGCGCCGGTCCACATAATTCGGAATCTGCGGCTCCTCGTGAAGAGAAGTGCCAATCCCATGACCTACAAATTCACGCACAATTGAAAAGCCGTGCGACTGCACGTGCTTCTCGACTGCGCCACAAACATCAAAGAGACGATTGCCCGCGCGAACGCGATCAATTGCCAGTTCCAAACTCTCCTCGGTGACTTTCAGTAACCGCTTTACCGAGTCATTCACTTCGCCGATCGCAACGGTAACGGCCGAGTCTCCGAAGTAGCCGTTCAATTGCACGCCGGTGTCGATAGAAACGATGTCGCCGGTTTTCAGCTTTCGCTTTGCGGACGGCATCCCATGCACGACTTCATCATTCACCGACGTGCAGAGGACATAGGGATACTTGGTCCCCGAAGCCTGCGAATAATATCCTTTGAACGCCGGCTTAGCTCCTGCATCGGCAATCATTCGTTCGGCAGCCAATTCCAAGTCCTGGGTAGTCACTCCTTCGACGGCCAGGCGCTTCAGATCTTCGAGAATCCGATAGACCAGCAGTCCGCTCTTGCGCAACTTTTCCAGCTCGACTGTGCTTCTTCGAACAATCATTTCCGACACTTAGCGAACCGTACCAGCGACCGGCTCCAATAAACCAGCTGACCGTAACGACGAACAAATCTGACCGGCAATCGATTCCGGAGCGGCATCCCCACCCTCAACTTCCACTAGCGGCACCTGAGCCTGCCGAAAGAAATCCAGAATGGGAGTGGTTTGCGAATCGTACTGCTCGAGGCGCTCCCGAATCACTGACTCACGGTCATCTTCACGCGTGATCAGCGTCGCGCCCTCTAGGTCACAGATACCAGATGTCCGGGGTGGATTTGTTTTGAGGCTGTAAAGTGTTCCGCAAACAGGGCACTGGCGGCGGCCACTCAAACGAGCCACAATCCGCTCGTAGTCAACCATTAAATGTACCACACCTGGCGCAAATGCAAAACCCTGCAACAGGTCGAGCAGCACCTTAGCTTGATTAAGGGTGCGCGGGTAGCCATCAAGAATGATGCCGGAAGCCGTATCGGGCTGCTGCAGCCGTTCTTTAACCAGCTGATTGACTAGCTCATCGGGAACCAAACGTCCAGAGCGAATGAGCCGTTCGGTTTCCCGGCCGATAGCATCGCCAGCCGTAATGTGGGTCCGAAGCATGTCTCCGGTAGAGATATGAGGACCTTGCAGGCAGTCTCGCAATAGCCGAGACTGCGTCCCTTTCCCTGAACCGGGAGAACCGAACAGGATAATAGCCGCCGTACGGGGCCGGCGAATCGGCTCCATACTACGAGGTAGGTCCGCGGCGTCCACGAATTCGACCCGAGCGGGGTGTAAATCCGTCATAGTGACGCATAATCAGCTGCGCTTCGACCTGGTTCACCGTGTCCATAGCGACGCCCACGACAATGAGCAGCGACGTACCGCCGAAGAAGAAGTTCACGCCGAGGCCGTCGAGGAGAAATCGCGGAAAGTGTGCATCGATCCAGTTGCCGACCAGAGGCAGACGCTGCAGCTTAATTCCCTGAATCATGATCTGTGGAATCAGAGAGAGCGTGGCTAGGTAAAGGCCACCAACCACGGTAATTTTGGACAGAATCTTGTCCATGTACTCGGCGGTGTTCTTGCCGGGGCGGATTCCTGGGATAAAGCCACCATACTTACGCATGTTATCCGCAGCTTCGCTAGGATTGAAGATGATCGACACGTAGAAGAAGCAGAAAAAGACAATCAGCAGAACGAAGGCGATGTAGTAGAGCGGTTCAGCGCCACCAAGTGCGCCGAGCATGCTACTCAGCCAGGGACTGTTCTTGACGACAGGAAACTGCAGCGCTGTTTGCGGTAAGGCTAGAAGCGACGAAGCAAAGATGATGGGAATGACCCCACCAGCGTTGACCTTGAGGGGCAGGTGAGTGGACTGTCCGCCCATCATGCGCCGACCCACCACACGTTTAGCATATTGGACCGGAATGCGCCGCTCGCCACGTTCGACCAGAACGATAAACGCAACCACCGCCACCATAATGATGAGAATGATCAGCATCTGGAGCGGATTCCACTGGTGCGTGACGAACGTATTGGTATAGATATTGCGGATAGCGCCCGGCAGGCCAATTAGGATGCCGACAAAGATGATGAGCGACATGCCATTGCCGATACCACGCTCTGTAATCTGTTCACCCAGCCACATGATGAACGCCGTACCGGTGGTGAAAGTAAGTGTCGTAAGAGCGATAAAGCCGAACCCGGGATTCACGACGAAGTTGCCGTCGGAATTTTGCAGCGTGAGCGCGATACCGAGCGACTGAATGATGGCCAGCACGACAGTGAGGTAGCGAGTCCACTGAGTGATTTTGCGACGGCCAATCTCGCCCTCTTTCTGTAACTTGTCCAGCGTCGGGATGACAACGGTAAGCAGCTGAAGAATGATGGAAGCCGTGATGTACGGCGTTATACCGAGCGCAAAAATCGTCATGCGGCGCAGCATGCCGCCGCTGAACAGATCGAAGTAGCCGAGGAACCCGCCACCGGCGTTCCGGTTAAAGAACTCCTGGAAGCGAACGGTCGCAATACCCGGAGTCGGGATATAGGCGCCAATCCGATACACGGCTAGCAGACCTAGCGTAAACAGAACCCGCTTGCGCAGATCGGCGATACGAAATACGTTGGCCAGGGCTTCGAAAAACTTTGTCATGTTGCTAATAGTGAAGCGCGATGGAAATGCGAGCTACTGTCCTTGCTGAGGTTGACTTGGATTGGACGTGGGCGCGGCTGCGACTAACGGAGCAATCACGTCGGCCGTGCCGCCAGCAGCTTGAATTTTAGCCAGCGCTGATTTAGAGAACACATGCGCACGTACGGTCACCGGACGGGTCAGTTCGCCATTGCCCAGAATCTTGAGACCGTACTCCAGCTTTTTAAGCACA
>CAXTWQ010000024.1:18726-21296 GCA_964248065.1 uncultured Bryobacteraceae bacterium | reverse complement strand
CACCGGTTGCTAGAAGCGACTCTGGAGTAAAGCTATCGCCTTCCAGCTCTTGCAGCTGGCTGACATTGATAATGGCGTACTCTTTGTGGAAGATATTGGTGAAGCCACGCTTGGGCAACCGGCGATGCATCGGCATCTGGCCGCCTTCAAAGCCGCGCATTTTGCTATAGCCGGAGATCGACTTGGCACCCTTAGCACCGCGGCCGGAGTACTTACCGCGTCCGGTACCCATACCTTGACCGATCCGCTGCCTCTTTTGCTTTTGCCCCTTCGGGGGCCGGAGACTACTGAGATTCATGATTCCTTTTACCTATAAGACGCACGCCGCGCTTTTCTGACAAACGCGGCGCACTCGGCTAGTTTTACTTTGCTATTCCTTAACAATTTCGAGCAGGTGCGGTACCTTGGCCACCATACCCCGAAACCCGGGAGTATCCGGGCGCTCGACAATGCGGTTGATCTTGTGCAGACCAAGCGACTTAACAATATTCTTATGCTTCTGAGGAGTGCAGATCACGCTGCGAACCAGCTTGATCTTAATTTTTGCTTCGTCGGCCATGATATCGAATCCTTACAGCTTCTCGACTGCTAGGCCGCGCATATCGGCCATCGAGTTCTTATCGCGCAACTGCTCCAATGCCGCAATGGTTGCCTTCACGACGTTATGAGCATTGTGCGACCCAATAGACTTGGTCAGCACATTCGGAATGCCAACTGCTTGGATGACGGCGCGCACCGGACCGCCAGCAATCACGCCGGTACCTTCCGGGGCTGGCTTTAATAGGACCAGACCGCTGCCAAAGCGCCCGAGAACGGGATGGCGGATGGTTGTTTCCAGCACATTGACCTTGCGTAAGTTCTTCTTGGCCGCTTCGATGCCTTTTTTGATGGCAGACGGAACTTCTTTGGCTTTGCCGGTTCCGTAGCCGACCACGCGCGCGCCGGGATCGCCAACGACGACCAGGGCAGAGAAGCTCATGTTCTTGCCGCCTTTGACGACCTTGGTCACGCGGTTGATACTGACCACCTGTTCCTTTAGATTCAGGTTGGTGGTTTCGACCCGTTTGGGTGGGACATTAAATGGCATGTTGCTTTTAAAACTCCAGTCCCGCTTCACGGGCAGCATCAGCGAGCGCTTTGACGCGTCCGTGATACAAGTAACCGCCGCGGTCGAAAACCACGCGGGTAATACCCTTTTCTTTGGCGCGTTCGGCGACCGCTTTACCGATCAGCTTGGCGCCTTCCAGATTACCGCCCTTACCCGCTAACGACTTCTCTGTTGTGCCAGCTGCCGCGAGCGTATGCCCCACGCCATCATCAATAATCTGCGCATAGATGTGGCTGACGCTGCGAAACACCGCCAGACGCGGACGTTCTGTGGTGCCAGATACCCGGGCGCGAATGCGTTTATGGATCCGGCGGCGGATCTCGTCTCTTGAATCCCTAGCCATAATTCCTTCTTACTTGCTGCCTGCGCCGGTTTTGCCGGCCTTCTTACGCAGCGTCTCTCCGGTGTAGCGCACGCCTTTGTTCTTATAGGGATCCGGCGGCCGCAAGGCCCGAATCTGCGCTGCCATGTGACCCACCATCTGGCGATCGTATCCGCTCAGAACCAAGTGGGTCTGCTTGTCAACCTTCAACTCAACGCCTGCCGGCAGCATGACTTCTATCGGATGCGAGTAACCGAGAGTGAATGTGGCAATCTGACCTTTAACGTCCGCGCGGTAACCGGTACCAACAATGTCGAGCTCGCGGGTCCAGCCAGCCGAAACGCCCTGAATGGCATTGAACGCCAATGCCCGGGTAAGTCCATGCAGTGCAGCATACTTGTCCGAATCGCGGACTAGTTCCAGAATGCCGTCCTTCTGCTCGAGACGAACGCCCTCGGGAATTGGCACTGTGAGCTTGCCCTTTGGGCCTTCTACTTGTAACTGCTCGCCTACCTGAATTTTAACGCCCTTCGGTAGCAGGATGGGCTTTTTTCCAACTCGTGACATGGTATTCGCCTTCCTCTACCAGATTTGACACAAAACTTCGCCGCCTACGCCTTCGGTGCGAGCCGTTTTGCCAGTCATGACGCCCTTGGGAGTCGTCAAAATGTTGATGCCCAGACCGCCCAAAATGCGCGGAATCTCCTTGCTGCCGACATAGACGCGGCAGCCCGGGCGCGATACCCGCTCAATACGGGAGATGACCGGGAGATTGGAGGGTGTGTACTTGAGATATAACCGGATGAAGCGCTTGGAGCCTTCTTCGGTGTTCTTGTAATTGAGAATGTAACCCTCTTCGCGGAGGATCCGGGCGATCTCGTTCTTGAGCATCGACGCAGGAACGTCGACTTTGGCATGCCGTGCAATCAACGCGTTTCGAACGCGTGTCAGCATGTCGGCAATGGGGTCTGCTGTCATCTAATACTTACCTTCAGCACCTTTCATTGTGTGTATCTTCGGCTCGCTGAGAACCGCGGCCTCATCCTTGTTACTGTCTTCGGCACGCTGAGAACCGCGGCCTCATTCTTGTTACTGTCTTCGGCACGCTGAGAACCGCGGCCTCATTCTTGTTACTGTCTT
>CAXTWQ010000024.1:2815-18626 GCA_964248065.1 uncultured Bryobacteraceae bacterium | reverse complement strand
CGGCTCGCTGAGAACCGCGGCCTCATCCTTGTTACTGTCTTCGGCTCGCTGAGAACCGCGGCCTCGTCTTTGTTCCGGACAAACGTCTGGCCTCTGCTTGACAGAGGCGAATACTTTTGCTGCTTACCAGCTGGCTTTGGTTACACCAGGAATCTCGCCCTGTAGGGCAAACTTGCGGAAACAGATCCGGCACAGCGAGAATTTGCGAAGAAAGCCACGAGGCCGGCCGCAGTTCTTGCAACGGTTGCGCAGCCGTGTCGCGAATTTGGCAGTGACGCCTGCCTTGCGCGCTCGGTCGATCTCAGCCAGCTTCTTGATTTCTTTTGCGATCTTTGCCGTAGTAGCCATTTACCTATTCTTTCTCCTATTGGCGGAACGGCATACCCATGTGCCGCAACAGCGCCAATCCTTCGGCATCAGTCTTGGCCGTTGTCGTGATACTGATGTTCATGCCCTTAGTCTTATCCACCCGGTTGTAATCGATCTCAGGAAAGATCAACTGATCTTTCAATCCGAGCGTATAGTTGCCCCGGCCATCGAAGGATTTGGGGCTGATTCCCCGAAAATCGCGAACCCGCGGCAGCGCCACGTTCATCAAGCGATCCAAAAATTCGTACATGCGGTCGCCGCGCAGAGTCACCATACAGCCAATCGCCATACCCTCGCGCAGCTTGAATGCTGCGATGGATTTCTTCGCCTTCGTGACCACAGCCCGCTGTCCGCTGATGGCGTTCAGCTCGTTCACCGCGCTATCCATCAGCTTGCTGTTGCCGGTGGCTTCACCCATGCCGATGTTGATTGCGACTTTCTCGATCTTTGGCACCGCCATCGGATTTTTGTACCCGAAATCCTGCTTGAGCGCCGGAATCACCTTGGTCGCATAGAGATCGCGCAACCGTGCCCGGCCGCCGCTGGCACTCTTGGGACGGCCTTCCGCCGGACGAAGCTCAGCGCCGGAGCCAACCTCTTTGCGGCGGTCGCCGGAGGGAGCCTTCGCACCTTTTTTCGCATCTTTCGGAGCAGGATTGCTGCCGCCGCCAGTTTTGGTATCTAATTTCTTAGCCATGTTCTCATTGGGCCGATTCCAAACGGCCTACTCGTTCTATCCAATTACTTCTTATCCAGGGTTTCGCCGCCCTTGCGGGCAATGCGAACGCGCCGGACGGTAGTACCGACGGTCTCCATCTTATAGCCGACACGCGTCGGTTGTCCGGCTGAATTCAGCATCATGACATTCGATGCATGAATCGGCATGGGTTTTTCAGCTACTCCGCCCTTGATCTGCTTGGCCGGGTTCGGGCGCGTGTGGCGCTTGACCACCATTACGCCTTCGACGGTGACCTTGCCTTCAAAGCGATCGACATCCAGCACTTTGCCGGTTTTGCCCTTGTCCCGGCCTGCAATGATGCGCACAACATCATCCTTCTTAATTTTCATGCGGAGCGGGGTGCGTTCCCCCTTCTCCTGCCGACGTTGGTATGCAGTCTTGGGCATCTAGATAACCTCCGGCGCTAGGGAAACGATTTTCATAAAGCGCTTATCGCGCAATTCGCGGGCCACCGGACCAAACACACGCGTTCCCACTGGCTCGCCGACTTCATTAATCAACACTGCTGCATTGGTGTCAAAGCGAATGTAGGTGCCATCGCGGCGGCGCGTCTCTTTGCGCATCCGCACCACTACGCACCGCACCACTTTGCCCTTCTTGATATTAGAATCGGGCGCCGCTTCCTTCACCGCAGCGGTGATGATATCGCCCAACCCGGCGCGAAGCCCGAGATCGCCGCCGCGGGGCAAGATGCACTGCAGCTTGCGCGCGCCGCTATTATCGGCGACCTCCAACATGGTTCGCATCCCAATCATGACTGTTCTCCTCTTAATCCTTAACTGCCTCAGGCGTTTCGGTGCCGGCTTCCTCGCCTGCCGCCGACAGCCCCGGGCGGCTTTACTTCTTTTTCTTCTTTTTGATCGTTTTCTTCACGCGCGTATCGGCATCGGCCGACAGCGCCGGATGATCAACCGCCACTTGCACCGCTTGACGAAGAATCGTACCCAATTCCCAGCGCTTCAGGCGGCTGAGCGGTCGGCACTCCCGAATGCGGACGATGTCGCCCAGCTTCGCAGCACTCTCTTCATCATGCGCATAAAACTTCTTGCGCTTTTGCACAATTCGCTTGTAGACCGGATGCGTGACCCGGCGTGTTACTTCCACCACAATGGTCTTGGCCATCTTGGTTGAAATTACCTCTCCCACCTTTTCGTTCTTGTGGGAAATCGGCTTCTCTCCAGTTTGAGTCGCTTGAACCGCGTCGGCCATTTATTTCTTCTTTGCCTTCTTATTTACGATGGACTTGGCCCCGCCTGCAAACGGGTTGACCACGGGCACGGCTGCCGGAATAGTTTCACCGGCCAGCTCTTTTTGCCGCAGCACAGTGAGCAGACGCGCCCGATCCTTGCGGAGTACCCGATACTTCTTAACGCCCTCGGTCTGGCCCATGCCCATTTGGAAGCGGAGCCGGAACAGCTGTTCTTGGGTATCCTGCACCTGCCGGGTCAACTCGGTGGGGTCTTGCCCCCTCAGTTTTTCTGCCTTCATGGCTTACGCTACTTCCTCGACATCAGCTGTTCGAACAGATTCGGTCGGCACGTTGCGCGCGATGAACTTGGTCGTAACCGACAATTTCTGAGATGCAAGCCGCATCGCTTCGGTCGCGATTTGCAGCGAAACGCCTTCCATTTCAAACAACATTTTGCCGGGCCGAACCACGGCTACCCAAGCTTCGGGAGCGCCTTTGCCCTTTCCCATACGGGTCTCTGGTGGCTTCTTGGTAATGGGCTTGTCCGGGAATACCCGAATCCAGACCTTGCCGCCACGCTTGATGAACCGCGTCATCGCAATACGGGCCGCTTCAATTTGACGATTGGTCACCCAACCGCACTCGAGCGCCTTGAGTCCGAACTCTCCGAACGAGAGCGAAGAACCGCGCCAGGCTTTGCCCGTCATGCGGCCGCGCTGCTGCTTCCGGTACTTGACCTTCTTCGGCATCAACATAGCGTTACTGTCCTTCCTCTGGAGCGGGAGGCGGCGCTACCGGTTCCGGCGCGCTCGCTCCATCTGCACCATTGTCCATTGTTTGCTCAATCGGAGTAGGGGAAACCGGCGCAGCGGTCGGAACTGCCTGCGAGCCAACCTCTTCCTCCACCGGCCGTGCTTGTGCTTCCTGTTTCCAGGACGGAGCCATAGGCGCTAGAGCGGGAATCAAACTGGCCGTAGCAGCTGGCTTCGGCAACTCGCCCGGCGCAGCCTGTACGATGGGACCGGTTGCTTCCGGAGCTTGCATGGCCTGGCGACGCTCGGGGCCACCCTCGGACACCGGTCGCGCTCCACCTGCGGGCCGGTCATAGCCGCCTCGATCACCACCGCGATCAAAGCCGCCACGATCCGAGCCACCGCGGTCAAACCCGCCGCGATCGCCATCACGACGACGCCGGCGTGGTTCGCCTTCATTCCGTAAAGTGTTCCGGCCCTTATTGCCGGCTTCGATCACTTCGCCTTTATAAATCCAAACCTTGACGCCAATCACCCCATAGGTCGTGTAGGCTTGGCTGAAGCCGTAGTCGATGTCGGCGCGCAGAGTGTGCAGGGGCAATTGGCCCTGCAGATACCACTCGCTCCGGGCGATTTCAGCGCCGTTCAGTCGACCCGATACTCGAACCTTGATGCCTTTACAGCCAAACCGCAGGGCCGAATCGACCGCCTTGCGCATAGCCCGGCGAAACGCCACGCGCTTTTCGAGCTGCAAAGCGATCGACTCGGAAACTAGCTGCGCATCGACTTCCGGCCGATGCACTTCCTGAATATCGATGAAAACTTCGCGCTTGGTCTTCTGAGCCAGGTCGCCTTTCAGCTTCTCAATCTCGGCGCCTTTGCGGCCGATGATGATGCCGGGCCGCGACGTCCGGATGGTAATGCGAAGCTTGTTGCCCGGCCGATCCACTTCAATGGAACTGATGCCCGCCGCTTTTAGGCGGTTGAGCAGAGATTCTTTGAGCTCCAGATCCTCGTGGAGGAGCTTGGCGTAGTCCTGCTTGGCGAACCAGCGCGAGCGCCAGGTTTTGGTAATGCCTAAGCGGAAGCCATACGGATGTACTTTCTGACCCATGCTAAATCCTTATTCCTCTGCCGCTTCGGCCCGTTCGCCCAGCTTGACTACGATGTGGGACGTCCGGCGCTGATACCGGTAGGCGCGGCCCATCGGAGCCGGCCGAATCCGCTTCTGCCGCGGACCTTCGTTCACATATGCTTCGGCGACGAACAAACGGTCGACGTCAACGTCTTCGGACTTGTTTTCCGCATTGGCAATCGCCGAGCGCAGGACCTTTTCCACCGTCGGAGCAATGCGCTTGTTCACGCCGCTCAACAGAACGATAGCCTCGCCAGCCTGCCGTCCACGAATCAGATCAATTACCAAGCGAGCCTTTTGAGCCGACACGCGCACATACCGTGCTTCGGCCTGCGAAAGTAATCCAGCTACCTGATCGGCCACGTTATTCATCACCTGTCTTCGCCGAGCTGATAAACCGCTGGCTCATCACTTCGACCCCTTCTCGTTCGACTTCGCGACGTGGCCCTTGAAGGTGCGCGTTGGGGAGAACTCGCCCAGCTTGTGGCCAACCATGTTCTCGGTCACATAAACCGGGATAAACTTCTTCCCATTATGGACGGCCATGGTGACGCCGATGAATTCCGGCACGATCGTGGAACGGCGCGACCAGGTGCGAATTACCGTCTTTTGATTTCTGTTGACCACCGCTTCTACCTTTTTGAGAAGGTAGTCGTCGGTAAACGGCCCTTTTTTCAGCGATCGACTCATTGCAGTTCCTTAAACTTCCTACCGCTTCTTGGACTTCCGGGTGACGATCCAGCGATCGGTCCGCTTGTTGTTGCGCGTCTTATAACCGCGCGTGGGCTGACCCCAGGGGGTGACCGGGTGTCGGCCGCCGGAGGTTTTGCCTTCGCCGCCACCATGCGGGTGATCGACCGGGTTCATCGTAACGCCACGATTATGCGGACGCTTGCCCAGCCAACGGGTCCGGCCTGCTTTGCCGAGCGAGACATTTTCATGCTCCACGTTGCCGACCTGGCCGACGGTCGCCATGCACTCGAGCGGCACGCGGCGGATTTCAGCCGATGGCAGTTTGAGCAGCGCCAAGCCGCCTTCTTTGGAGACCAACTGTGCTTGTGTGCCGGCTGAACGCGCCATCTGGCCGCCCTTGCCAGGCTTTAGTTCGATATTGTGAACAACCGTACCGGCCGGAATATTCTTGAGCGGCAGGGCATTGCCCACCAGGATGTCCGCTTCAGCGCCGGCAGTCACGGTGCGGCCCACTTCCAGGCCGACCGGCGCCAGGATGTAGCGCTTCTCGCCGTCAACATAATGCAGCAACGCAATCCGGGCTGACCGGTTCGGATCGTACTCAATGGCGGCGACCTTAGCCGTGACGCCCACCTTATCGCGCTTAAAATCGATAACCCGATAAGCCTGCTTGGCACCGCCACCGATAAAGCGGCTGGAGATGTGACCCCGGGAATCGCGTCCGCCGGTGCGCTTCTTGCCTTCTACCAGCGACTTCTCAGGACGGTCTTTGGTGATGTCCTCGCGCGTGAGATAGGTTTGGAAGCGCCGCGTCGGCGTTGTCGGTCGAAAACTCTTAATAGGCATGGCTTACTCTGCTTCCCTAGATCTCGGCGTACTCGGGCACTTTCTGCCCTTCTGCCAGCCGGACGTACGCTTTTTTCCAATCGGACGCATACCCGGT
The DNA here is from genome assembly GCA_964248065.1 of uncultured Bryobacteraceae bacterium. GTDB lineage: Bacteria > Acidobacteriota > Terriglobia > Bryobacterales > Bryobacteraceae > Bog-105. Next base: position 12,806 of record CAXTWQ010000024.1, on the reverse strand, counting down.
GAAACGGCCGCGTCGACGCAGCTTACCGACGTAGTTGCTGGTACGAACTTCGGTGACCTTGATCTTGAATACCGTCTCAACGGCCTGCCGGATCTCAATCTTGTTAGCATCCGGATGCACCTCAAAGCAAAGCGTTCGATCAGCTTCGCGCTGCAGGTGACCCTTTTCGGTGATCAGCGGTCGCCGGATCACTTCATAAACATTCATTTAGGCTAAAGCCTCCGACAATTTCTGGGCTGCCGTCTCGCTCAGCAGCACTTCCTGATACTTGAGGAGATCGTAAACGGTGACATCTTTGGTCGGCACCAGCTTGACGCTCTTCAAATTCCTTGACGCGCGATCGAGATTGGCATTCTCGCCCACTTCCACCAGCAACACTGTCTTCTTCACTTCCAGCCGCCCAAGAACGCCAACCATCTCTTTGGTCTTCGCCTGAGGCAAGTCGAACGATCGAACGACACGCAGCTCGCCGTCGCGAACCTTGGCCGATAAAGCCGACCGGAGCGCGCCAAGCATCATCTTGCGAGGCAGCTTGTATTCATATGATCGGGGTTGCGGACCGTGCACGGTACCGCCGTGGCGCCAGAGCGGAGAACGAATCGAGCCCATACGGGCGCGGCCGGTTCCTTTCTGCTTCCACAGTTTTTTACCCGATCCACTCACTTCGTGCCGTGTCTTGGTCGAGGCTGTTCCGGAGCGCCGTGCCGCCGTATACTGGCGCACCGCTTCATACAGAAGAGCTTCATTCACTTCGGCACCGAACACTGTATCTGACAGCTCGATAGAGCCGACAGTCGCGTTGCTCAGATCAATTACATTCACACTTGGCATCGTTCGTATCCTGAGTCCCGCTTAGCGACGAGTCCGCCGGACTGTGACATAGCCGCCGTTCGGCCCTGGGATGGCACCCTTGACGGCGATCACATTGTCCTCAGTATCGACGCTGACAATCTCCAGATTGCGCACCGTCACCTGCTCGGCACCCGAGCGCCCGGCCATCTTCATACCCGGAAACACGCGGGAAGGGAAGCTCGAAGCACCGATCGAACCGGCCGCGCGATGAAACATAGAGCCGTGGCTGGCCGGACCGCCGCGAAAGTGATGACGCTTGACCAAACCGGTAAATCCTCGACCCTTGCTGGTGCCGATCACATCCACCACTTCGCGTGGCTTGAACTCTTCGGCTAAAACCTGGTCACCCTGCTTCAAGTCACCTAATCCTGTTTGCCCAGGATGAAACTCGCGAAGAAATCGAACGCCCGAAGCGCCAGACTTAGCCAAGTGCTTGGTCTCTGGCTTATTCAGATTTTTTGCATACTCGAGCAGCCCCAATTGGACAGCATCGTAGCCATCGGTGGCCGGAGTCTTGCGCTGAGTCACAACACACGGGCCTGCCTTCACCAACGTCACGGGAACTACCTGTCCGTCCGGGGTGAACACTTGCGTCATGCCGATCTTTTTGCCGAGAATTCCTGGACTCATTCTTTGTGTCTTCGGCTCGCTCAAAAACGCGGCCTCATCCTTCTTAAATCTATTGAAAACGACTACTTACTTCTTGCCGAACGCTTTGATTTCCACATCCACGCCGGCCGGCAGGTCGAGCTTCATCAGCGCGTCTACCGTTTCCTGCTGCGGCTCGAGAATATCGAGCAGCCGCTTGTGGGTGCGAATCTCAAACTGCTCGCGCGACTTCTTATCCACGTGCGGCGAACGAAGAACCGTATACCGATTCTTCAGCGTTGGCAGCGGAATGGGACCGGCAACCGTTGCGCCAGTCCGTTTCGCGGTATCGACAATCTCGGTTGTCGATTGATCCAGAATCCGGTGGTCGTACGCCTTCAGCCGAATTCGTATGCGGTCCTTATTCATCGCCACGGTTAGCTCAGAATCTCCGTCACGGTACCGGCGCCGACGGTGCGGCCGCCTTCGCGAATTGCAAATCGCAAACCTTTGTCCATCGCGACCGGCGTAATCAGCTCAATCTCCATGGCTACGTTGTCGCCCGGCATCACCATCTCCATGCCTTCGGGCAGCGTCGCCACGCCTGTCACGTCGGTGGTGCGGAAGTAGAACTGCGGTCGATAGCCGTTGAAAAATGGCGTATGACGTCCACCTTCTTCTTTGGACAGCACGTAGACTTCGCCCTTGAACTTCTTGTAACCCTTGATCGTGTTTGGCTTGGCGAGCACTTGGCCGCGCTCGACGTCGTTCTTCTCAATGCCGCGCAGCAGCAAGCCCACGTTGTCGCCGGCCCGGCCTTCGTCCAGCAGCTTCTTGAACATCTCGACGCCGGTCACCACCGTCTTGCGCGTGTCCGCAAAACCGACAATCTCCATTTCCTCGCCCACCTTGCAGATGCCGCGCTCAATGCGTCCGGTCACCACCGTGCCACGGCCCTGGATGGAGAAAATGTCTTCAATCGGCATCAGGAACGGCTTGTCAATGGCGCGCTCGGGGAGCGGAATGTAGGCATCCACCCTCGCCATCAGCTCATCAACGGTTGCTTCCCACTGCGCTTCGCCGTTCAATGCGCCGAGCGCACTGACGCGAACCACCGGGATATCATCCCCCGGAAATTGATAGCTCGACAGCAACTCGCGGACTTCGAGTTCCACCAACTCAAGCAACTCAGCATCGTCCACCATGTCAACCTTGTTCAAGGCAACAACAATGAACGGCACACCTACCTGACGGGCCAGCAGAATGTGCTCGCGCGTCTGCGGCATCGGGCCGTCGGTGGCAGCAACGACTAAGATCGCGCCATCCATCTGGGCAGCGCCGGTGATCATGTTCTTGATGTAGTCAGCGTGACCCGGGCAATCGACGTGCGCATAGTGACGGTTCGCCGTCTCATACTCGACATGCGCCACCGCGATTGTAATCCCGCGTGCCTTCTCTTCCGGCGCGTTGTCGATTGAGTCGAAGCTCCGGAACTTGTTCTTCGGATTGTGCTTGGACAGCGTCTTGGTGATGGCCGCCGTTAACGTCGTCTTGCCATGATCGATGTGCCCGATCGTCCCAATATTGACGTGCGGCTTGCTGCGGTCAAATTTCTCTTTCGCCATTGGTGTAAACCTTTCCTTTCCACGCAGCTCTTAACGAGCGGCGACTCCGCCCTTGCTGCGGTTGATAATTTCTTCGGCGATATTGCGCGGCACCTCTTCGTACTGGCCGAAGTGCATGGTGAAACTGCCGCGTCCCTGTGTGCGCGAGCGCAATTCAGTGGCATACCCGAACATTTCCGACAGCGGCACCATCGACTTGATGATGTGCGTTCCGCCGGCAATTTCGGTGCCTTCGAGTCGTCCGCGCCGTGAGATCAGATCGCCATTGACCGAACCCATGTAGTCTTCCGGAACCGTGACTTCGACCCGCATCACTGGCTCGAGCAAGACCGGCTTGGCTTTGCCTGCCGCTTCTTTGAAGCAGATAGAGCCACAGATCTTAAACGCCATTTCCGAGGAGTCAACCTCGTGATAAGCGCCGTCGAACACCGTGACCTTGATGTTATTCAGCGGGTAGCCGGCCAGAATGCCGCCTTCCAGCGCTTCGACAACACCCTTTTCAATCGCCGGGATAAATTCCTTTGGAATGTTGCCGCCCGTCACGGCATTGGCGAACTCGAAATCCTTCTCCGGATTCGGCTCGACACGTAACTTGACGCGGGCATACTGACCGGAACCACCGGTCTGCTTCTTATGCGTGTAATCGGCTTCGGACAGCTGCCGAATGGTCTCGCGATAAGCAACCTGCGGTTTGCCGACGTTCGCACCGACATTGAACTCGCGCTGCATCCGGTCGACGATGATTTCCAGGTGAAGTTCACCCATCCCGGCCAGAATGGTCTGTCCGGTTTCGGGGTCTGTGGTCACATGGAGAGTCGGATCCTCGGTTGCCAACTTGTGGATGGCAACGCCGAGCTTTTCCTGGTCGGCCTTGGTCTTGGGCTCGATCGCGAGCTGAATCACCGGAGCCGGGAAAATGATCGATTCGAGCAGGACCGGCTTATCTTCGTCACAGATGGTGTCGCCGGTGACTACTTGCTTCAGGCCCACGACCGCGCAGATGTCGCCCGCCATGACGTCGCTGATTTCTTCACGCTTGTTGGCGTGCATCTTGACCAAACGGCCGACGCGCTCGCGCTTGCCTTTGCTGACGTTGTAGATCGATTCGCCGGCATTCAGCTTGCCCGAGTACACCCGGATGAAGCACAACTGGCCGACAAACGGGTCGGTCATGATCTTGAAAACCAGGGCCGAAAACGGTTCCGCGTCGTCGGCATGACGCTCAATGTGAATCTCGGGATCGTCAACGTCCAGGCCTTGAATGGCCGGAACATCGAGTGGCGACGGCAAATACGCACAGACTGCGTCCAATAGATTCTGCACGCCCTTGTTCTTGAACGAGGAGCCGCAAATAACGGGGAAGATCTTTTGCGCCAAGGTGGCCTTGCGGATACCGGCTACCAGTTCGGCTTCGGTAATCGCCTGGCCTTCGACAAACTTCTCGAACAGAACATCGTCAGACTCGGAAACTGCTTCAATCAGCTGATCGCGATACTTCTGCGCTTCTTCGCACAGATCAGCCGGAATCTCGACGTCGTCAAATTTAGCGCCCAGGGTCTCATCGCGCCAGATACGGGCGTTCATCTTGACCAGGTCAATGATGCCCTTGAACTGATCTTCAGCGCCCACCGGCAACTGGATCGGCACCGGACGGGCACTCAGGCGGTCGACAATGGTTTGAACCGAAAAGAAGAAGTTCGCGCCCACCCGGTCCATCTTGTTGATGAAGCAAATGCGCGGCACGCGATACTTGTCAGCCTGACGCCAGACTGTTTCCGACTGTGGCTGAACGCCTGCTACCGCGTCGAACACGGCGCAAGCGCCATCGAGCACACGCAGGCTGCGCTCGACTTCAGCGGTGAAGTCGACGTGACCAGGCGTGTCGATAATGTTGATCGTAATATCGTTCCACTGACAGGTAGTCGCAGCGGAAGTAATGGTGATGCCGCGCTCCTGCTCCTGCGCCATCCAATCCATGGTGGCGGTGCCTTCGTGCACTTCGCCAATCTTGTGCGTCCGGCCAGTGTAGTAAAGGATGCGTTCGGTCGTGGTGGTCTTGCCGGCATCGATGTGCGCCATGATGCCGATATTGCGCATTTTTTCTATGGGAACGGTGCGAGGCATAAATTTAATTCACTAAAAGAACAACAAACTACCAACGGTAATGGGCGAAAGCCTTATTGGCCTCGGCCATCCGGTGAACATCATCTTTCTTCTTGACAGCGCCGCCTCGCATGTTGGAGGCGTCGTTTAACTCGTTGGCCAATTTCTCGGCCATGCTCTTGTCGGGACGGCTGCGGGCGTTGCCGATGATCCAGCGCAGCGCCAGACTGGTGCGGCGGTTCTGGGGAACTTCCACCGGCACCTGGTAGTTGGCGCCACCAACGCGACGAGTTTTTACTTCCAGCAGCGGCCGGACGTTCTCGACAGCCTTCTTAAAAGCCTTCAACGGATCATCGCCTGAGCGGTCGCGCAGGGTGTCCATCGCGGAGTAGAAAATCTTTTGAGCGGTGGTCTTCTTGCCATCCCACATCATGGAATTGACAAACTTTTCGACCAAAGTCGAGTTGTACAGCGGGTCCGGAACCACTTCGCGCGGCTCGGGACGTCTACGGCGTGGCATGACCTACTTCTTTCCCTTTCCTTTGGCCGGCGCAGCAGCGGCAGCACCGCCCTTGGGTCGCTTGGCACCATACTTGGAACGGCTCTGCTTCCGGTTGGCGACGCCAGCGGTATCGAGCGTGCCGCGAACAATGTGGTACCGAACGCCTGGCAAATCCTTCACGCGGCCACCGCGGATCAGCACAATCGAGTGCTCCTGCAAGTTGTGGCCAACACCTGGGATATAGGTCGTGACTTCGATTCCATTGGTCAGGCGCACGCGAGCCACTTTCCGCAGAGCCGAATTCGGCTTCTTCGGTGTAGTGGTATAGACGCGAGTACAGACGCCGCGACGCTGCGGACAGGCTTGCAACGCAGGACTGGCTGTCTTATACCGGGTTGGCTTGCGGCCCTTCCGGACAAGTTGATTAAAGGTCGGCATGCTTGATCAAACAAACGAACCAATCGGACGGTGGCCCGAAGGTCGCAAAGAATCCTCTTAACAATAAAAAGGTTAGAACCGGAGTACCTGCCTTCCGCCAACAAACGCAGACGGAAAGCGGAAAAGTAAACACTGCACTAACACCCCCTTGCAAGGGCATCAGCAAGAACGGAGACGATAAAGGTCGCCTACCATTCAAATACAAGAGACTGATATAGCGTATTCACCAGCCTGAAACCGCGAGGGTAACTACTTCGGGAATGGCCCATACCGGTTTCGGCGTGGCACACTCTTAAACAGCAAGAGTGGTTGACCGTCCGGATAGCGGGGCCCGACTTCCGGACACATGCTCATTATAAAGCAAGGTAACCCAGAAGCCGAAGAATCGACTCGCCAAACTTTCCCAGGATAGGGGATATTCCCCCAAGTGTCAATGGGAGTAAGCAAAGATGGTCTTGACTTTCCTCTTCCCAAGCTCGGCCCACTGCGCGATTAGTAGATTGGTGGTAGCTCCGATAACGGCGTCATCCCTTATCGCAATGGTGGAAACTTTACCGCAACGTCCGCCGCTGCCCCCCCGAGCCATCTCATCTCGGCGTTTCGACCAGCGTGGCACTTCTGCTCGTGATTACCGTCTCGCAAATGAGACATCGTTATGATACGGCGCATCGGCTCAGTGCCAGCACCCTCGTATAATCTTGGCATGACGTCGAGGACTCAAGGCCTCACACTCGAAGAGTTCCGCACTCAATATGCTGGGCTCAAGCCTCACTTCGAGTACTGCTTTGGCACTGCAGTTCAAAATCTAAGCCTACTTGGTTACACGGATTGGTTCAGCGGCTGATAGCGAACCTGTTGAGTGAAGCCGGATATATTTCTGGGACCGAGGTCGAACTTCGCATTACTCGGGATTGGCAACCAGTACCTGATGTATCCGCATCGACTCGAGTCGAACATCCTTACCCAACTGCGCCGATTGAAATCGTTGCCGAGGTGCTCTCTCCCGATGATGGACAGGAAAAGGTGTTGAGTAAATGCCGGCAGTACGCGAGTATTGGTATCCACCAAATCTTTGTTACCGATCCAGAAGCGAGGCAAATCTCGGAGTGGGATCAACAGTCACGAAGCCTTCTACCCGTCTCGGTCCTATCGCTTGAGAACGGAGATAGGGTTCTCGCCTCTGAACTTTGGAGTCGGTTAGATCAGGAGCTTCAACGCCAACCGGGAAAGGGCTGACGCTGAAGGGGCAATGCCCGACTCACTACTAAAGCTGGAGTGACTGTGCGGACGTGACTAGAGCAGCCGAAAGTTGACTTCCACCTGCGCTTGAACGGCTACCGATTTGCCACCCTTCAGCGCGGGACGAAAGCGCCACTTCATCACAGCTTCAATGGCTTTTTCGTCGAGGCCTAAGCCAAGTGGCCGGACCACGTGAATTTGATGAGGCAGACCATTCGCATCGATCACGATGGAGAGCAGAACTGTACCGGAGTACTTCGCCTTGCGGGCTTCTTCCGAATACTCGGGCTCAACCTTGGTGATCAGAACCGGCTGAGAAACCGCGCCGCCAATCCTGTAGACCCCGCCTCCCATACCGCCGCCCTCGCCGGGACCATAGCCGTCACCGTTGCCAGTGCCTAAGCCGGCACCCTTACCATTGCCGAGTCCGTTTTGTCCCTGGCCGGCAGAGGTGTCGAGCAGCTTGCTCAGCGGGTCGCCATAGTTATCAGCGGTAATCTGGGGAGCTTGCGCCGTAATCGTGGGCACAGCAGGAAGTTTCGGCTTCTCAACAGCCAAAGTAGGTGGAATAAAGGCTTTCTGAGCTTTAGGAGGAGCAACGCCACGACTGACCGGCGTGGGCATTTTCTGTCCACCACCGCCGCCACCGCCGGCTTTCACCGCAGCGGGCGGAAGCTTCATCTTAACGGGCGGCAAATAAACGATCGGGCCTAGATCTTTCGGCTTGGCTGTGAAAACTTGTTTGCGAAACACGATCAGCATCAGCGCAATCAGGCCGACGTGCACCAGCAAAGAAACCGTGCCCGACTTGGTTTCTCCACCACCATAGGCACCCCAGATAGTCCCGACTTCAACCGGCTTGGAGGTTACCTCCAGCGGCGCTAATTTCGGGGGGTGGATCAGATCCTGGACATTTGCTGCCAGCGATTTGTACCAGGGAAGCTCCAGCTTCCGCATCTCGCCGAACCGCTCGTCCTCAATCGGACGTGAGGTCAGCACCAGCGGCGGGAGCTTCGGTGGGTTAATTGCTTCGCGGATATTGCGCCCGAACGACTTATACCAGGGCTCTTCCATATCGGACTGCAGGAGCAATCGATCCAGATTGGAATCATCCCTCAGATTTGCCGCTCGCCTGATTTCCTGTTGTTCCAACTCGCTTGTCACTGACTCTGCCATTTATTAACTCAGCAAAAACTCGCGCCTATGTATCCGGTGAGACGTGGGGTGGCCCCTGACAGTTCCAATCGGTTTCGACCGTGTCTACCCGGACGCCAATAGTTTCATGCTAACACTGATTTTACGAGGTCTGGCTGAGCAAAAAAGGACATGCGTGATTCCAAATGGAATGGAGGACATCGGTCAGCTGATGATCCGAAGGGAGAGCAATCAAGTTAGTGTTCGGATGCGTGGCTGCAAACCGCCGGGAAGAGTCGATTGGAACTACATCGTCCTCCGTCCCGTGAAAGAGCAGGGCAGGTTGGGCAAAGTCCGGCATGAGCGGGTACTGTTCGGCATCGGTCATCAATTGATAAGAAAGCGTTCGGTTGAGCCCGTCTCCGTAATGGAAAACAGAAAGCTTGTCTGTGTTGCGCCAGTGTTCCATCGCCTCCGGGCCTAGGCGTTCGCGCCAACGCGGAAGAAACTCAAAGGCCGGAGCCAGCAGTATCAATCGCTCGATCAGCGGATTGGCAGCGGCAGTCAGTGCCGCCAGGTAACCGCCCAAACTGGAGCCAATCAACACTGCCGGTTCGCTGTCGACCAACCGATTGATCACCGCAAGTTGCCCGGTGATAGTGAGCGTTTCAAAACGGCCTTCGGCAAGATCTGGGGCAGAGAAGTCAACTCCCGAACCGGCAAGCTGCTGCGAGAAAAACTTTGCCTTGCCAGAAGTTGGCCCGGAGGCGAAACCGTGCAGGTAAAAGATGCGAGGAGAATTGGACATCACGTTACTTTTCCGGTCTAAATCCTTCGATTTAGCAAATCTGTCTGCTACCAATAGAGATGGTCGACGCGCAGATTCAGTTTGAAGGTGGACGCCAGGTCCCGCTTATCCAGTTTTCTGACTGCTGAATGATGTAGTTTAGAGTGTTAGACCCAGGCTACCGTACCCCAAACGGTGTGGCACCTTGCCAAATAGGAGAACAGATTAATGTCAGTAGCAGAGAAGGTAAAGCAGATAATCGTCGAGCAATTGGGAGTCGATGAAAATCAGGTGGATCCGTCCGCCTCGTTTGTAGACGACCTGGGAGCGGATTCGCTGGACATCGTCGAATTGGTGATGGCATTTGAGGAAGCGTTTGACTTGGATATCCCTGATGATGAAGCCGAGAAGATCAAAACCGTGAAGGACGCGATTGATTACATCGAGGCAAAGAAGAAGTAGTTGACCGATTGTATTCAACAGCAGAAGGTCGGATTGAAGTTTACGTGGGAATCAGGCTTTGCATCGTAGGGTAGTGGTAACAGGAGTTGGCCTAATCAGTTCAGTCGGCTCCGGCACCGAAGAGAACTGGTCGGCGATCCAGAGCGGGAAAAACGGTATTGAGCTCATTCAGCAGTTCGATGCTACTGGATTTGCGGCGCGCATAGCAGGAGAAGTCAAGAATTTCGACCCGCTGAACTACGTTGATAAAAAAGACGTTAA
>CAXTWQ010000024.1:0-2805 GCA_964248065.1 uncultured Bryobacteraceae bacterium | reverse complement strand
GACGTTAAGAAGATGGGCCGTTTCATTCAGTTTGCCGTGGCAGCTTCGGATTTTGCCATGAAGTCCGCGCAACTGGCAGTGCCCGAAGAAGAATCCGAAATGTTCGGCGTCTATATCGGCAGCGGCATCGGCGGATTTGAAGTAATTGAGCGGGAACATCGCAACCTGCTTGAGCGCGGGCCGGGCCGTATCAGCCCATTCTTTATTCCTTCCTGCATCGTCAATCTTGCCAGCGGCTACGTTTCAATTCGTTATGGAGCCAAGGGTCCGAACTCGGCTACGGCAACAGCCTGCACCACCAGCGCGCATTCAATCGGCGATTCGTATCGGCTGATTAAACACGGTTACGCCGATACCATGATTTGTGGTGGCGCTGAAGCCTGCGTGACTCCGATGGGAATTGGCGGGTTTGCTGCCATGCGTGCTTTATCTACGCGCAACGATGAGCCGCAGAAAGCGTCACGGCCCTGGGACAAGGGGCGGGATGGCTTTGTAGTTGGTGAAGGCTCTGGCATCCTGGTGCTGGAAGAACTGGCGCGGGCACAGAAGCGGGATGCGCCCATACTGGCCGAGATTGTCGGCTATGGCATGAGCGGCGATGCGTTTCACATTACGGCGCCTCCGGACGACGGCAATGGCGCCTACCGTGTTATGCGTAACGCCTTGCTGGATGCCGGCATCGAGCCATCGCAGGTACAGTATGTCAACGCACACGGTACCTCCACCGGTCAAGGAGACCGTGCCGAAACTCTTGCCATGAAACGGGCGTTTGGCGATCATGCCTATAAGATGGCGGTGAGCTCTACTAAATCCATGACCGGTCATCTGCTGGGCGGTGCCGGTGGTCTTGAAGCTGGCATTACCGTGTTGGCGATTCGGGATCAGATTGCTCCACCTACCATCAACCACGATGAGCCGGATCCGCAATGCGACCTGGATTATGTCCCGAACAAGGCCAGGCCGCTTGAGATTGAGTACGCGGCTTCCAACAGCTTTGGATTTGGCGGTACTAACGGCTGTCTGGTCTTCAAGAAGTACGATCCTAGAAGTTAACCCGGTTTACGCCAGTTCGCTGCTTCGACTTCGGCATACTGGAGTTGCACGGCATGAAAATTGTTGTTTCCATCAAGCAGGTTCCGGCACGCGATTCGGTGCTGCGGGTCAACGGACAGGGCAAGTGGCTGGACGAATCGGACCTTACCTACGAGATGAATGAGCCCGATGCGTATGCGCTGGAAGAGGCCTTACAGCTGAAAGAAAAGTTGGGCGGCGAGGTTGTGGTTCTCTGCGCAGGACCCGACCGCGTTACGCAAACTATTCGCGAGGCCTTGGCCAAGGGTGCTGACCGTGCAATTCATGTTCAGGTGCCCCAACAAGCGGTTCTCGATCCGTTCGTAACCGCGCAGATTCTGGCCGAAGCAGTGAGAAGCGAAAAAGCCGGATACCTGCTTACTGGTCTGCAGTCAGACGATCTTGGCTATGGCCAGACGGGCGTATTAGCTGCGGAACTGCTTGGGTTCGCGCACGCAACCATTGTGATGGAAGTGGAGCCGCAGGGCTCAGCGGTGCGCGTCAAAAGAGAGTTGGAAGACGGCTGGTATCAGTACGTCACCCTGCAAACGCCCGTGGCGCTGACCATTCAATCTGGGATCAAGAAGTTGCGCTACGCAACGCTGATGGGCATTAAGAAGGCCAAGTCTAAAGAGATCAGGACCGTCACGCTGGCCGACTTGGGCATTGGGGCGGCGGCGACTTCTGACGTTAGAAGCGTGTACCTGCCGCCACGTAACAAAGAAACACAGATGTTGACTGGCGACAGCCGGGAGTGCGCCCGCCAACTAGTGGAGAAACTACGCTTTGAGGCACGGGTACTATGAGCGTCATTGTAGTGCTGGAGCAGCGAGGCGGCAAGCTGATCCGTATCTCGCACGAGACGCTGGCTGCCGCCATTGAAGTTGGCAAAGCAACAGGACTGCCTGTCGAAGCCGTTCTTCTTGGACATTCGCTTTCGAGCCTTGCAGCGGAAGCGAGCGGCTACGGTGCGAGCAAGGTGATCACCCTGGACCATCCGCTTCTGGCCGACTACACGGCCGAAGGCTACACGCTGGCCCTGGAGCAACTGATTCGCGAACGGCAGCCTGAATTTGTGCTGTTTCCGCATACGTACCAGGTGCGCGACTATGCGCCGAAGCTGTCTGCACGGTTCCGGACGTCGCTTGTCAGCGATGTGGTGGGCATCAAGGGCGACGGCAGCGCAATCACATTTATCAGGCAGCTGTTGGGAGGCAAGCTGCACCCGGCCATGGCGGGCGGGGAGAAGCCGGTTTTTGCATCGATTCAGGCGAGCGTTTTTCGGGCAGCTGAATCGTCAGGCGCAGTTACTCAGGTCGAGCCGTTTGCTGTGTCCATTGAGCCCGCGCAGATTCTGAGTAAGCCGGAAGCGCCGTTCCAGCAAACGCAACGTTCGGTAGATCTGGGCGCTGCCGGAATGATTGTCTCCGTGGGTCGAGGCATACGGGAGAAGGAAAATCTGGCGCTTGTCGAATCGTTGGCACAAGTGCTTGGCGCGGAGGTGGCGGCTTCACGACCAATCTGTGACAGCGGATGGTTGCCTATGGAACGCCAGGTCGGCAGCTCCGGACAAACTGTCTCCCCAAAAGTATATTTTGCTGTGGGTATTTCCGGTGCTATCCAGCATCTGGTAGGCATGAAGGGTTCCAAGACTATCGTGGCGATCAATAAAGATGAATCGGCACCCATCTTTGAGGCAGCCGATTACGGTATCGTCGGAGATCTGTTCGAAGT
>CAXTWQ010000023.1:18811-55236 GCA_964248065.1 uncultured Bryobacteraceae bacterium | reverse complement strand
CTGGTTCGAGGTTGGATTTTATGTTTTCACCAGCGCCGATTCGCGTGTCGGCTATAAGTGGGTTGGCGACCATATCAGGCCTCGTGTGCGGGCGCCTGAAAGCTGGCATTGGCCGGTTGGAGTAAGTCTGTCGACGGAAGTCGGTTATCAGCGCCCTACCTACTCGTCCGATACCTGGACTTGGGAGATACGTCCGATCATCGACAAGCAAATCGGCCGCTGGTATCTGGCTTTCAACCCGGCACTGGAGCGGTCGTTTCACGGAACTAGTGTGAAGGAAGGCGTAGGGTTCTCTCCTGGGTTCAAGGCCGGCTACAGCGTGACCAAAAAGCTGAGCGCCGGGCTCGAGTACTACGGGACGGTTGGTCCGGTGTTTGCCTTCGATCCGTTCTCGCTTCAGCAGGAGCAAATTGTTCCATCCATCGACTACGATTTCGGTCCCAACTGGGAATTCAATTTAGGTTTGGGAGTCGGGGTAACCCATAGCACCGACCATCTGTTATTGAAGATGATTATCGGGCGGCGCTTTCGCTTCATCACTCCCCAGGTACGTCAAGCTCTGCGCCGCTTTAGAACAACGGATGGCGGTGGTCTTATTGCTACTGGAGCGGGTTAACCGGGTGCGAGCTGCCGCAGTAGCTTTTGGGGTTTTCGCTGCATTGCTTACTGCTGCATCGGTGGACGCACCGAAGCCGACGAGTATACTGCTCAGACCTTTGGGCTTGCCTCCAATACCATTTCCCGATGACAATCCCTATACTCCACAGAGGGCTGCCCTGGGCAAGCTGCTCTTCTTCGATGGCCGCCTATCATCGGATGGCAAAGTGTCTTGTGCTTTTTGTCATGATCCGGCGCACGCATTTTCCGGCACGGGCGCGTTCTCGCCCGGTGTGACTGGTCGCCTCACCGGCAGGCACACGCCTACGTTGATCAATCGTGCTTATGGCAAGTCGCAGTTCTGGGACGGACGCGCACCCACCATTGAGGCGCAAGTGATCATCCCGGTAACTCATCCGGATGAGATGGGTATGAAGGCCGATGATGCCGCCAGAACAATTGCAAGTGTGGCGGGGTATGCGCCGCTCTTCGATGCTGCCTTTGGCGACAGCGCGGTTACTTTCGATCGCATTGCGAAAGCGATCGGTGCGTTTGAGCGAACTATCGTTTCTGGCAACTCCCCGTACGATCGCTTCCTGGCGGGCGACAAAACAGCTCTAAGTAAAGAGGCACGGGAAGGCATAGACTTCTTCAACGGCAAAGCCGAGTGTGCGGAGTGCCATCTTGGCCCGGATTTTACCAATGAGAAATTCGAGAATCTGGGCATCGGCATGGACCGTATGAATCCCGATCCCGGCCGCGAGGTTGTCACGCACAAGCGCGGCGATTTGGGCAAGTTCAAGACGCCAACATTGCGTGATCTTGCCAGCCGTGGACCCTACATGCATGATGGCCGGTTCAAGACTCTTGGGGAGGTGCTGGACTTCTCTGCGAAGGGCGGCATTCCCAATCCGCACGTAGACGAACCGTTGCTGCAATTTTATATGGACGCGAAGAGTAAAGCAGCGCTGCTCGCTTTCCTCGATTCTCTAAACGGTGAAGGCTGGCAAACAATCAAGGCGCCGGAAACTTTGCCTCAATAACGGGCAGAGAAGCCTCACTTTGTTATTTGGACGTTGACTGATTGCCACTGCGGAAGTGCTCAAACGGAAGTGCGTCCTCAACATGGACGCGAAAGCTGACCACGTTGGCAGGCCCACGCGCGCTGTTATAACCCGGGTCGTTCACATGCTGGTAATCAACTGCAGCTGAAATGCCACGCCAGATATGGGCCGTATAGTAAGTCTCAAAAATCTTTTCCAGGCTATAGCTGAGTGCACCGTCGCCCAGAATGAATCCTAGTCCGCCCAGAGCCAGATAACGGCGATGGTCACCAGAAATTCCGTTTGCAATAAAAGCTACCCCGGCCTTATCTTGCGAGCGCCGCCAGTGCCTTCCGCGATAGTCCCCGCCAATCTCAGCCGTTCTGTCAACCTCGGTGTAAGCGAAGGTCTCGTTTGCCCCGTCATTCCAGCCCAGGCGTCCAAAGGCTCGTAGGAGTGGTGTTACTTCCTGTTCAACGTTCAAACCGAAGCCGTACTTAACCCGACCTTGTCTCCTGGTGTTCGTGATATCCGGAACAGAATCCTGACCGGATAGGTAACGGTTGATAGATTCCCGATAGCTACCCATGTCGGCATGATTAACAAATCCAAGTGCACGTATCACACTAGCCTGCTTGGCCAGCAACGTTGGGTGGTACTCGAACTCGAAATTTTCACCTCTTGCACGGGCAATGTTCCAATCAAGATTGATGCCATTGGCAACCGTTGGCATAAGCATCTCTCCAAAGCGCGCGACCCACGCTTTGTCGTAGTACTCCATTACCAGGCCGAAAGTGTAGCCGCGAGTATCGGCCGCGTAATCGAAAGCACCGTTGTTGACAGCCGCCCAGTTCATAAATTGCAGATGGCTGTCACTGCCCACCGAGTTCAGATCGAAGAAGTCTGCGGCGCTCATTTTGCCGTAGCGCAATTCCAATCGTCTGACCGGAACAACAGGGGCGAGTGAAAGCGGGTTACGCGTGACCTCCGTTGTTCCATGGCTGAACGGGATTGTGTAGTGCAGCATCACTCGTGAAATGTATGGTAATTCGCTGAGAGTCGGATTACGTACAACATCGACGTTTGTAAAACCGGCAATCCCGAGAGCATTGCTCAGACCTGCCCCGCCCGCACTTTCCACGTCGCACAGGATCTCCAAGTGTCTGGTAATTCGGAAGCCAGTATAGAGAGTTTCAAGCCTGGAAGTCGCGTGTTCTTTGTCAGAGCGAAAACTGTTTGGTCCCGAGTAAAGGGCAGGAAACGGGCCGTGCTGCTGACGAATGAAATTAGCTTGCGCCGCCACCCAGAAACGACTTAGGAAAGAAAGATCATCGGCTCCGGAATTGCCAGAAGGGTCACTGGATTGTGCGAGCAGGGAACCTGCTAGGCAGATTAACAATCCAGATTTTCGCAAAGCCTTCTCGTTTTGGTGGGCACAGTATCGATATAGGACCACCATAGTACGACTTAAGGACACGCAAGAGTTGAAAGCATCTTTCGTCGAAATTGTCGGGCTGACTGGGCACATTAGGCAGGTTACAAGAGCTTGAATCCACGTTTGGGCTGAACGTCTTTTGATGGAAGACCAGTCTGCAACGGGTTCTTGTCGGTAGAGCTAAAAGATGCAAAGGGAGAAACGCTGTGGTCCTATGCAGAGGCGCCTTGCGCCACCAGCAAGCATTGTTGCCAGAGAAAAAGAGGCGGTCGAGAAACTTCGGTAAGGGTCCGGCCCAGTAGTTGTTCACTCCCGCTCTTTTGGCCACGCTAGAACTTTGCAATCAGCGCAATACCCGTGGCCATCAGCAGAGCCCCGGCTATTCGCCAAAGGTTTACAGCGTGGATCGGCATGTGAAAGAGACCAAAGTGATCTACGGCTAACGATGCCACCAGAGCCGCCGTTACAGTGAAGCCTACAAATGGTCCAGCGCCTACTTTGTTGACCAGAGTGAGCCCGGCATAAACCTGAACAGCACCTACCAAACCGCCGAGAGGCGCCCACCACGGCATGGACGCCAGGTTGTGGACGGTGGGCAGCGGTGTAGGCAAAACCGCAAAGGCACAGAGGAAGAAGGCAGTGATAACTGCAAACGACACTGTGCTGGCCAACCATGGATTAATCAGTGACTTATTCAACTGACCGTTCATGGCTGCACCGCATGTCTGTAGAATTCCTCCTGTGATGAGGAAGGGATAGATCCATGCTGCTTTCATATTCTGATTCCTGTTTATTTTGTTAGTGATGATTGTTTGCTCAGGATGCCGGTGATCGTCGGTAGTCTCTGGTCTCAGGCATGAGCAGAAGAAAGAAGATTGAGCCTATAAGTGCGATCACTGCAAGGCCCAGGAAACCCGCGTTAAAGCCATAGCTTTTTACGAAAAAGCCAGCCAGGAAGTTGCTCAAGAAAGCTCCAAGCCCGAGGGCGGTCTGGATGATGCCTTGCAGAAGGTTAAAGCGACCAGTTCCTCTTGCTAAATCGGAGATGATCACTACCCATAAGACTCCGAAAATAGCTGCACCCACTCCGTCAAGGCTCTGAACGGCGAGCAAGGAAAGTGAGCTCTTGCAGAGCGTATAGAGTATCCCGCGAAGCGTCAGAACTCCAAACCCAATCAGGAACAGAGGTTTGCGCCCCCAGGGATCGGTGAGCTTTCCAGTAAGGAAGGCAACTGGGATCATTACCGCTTGTGCCGCAATAATGCACGCCGACATGTAAAAGGACGCTCTGCCATCTTTGCCTCTAGAGAGTAGTTCGCCAACTAAAGGCAGCATGGCCGCGTTCGCAAAGTGGAACAGGACAACGGAGATAGTAAATACCCAGAGAGCGCGATCCTTGAACAGAACTTGAGGGCTCGCAACTTTGGATGACTCCGTAGTACCGCCACCTTCACTTGCCGAACGAGCGGCCACATTATCGATGTCGGCAGAACGAATGCATGCTGCGGCCCAAAGAGTTTCGATTGCGACTACGGCCGATGAGTAGAAGATCCACTGCTGTCCGAACAGAGTGCCGACTGCGCCCGCCAGAAGAGCAAAGCTGACGTTACCAGCATGGCTAAAGCTTTCATTCCGGCCCACTCGTCGCGAGAGCTTGTTTTTTCCTACGATGCCGAGCGAGATCGCCGCGATGGCAGGTGGAATGAAGGCAGCAGCGATGCCGATAGGAACCTGAGTCGCGATCTCGGTACGCTGACCAACTGCTTTGACAATTCCGTAGCACCCGGCTGCGACGACCGCGGCGGCGCAAATGATCAGCCATTTCTTTTGGCGTGACCAGTCGACAATCCATCCGGCTGGGCCTTGCGCTAATAGAGAGGCGATGCTCTGACTGGAGATGATTACTCCGACGCTTGCTGCATCCCAATGCCTTGTAGACGTTAAATAGATTGCGAGAAACGGACCGATGCCAGTGCTCACATCGGCCATGAAAAAGTTCAGCCAATCGAGTGCGCGTAGGCTCCGCCCGACTTTTCGCATGCTGACGCTCTATGAGTTGTGCCTTGTAGCTCGACATTAAGCGTGAGCTTTCTTTTTCGGCTTAGGCTTTTTTTCTATCTCAATTCCATTGACGTTGTCCGCCTCAATCACTTGATGACCGTCAATCATCGGCTTCCTGCCTCCGGTGCCTTTCACCTTCATGCCTACGGTAAGACCCAAAGCAGCAGCCCCGTGCGGCTTGACATGAAGGAAATCTCCAGAATCTAAGATGGCTCCGTTAACTTCTCCATGAAGAGCATAGTTGAGCCGTTCAATTTTTCCTGTGAAGGCACCAGCGTCGTGTCCATTAGGTTCATCGAGCGATAGCTTCTTGTTTTTATCGTCACTAAGGCTGAGCAGTTGGTAGACAGGGTGCAGTGAGGAGCCCTTCCCTTCGAAAGTTTCAACCTTCGCTCGAATGTGTGTTCCCGGGGCGGCGAGCTTCATCAACGCCGCACTCCACTCCCCATGAAAATTGATCTGTATCAATCCTTCGATACTTTCGAGTAGGAGGCCCTCATAGCTTCCTTTCGGACTGACGTTGAAAGATAAAACAGTCCCGCTCTTCTGTTGTTCAGCTTTTGGCATGTTTGTGAATTGGATGTTTGCACGTGGTTGTCCAAAACCTGTCCTATACCCTTCTTTGGACACATTGCGATGTGGAACCGCTTCCCGTGCGTAATAGGTACACATATCGTGCGCTGAGCGTGCGCTCATTCTTCATAATGCGGAGAAGGGGTGTACGGGCAGCACACACAGTGTGCGTTAAAGCAGACAGCGAGCTTCTTGTTGCAATTTGAAACCATTACGAATGTAAGCGGCCTTTGCCTTGCCCATATGGATGCCGAGGTCCCTTCTTATGAAACTCAATCGATCACGTACTTTGATCTGCTTGTCATTCGGATTCGTGCTGACCGCCGCAACTTTGGCGCAAACCCCATCACCTAGACGAGGAGCGCCACCGGTTCCACCTCGGGCACCGCAAGGAGGCGTCTCGACAAGCGTTTCCGGCACCATCTCGCAACTGAATTACAACCGGGATGCCGAAATGGAAGGATTTCTGTTGAGCAACAAAACTCTGGTACATTTACCTCCCCGGGCAGGCGCTTACCTGGAAAATTCTGTACACGTCGGAGACAACGTCCAGATTACTGGATATGCTCAAACCACCGTTGCCGGCGTACAAACAGTCGAGGCTCAATCTATTCAGGATCGAACTTCGGGCAAATCGATCACCGTGCCGCAGCCGGGTGCAGGGGCTCCCTACTCCGGCTCAGGCCGTATTCAGCAGCTCAATTATGGTCCAGACGGATCGGTAAACGGATTTCTTTTCGACAACGGAACGCTCGCTACAGTTCCGCCGTTTTCTACAGCCAGTCCTTCCTCGCTTCGGGTTGGGGCAACAGTCGGCTACACCGGATATGCGCGCAGTACTATCTCTGGCCGAACTGTTGTCCAAGTACAGAATCTGACGATCAACGGACAGTCGCTTAGCTTAAATATGGCGGGGCGTGGAGCTCCCCCGCCACCTCCGGCAGGAACTCGAGGCGGTCCGGCAGCAGCTCCTGCCCCTGGTCCGACAGGCGCTAGTTCTCCGGTTGCTGCCCCGCCAGCACAGCCAAATGGCCGAACTGATCAACCACCTCCGCCTCCATCGCCGGCACAACCTCCCCGCTCGTAACCTTGGCGTGCGTGCGCCAAGCGTACAGGGATGAGCGAGAATCGGACAACACCGCGCCCTCACTTCTCAAAAACGAATGAGGGTGGGGATGGTGTTCCCCGTGCAGCCCTATTCCTCAATGGCGGTCCTTTCAGCGGCTAAGCGGGTTGCCACTTTGATTGCTGCTGCCGCTCTGCTTTGGGCGCAAGCCGGACCTCCTGGTCTACCGAAGCGCCCGATGCCAGAACTCTCAGCCCGCTTGCCTGACCTTCGACGCAGACTCGATTCAGCCAAAGCGGTTAATGTGACTGCACAACGCGCGCTTGAGTATAGTCGTATTTTCCTAACGAGCGCAGAACAGGCGTATCGACTGGGTCAGCAATTTAGAGCGGGTCGTTTCGCTGAAGCAGCCGATGCACTTTTCCACGTAGCGGAACACCAAAGCCACCTGCAAGCAGGCGGTGGTCCGAAAGGGGCTCCGCCGGCAGACACCCTCGGGGAACATATGCAGCGCGTTTACTTTCGAACTCAACAAGCCGACTACTTCTTTCGTCAGTCGCACGATCTGCGAGCCGTATCTTTGCCAAAATGGGCTCGCGACTTTTATCAGCTTGCTGTGCGCGCGTTCGAACGGAATGATGCGATTGCGGCTGATGAGAATGTTAAGTGCGCCGAAGAGGTCGTGAGAGCTTTAGAAAGCCTGGCGCAAGCAGCAACTCCTGCGAATGAAAATGCACCATTGCCACCGCCACCCAGGCCTCCAGGGGAGGCACATTGAATCGCTTAGTTCAGAACAGACTGCTGCTACAGCTGATCTTCACCGTAGTCGCGGCATTGTCTGTGGCAGCACTAAGCGTTGCTCTCATTAGCGAGGCAATCAACAGTGCTGAGCGCGTGGTTCTCGGAGAGGCTAACAAGAGTGTTACGACAGCGTCGGCAGAACTGAAGCAGCAGTATGAGTATCGGTCAGCGTCAGATAGTTCATGGCCCAGTCTTCCTGCACAAGCGCAGGATGTATCGTTGCGCGGCATCACGCAAACAGTACTCCGTTCCTATCCGGGCGTCGAAGGCGGCTTCTTTTCAGAGAGTAACTTTCTTGGTTATGCTTTCCCTACTCACGATGCAGGGTCGGCGAAGATCGACGTGCCCAGCGCCGAACGGAATTACATCGAATCGCTTGCTGAGGCAAGTGAAAAAACGGGTCGCGTACAAGAAAAGCTCATTCGGGGCAACGCCGATCTCCTTGTCTTGAGAGCTGTGCCGGTTGAGAATGGCAGGGCCGTAGTCTGGGCAATGAAGCGGCTTGTGGGGCGTAGTTCACCGGGGCCAGGGCAGCGTCAACTTCTCCTCTCTGTACTGGTAATTGCGGCACTGGTCAGCATCGTCGGCACTTTAGCAACTGGACTTGGCCTGGCGCGCGGAGTGGCCGAGATTAAGCGTGGACTGGCAGTTCTTAAAACAGATTTCGACCATCGTCTTCCAGAGCGTTCGGACGAGCTAGGTGCAATCAGTAAGTCGATCAACGACATGGCTTCAGCTCGCGGCAAATTGGAAGGAGATCTTCGTCGGGAGGATCGTCTGCGAGCTCTGGGCCGGTTGGTTGCAGGCCTTGCGCACGAAATCAGGAATCCATTGAACAGCATTCGACTGACAGTGCAATTGTTGGAACGAAGGCTGGACACCCATTCCGTTCGCCGCGAGGACTTTCAAACGGTTCGGGCCGAAGTGGACCGGCTCAGCAGCTTGTTGAACGACTTGCTCGACCTGCAAAGATCGAGACAGCCAAGCCCCGAAATGCAACCGCTTCTTCCTCTGCTTCAACACTGCATCAAACTCATAGAGCGGCAAGCAGAGATGCAGGAGACCAGTGTCGTGCTCGAGCCGGTGGAGGACGATTTGCATGCGTTATTCGACGCCCAGCAACTCACTCAAACAATCGTGAACGTTCTACTAAATGCGTTGGAAGCGTCGCCCACCGGTGGAATTATTTGCGTTAAAGCATGGGAAGAGAATGGCGTGGCAAGAGTGGAGGTTCGCGACGAAGGGCCGGGGCTGGATTCCGAACAGCAGCAGCATCTGTTTGAACCTTTTTATACAACCAAACCTGCAGGAATCGGACTCGGGCTGGCCGTGTCCCGCGAGCTGATGCGAAGCCAGGGCGGAGACCTGTTTTATTTGCCTCATTCGCAGGGAGCGCGCTTCGTTATCGAGCTCGCAGAAAATCAGGATGTCGATGTCTACGGTACTAGTAGCTGAAGACGAGGATGCGGCGCGCACTTCCCTTGTCGCCCTGTTGGAAGAGGAGAACTTCAATGTGCTGTCTGCACGAGATGGCAATGAAGCTCTGGCCCTCATCCTTCACCAAGAGCCACATGCCGTACTGCTCGATATCCGCATGCCGGGCCTGGATGGGTTGTCGGTGTTGAAGCGTGCTATGTCCGGGGGTTCGCTATGCGCGTTTCTTGTGATGACCGCCTTCGGAGACAGTAACACCGCAATCGAAGCCATGAAGCTGGGTGCATTTGACTACCTTTCAAAGCCGCTGGACTTTGAGAGTGTTCTGAGTCAATTGAAGCGTGCCATCGGTCATCAAAAACTGATGGAGAAAGCTGACTCTACGGCCGCCAAGGCTGGGGTAACAAATACGTCGGCGATGGTCGGCTACAGTCCCTTGATGCAACGCGTCTATAAGCTGATCGGCCAATTAGCCGCATCTGACGCGACGGTGTTGGTGCGTGGAGAGAGCGGAACCGGGAAAGAGTTAGTTGTTAATGCGATTCACGAAAACAGCTCTCGCGCACGCGGACCATTGCTCAAGGTGAACTGCGCGGCTATCCCCGAAACGCTGCTGGAGTCGGAGTTGTTTGGACACGAGAAAGGTGCATTCACCAATGCGCTTTACCGGCGAGTAGGACGTTTCGAAGAAGCCCACGGAGGCACACTGTTTCTAGACGAGATCGCAGAGCTGGCGCCTGCCTTACAAGCTAAGTTATTACGGGCTGTACAGGAGCGTTCGATAGCACGCCTTGGAACGAATAAGCCGACGCCGGTAGACATTCGGCTGATTACGGCAACATCGAAGAACCTGGAGCAAGCGGTCGCACGGGGAGAGTTTCGCGAAGATCTCTACTACCGGCTGAACGTTGTGACCATCGCCCTTCCTGCTCTGCGAGATCGGAAGCAGGATATCCCGGCACTCGTGCAGCACTTTCTCCAGCGGAGCGGACGCAAGGTTTCTATGACGCCTGCTGCCTTGGCCTTGTTGTGTGAGCATCGATGGCCGGGTAATGTTCGCGAGCTCGAAAACACAATTGCGCGAGCGCTCGTCATGGCACGCAGCAGTGTTGTGGACCGCGACGAAATCCTGCTTCTTGCCGATCAGCAGGGGGAAAGCAGCACCGGACATTGGACCGATGCTATTCCGCTGCAGAGTGGTTGGAAGCACAATGTGGAGGCGCTTGAGAAAGCACTGGTGATAAAGGCCCTGTCAGCAGCTCAGGGCAACAAGTCAAAAGCCGCGGACATGCTTGGTATTCATCGGCGTCTGCTATATGAAAAGCTTCGGCAATATAATCTCGATGCTGAAGGCATCTGAATCGAGAACTGCCCGGTTAGCGCCCGCCACAGTGCGGAATCCGTCCAGCGAACGTGGGTCTCAAGGCTGAATGAGGACAGCTCCCTCTCTGGCCCTCATCTTGCTGCTACCAAGAGCGCACATGTTCGTCATCATCGAGGAGAAAGAAAGATGATCGATGAAGAGACTGTTTCCCATCCATCGCTAAGCTGGGTTCATTTTGGAGATCTACATATCCAAAGTGCTGAGGACGACAACTATCTGGATTTCTTGGATCTGATCGAAGAAGTGAACGCGCATCTTGCCGGGCATGTTGACTTTGCCTTCCTGCCAGGTGATAACGCCGACGATGGTCTGGAGCCTCAATACCGGCTTGTCCGGGAAGCTCTGAACAAGCTGCCGATGCCCGTCTATGCCATTACTGGTGACCACGATAAGAAAGCCGGTTCTCTCAATTTATTCCAGCAGTACCTTGAGCCGGACATGTGTCGGGCCGTGAACGTGCGGGGGTTTCGGCTTCTCTTTCTGAACGTAATGGATGGAGCGACGAAGACGTCCTTCGATCTCGGCTCAGCGCAGATTGCATGGCTCGAACGCGAGCTCCATGAATCTCGAACTTCTCGGTTGCGGCCTCTAATCTTTACGCATTTGTATCCGAGCGAATTGCTCACGCAAGCCGACATGGTCACTCAGCTTATTCGGAGGTTCCAGGTGGAGTTGGTGGAAATGGGGCACACTCACTACAACGAGTTGGCAAATGATGGCCGGACAATTTATGCCACAACTCGCTCTACAGGACAGATCGAAGAAGGACCGCCCGGGTTTTCTCTGACGGTTCTGTACGGTGATGTAGTCAGCTGGAAGTTTAAGGAACTGGGTCAGTGGCCCTTAGTCATGATCACCTCACCGGCCGACCAAAAACTGATCACACCGCTTGAAAGTGCGAATCAGGTCGTTCGAGGATTCATTCCGATCCGAGCTAGGGTGTGGGGCGGTTCTTCCGCATGCGTGGTTTCCTGCTCCATTGACGAAGGAGAGCCGCATTCGATGCAGTTTGCAGACGGCGCGTGGACATTCCTCTGGAACTCAAGCTCAGTGCCGGACGGAACTCATCGGATTGCTGTGACGGCCAAGACCGGGGGCAGCGAGTCGCGGGACGAGATCTCGGTATGCGTCAGCCAGGCCGGACGTTATACGCCTCCGGTAAGAAGCTCCGTTGATCATGAAAACGTAATCGGCGCCTGGCCAGCCAAGGGCATCTTAGGCACCCAACTCGGTCCTAATGAAAAGGGAACGAAGGGACCCTGGCCTTCGTGGCGGAAGCCATCGCAATGACAGAATCCTTCATCGCCGGCAACTTGCACGCGGTCGCTATCTGGCTTATCTCAATTGCTTCTATTGCTTTAGTCCTTATTCGTCCCAAGGGTTTGCCAGAGGCTTGGTGGGCAGTCGGAGGGGCCAGCCTCCTCGTGCTCTGCCGATTGCTTCCCTTCACGAATGCCGGCCGTGCGATCGGCAAAGGACTCGATGTATATCTCTTCTTGACGGGCATGATGATCATGTCGGAACTGGCCCGCAGAGAGGGAGTTTTCGACTGGGTGGCTGGTCATGCTGTTCGCGCGTCTGATGGCTCTCCGGCTCGCCTATTCGTTTTGATCTATTGCGTCGGCGTGGTAGTTACCGTGTTTCTATCCAACGATGCAACGGCTGTCGTGCTGACACCGGCTGTCCTGGCCGCGGTTCGTACGGCGGAGGTAGAGCCGCTACCCTACTTGATGATTTGTGCGTTCATCGCCAATGCAGCGAGCTTCGTCCTGCCAATTTCTAATCCGGCAAATCTAGTTGTGTACAGCGGTGGCATGCCGCCTCTAGGTAAGTGGATTGTAACGTTCGGCTTGCCCTCGATTGCCTCTATTCTCGTCACGTTTCTCATCTTGCGTTGGCTGGCCAATAAGGGGTTGCAAGGTCAGGTGAAAGGAGGCGACAAGACCGAGCCTTTGTCCTCTACCGGCAAGCTGACTCTTGGCGGCATTGCCTTTCTTGCACTCGCGTTGATGACAGCTTCTGCTTTCAAGCTTGACTTGGGCGCTCCAGCCTGTGGAGTCGGACTGCTTGTTGCTGCTGCTGTCTCCATTTGTGACCATAAGACACCGAAAGACGTAGGGAAGGAAATCTCATGGAGCGTGCTGCCCCTGGTGGCAGGGCTCTTTGTGATTGTGGAAGCTATCAACGGTGCAGGTGCACTAGGCGCAACAGTCCGTGCCTTTCGCGAAATGGAAACATGGCAGCCTCTGCGAGCGGCCCTGAGTTCCGGGTTCGGCATCGCTGTGATTTCAAACCTGATGAACAATCTTCCAAGCGGTTTAATTAGTGGAGCAGCCGTTAAGGCGGCGGGAGCCACAGGTCCGCTGCGAGATGCCGTTTTAATCGGAGTTGACCTTGGGCCAAACCTCTCGGTAACGGGGTCGCTAGCAACCATTCTTTGGCTGATTGCGATTCGCCGCGAAGGACAGGAGGTAGGCTTCTGGAAGTTTCTGAAATGGGGCGCAGTCATCATGCCTCCTGCCTTGGCGACGGCGATTCTGGCCGTGTTGCTCAGTCCCAAAAGCTGACTACTCCGTGCGAAGCGCCACCGTGGGGTCGATCCGAGTCGCACGCAAAGCAGGGGCGATGCATGCGATGGCAACGGTCACCGCGAGGATGACCGGAACAGCCAGAAAGGTTGCGCTATCGAGGGAAGAGATGCCGAACAGCAGGCTCTTGATTGTCTGAGCAAGAGCTAAGGATGCGACGATACCAACGGCAAGTCCGATGAGAGCGGGTTTCATTCCATCGAAGAGGATGAGGCGGCTCACCTCGCGACGGCTTGCGCCTAGGGCCATGCGGATTCCGATCTCGGATGTTCTTTGGGTAACGGCGTAGGAGACCACCCCGTAAAGACCGATGGCAGCCAGCACGAGCGCAATAGCTGCGAAGAGCGCCAGGAGACTGACACTGAAGCGGCGATCAGCCGTAGCGGTTGCATTGATCTGTGCAAAAGTTCGCAGCTTGTTGATGGGTAGATCCGGGTCGAGGCGGTGAACGGCTTTCTGGATACTGGTCTGAAGAGTTAACGGGTCACCAGCGGTGCGGACTACACCGTAAAACTCGTTAACAAAGCCTTCAAGCAACGGCCAATAAGTTGTCGGCTCAATGCCGGTTACCGCATCGGTGGGAACATCGCCTACGACGCCCACAATCTGATACTCAGGATACGGATCGCCCGAGGGCATTGGGGGCAGGCCCGCATCGGTTCCATGTTCAAGGATCTGGCCAATAAGATCGAGCGTAGGAAAGAACCGCTTCGCTGTGGCCTGACTAATAATTATCTTGCCTAATCGTGGGTGTCTGTCGTCGAAGCCAATACCATCCTCGGGAGTGAAGAAACGGCCACGAAGAAGCGGTATGCCTATTGCGCGGAAGTAGCCGGGCTCAGCCCGGAGATTGATCACATCCATCATGGACCCTGGCGGCAATGGGTGCCCTTTGATGTGGAACACGGTATCGGACAAATGTCCTGCAAGTGGCGGATAACTGACGAGACCCGCTGAGACAACTCCGGGCATCGCACGAAGGCTTTCAGCAAGCTGGCGTGCAAAGTTACTGACGGCCTGACGGTTCTTGTAAGAGCTGTCTGGCAGCGAGACCCCAAAAGACACAGAGCTATCCGGCTGGAAGCCAGGCGAGACATCCTGCAAGTTGAGAAAGCTGTGGAGCAGAAGACCCGCGCCAACCAGCAGAACCAGGGAGATAGCAACTTCGCAACCGACGAGAATATCGCGAAGGCGCTTGTGGGAGTAACTGGCCGTAGACGAGCGCCCGGTGTCTTTGAGCCCATGCACAACGTCGGTGCGAGATGCGGCGAGCGCGGGGAAGAGGCCGGCAGCAAATCCACTGAGCAGCGCAAGGGCGGTGGTGAAAAGAAGGACAGCCTTGTCAATGTGGATATTGGCTGCTTGTGGCAGGTCTTCTGCTCCGGGCGCGTTTGATGCTAGGAACGATGAAGTCCAATTTGCAATGAAAAGCCCGGCGGCGGCGCCGAGCAATGATACCAGAGTGCTCTCGGTCAAGATTTGACGAATGATCTGCCAGCGACTTGCGCCCACCGCGAAGCGGATAGCCAGTTCACGCTGGCGGCCCAAAGCGCGAGTTAGCAACAAGTTGGCAATATTGACGCAAGCGATCAGTAACAAGCAGCCCACTGCTCCAAGCAGCACAAGCAAGGCAGGCTTGACGCTGCGGACCAGGTAAGCATTGAGCTCGACTACTGCGGCAGACTTGCCCATGATTTCGTTCGGGTGAGTACGACGGCTATTGCGAACGATGCTGCTCAGTTCCTCTTGCGCGGACCGAGCGGAGTAGCCCGGCGCCAAGCGACCGATTACCTGAAAGAAGTGGTTGCCGAAAGTACTTTGATTGTCACCATCGAGCGTGCGCTTAAAAGGAACCACTATCTCGGGCTGGCCTTGGTGGACAAACTCCTTCGGCAGGACGCCAACAATCGCATAGCTGTTTCCGTCGAGCCGAACCTGCTGGGACAGAATATCCTTTGTACCGCCGTAGTGCGTTTGCCAGAATCCATAGGAGAGGACCGCGACAAAGGGAGCTTTGAACTGGTCCTCGCTGCCAGTAAAGAAGCGCCCGATGACCGGCCGCAGGCCAAGTATTTCGCCGAAGGTCGACGAGCAAGCAATGCCAACAATTTGTTGCGGGTTGAAGGATCGGCTTTCACTTGTAACGTTGAAAGGGGTGAAATGGACCGCGGACAAGGAAGAGACAGAACGAGCATTCATCTGCCATTGCTGTAAAAGACCAGGACTGACGGAGTTGAAACGAGCATCTTCGTCGTCACCGACAACATTGCTTTCAAATACCGAGACCAAAGTCTCCGGATGCGGGTAAGGCAAGGGTGTCAACAACACAGCATTCACCACGCTGAAGATTGCCGCATTAGCTCCCAGACCGAGGGCGAGAACAACGACAGCAATCGCGGTAAAGGCCGGACGGGCGCGAAGCTGGCGAAGGGCGAATCGGATGTCTTTCAGTAGACCTGACATATAAGTTCTCTCTATCCGGATTGAAAGTAAAAGAAGCTACTGCTCGCGGATGGCTTGAACCGGATCGACAGACGCAGCGCGCAGGGCAGGGAACAGCATCGCACCCAGGCAGACAACAGTCAGAATGCCGCAGACAGCGGCGAACGTGAATGGGTCAAATACACTCACGCCGAAAAGCAGTGAGCGTATCAGGTTTCCTGTCATAAGCGCGAGCCCAGCACCAAGCAGAGCACCTGTAGCGACCAACTTCGCAGAACGGGAAAGCACTCCCGTAATCACGTTCGACGTACGAGCACCCAGGGCCATACGCATTCCAATCTCGCGAGTCCTGGTAGCAACAATCAACGTGCATAAGCTGTAGAGACCGCACGCCGCGAGCAGGACAGCCGCCGTCGCAAAGCCGGCTAGCAGCCAACCGGTAAGCCGGGGCTGTTCCAGCGCACTATCCACGTGGTTGTCCATCGTCTCTAATGCGAAGAGCGCGCGGTCCGGCGCTAGCCGATGCACTATCCCGCGCAGAGTAGTCGAAAAAGCGTTGGCGCTTCCCTTCGTCCGAACAACATACTCAGGATCAGGCCAGCCGCCTGCCACGCTGCAGGTATACACATACGGCACGGCCGGAGTTCGCAGACTGTCCTCGCGCACATCTCCAACGATCCCGATAATTCTATGGTTGGCCAAGCTTCCCGTTGCCAAGATTTTCAGATGCCTTCCGACTAAGCTGTGACCTTGCCCGAATGCCTCTGCAAACGAGCGGTTTACCAGGGCCGTTGGCGGCTCATTCGAATTCGTTTCCTGCGGTGTATTCGCGCAACTTGCTCCGGTGAGTATGGGAACTCGCAACGCCGCTAAGTATCCACCGCTGACCGTCCGGCTGCCAGCAGTAAACGCATGCTCAACGTTATCCGCCGCCAAGCCTTCAACTTGATATTGGTAGCGCAAAGTAGCCTCATCGGTAGGCAGAAAATTGGTCATCCCGGCGGCTGCCACGCCCGGAGTGCTTTGCAAAGTTTGAATCAGATCCTGTTGCAGCCTGCCCACTGCAATTCTGTCCTCACCCCACTCGGCTCCCACGTGAAACGTGAGGACGTGGTCCGGGCTGAAGCCGGCATCAATCTTCGTAAGCCTCTGATAGCTGCGAAGCAGAAGACCTGCTGAAACAAGCAGCACAACTGTAATTGCGAACTGAATCACAAGCAGTGCCTGGTGGAGACTGGAGCGGCTCCCCATCTGGCTTCTGCTGCCTTGGGTAAGGCCGGACGCGAGGCTTCCGCGAGTCATTTGCAGAGCCGGAGCGAGGCCGACCAGCAAAATGGTAACGGCGCCTAACAAAGCAGCAAACACCAGGGATCGCCAGTCGGTCTCAAGTTCGGTGATGCGCGGAAGAGTAGTAAACAGCTTGGCTGCCGCGGAGATCATCGCAACACTAATCACCATGCCGAGCGCGCTGCCTGCAATCACAATGAGTGTGACCTCGCGCAAGACAGCGGCTACTAGCTGACTGCGAGTTGCCCCTAACGAAACTCGAATGGCGAGTTCATTTCGTCGCTGCTGCATGCGGCCTAACATGAGACCGGCGAGGTTAACGCAGGCAAGAACCATGAGGACTGCTACGGCCGCAAACGCAATCCACACGTAGAGGCCGCGATTCCCGATGATAGAATCTTTCATCCCGGCAACAACGGCCGACCAACCTTTGTCGGTAGCAGGAAAAGTAGTTCCCAACTGGCGCTGCACACTTGCCAGATCTGCCCGCGCTTGTTCCACGGTCTCACCTGCCCGTAAACGCCCCACGCCGGCAAAGAACCGAGCATCCCGAGCTCCCAACAGGAACCGATTTAGCTTCGCCGGTAACCAAATGTCGATAGTTGGGTAGAGAAACGCAGGCGGCATTACCCCGACTACCGTGTACGCGTCAGAACCAAGCCGGAGCCTGCTTCCGATTGCGTGCGGTGAACGATTGAAGCGGCGAGCCCAGAAAGCATTGCTAATGACTACGGTATTGGGCCCACCTTCCACTTCCTCGTCGGGTTTAAACGTCCGCCCGAGCAGTGGCTTCGTTCCGTAAACCGCAAAGTAGCGCGGCGCCACCGAGTACGTGCGAAGACGCTCGGGCGTTGTACCGGTCCGATCTGTTTTGGTGTCCGTGTACCATCCGGAAATGGCTGTGAACGTCTGGTTCAGACGGTTCCAGTCTTCAATGCGCGCCGGGGCCATCAAGCTTGTCGCTTCGTGCTTACTGCTGTTGGCCTCGTAAATGAAAACAAGGCGGTCAGCGGCTGGATAGGGCAGGGGCTTGAGAAAGATGGTCGAGACAAAGGAGAAGACGGTGGTGTTGGCAGCGATGCCACCAGCCAGCAGAGCAATTGCCGCAAGAGTGAAAGTTGGCTTGCGTAGGAGCGCGCGCAGAGTCATCGGCCACTGAGTCATGCAAACCCATGTGCACGTGCGCAGCCACCTTAGTGCCTGCAGCCGAAGCGTGCTGGAGCCTGATTTAGGACTGAAAACTTGTGAAGAGATTTCGGGAGGTGTTCGTTCCTGGAACAAAGTTGTTCGTTGCCGAACACCTGCCTGGATGCTTCTTGAGAATGATAGTTACTGTGAGATCGGAAGCGAGATGTACAGATTGCCCAGTGCCGATAAGTGGCCCGGTGCGGCGAGCAGGCTATCGAAGTGAGGATCGGGGCTGACACGTCCAGTGAACCAGGCATAGCGGAACACATCCGCGCGCTCCTCGCAGGTCTGGACCATGGACGTCATTTGTGTCTCCTGTTTCCCAAGCGTATCGATCTGGGCGCCATCATTCTGAGAATGCCAATTGGCGAACTCAGTGACCCAGAATGGCTTGCCGTACTTCGTGAGGCGATCCAGTTGACTACTCAGGCCATAGTCGTACCAATGAAAGCCAAGGTAATCAATGCGTGGCGAACGCCCACCGTTGGCTGCTTTGTAAGCTGCGTAGAACGCGTCGAGCCATGCGACCGGATCGCCATAATTGGGCATGTTGCCCCAGGTAATTTGTGGACCCACAATCTGCACACCGGCCTTTGCCGCCACGGCTTCATAACGAGGCCACAACTGCGCTGCCTGTTGAGGAGTCAAGTTAGATTGCCCGGTCAAATTGGGCTCGTTCATGACAAGCAGGTATTTGATGGAAGGGTTCGCGGCCAGATAAGACTCGATACTGGCCGTATCGAAATTGCCGTTCCACAGCATGGGGTAGAAATCCATGGCATAACGGGTTCGATAATCGGCCGGTACTGCGCTGTTAGGGCGAGGGCTCCAGTTGTACCACCAGCTCACGCCTGGAGAAAGAGCCAGCAAATCATCGGGGTTAGCCAGATCATAAGCAATGCCTCGCTTGGCGCTTTTCGCCGCGGTAGTGGCTGCAGCACCCGCTTGGGGAGCGGTTGCAGATGTTGAAGTAGCCGACTGGCCAGCGTAGCCAGCAAACGCCCAGAAGGTCGTTGAAATCAAAAGAAGTGAAAGTTTATTTCTCATTGCATTCAGCCTGTTTTCTCATTCAGAGGAGGACAGTACCCTCCGGCATTATATGCCTGATGAGTCGGGTGAACTACATTGAGATTAGAGTCGACTGGCGGGGTGGCCCAAGCAGATGACTATTACAAGAATGCAGTCTAGCTCTCTATGGTCCGGAGGGAAGTTAACACTTAATTGAAATCCGGTCCATGTGTAAGGTGCCCTTTGACCCGTGTATCCGGAATAAGCCTTCCATTGATGCTCCACGAGTAAAGTTGCAGCTGGCGCCGATCCCCACAACAGGCGTATCCAGACCAGGAAACAGGGAGGCCAGCCCGAGAGCCTGTCCAAAGCGGCGGCGGTTCAGATTCATCGATCTCCTCCCAAGCGGCAACCAGTGCAGCCGTTTTATGCAGCTGACCTAATTATTTCGTAATGAGTCTTTTTTACATTCCTGACAGGTAGGAAAAACAAGTAGCAGTTTTTCTACTTCGGCGTCCATGATCTGTAGTTAGAAGAAGGAGATATAGAAATGGCATCGACAACAGATTCTACAATCGTTGCGGCATTCCGAAACAGCTCTGACGCACAGGCAGCCGCGGCTGACTTGCAGACCGCTGGGATTAGCCGCTCAGATATTTTCTTGGAAAGCTCGTCCGCTTCCTCCACCACCGGAGCATCGACCAGCGATTACTCGTCGCGCACTGCTCATCACGAGGGGGGAATCACCGGCTGGTTTAAGTCACTCTTTGGCGCCGATGATGAAGCGGGCACGGCCAGTACGGGTTATCAACAGACCATGCAACAGGGCGGATACCTGCTGAGTGTTGATGTAACGGCTTCACAGATCGACAGCGTAGAAACGATTCTGAATCGTCACAATCCGCTTAATGTTCAATCGGATGACACCACCAGCTATGGAAGCACGTCGGGTGCGACTACGACCGGCGCTGCGAGTGCGGGCGCTGTAACCGCTGGCGCACTTGGTGCAACTGGTGGCTATGGTTCCACCACCGGAGCGAAGGCAACTACCCCGGTTGCCTCCACGGCGTCCACGACGGCTGCTCGCACCGGCGAAACTGGTTCTATCCCGGTCATTCAGGAAGATATGCAGGTTGGCAAGCGCCAGGTTCTGCGCGGCGGCATTCGAGTGTTCTCCCGGGTTGTCGAACGCCCGGTGGAAGAATCGATCGGTCTTCGTGAAGAGCACGCGCATGTTACTCGCCAGCCAGTGAACCGTCCAGCAACTGAGGCCGATTTCACCGCTGGCCGCGAGCAGACCATTGAAGTCGCCGAATACGGAGAAGAAGCTGTCGTCGGCAAGCGCGCTCGGGTTGTCGAAGAAGTCCAGGTGGGCAAGCAGGTTTCCGAGCGGACCGAAACCGTTCGTGACACCGTGCGGCACACTGAGGTTCAGGTGGAGCAGGTTCCTGGAAGCCAGCAGACTTCGGGGATGACGGGAGGTACGGCGTTTAACGAAGACTACTTCCGTCAGGACTTCAAGACTCGCTACGGAAGCACGCCAGGCGCTTCTTATGAATCCTATTCGCCTGCATACAAGTACGGCTACGAGATGAGCAACGACCCGCGTTATAAGGGCAAGTCTTTCTCCACCGTTGAATCCGATCTTCGGTCGGACTATGGACGCCGCTATCCAAATAGCACGTGGGAAAAAATGAAAGATGCCATCCAATCCGGCTGGGGCGGTATGACAAAGAGGTAGTTACCAAAAGGGGCAGGCCTCGGCTTGCCCCTCCTCTTATAAATTAGGCAGCATTCATTTCCTGAGCTGCGCGTTTTCCACCTGTCGTTTTCACGCCCTTGGCTTTGGCCTGCTTCATTGGTTTCAGCATGGCCAGCACAATCTGCTCATATGCGAACTCACTGCGCTGATTGCGAAATCTTTAGGCAATGGTCCGAAGCGTTCCTGCAGTAAACATTTCCAGCACTGTTGGATGGATATAGTATTTCCTGCAAGTAGCGGGCTTATTCCCTAGCTTACACGCAACATCTTTCACCACATCGATTACCGCTGTCTTGATCGCTTTCTCGGTAGGGCCTTCCGGATCAGCAGCTTTTTCCAGCAGATAGTTGGCTGCCAAACAGGTGCCGCCCCAAGTCCGGAAGTCTTTCGCAGTGAATTCCCCGCCGCTAGCTTCGCGCAGATACTCGTTCACATCTCCTGATTCAAGTGCGTGAGGATTGCCATCCTCATCGATAAACTCGAAAAGCGAACTGCCAGGCAAGTCTCTGCAACTGCGTACAATCTTGGCTAGCCGCTTATCATGCAAAGTTATCTCATGATTCTGGCCGCTCTTGCCACGGAACTTGAACTTCAAAACCCCACCGAGAATTTGACAGTGCTGGTTGCGAAGAGTGGTTAGCCCAAAGGAGCCGTTTTCCTCTGCATACTCCTGGTTGCCGATGCGGATGAAAGTGGTTTCCAGCAGCTTAACCACAGCGGCTAAAACCTTGCGCTTCGGCATTCCGTGACGCCGAAGGTCGCGATCCACAGTGCGGCGTATCTTCGGTAAAGCTCGTCCAAAAGCCTGCATCCGGTCAAACTTGACTAGGTCTCTTGCTTCTCGATAGGCCGGATGATAGCGGTATTGTTTGCGGCCTTTCGCGTCCCAGCCAACCGCCTGGATGTGCCCGTTCTTACTTGGGTTGATCCAGACGGAAGTCCAGGCTGGAGGAATAACCAGTGACTGAATGCGAGCCAGGGTGTCTTCATCGTCTATCGGCCTGTCGTGCGAGTCCAGGTAAACGGTTTGGTCATTCAGCCTGGTTCGGCGAATACCGACGCCTTTAGGAATCGTGTAACGCAGACCGGCTTGCTCAGCCGAGCGAACCTCATCGGGCACTTCGGCAATAATCTTGTCGATCACTGATTTATCTGGCATACTGCAGTTCGATTTCATAGACCCAATTACCTCGTCTAATGGCAACGGGCAGACTTACTATCACGATACTGTGAAGCAAAAACAGCACCGGGCTGCTCAAATGATTCGGAGCGTTAATGATTCAAGCCATTATTTTTGATCTCGATGGAACTCTGTTGGACTCAGTTGATTTACATGCAAAAGCTTGGGTTGACGCCTTTCAGCAGTTTGGCCACAAAGTGTCTTTTGAGAAGGTTCGCAGCCAGATTGGAAAGGGCGGGGATCAGCTCATGCCCGAATTCCTCAGTCAGGATGAGATCGAGAAAATTGGCAAAGATCTGCAAAAAGCGCGGGGCGAAATATTCAAAGACAAGTATCTGCGAGACGTAAAACCCTTTCCGAAAGTACGCGAGCTGTTTGAAAAGATCATTTCTAACGGACAGAAACCGGCATTGGCCTCCTCAGCAAAGGGCGAGGAGCTTGGGACGTTTAAAAAAATTGCTGGGATTGATGATCTGGTGCAGGCGGAGAGTTCGTCCAAGGATGCTGAGAAATCAAAACCACATCCGGATATTTTCCAAGCAGCCATGTCGCGGCTCGGATCAATCGCTCCTGCGGAAATGATTGTGGTGGGAGATACGCCATACGACGCAGAAGCGGCCGGGAAGGCTGGCTTGCGAACGGTAGGAGTTCTCTGCGGAGGCTTTCCGGAAGCCGATCTTCGAAAGGCGGGTTGCATTGCCATTTACGCCGGTCCGGAAGAACTACTCCAAAAGTTCGAAGCTTCACCCCTTGCGCGGGGTGCCTAAACCTAAGAACAGCCTACATTTCCTCCCGGTAAAGCCGGGAGAATAAAGCCAACGAGATGAACAACAGGAACAGTAAATCGTTGTTCCAGAAGTAGAGTGCCGTAACAAAGCACAGGATCGCCAGCTGGGACTTCGGATCTGCGGACCAGTTGAACATGGAATTTAAGTACTTAGTGGTAGCACGACAGGGTGCCTCTCACGAAGAATTGATTTTGATTAATGTACGTCGTTAAATTCCGGGATGATCAGAGTCTTTATCCGGTTCATGTGAAGACGTCGCCAGGTCTGCAACCGATTGAGGAATGGCTCCCAAATCGAGAGTAAGTATAGCTGCCCCAAGTTTTGCCGCCGCAGCTGCTACCCGGGACACAGACGCGAACCGCTTCAGCCGTCCCAGAGCATCTGTGGCCATGCGGGTAACAGCGCGGATCCTCTGTAAATCGTCGCCCAGGGGACGTAAGGTCAAATCGATGGCACGAGCCGTAAACGCATCATGATAGTCGTCCAGTTGCTGCTCTTGTGCGAGCAGCGCGTTCCGATCGGTTTCGGAAAGATTTACGCAGTGAGTTTGATAAAAGGCATTGACACGATCTGCCATTTCGGCAAAGTTCGCTGCCAACAGTCTGGTCTCGTTTGCTATATCCACGTTCTCCTGCGGTTGCATCTGACCTTCGATCCTAGGCAGCAGCCCTTATAACGGGCAGCAGGCGCTTCAACTCAGTGATGTGAGGAGCAAGAGCGGGTGTGATTTTTGCTGATTTGGCCGCTCCGAGTTTGGCTAGCGCTGCATGGCCGGTTCTTATCTCCCTCAAGGCCGATACATACGACGCGGCCGCCTGCGATCGCCGCTGGCCGAAATCGATCTCTTCCCGGTAAGCCCGATTCAAGAGTAGAACCATACTGGGACTTTGCCCGAGACCCGCCTCCCGGAAAGTACCTGCACTTGTTCTCTCTTCTTCCTGGAGCAAGCTCTCGTAGTCAGAGCCGGCAATCTGTTCCAAGCCCGTCAAAAGCGCTGCAACACTGCCGTCCGCCTCGCGAACTAGTTGAACCATCTTGCCGTTTCTATAGTGCTCGGTCATTGCTCTGGTTAAGATACTGGACAGCTTTCCTGTTGAGTCGGATTGAATAGGGCTCAGACTACCGGCTGTGCCGGCGTTCGTTCCTGTTATGCCAGCCGGTTCGCTAATAGACGCCGTGTTGAACCGGGAGAGTTGCGCAAGAGCACTAAAGTAGTCTGCGAGAACGCGCCGGACTGCGGCAATTTCCGTGCTCTCCTGTCTGAACCGATCGCAGGTCTCGTTGAGCTTCGGCGCTCGTGCGGGTGCCAGTAGCGTAGCCTGCCCCAGCGGTTGGCCCATCCAGTGCCGACGCTCGCAGCTTGCCGGCAAGTCATCCGTAATGGGCTTGCCTGCTTCCATCACCAGGTTGGCTTGTTCAGCAAATGTTCCAACGGCAGGAGGCGGAGCGCACCCTATCAGGAACGCGCAAGTGAAAGCAACCAATTGCGCCCGCGCCGCTCGTCGAGTGGGGAGTGACCGCATTGGTGGAAGTTAACACATTCTCTGAATGAAAAGGGGCCGCTATTCTTGATTGAATGTGCTTGCCTTTACGTGGGAAGGTATCGCTCGTTACCGGAGCTTCGCGAGGAATCGGGGCGGCTACAGCTATAGAGCTGGCCTCGTTAGGATCCGACCTGGCAGTGAATTACCGGAGCAAGAAGGCAAGGGCGGAGGAAGTTTGTCAAGAGATCAGACTCGTTGGCAGAAAAGCGATCGCTGTCCAAGCTGATCTCACACTTGGACCGGAAGTGGAGGCGATGATGGCGACAATCTACCACGACTTCGGCAAGCTGGACGTAGTCGTCCTGAATGCAAGCGGAGGACTGGAAAAGGGAGCAGCCGAAGATTATGCGATGAGCCTGAATAAAACTGCGCAGCTGCAAACAGCAAAGTTGGCAGCAGGGCGCATGTCGGATGGTGGCAGAGTCGTATTCGTAACGAGTCATTTGGCGCACTTCTACGGCCAGAAGCCCGTCATTGCTGGTTATGAGGGAGTGGCAAAAAGCAAGCACGCGGGTGAGCAAGCACTCCGGAGCTATGCCTCCGAACTCAGTGAGTTGGGCGTGTCGCTTGTAATTGTGAGTGGCGATGTGATCGACGGCACGATTACTCCTCGATTGCTGGAGCGAAGAAATCCAGGGTTGATTAGCCGTCGCCGAGATGAAGCGAAGAAGTTGCCTACGGTGGGCGAATTTGCTCACATCATTGCACTTGCAGCATCAGACGACAAGCTTCCGTCTGGACATACTATCTTCGTCGGCTCGAGCGAGTACTGAGTTTTGAAGGGGTCTCGGCTTTACCTTATTGTTCTATCGGCCCGCCGCTCATTCGCCTGAACCAACAAAATTGCTTGAAGGGTGATACTTCTTCCTTCTTCCTCCAACTAGACAAGTGGCGGCATACCCTTGGCTGACTGAACCAGCTACGCCGAAGAAGGAATCATTTTGACCACCACTGTCACTAAGGACCTGGAGCAGGTCGCAGCCAGTACTGTGACGACCGGAAAGTTCCTGTCGTTTTATCTGGGCAAAGAAGAGTTCGCAATTCGGATTTCCTCAGTGCGCGAAATCATTGGCTTTCAGGATGTGACGCCGGTCCCCCAGACGCCACCCTATGTTAGGGGTGTTTTGAATCTGCGTGGGCGCGTGATCCCCATCGTAGATCTGCGCTGTAAGTGCGGCCTCCCGCAAATCGAGTACGGCTCGCAGGCTTGTATCATCGTCGTCCGGATTGAGAACAAGGGTACGGGAATGCCGATGGGCGTCGTCGTGGATGGCGTTTCGGAAGTGATCAATATTCAGGCAAACGACGTGGAGCGGATGCCGGACTTCGGCGGCGAGCCGCATAGCTATCTGTTAGGCGTGGCTAAGTTGAAAGGCAAAGTAAAGGTACTCCTGGACATCGACCAACTGCTCAGCACCACAGAGATTGCTGCATTGAACTTGGAAGGAAAGTAGGCTCACCATGCAGAAATTGCCCATTGGTACTCGCGTTCAAATTACCTCATTTTCTCTTATTCTTCTGGTGATAGTAGCCGGACTGATTGGTTGGACGGGAATACACAAATTAAACGAAAATACAGCTGCCCTGAGCGACCATTCCGTTGCCGGGCTGTCCAAAGGAGCAAGGCTCCGATCGGCCATACTTGACCTGCGTGGAACCAGTTTTTCGGCGGGACTTCCTACGTTCGGTTCAGCTGAGCAGACCCGCAACCTTGCTCATGTTGAAGAGCTTGAGAGCAAAATATCGAGTGCTTATACCGAGCTGTTGAGCGACGCCAATTCGAGCGTGCAGGAGCGGTCTCTGCTGGAGAGCAGCAAATTGCAAACTGGTGAATTAGCTGCTGCGCTTTCTCAATTTCGCCAGCTTGCTACTAAAGGTCAAGCGAAAGAAGCGGGAGACTTCTGGATTCGAGAGGGAGTAGCAAAGTGGGCAGGCGCTAAGGCAGCCATCGATGAGGTCATGGAATACCGGCAGAAAGCAGCTCTTGATACGGCAGCGGCCTCGCAATCGACAGCAAGCTTCTACTCTACTCTGACCTGGACTTTATTGCCTTTCTCCGTGCTTGCCGGCCTCATTCTGAATTACTTTGTAGTTCGCGGGATCAACCGGTCGCTGAATGCATCGACGCAGGAGATCCGCACCAGCACCGAACAGGTTTCGTCCGCATCCAATCAGGTCGCTTCAGCCAGCGAGCACCTGGCTCAAGGTTCCAGTCAGCAGGCCGCTACTCTGCAGGAAACATCTGCATCAGGTCAGCAGATTACGGCGATGACCCAGCGCAACGCTGAAAATTCGCGCACCGCTGCCGGGCTCATGACAGAAGTAGATGGGCGAGTCTTACAGGCTAATAAAAAGTTGGAACAGATGGTTGCGAGCATGGGTGCCATCACTGATTCCAGCGAACGGATTGCCAAGATCATTAAAGTGATCGATGAGATAGCCTTTCAGACAAATATTCTTGCTTTGAACGCGGCCGTAGAAGCTGCCCGCGCTGGAGAGGCCGGTATGGGGTTTGCCGTTGTCGCTGACGAGGTGCGAAACCTCGCTCAACGTTGTGCCCAAGCAGCAAAAGATACGACGGTGCTGATTGAAGAGTCGGTGCTGAATGCACGTACCGGCAGCACCCGATTAGGCGAAGTAGCCGAGGTGATCCATGGGATCACCGAAAGCGCAAGTCGAGTGAAAGTCCTGGTTGATGAGGTAAGCCATGGCGGCGTCGAACAGGCCCGCGGTATCGACCAGATCTCCCGCGCGCTGGTCCAAATGGAGCACACCACTCAGCAAGCGGCTGCAAACGCCGAAGAGAGCGCCTCGGCTAGCCAGCAATTGAAAGCACAGGCGGCGTCCATGGAGAACATAGTTCTCGGCTTGGAAGCGCTGATTACAGGAGGTAGGACTCGCCCCGTGACCCGTCCTGCAAACATGCGTCCGGCTGTTGTCGCCAAAGCCGTTCGAATCACACCTGTTGCCTCACGGTCACAGAAGGACAATCTCCTCTCGTTGCAGCATGCAGTGGGAACCAGCCGGCCACTTGCCATTCGTTCCTCAGTACCCGAGCCTGCCGTTACCGTTGCTGCCGGGGACCGCAGCTCCTTCCCACTCGATGACAGCGAGTTCCGGGAATTCTAGGGGCTCACTCAGGATCAACTTCTAGACTGGCTCACAACGCCCAAGGCCACCGTATGACATCGACCACTCTCAGCCGCGATATACAGGACTTGTACCTGGAACTGCTGCTCGCCAATAATAACGAGGCTGACTCGCTCTCGGCTGCTTTGCTGAAGCTCGCGGCGGTCGTACAGAATGCCCAGATAGCAGGCGATGCTGCTATTGCGGCAACAACATCCCGATTGATTGAATCGGTTGACGCCGCCCGTACCTCAGCAGTGCCTGAGCAGGCTGTGCCACTCTTGCTCGAAGGTCTTAAGGACCTGGAAACTAAGCTGGCAGCAACTCCAGAGCCGTCTGTATCCCTGACCTCTTCAACTGCCTCCTCAGGTAACTCTCTTGCTGAAGATCCCGAACTGCTGGGCGATTTCGTTTTAGAGGCTCGCGAGCACCTGTCCGTGGTAGAAACTCAGCTGTTAGGGCTCGAGCAAAATCCGGATGCTACTGAACCTACCCACGCCTGCTTTCGCGCCATCCACACGATCAAAGGCATTGCCGGTTTTCTGGACCTGCACGCCATCCGCGAAGTCTCGCACGAAGCGGAGACGCTTCTGGACAGCTTGCGTAATGGCCTGCTGAAAGTAAATGGCACGCTGATCGACGTGCTGCTGCGAAGCTCTGATTTCCTCCGCCAGGAAGTCACCGCTGTCGAAGCATTGCTGGCCGGCAAACCGCGCGAACCG
Organism: uncultured Bryobacteraceae bacterium; assembly: GCA_964248065.1. GTDB lineage: Bacteria > Acidobacteriota > Terriglobia > Bryobacterales > Bryobacteraceae > Bog-105. The sequence goes on along the minus strand of CAXTWQ010000023.1, from coordinate 27,204 downwards.
CAGTTGGATTATCAACCACTCTTGCAAGCGCTGCGTGAGAGTAAGTCAAACCGCGGGGACGATAAAGGGCCGGCAAACCAGCTGGTATCCGCCACCCCACCTTTAGTTCTCGTTGCACCGAAGGTGTTAGAGAGTGAGCCGTCCAAACCCGTTGTCGCCGAGGAGCTTTTTCCCGAAGCAGGCCCCGTTCCGGTTCAATCGAAAACCGAAGTTGCACCTGCTCCTGCACCTCGTAGCGAGGCACCAGCAACAACTTCTGTCGCTAGTTCCCCCGTCGCTTCTGCGGCCAAGAAGGCTGCCGACCCGAAGCAGGCCACTGTCTCACGGTCGGTCAAGGTAGACATGGAAAAGCTCGACTACCTAGCTGACATGGTCGGTGAGCTGGTGGTGACGCAATCGCTACTTCGCCCGGAAAATAGTGCGGCTGATACCGATTCGCCAATGGCCCGTAATCTTGCTCAACTGGCCCGCATTACTGCCGAAGTCCAGAAAACAACCATGAGTATGCGCATGGTTCCCATCGGCCAGACTTTTCAGCGGCTCTCCCGTTTGGTTCGCGACGTTTCGCGCCAGGTTGGCAAGAACATTGAGCTTGAAGTAAGCGGCGAAGAAATCGAACTCGATCGCAGCATGGTGGAAGAGTTAGCCGACCCGTTAATGCACATGGTTCGCAACTCGATCGATCACGGAGTTGAGGACAGTGAGCAGCGGCGAAAGAGCGGCAAAAATCCCGTCGGACGCATCTTCCTGCAAGCCCGCCACGATGCTGGACAGGTACAGATTGAAATTTCTGACGATGGACGCGGGCTGAATCGGGACCGCATTCTTGCTAAGGCGCGCGACAAGGGGCTGGTGGACGCCACCGCGATCCTTACCGATTCGGAGATCTATAACCTGATTTTTGAACCCGGCTTCTCCACTGCAGAAAAGGTTAGTGATCTCTCCGGACGTGGGGTTGGCATGGACGTGGTCCGAAAGCAAATTCAAAAGCTGCGCGGACGCGTGGAACTGCGATCGACTCCCGGTCAGGGATTAACCTTTCTTCTCCGGCTCCCACTAACGCTGGCCATTATTGACGGACTTGTGATTTCTGTTTCGGGCAATCGCTACATCATTCCCGTTCCTACCGTGCGAGAGATCCTTCACCCCAACAAGGAGATGTTGTTCACTGTCGAGGGGCGCTCCGAGATGGTGATGGTTCGTGAGCGTATGCTGCCAATGGTTCGGCTGTCCCGCTGGCTCAAATTGCAGAACACGACGGAATCTGGAGCCTCAACTCTTGGCGTTCTGATCGTTCTTGATGGGCAGAGTAAGACTTTCTGTCTTGCTGTCGATAAGGTCCTTGGGAAGCAGGAAGTGGTAATCAAGAGCCTGGGCGAGTTTCTACAAGAAGTTCCTGGAGTTGCAGGTGGGGCTATTCTCGGCGATGGCCGTGTTGGTCTTATTCTGGATGTGGATGCACTTGGCGGACGACCCGTCGATGCATAACGCGCCACAGTCGGCCGGACGTACTTCCGTCATCCCTGCGCTGAAACCTGGCGACTTTCAGCGACTTCAGCAACTCGCATATCAAAAGTTTGGCTTTGACCTTCGTGAGGGCAAAGAAGACATGGTGGCGGCGCGACTAAACAACCGCGTCCGCGAGTTAGGCTTTAGCACGTTCAGCGGCTATCTGGATCATGTGACCAGCAACGCCGGCTCACAGGACTTTGTCGAGATGGTGGATCTGCTCACCACGAACTTCACGTCCTTCTTTCGCGAGATTGCTCATTTTCAATTTCTGGACAAATTCCTGGCCAGTACCCGGGCACGCCAAAAGCCAGTGCGACTCTGGAGCGCAGCCTGCTCCTCCGGTGAGGAACCCTACTCGTTGGCAATTGCCGCGCTGGAATCCGGCGTTCCGGATGTCCGCATCCTGGCTACCGATATATCGAGCAGAATTTTACAAAAGGCAAAGAGCGGGACTTATTCGCTGGACCGCTTAAGCGGAATCTCTTCCGAGCGCCAGCACAGATACTTTCTCCGCGGGCACGGTAAATCGGAAGGGTTCTGCCGGGTAAAACCGGAGCTTAGGAACCTCATAGATTTTCAATCTCTCAATCTGGTCCAGCCGTACAGCCACAATATGCAGTTCTCGATGATCTGGTGCCGGAACGTGATGATTTATTTCGACAAGCCAACTCAAGAGCGCGTCGTCAATACCCTTGCAAACTGGCTGGAGCCGGGTGGCTATCTGCTGATCGGGCACTCGGAAGCGCTCAATGGGATTCAGCATTCGCTTCGCTACATTCAGCCTGCGGTTTACCAGAAATAGGCAAGCGCAATGGGCCTGCACATTGTCACCATTGGGGATTGTCGCGTGAGCTCGCGCGCCGAAGATACTCTCATCACCTATGCGTTGGGCTCCTGCATTGCGGTGGTCATCTTTGATAAACAAAAAGGTGTAGGCGGACTGCTTCACATACTGCTGCCGGACTCCACCCTTGATGGCGAGAAAGCGCGCCGCAATCCCTTCACATTTGCCGATACCGGCATTCCCTTGTTGTTCCAGAAAGCGTATGAACTGGGTGCCTGCAAACAAAATCTGCGTGTTGCGATTGCCGGTGGTTCGCGCGTGGGAGTCAGCGGCGAGTACTTTCAGGTTGGCGAAGCAAACATCGCAGCGACGCGTTCTATCCTGGAGCGCGCGAATGTGCCAATTCACTGCCAGGCAGTCGGCGGGAATGCTGCTCGCACAGTTCGGCTGCATTTAGGAAGCGGACGGTTGGCTATTCAGCAGACAGAAATCGGAGGATTGAGGATCGCTTAGATTCTCGCGAAGCGCATGATAACGGACCGAAAGATTAAGGTGCTGGTAGTCGATGATTCGGCCATTGTCCGAAAGATCCTGGTTGATTCCTTGGCGGACGAAAAAGATATTGAAGTGATCGGTACGGCTCCGGATCCGTACATTGCACGAGATAAGATTCTTGCCTTGCGTCCGGATGTCCTTACGCTGGATATCGAGATGCCGCGCATGGACGGCCTCACTTTCTTAAGTAAGCTCATGCAGTACCATCCATTGCCGGTGGTAATTATCAGCTCGCTTGCTCAGAGTTCGTGCAATATCGCCGTGGAGGCGTTGCGTATCGGCGCTATGGAGGTTCTGGCGAAGCCTTCGGGCCCCTACTCTGTTGGCGAGCTTCGGGGAACTTTGGCCGGCAAAATTCGTGTAGCCGCGCAAGGCTCAGTATCAGCGCGTCCGGCTGCTGCACAACCACCTTCGACGGCGAAGGTAAACGCGCCAACAGCGCCCCTGCTTCCCGCAAAATTCAACAATTCAACGGTGGTGGCCCTGGGTGCCTCGACTGGCGGCGTGTCAGCTCTGCAAGAGGTGCTGTTACAGCTCCCCGCCGACATGCCTCCTATCGTGATTACTCAACATATTCCTGCGGTGTTTTCGCGCGCCTTCGCCGAGCGCTTGAACCAGCTTTGCAAGCTCTCGGTGAAGGAAGCTGAGGATGGCCAGCCGCTCTTGCCCGGCCAGGTAGCGCTTGCTCCGGGGGACAAACACATGATCCTGCAACGCAATGGGAATGCCTATTCGGTAGGGGTGAAAGACGGTCCGCAAGTTTGCTATCAACGGCCCTCCGTGGATGTGCTTTTCCATTCTGTTGCCCGGGTAGCCGGTTCGAACGCGATTGGTGTGATTCTGACCGGCATGGGTGCAGATGGCGCCGACGGTTTACTGGCCATGAAAAAAGCCGGAGCTCACACGATCGCGCAGGATGAGGCCAGTTGCGTAGTTTTCGGAATGCCGCGCGAGGCTATCCAGCGTGGCGCTGTCGATGAGGTTCAGCCGCTTGTAAGTATCGCCGCAAAGCTGCATACGGTACTCCAGAAAAGAGCAAACATTACACGGAAGTAAAGTGATGTTTAATTAACGTCGGGCATGACGGAATGGATGGGTATTGGGTCAGGAGCGGCCAAGGCGATGGCGACCATCTCCGGCACTGCTGACTTGCCCCGCTTTGCGGTCTAAAATTAAGCCATGTCTATCGATGAGCGGTTTGAGTGGATCGGAAACAACTTGGAGTCCCTACATGTCTCCAGCCAAGAACTGCACGCCTCTGTTTCAGACCTCAGGGATACTGTGCGAGAGATGAATGAGACCACAAATGAGCGGTTTCGGACCTTAGTACGCGTTCTTGAGTTGCATGAGCAACGCATTCAAGCTCTTGAGGGCGGTACGGAGAATAGATAAGCTGGGGTCCGCTACGCAGTTGCGGCTAGATCCTTGAACCATAACGCCCTTTCTGACTAGCCCAAATGATCAACTCGACTCGTCGTCATACTAAGACCGAGCCTCCATGGAACTTGCTCAGCGGAAGCCTTCTATTTCAATGCCTGGTTAGAGTCACTAGTAGCGTCTCTGTTCGTTTACGCTGCCAGCCGGGCCAGCTCACTTTGCAGCTTGCGATAAGTATCGTCCAGAGACTCGGGAATAATCCGTGTGTCTCCTACTGTGCTCATGAAATTCGCATCGCCCTTCCAACGGGGCAGAACATGCAAGTGAATGTGCAGCGCGATCCCGGCACCGGCAGCTTCTCCTAAATTCATCCCCAAATTCAATCCGTCCGGCCGATAGCTGTTCTCGATTGCCGTCTCACTCAGCCTCGCCATTCGCATCATCTCAAGCGCAGCTTCTTCAGAAATCCCGGTGAGCTGCGATGAGTGCTGATACGGAGCAATCATCAGATGCCCGCTCGTATAGGGATAGCGGTTCAGAATAAGAAAGCAGAACTCAGCACGAAACAGAACTAAGGTTGCGCTATCATCCTGACCCGCAGCAGCGTCACAGAAGATGCAGCCAGGGTTCTCGTTCTTCGCTTTCATGTAAGTGGAACGCCAGGGCGTCCATAGATGCGACATTCCCCGAGCGGTTCCGTCAGGTTCCGGAAGGTTTTCCGTCTCTGCGTTCACTTACAGAAACCAGCGATGGTTCTGGTGAATCGAGGGCGTCCGGCGTTTCACCCGCAGACCTGCCATTCACCAAATCTCGTAACTCCTTACTTGGTTTGAAGAACGGGATGCGCTTAGAGGGTACTTCCACGCGCGAACCGGTCTTGGGGTTTCGGCCCACTCGGGGCTGGCGCTGGCGGGTCCGGAAACTACCAAACCCGCGAATCTCAATCTTCTCGCCCTTGTGCAAGCTGTTCACGATGCTGTCGAAAATAGTCTCAACAATCGTCTCGGAATCTTTCCGGGTCATCTCGACGACCTTTGAAACCTCTTCGATCAGCTCAGCTTTCGTCATGGCTGTTTCTCATTCTTCTCCGTCCTTCTCTTCCCATTGAAGTTGGCGGATGGCATGACCGACGCTCGACGACGCGGCTGCAGCCTGGCGTTTGTAATCTTGCATGCGATGCTGTTCATCATCAGCTGAAATAGCACGCTGGCTCAGTCCAATTCTTTTCTGGCCTTCATTCAGCTTTATCACTTTAAAGTCGTATTCTTCGCCAATGGGAAGAGCAGGCTCTTCTCCATCCTGACTTCGGGGGCCGCCTGTGCGCGCAGCTTCGACAATCTCAGTTCGATGGCAAAGCCCTTCCACACCGGGCATTAATTCTACAAACACTCCAAACGCCGCCGCTCGCGTGACGCGCCCCCGAACGATGTTTCCGATTTGATTTGCTCGAAAGAACGTCTCCCATGCATCGGGCTGCAGCTGTTTGATGCCAAGAGAAAGCCGGCGGCTGGGAGCATCGATATTCAGGATCACCGACTGCACGATTTGACCCTTCTTAACCACCTCTGAAGGGTGCTTTACGTGCGCGGTCCAGGACATGTCCGAAATATGAACGAGTCCATCGACGCCTTCCTCGATTTCAATGAAGGCACCGAACTCTGACAGCTTTCGCACGCGGCCTTCCACCACCGAGCCAATGCTGTACCGCTCTGCCACAGTGGTCCACGGATCTGCCTCCAATTGCTTGATGCCCAGCGAAATGCGGCGATCACGCGGCTTAATATCCAGCACAATCGCCTCTACCTCGTCGCCGATCTTCACAATCTTGGCAGGGTGCTTCATCCGGCGACTCCAGGTCATCTCGGAAATGTGAATCAACCCCTCAACGCCCGGCTCTAATTCAACAAACGCACCGTAGTCGGTAACGCTGACCACTCGCCCAGCTACCCGGCTCTGCAATGGATAGCGCGCTTCAATGTCGAGCCAGGGATCGGGATGCATCTGCTTCAACCCGAGTGAGATCCGCTCCTTTTCCCGGTCGAATTTCAGCACCTTAACGACAATTTCATCGCCGACCTGAATAACAGACGAAGGATGAACTACATTGCCATAACTTAAGTCACTGACGTGCAGCAATCCGTCAATGCCGCCGAGATCGACGAAGGCGCCATAGTCGGTCAAATTCTTTACAACGCCGGCAACCTCGGCGCCTTCGTGCAGCTTTGCCAAGGCCTCTGATTTGCGTGCGACATGTTCTTTCTCAACCAGCACGCGGTGCGAAACGACTGCGTTGCCGCGCCTCTTATTTAGCTTGAGAACACGAACATCGATTTCGCGGCCAATGTAGCTGTCCAGGTTATGCAACGGGCGCATCTCAATTTGAGATGAAGGCAGAAACGCAATCACGCCGATGTCGACGGCCAGTCCGCCCTTAACTCTATTGAGTACTCGCCCCTGTACAGATGTTCCGTCTGTCGCCGCACGCTCAAGGTTCTCCCAAATATGAATTTGATGGGCCTTCTCGTACGAAAGAAGAATGTATCCTTCCACCTGATCGCCGCTGCGATCGAACATGACCTCAATCATGTCGTTCGGCTTTACATTCGGTTTACCGTCGTGATGAGTGAATTGAGAGGCAGGAACCAGGCCTTCAATTTTACGCCCTATATAAACGATGACTTCTTTGTACGAGACGGTGAGAACACGCCCTTGCAGGACTTCGCGGTTCGCTGTTTTGAAGTGACTGCTGTAATCGTCCAGGAATGCCTGGTAGTCCGCATTGTCAGCGGCATCCGACAGTTCCACAAAATTGTCAAACGACCCCGTCATTTGCCGTTCCTATTCCCCGTACTGCAGGCCTCAACTCGTTGATAGTTCAGTACTTCAGAACTATACCCGAGGCTCTGGTCCATGTCAAGATCACAACCGGTGTTGGTTGTCAATCGGCCATAGGCGCTTTTTTCATATATACTCTTAACATGATTGAAGGTTTACTCCAGCCCCAGCACTTGCTCATCATTCTCGCCGTGTGTTTATTTGTGTTTGGACCGAAAAAACTTCCTGAGTTGGGCCAGGGTCTTGGCAAGGGAATCCGCTCCTTTAGAGACAGCATGAAAGCTGCTAGTGAGGAACCCGAAAAGACAGAGACACCTGTTTCAAAGCCCGGTACAACTTCCTCCACTCTCTAATCGAATGCAGTATCCGGGGGTTGCCATGAACCTGCCAGAAATACTCAGCCCGCAGTAGTTCCAGTCTGAAAAGGTTTCGTGCAATTGGTGCGGTTCAAGGCAAAATTTGCACCCTGGCGCATAAGTACCGGCTATGGAATGACCTTCCTCCTCGCCTTCCGGAGCACTTATTTCGCGGTAAGTTGCTGAAAAGGCTGCAAGCAGGTCATACCACCAACGAATAAGGTTCTAAGACAAATCCCATGGCATAAGAACTGCATATGCAATCGAGACGGTTGCGAAGTAGTTCGGGAAGCTGATCGAAAGAAAATCGCCCCACTCGCAGCTTTGGCAGTTTCTAAGCTTGAAAAGAACTTTTAGGATCGGTGGATAATGACAAACGAAGATTACGGTAAGGCATATCAAAAGGGATTCAACCTCACGGTGCGATTTTTAGTGTCGCGCGGCTTATCTTACGATGCTGCGCTCGATACCGCACAAGCTGCATGGGCAAAGGGTTGGGAACGACGCGAACAGCTCCGTGATCCAAACCTGGTTCTTACGTGGACCAACAGTATTGCTCTGAATATTCACCGCACCTACTTACGCCGTGAACCCCAGACACAGACCTTGCCGGAATTGCAGGCGCCACCCCGGATGAACGTTGCCGCCATTGACGTGAAGCGAATCCTAGGCGATTGCAAGCCGAATGATCGCGTGGTTTTGGAAGGGCACTACATTGAAGGCTACAAGGTACAAGAGATTGCCCGTCAGCACGGCTGGTCTGAAACCGCCGTTCGTATCCGCCTCCTTCGGGCCCGCCGTAGCGTAGAGCGTCGTCTGAGCCGTCCCAAGCAGGCAAAATTGCGAAATCTGGCGGAGAAAACCAAAAAGGCATTGGCCAGTACTTTCGAGATTTCTGCGTTGGAGCCACGGGTGGCGTAGTCCGCTTTACTGTTTTCACGAGAAAGGGGGGGGCCGAGGGGCGGCCCGGGTGG
>CAXTWQ010000023.1:0-18801 GCA_964248065.1 uncultured Bryobacteraceae bacterium | reverse complement strand
CCCCCCCTTTCTGCATTTAGCCGTACCTGTCTTAGTTGAGTTCTGATTGGCTAAAGAAAAACGGAATCTCCTGAGCAGCTGTTTCAGGAGCGTCCGAACCGTGCACTGAATTGCGCTCGATGCTTTCAGCAAACCGTTTACGGATGGTGCCATCTGCTGCACTAGCCGGATTGGTGGCGCCCATAATCTCTCGCCACTTCGACACTGCACCTTCCCGTTCCAATACCATTACAACCGCTGGACCTTCGGTCATAAAAGTCACAAGTCCACCGAAGAACGGACGTTCTTTGTGAACTGCATAGAAAGCCTCTGCTTCATGCCGTGAGATTCGTTTCGTCTTAAGCGCCACAACGCGAAATCCGTTCTCTTCAATAAAGGAAAGGATCTTCCCCAAATGTCCCTTTGCCACTGCGTCGGGCTTGATCATTCCAAACGTGCGTTCCAAACTCATAATTCTCCGTATTTCTAACGTGTCGAGCTGGCAAGCGCCTGCTGCATTTTCTCGCCCAGCACTGCCGGCGAGGGACAAACAATGATGCCTGCCTCTTCCATAGCGGCAAGTTTATTCTCCGCTTTACCGGAAGCACCGGAAATAATCGCTCCTGCGTGACCCATCCTGCGCCCGGTTGGGGCTGTCTGGCCAGCGATGAAGCCCACCACCGGCTTTCGCACATGCGCCTTTACGTACTCGGCAGCCATCTCTTCTGCGCTGCCTCCAATTTCCCCGATCATGATGATGGCGTGAGTATCAGGATCATTGTTGAAAAGCGTAATCGCGTCGGTGAAACTCGTGCCGATAATCGGGTCACCGCCAATGCCGATGCAGGTTGATTGCCCGATGCCCAGCTTTGTCAATTGGCCGACTGCCTCATAGGTCAAAGTGCCGGAGCGCGAAACAATGCCGACATTCCCTGGCTTATGAATGTGCCCAGGCATGATGCCGATCTTGCACTCGCCCGGCGTTATCACTCCCGGGCAATTCGGCCCAATCAGCCTGGTTGCCGGCTTAGTTTGAAGGTAGGCCCAGACTCGGACCATGTCATTCACTGGAATGCCTTCCGTGATACAAACCACCAGCGGCAGCCCCGCATCAGCGGCCTCCATGATTGCGTCGGCAGCAAACGGAGGCGGAACAAAAATCACCGATGCATTCGCGCCGGTCGCCTTCACGCCTTGCTCCACCGAGTTGAATACGGGCAAGTCCAGATGGGTCTGTCCACCTTTACCCGGGGTTGTTCCGCCAACTACCTGCGTGCCGTACTTGATTGCCTGTTCGGCATGAAAGGTTCCTTCGCGGCCTGTAAAGCCCTGGAACAAGACCTTGGTCTGTTTGTTTACGAGTACGCTCATTGTGCGAGTGCAACCACTTTTTCTGCCGCGTCCTTCATGCCATCAGCAACGGTAAAGTTGAATCCTGATTCGGTCAAGATTTTCTGTCCTAACTCCACATTGGTGCCTTCCATGCGCACCACAACGGGAATGGTGATACCCAGTTCGCGCGCAGCCGAAACCACGCCGCTTGCCAGCACATCGCAGCGCAAAATGCCGCCGAATATATTAATCAAAACTGCCTTAACGCTTGCATCGGACAGCAGTATGCGAAAGGCATTCTTGATCTGCTCGGCGTTAGCTCCGCCCCCAACATCCAGGAAATTCGCAGGTTGTCCGCCCGCATACTTGATGATGTCCATGGTCGCCATAGCTAGCCCAGCGCCGTTCACCATGCAGGCGATGTTGCCATCCAGCTTGATGTAGTTCAGGGAAAAGCGCGAAGCTTCCACCTCCAGCGGATCCTCTTCATTCAGATCGCGCAGTTCCACCAGATCCTTGTGCCGGTACATGGCATTGTCATCGATGGCCATCTTGGCATCGAGCGCATAGACTTTGCCATCGCTGGTCAGGATGAACGGATTGATCTCCGCCAATGAACCGTCAATGGCGTCATAGGCTTTCGAGAGCGCCGTCATAGCCGCCGCAGCAGCATTCACGCTTGCGTTAGGAATGCCCATTCCGAAGGCAAGCTTGCGCGCTTGAAACGGCTGCAAGGTCTGGCCCGGAATCAGTTCTTCGCGCAGGATCAGCTCAGGGGTATTCGCGGCGACCTCTTCAATATCCATGCCACCCTCTTTGGACGCCATGAAAACGTTCCGCCCGGTCGCGCGATCAAGCACAATGCCCAGGTACAACTCGCGCTCAATTGGAAGCGTCTCTTCAATCAATAATCGCTGAACAACGCGGCCCTCGGGTCCAGTCTGGTGCGTCACCAAAGTCATGCCGAGAATTTTCTTGGCCAACTCCCCGGCTTCGGCCAGGTTCTTGGCGACCTTTACGCCGCCACCTTTGCCTCGGCCGCCAGCATGAATCTGCGCCTTCACTACCACGCTACCGCCCAGCGTTCGAGCAGCTACTTCGGCTTCTTCTACCGTGTAGGCGACTTCGCCACGCGGTACCGGAACGCCGTACTTGGCCAGGATCGACTTAGCCTGGTACTCATGAATCTTCATAGTCTCGTTTGGCTGCCTTAAGGTTGCCAAGCCAACCGCTAGTGTAGCTTGCGAGGGTACGCTGTCAGACGTGCGTCAGCACATGTCGGCGGCTCGCCAACAATCCGGCCAGCGCCCGGCAATCATCAGCCATCTCTGCAAACTGCTTTGGGTCAAGCGACTGATAGCCATCTGACAAGGCGCGCTCAGGCGTTGGATGCACTTCAACAATCAGGCCGTTTGCTCCGGCTGCGATGGCTGCCAGCGACATGGGCGCTACCTTATCGCGCTTGCCCGTGCCATGGCTTGGATCCACGATAATGGGCAGGTGACTCAGCGCCTGCACGGCAGGAACAACACTTAGATCCAACGTATTGCGCGTATGGTCAGCAAAGGTCCGCACTCCGCGTTCGCACAGAATCACGTTGTAGTTGCCCTCGGCAAGAATGTACTCGGCAGCCATCAAGAATTCCTCGAGTGTCGACGACATTCCACGCTTGAGTAGAATCGGCTTCCGTGATCGTCCGGCTCTCCGCAGCAGAGAAAAGTTCTGCATGTTACGTGCGCCAATTTGTACGCAATCGGCATAGCGCTCTACCAGATCAAAGGTCTCGATATCAACAGCCTCGGTGACAATGCCAAGGCCCGTTTCCTCGCGAGCCTCTGCCAGATATCGCAATCCTTCCTCGCCCAAACCCTGAAAGCTATAAGGAGACGTGCGCGGTTTATAGGCACCGCCCCGAAGAAGCTGTCCGCCCCCTGCTTTCACCGCACGTGCCGATTCGAGAATTTGATCCCGGCTCTCCACCGCGCAAGGCCCGCCGCAGAAGCCAATCTCCGCCCCGCCCACTGGGATGCCATGTACATGAACGACCGTGTTCTCAGGCTTGGTTTCGCGGCTGACTAGTTTGTAGGCTTTGGACACGCGAATCGCTTCGGCAACTCCGGCCATGCCTTCGAACTCAGCGGTATCAATCGGACCGCTGTTGCCAGTGATGCCGATAGCCGTCCGAACCTCGCCGGGAATAATATGCGGCTGAAAGCCGAGCAACTCAATCCGTTCGCAAACCCGCGCGATCTCGGCAGACCCGGCCTGCGCCTTCATCACTACAAGCACGTGGAGAAATCCTCGCCCACTAGGGTAGCGGAAAACGTGTCCCGGCAAGCCTCATGCGACGATGAAAGCATTTTTGGTATGGCTACCGAACGAATCCCAAGGTCACTTGAGCAAGGCCGAACGAAACTAAACGGAAGTCAATGCGGTATCTTCCTGACTGCAGCTAAAGAGAACTGATGAATCCTCTGATTTTGATAATGCTCCAAATGTTCGCTATGAGTGCGCCAAAAGACCATCTCAATCGACTGGCGCGTGGCGGAAACATTCAAGAGAATGCTTCCGTCAAAGCCGCGCTCGAGATTACGGTCAATGCCTCGCCTGACAAAGTCTGGGGTCTTCCCACGGGCCGGGGCCAAGATGTTCAGTTATGGGGTTTCCCCCGCAATAATGTCTGGCGGCATATCTGCTCTGTCATGCGGGCCGCGGAGATCGAGGGCGCTCATGCGACGCCCAAAGGGCTGCGCCATGGCTTCGGCATCAAAGCCGTGACATCAGGCGTGCCATTAAATACATTGCAGCAGCTTCTTAGCCACGCCCAGCTTTCAACCATCTGATCTATGCCGACATCATGGGCGCAGAGAAGGGCCAGCTCGTCGAGCGGATGTGGGGCTGAGGACATGCCGCTCAATCCAGCCATATTCACGTGGGCGAGAGAGAAGGCCGGATTGTCCGTCAAAGACGCAGCGCAGGCGCTCGAATTCAAGGATACCCGAAACCGGACGGCCGCCGCGCGTCTCGCCGCCATCGAGACCGGCGAGGAAGAACCGACGCGCAGCGTTGTGCAGCGCATGGCAAAGCTTTACCGCCGATCTCTGCTCGTGTTTTATCTCCCCGAGCCGCCTCGCACCGGCGACCGTGGCAATGATTTTAGAACCGTACCCGGCGCACCGCCGCCTCTCTACAATCCCGTCCTCGATACGCTGATCCGCGACTTGCGCGCGCGGCAGAGCATCGTGCATTCGCTCGTCGAAGAGGATGAAGAACCGATTGATTTTGTCGGCTCCGCCAACATGCAGCGCCCGCCGGAAGCACTGGCGCGCGACATCGAGCAACGCCTTCAATTTTCCTTACCGGAGTTTCGGCGGCAAGCCACGGTCGAGGATGCCTTTGCCTACTTGCGCCGCAAGATCGAGGATGCTGGTGTTTACGTCCTAGCGCTTGGCAATCTCGGCAGCCATCACACCAATATCGACGTCGATATTTTTCGTGGCTTCGCCATTGCCGATCCTGTCGCGCCTTTTATCGTCGTCAACGATCAGGACACGCACGCGGCTTGGTCTTTCACAGCTTTGCATGAAGTCACCCATCTGTGGCTTGGCGCTACCGGTGTGAGCGGAGCCACCATCGAAGCGCAGCTCGAAAAATACTGCAACGACGTGGCCGGCGAAATTCTTCTGTCGGCGGCCGAGATCAAAGAGAACCTTGCAACGTTGCGAACGATGTCTTTCGACAGCGCCCTTGAGAGCATAGGGAAATTCGCCGCGCTCGCCAAGCTGAGCCGGTCGATGGTGGCCTACAGGTTGTACAAATCGGAAATCATTGGCGAGGCGACATGGCGACGGCTGACCGACCAGTTCCGGCAAGACTGGCTGGCCAGCCAAGCGCGCGAGGCAAGTACACCGCCGAATCCGGCGGTGCGCCGAGCTACTACGTGGTCAGACGGCACCGCTTGGGTAATCTTTTACTTGATGTCGTCCGGCGTTCGCTCGGCGAAGGCGCAATCACGCATACGAAGGCCGGGCAAGTACTCGGCGTGAAGCCACGGAATGTCGATCCCCTCCTCCAGGGCTCACAACCGCAGAGGAGCCGTTAGTTGCTTCGCCTGTTAGACGCCAACACTCTGATTACCGCGAGAGACAGCTATTACGCATTCGACACTGTGCCACAATTCTCGCCGTGGCTTCGGCACCAGGGCGAAGCCGGGAATATAAAAATCCCGCTAGAAATCTTTGAGGAGATGAAGCTTGGCAACACCGAAAACGATCCGCTGTACCACTGGCTTAAACAGACTGAAATCGAGCAGGCGTTGTTACTCGATGAGGAAGTCGATATTGCACTGGTGCAGCACGTCATCACGAATGGTTACGCCACCGACCTTACAGATGGTGAGGTCGAAGAGATCGGCCGCGATCCGTTCCTGATTGCTTATGCTCTCGCCCAGCCTCCCGACAGGTGCGTGGTCACTGTGGAAGGCTCCAAGCCTTCAAAAAAGCGGCAGAACCGCCATATACCGGATGTTTGCGCGAGCCTTGGCCTCCAATGCATTGGACCATTCGCTTGTTATCGCGCGCTTGGATTTCACACCGGTTGGAGTGGTTAGTAGAGGAACCCGAGCAAGTCTCACCGGATATCGGTTGGCTTGCCGAACCGGATGCGCTAATGGCTCAACGTTGCGCGATCTCGGGATGAGGTTTGGCAGGGCCGAGTTGAAACGAGTTTCTAACCGGTCAGGACAGAGATTAGCTGAACCTAAAACGAAAAGCGAACCTGAACCTCCAGCCACCGAGTCGCTTGCAACTGCTTTGGATGGGTAACTGTTTCGCCATTCAAGCGCACGTGGCTAAGTCACAATAGAGGAGTCCTGTCATGTGGGATCGTTACCTCTGTGTGCTGGCTGGTGGAGCTGTTGGATCGCTCACACGTTATCTTGTGACAAGAGCTTTTGTACAGACTTTTCCAAATTGGAGCTTTGCTGCCGGTACCTTTTTTGTGAATGTGACCGGTTCTTTCGCAATCGGCATCCTGATGACTTTGTTTGCTCAACGGTTGCGCCTGCCCCAATACTGGCAACTAATTGCTGTAACCGGGTTCCTGGGTGGATACACGACCTTTTCGAGCTTTGAGTTCGACACGTATCTGGCCATGCGGGGTGGCAGTCACTGGTTGGCTCTGGGATATCTGGTGGGTAGCGTGGTAGTCGCATACGTGGCTTTGCTGGGTGGTGTGGCGCTGGTATCGAAACAATAAATGATTTCTGAAGTCGCAGTCTCTGAACAACCGTCAACGCAAGGAAGGGGTGTGTCTACGTCGTACCTTCCGTTTCGCCACTCCGCTCACCTGACGCAAACGGAAGCGCACGGTCTGATGCACCGGATGCTTTCGGGCGAAATGCAGCCTGAAGACATCGCGGCTGTTCTCGATTACCTGCGTCGGAAAGGCGAGACCTTAGGGGAGATCGTTGGTTTTGCAACTGCAATTCGTGAGCTGAGCGAGCCGTTGGAGCTTGAGGTTGCAGACGGTCCTATCATTGACACCTGCGGTACGGGCGGCGATGGTACGAATACCTTCAATGTCTCCACTGCCACCGCGTTCGTCGTGGCCGCAGCTGGTGTGCGGGTGGCCAAGCATGGCAACCGCAAGATCTCAAGCCAATGCGGAAGCGCCGATGTGCTGGAACAGCTTGGCGTCTCCATCAGCCTGACCAATGCGCAAGTACGAGACTGCATCCAAACCGTGGGACTTGGGTTTCTATTTGCCCCGGCAATCCATCCTGCTATGCGGCACGTAGTGGCTGCGCGCCAGATGCTCGGGGGCCGCACCGTCTTCAATTTGCTTGGTCCTCTAACCAACCCGGTGCGGGCGAGCGTGCAACTCATTGGCGCCTACTCAGTTCGAGCCGCTGAACTGTTGGCGCAAGCATCGGCCCGACTCGGTACCGAACGAGCCTTTGTTGTCCACGGTGCTGATGGGTTGGACGAGATCACTACGACAACTAACACTACGGTGTTTCAGGTTGCAGGTCGAACGGTGCAAAAAGGTGTTTGGTCGCCAGCCGACTTCAATGTTCCGGTTGCGGAGTTGACTGACCTGACTGGTGGCAATCCGGAAACCAATGCTGCCATTATTCGATCTGTATTAGCTGGCGAGCCCGGGCCGCAGCGCGATATCGTTGTCGTGAATACGGCCGCGTCTCTCCTGATTGCCGGAAAAGCCGTCGACCTTCCAGCGGCAACAGAGGCGGCTATCGAAGCTATCGAAACAGGCGCAGCTCAACGAAAGCTGGATGAGTTGATCGCCTTCACGCAGGAGCGGCATGAGAGCGTTTGAGATTCAGGAGTTTGGCATCGATAATCTTATGCTGACTGAGCATGAGTTGAAGCCGCCCGGTCTTGGCCAGGTGCTGGTTCGCATGACTGCGGCTTCGCTAAATTATCGTGACTTACTGGTGGTAAAAGGCACCTATAATCCGAAAATGCGGCGACCTCTTGTGCCGTTGTCCGATGGCGCCGGGGTCGTTGAACAGGTCGGCGAGGGCGTGACAGCATGGTCGGTTGGCGACCGCGTGACCGGCTGCTTTTTCCAAAGCTGGTTAGAGGGCGATGTTTCAGCTGAGAAGACTGCTTCTGCCCTGGGTGGTGCTATCGATGGAGTCCTGCGTGAGCGCATGGTTTTCGATGCCAACGGCTTGGTTCAAACACCCGACCATTTGAGCGATGAAGAATCGGCGGCCCTGCCCTGTGCCGCAGTAACAGCATGGCATGCGCTCTTCGAGCACAACCGCCCTGCACCGGGAGCCTCGGTGCTGATTCAAGGCACTGGAGGTGTTTCGGTTTTTGCTCTTCAGCTTGCTCACATGGCGGGCTTGCGAACAATCGTTACTTCCAGCAGCGATGCCAAGCTTGCTCGCGTGCGGGACATGGGCGCTGATGAGACGATCAATTACAAAACCCAGCCTGAGTGGGACAAAGCGGCTCGGGCTCTCACCGGCGGTGTTGGCGTCGATCACGTCGTCGAGGTTGGTGGAAGCGATACCATCGCGCGCTCACTACGGGCAGTGCGCATGGCTGGAACCGTCAGCGTGATCGGCGTTCTGTCCGGGGCCGAAACCACTGTATCCCCACGAGCTTTATTGATGAACAGCCTGCGCGTTCAGGGCATCTATGGTGGCTCGCGCGCTATGTTTCAGCGCTTGAATAGGGCCATGAGTTTGCACAGGCTGAAACCCGTGATCGACAAGACTTTTCATTGGACCGAGTATAAAGAAGCTCTTAAGTACATGGAAAGCCAGAGTCACTTTGGGAAGATCTGTTTGCGGTTTGATCGCTGAAGCAATTGCTTTATGGCTTCACTTCCGCTCACTCCGGTTGATGAGTACCTACGAACAATTTACGAGCCCGATTGCGATTATGTTGACGGGGTCGTTGTAGATCGCAACGGGGGCGAATATGATCACTCGACGGTGCAGGCTCTTCTACTCCGATATCTGTTAGAAAGCCCAGACGTCGGACAAATTCGAATCAAACCCGAGTTGCGAATGATGCTCAGTGCGAGGCGCTACCGCGTTCCGGATCTGCTCGTCATGCGGAGAACACAAAAGCCAGAGCGAGTACTCACAACACCGCCTATGCTCTGCATAGAGATCCTCTCGCCCGAGGATCGAATGTCTCAAATTGAGGAAAAAGTAACCGACTACTTAGCTTTTGGCGTAGAGTACGTTTGGGTAGTAGATCCGCAGGAGCGAACCGCTTGGACATACACCAAGGCTGAAGTCCAGCAGGTTCGGGATCAGCTAACCACGGCTGACCCGGATCTTTCGGTTTCCTTGTCGCGGCTTTTCGCCGACCTGGTTGAAGAGCAAAGCTAGTTGGGCTAACTAGCGGCAGCCTGCATCTGCTCAGCGTCAATCTCAATCTCGTCATCTTTTGTATGGGCAAGTTCACTGGCAACTTGTAAACCGAAGCGCAGTGCCAGATCTGGCGCGTACCGAGCCAGGTCATGGCGTAAACGCAGCAGTGCCAGATCTTTTGCTTTAGCCTCAAGCATGACGTCGGCTTCCAGATCAGAATGAGCGCGGAAGAAGTTGATGAAGTCGAAAGGGTGAACGAAGTCGGCGTGACCGGTCCAGATCGGCTGCAGCAGAACCGCCTTCTTACGCCCTGTTTTTGGATTTTTGCGTTTCACTTCACGCATCTCCGTTCGAGGCGAAGAATAGTGAATCTTGGGACGAACACCGGCGGGCCAGGTTTGCAGAAAGCGGCGCAGGGTCGGCTCCAATTCCAAACCTTCCGGATTTAAGCACCAGAAGTGCTGAATATCAAAGATCAGCCGAACGCCTGTACGCTGGTGAATTGCGAGCACATCAGAAGCACTGTAGCGAATATCATCGTGCTCCAATACCAGACGATCTCTGACTGCTTGCGGCATCTTCTCCCAAGTGCTGCACCAACGATCGATACCGCTACGCAAGTCGCCATACGCTCCGCCAGCGTGGATCACCATCACCGCTTCCGGACCTAGCTCCATGCGGTCGAGAATTTCCCCTTGCACCCTCAGATCCCAAACGCTTCGTTCCCGCAGGTCGGCATCGGGGCTGTTCAGGACAATATATTGCGACGGATGGAATGAGAGCCGCAGATCCATGGTGCGCGCTCGTTCCCCGATTGCTTTTAACTCTGCTCGGCTCTCTTTGAGTTGCCCGTGAAATTGGGGCATATCCGGATGGGTCGCGTAGGGAGCAAGATCCGAGGCCATGCGGTACATCGAGATCTGGTTCGCTTCGAGGTAATCGAAGACACGATGAAGGTACTCCAGCGAAGTCTTCAGATGCGGATTCGACTGCCAGCGCCGGGTATCGCTGCTTTTCAGGCCGGCTTGCCCGATCACGGTAACAGGGAAGCCAATGCGCAGGCTCATCTCTTGCCCGCAATAGCTTTCTTTGTTGCAGTCTTCTTAGCAACAACCTTTTTAGCTGTGGTCTTCTTGACTGCCGGCTTCTTCCTTGCTGCCACATGCTGAGTAGCCTGCTTGCGCGCGCGCGCCGCCGCGGCTGTATTGCTCACAAACTGCTCACCATGTTCGGAACCTTCCAGCTTCTTTCGATTGGTCGCGCGCTTCTGCTCAGGAGTCAGCTTGGCCCACGCTTCCTCTGGAAGATAACGGGCGGTCCTACCGTCCTCACGCACGGCGGGTTTGCCGTCAGCAGTCGTCCAATGCTCGTCGCCCCACTCTTTCAGGCTCTGCTGTTTCTCATCAGGTGGTTGCTTATATCCGCCGCCCTCTCTTTCGTACTCGTGGGCCACCATCTGCGCCTTCCGGGCACTCCACTGCCCGGGCTTGCCACCTTTATCGCCCGCTAGTATTTCAGCTTTGATCTTCTCGCGCAGTTCCGGATTGGTATAGGTTTTTGGATCGGATTTCGACTTACTCGCCATACAGGTTCTGAACTTACAGATGCTCTCCAGGTGCAAGAGCGTTCAAGAACGCGCGAACTTACTGCGAGACCAGTTCACTAACGGCAAGGCTCTGGTTATGGTCCTTCAGGAACTGTTGCAGACCCTTGTCGGTTAGCGGATGCCCAAACATGGTTTGCAGAACCTGGTACGGCAGCGTGGCAATGTGCGCTCCCATTTTGGCAACCTCAATCACGTGCAAACTGCCGCGCAACGAAGCCGCTAGCACCTGAGTCTTAAACCCGTAATTGCCGTAGATGGTCATGATGTCTTGAATCAGACCGAGGCCGTTGGCCCCGATGTCATCCAGGCGTCCCACGAAAGGGCTCACGATGTAGGCGCCTGCTTTTGCTGCGATCAGTGCCTGGGCTGCGCTGAAGCACAACGTCACATTCGTACGAATGCCTTCTTGTTTCAGTGCTGCAACGGCCGTAATGCCCTCTGGAAGCATCGGCACTTTTACGACGACGTTCTTATGAATACGCGCTAGACGCCGTCCCTCAGCTATCATCTCGGCTGCAGTCAATGAGACCACTGCAGCACTGATATCGCCATCGATCAGATCACAAATCTTACGAATCTGTTCGCCTACCGGATAGCCCTCTTTAGCAATCAGGCTGGGGTTGGTTGTCACTCCGTCAATAATCCCGAGAGCAACTCCGCGTTTAATCTCTTCCAGGTTGGCTGAATCGAGAAAGAATTTCATGAACTAAAACCTCTATCAGCTACGCAAGGAGGGGAACAAATAGCCGTTTACACCAGATGGTAACAAACACTTGACACACCCTACACGAGCGTGGCTCTACTTATAATCGAGTCAATGGCCGTGCTCGTGGAGGCTGCAACCCGCCTCCAAACCATCCGGGACGTGCGAGTGCTGCGAAATGAGCCGCTTGCCCCCTACACACGCTTTGATATCGGCGGCCCGGCAGCAGTCTTTCTCCAAACCAGCAGCGAGGAGTCGTTTGCCCAAGCTCTGGCAATCTGCACGGAACTGCAAGCGCCCTCTTTGGCCATCGGTGGCGGGAGTAATCTGATCGTTTCTGACGCGGGATTTGACGGCGTTGCCCTTCACTTCACCGGCGCTGCCATCTCTGTTCATGACACGGCGGTTCATGCGCAATCGGGCGCAACCTTGCAAAGTCTGGTTGACCGCACCATCGCCTCCGGCTTAGGTGGGCTTGAGACTATGACCGGCATTCCCGGCTATGTTGGTGGAGCTGTGTATGGCAATGCCGGCGCTTATGGGCATTCCATTCAAGAGGTTGTTGAGCGAGTCCATTTCACTGATGGTTCGACTGTTCGCTCGTTCACAAACGCCGATTGCCAGTTTCGGTATCGCGAGAGCATCTTCAAATTGCACAAGGAGTGGTTCATCCTTTCAACCGAACTTGAGATGGTAAAGGCCGATAGCGCCCGGCTCGCAGCGGCTGCCAAGGAAATTCGCGCCGTTCGCGATGCAAAGTACCCGCCCGAAATGAAGTGTGCCGGCAGTATTTTCAAGAATGTCTTCCTTGCCGATCTGCCCCAATCGGTGCAAGCTGAGGTTCCTCCAAAGCTGATTCGCGAGGGTAAAGTGCCCTCTGCCTGGTTCCTGGAACAGGCTGGCGTGAAAGGTTTGCGGCGCGGTGCCATTCAGGTTGCGAGCTATCATGCAAATCTGATCTACAACGACGGTGCGGGTAGCTCGACGGACCTGCTTGCGGTAATCAACGAAGTAAAGGAACGGGTTCAGGCGCGCTTTGGATTTTCACTCGAAGAAGAAGTGCAATACGTTGGTTTCGATCCGGTTCCGGTCGCCGTCTGATCTCGGTATGCGATCCCTGCTCCTGCTGCTATTGAGCGCGGGAGCATCGCTTGCCCAAATTGCGCCGACTCTGCTATTGGTAAACGCGAAAGTTTGGACAGTAGACCCATCACATCCGGAAGCGGAGGCTGTTGCGATTCGCGGCAATCGGATCGTAGCCGTAGGCAGCACGGAAGAGATCAGTCGTCTGAAGCAGGACGGCACGGCTGTAATTGATCTGGAGGGCAAGCGTGTGTTGCCTGGCTTCAACGATGCCCATGTCCATTTCTACGCAGGCGGCGCGAACCTCACCGGACCTCAACTGCGCTATTCCAAGAGTGAAGCGGAGATGCGCGACACCCTTGCTGTTTACGCTAGAAAACGTCCGCGTGGCCAATGGATCACCGGCGGCAACTGGGACCACGAAAACTGGACGCCCCCGCATCTTCCCACTCGCCAACTAATTGATCCCGTAACTCTTAACTCGCCTGTCATGATCAAGCGCATCGATGGCCATATGTCGCTGGCCAATTCGCTTGCGCTCCAGCTTGCGAGCGTCAATAAGCAGACCAAAGATGTACCGGGTGGCGTAATTGTTCGCGACTCCGATGGCAACCCGACGGGCATTCTGAAAGATGCCGCGCAACAACTAGTTGACAGGATCATTCCGCCGCCTTCTGAGCAGCAAATCATGGATGCGATCCAGGCCGCGCAAGTCTACGCCAATGATCAGGGCGTCACGAGTGTTCAGGATATGTCCGCAGCCCCGGCGATCCTTCGCGCTTACCAGCGAATGTTGGCCGAAGATCATCTGAGAGTCCGCATTGCGGCACAGCAGCCTCTGCAAACATGGCAGCGCCTGGCAGCCATCGGCATCCGGGCTGACTTCGGCAATGTGACTCTACATATCGGCGGGCTCAAGGGCTTCGCCGACGGCTCACTCGGTTCAACCACCGCTCTCTTGTTTCAGCCGTACCTCGATTCGCCCGATTCCAGCGGCATTCCCAGCGATGAGCTGAGTGACCCAAAGCAGATGTACGCCAACATCGAGGCTGCCGATGCTGCCGGCCTGCAGGTCGCTATTCATGCCATTGGTGACAAGGCTAATAACACCATCCTCGGCTTTTACCAACGGGCATTCACGCACAATGGCAATCGCGATCGCCGGTTTCGGATTGAGCATGCACAACATTTGATTCCGGCTGATATTCCGCGCTTCGGACAACTCGGCGTAATCGCTTCCATGCAGCCTTATCACTTGATGGACGATGGCCGCTGGGCAGAAAAGCGAATCGGTCCCGAGCGAGCCAAAACCGCCTATGCGTTTCGCACGCTGCTCGATACCGGTGCCCACCTTGCCTTTGGTTCGGACTGGGACGTTGCGCCGATGAGTCCACTAATGGGCATCTATGGCGCAGTCACTCGCACAACGCTGGACGGTAAGCATCCGGATGGCTGGACGCCTTCGCAGAAGATCTCGGTCGCAGAAGCGGTTTACGCGTACACCATGGGCTCGGCATACGCGAGCTTCGACGAGAAAATCAAAGGCAGTATTGAACCCGGTAAGCTCGCCGATTTGGTCGTTCTCAAAGACGATATCTTTGCCATCGATCCTGCAAAGATCGCAGACGCGCGTGTGTACCTGACGATCTTTGACGGCAAAGTCATCAACGGTTCGGTCATGAATCCGGAGTATAGAAAGTTGCCAAGCGGACTCCTGCTTCGTCCATAACCGCACGCACGCGAGGCGATGTTAATGCTTCCAGTTCGCGCAAGCGGGACGCCTTCAAGCGGGTAGGCGCTGCTTGCAACTCAGGCCCAAGCAGTCCCGGATGACACATGAACTCTGTCGTGCCTTCCTTCAAGTTCTGCAGCGTATTCACAAGTGAAGCTTCGTCCAATGTGCCGGTCAGCCGGTACCCCAGGAAGTGGTCCGTCATGCGCACTTTCCGCTGGCGCGCTGCCTTTCTGTAGAAGGGATCGACTCGCCCGCAAACCCAACCTGCATAAGGCGTTGTCTGGTCCAGCGGCAGACGCACGTAGGGAATTGAAAACTCTTGAGCCAGTCGGACTACGATACCGAAAATGGCTGGCACGATGTGGGTATGTTTATGTGAATCAAGGTGCGTGGGACGAATGCCTGCATCGAGTATCTTCTGGATCTGTGCCCGCAGCTCCTGATAGACGTTCAAGCGCCTTTGCGCTAAACGTATCAGCACTTCACCCAGTGTCTGTGCTAACGGTGCTCCATCAATAACCGAATGCCCTTGCACCAGAACCAGATGACATCCAATAGCAAGCGTTGGATTCTCTTGTGCCAGCCGCACCGCATTGTCGAAAGCCTCACCATTGGCCATCAGCGTCGTGGCCGTGAGAATGCCATTGGTGTGCGCTTCTATGATGCCGGCGTTTACGTCACGTGTGAAGCCAAAGTCATCCGCGTTAACGATGAGGCGCTTCAACGTTAGAAAAGCTTCAGCTTGATAGATAGAAACTTTTTCGGGTTGGCCCGGAAGTCACGCAGCAGATCATGCAACTCTCTCGTTGTGCCGTTCGCGCTCTCATATAGCTGCGGGTTCACCAGCAGTTGACCAATGGTGCCCTGGCCGGAGTTAACCTTGTCCAGCGTCACATTCAGCTTGCCTACCGCGGAGTTGAGTTGCTGGGCCAGCTTGCCATCGTTGATCAACTGACCCGCCGTGCCCTGCCCACTGTTGATCTTGGTGACGATGCCGTTGATCTGGGTAAGCGAGGCGTCCAGATCGTTGTACACTTTCGGATCCTTCAGTAGCAAACCTGCAGTTCCCTTGCCTGCTTGCAGTTCGCTGGTCAGCTGATCTACCCGGCTGACAACAGTCCGGATCTCTCCGTAGAGCGCGTCGTCATTGATAAGCGCGCCGATCGTGCCTTTTTTACTATTCAGGTTCGAGGTCAGCAATTGTACTTGGTTCACAGTCGCCTGCAGGCTGTTGTAGAGCGTCTCATCTACCAACAATTTGCCGATAGTTCCCTTACCCACTTCCACTTGGCCCACAATGTCTTGCACCTTCGCCAAGATGGCTTGCAGTGAATCCAGCACGCCGTAACCCTGCTGAATCAAAGCGTCGAATTGCCGAGTATCCGCCGATTTCACAACGGCATCCCTCGCGATAATGTCCGGCTTGATGCCTTTATTGATCTGTAGAAACTTGGTACTGCCGAGCAGATTGTCTGATGAGATGGAGGAAATGGAATCAACTGGAATCTGCTTCTGCATCTCTCCATCCACTACAAAATCGACTCGAATGACTTTCTGCGGATTGGTATCGCCGGATAACGCAACACCTTTCACCGTGCCAGCTTGAATACCGTTGATTCGTACTGGCGAGCCTGAATTCAAGCCCGCCGCATCGGACGTATACATGTGCAGCGGAACCTCTTTTTTGAACCAGCTGGAGCTACCAGTGAGCAAAAATACAATCAGGGTCAGGCAGGACAATGCGACGATCGCCAGAATGCCCACGCGCAATTGCGCGAAGTTGATTTTCTCCTTAGACGGCATGCGACTCTTCTTTCGGAATGAATTTCTTCAAGTAGTCATCGTCGGATGACTCCAGTTCCTGTCGTGTTCCAAAAAACACAATCTCCCCGTCTTTCATCACAATGAATTTCGTCCGGCGGTCGGCCTTGGCCTCGTCCTTTTCGTCGAGCGGTTGAAGCTCCTCGCGCTCGGCATTGTAGCGAAACTTAGACATCAGTTCGCCATCCTGATAGCGGTGAGTGACGATCAGAGATGCACTATTTCGGGTATCGCGTTCCTTCGCGACCAACGCCATAATCGTGTTCGCCGTAATCGGGTCCAGCCCCGCCGTGGGAGAATCGTACAGCACCAGTGGTGGTTCGGTCACAATGGCGCGCGCAATACCTACCCGACGACGCATTCCCCCCGAAACCTCACTTGGAAACTGATGGAAGGTATGTTCAAGTTCAACGAACCGCAAGGTGTTCTTAGCGCGATCTTCGCTGCTGGTGCCCTCATGTCTTCCCGGCTCGTTGTCGGACTCACCTGAGCCGGAAAGTTGCTGGTTCAGGAGAGGGTACTCGACGTTTTCACCAATCGTAAGAGAGTCGAATAGCCCACCTTCCTGAAACAGAAATCCTGCTTGCGCGCGCAGTCCGTACATTTCCTGCTCGTTCATCTGAGCGATATCTTTCCCGAATAGGCAGATCTGGCCTTCATCCACTTCCACCAATCCGATCACCGCTTTCAGCAGCGTTGTTTTACCACTTCCGGCGGCGCCGAAAATGATGCGTGTCTCGCCAGGGTTCAGGGTTAAAGAAATCTTCTTCAATGCCCACTTCTCACCGAAGCGCAGGCTCACTTCCTTGAACTCGAGTAGTGGTTTAGAGTCGTCGGCCATAGCAAGTTACAGGTTCACAAATATCTTGTCGATAAGGAAAGTGACAAAGAAGATCCAGATAGACGCACTTACAACTGCTTGTGTCGTTGCTAGTCCAACACCTTGAGTACCGCCCGAGGTACGCAATCCATAGAAGCAGCCAATGAGGGAAATGAGTATCCCGAAAAGAAAAGGCTTCATCAATCCCTGAGTAAGATCGTTCAGTACCAGCGCGCGCCAGGAAGTGGTCCAGTAAGTGCCGGCACTGATGATATGTAACAGTGGCACAGCCACCAGGTAAGCACCAATCAACCCAATCGCGTCCGCCACCACGGTAAGCAAGGGCAGCATAACAGCAGTGGCAATCAGACGCGGCGTTACCAATTTCTGAATAGGATCGGTACCCAACGCCCGCATGGCGTCAATCTGCTCGCTCACTTTCATGGAGCCGAGCTCACTGGCAATACCCGATGCATTGCGTCCAGCTACCAGTAGTGCGGTGAGCACCGGACCCAACTCGCGAACTAGTGTCAATGCAACGATTGAGCCGACCTGGCTGCTTGCGCCATATGTATTGAGGGCCCTTGACATCTGCAGGGCAATGATGGCGCCACTGAAAAAGCCGGTTAGAACAACGATAGGGATGCTGCCAAAGCCAATGCCATCCATTTGCAACAGAACGTCAGTGTAATAGTGTGGCCGCCTGATGATGTTCAGAAAGGCGCGGCCGGCAAGAAGGACAAAATCTTGAAAGCTGCTGATCCAAGTCGTCAGGAAGCGAACCAAAAAACCACTCCCTGGTCCGGCTTCGGCTTCATATCGCTTGATGCTACCATGTCAGGCGGTCTACCCGAGGCGGACATGAATGATGACTCAGAATGCTACCGTGACCGGATCTGACTTATCACTCTCATTGTTTTTCGTGTCGATCGAGCTAATGGCGTAGCGGTAAGTTCGCGAGTGCTCCACTTTCTTGTCACTGAATGTCGGTAGCGAGATAACGCCACTAACAACGGTAAACGGACCACCATCTACCGAGCGGTAAACCAGATAACCTTTTAGATCAGGTTCCGGGCTGCGGGTCCAGCTTACCTCTACTGAGTCCGGCCCTGCCAACGCATTTACCTCGGTCGGTATAGATGGCGCAAACTTGTCTTCGCTGTTGGCGTAAACCGGCTGTGATGGAAGACTTTCGGCACTCGGGCCCTGCTGGGCCACCACCGTGTACTTATACGGTGTGTCCCATTGCGCGGTGCCGTCAATGTACTCCGGCCTTTCCGCCGTGCCGATGTCCAGAGGTTTTTTGTCAGTCGGCGAAGTGCGCGAAATCTCCCAATGCAACCCCGGCCGTTCCGCAGCCCAAGTTAAGCGGTATCCTTTCCCCGTTGCTTCCGCTGCGACATGCGGTGGATGCAGTGGCGGCACCACTTCCAACACGATGCGATTCGACCATTGCGAGTAGTGTCCCTCTCCTTTCACTGAAGTTCGGACTGCAACAGTAATGGTTTTGCCCTGCCACTCGGAAACCGGAAAAGTTCTTTCAACCTCTACTGGTCTTGGATCATCCGCTTCACCTTCCGGCGGCAACGGTACTTCATAGCGCCGCGCCGTCTCGATCCAGCGGTCAAAGTCAAACGGGCGCACGTCCGGACCCATTCGTAAATCGATATCCGAAAAACGCTTGATGCCTAGCGCGTCGGTCGTGAATGCGGGAGTGTTGAACGAGGTGACAAGCCTGTCTCCACGCTCGACCACGGTCAGGTTAATGACCGGTGCCGGGATCAGTGGTGAAGGCGGCACACCAGGCCCGATATAGCCACATCCCAACCCGCACACCCGCACTGCACAGGTCGCAAGACAAGCCGGC